>NZ_JBITLS010000008.1:0-523435 GCF_044465465.1 Nonomuraea sp. NPDC049655
CTCAGTGTGAATCAGGCGTCTAATCGATCATGGATCTGCGGCACCTGAAACGCTCGCCCGCTCTGCTGTGCGCTCTGGCAGCGCCGTTGCTGTACGCCGGAGTGACCCTGATCGCGCTCCAGTTGGCCGCCCAGGCGGGGCTCAACCCCAGGCACGAAGGCTGGAACGACCTGCTGCCAGGCCGGCTGGACGGGGCGATCGAATCGGCGAGGGGATGGGTGGGCGCCATCGCCCTCATCCTCGCCGCCGAGGCGGCCGTGCTCGCCGCACTGGGGGGCTGGCTGAATCGCCGATCCACCGCCGGCGGCCTCGTGCTGTGCACGGCCGCCGGCATGGTCTACCTGATGAGTCTCGCCCTGGCCGTACTGAGCACTTACGCGATCGTGCTTTATCCTTCTGGCGATACCGATCTCGGGCCGTTTTTCCCGGGTTGGTACTTTCCTGCACTGATCGTCATCGCCATCGTGACCCTCACCGGGCTGACCGTCTGGCTGTCCGCCGCGGTCAGGGAGGCATCAGCCTCCTGATGGTCAACGCTGCAACCATGGGTGGCCGCATACGTGCCATGCCGCGCTCCACGAACATGTCCGCAGCCTGCCAACCGGCTCCGTGGGCTGATGCGACTCCTTGAAGTGTCACAACTCCACCCCCTCAAGCTGACCTTCTCAAACACGCTCTCAGGAGTTCTCCTTCTCGGCTGATCACCATCGCAGCGTAGCGACAGCACCTCGCGAACAGTCAACGGCTTACTCCTGAGCCGGGCTCTCTCCGAAGTCGATCCTGCTAACGCAGTCGCTAACAGCGGCCTCGGATGAACGTGGACGAAGCTGGAGCAGGAGTCCCACGGGAGGCCATTCGAGCAGGCTCTTCTGTTCGCTGTGGATGCTCGTGGACGTCCTTGACCCTGCTACGGATCAGAAGGCAATTCTCTGGTTGCGCGCCGGACGCTGTACAGCAGCACACTTCCGCAGCCAGTATCTGCCGCCTGACCAGGAGAAAGACCCTCGACGCTATGACTGGTTCCCGTTGCAAGCAGGCTCTCAAATTGACGAGCCGGTGCAGATGGCCGTGTTCTTTTCATAGAGCTGGAATACCATTTCAGCCCAACTCTATGGAGATTGAGGCCGCTGCTTGCTACGGTTCTCGCATGGCTCGCCCCTTCCCTGATGATGAACCACCGTCCTGGCGTTTACGCATGCAGACCGCTCCGTCAATGCCTGGGTCTGTCGATACTTGGGCCACACGTTTACCAGGAACTCTGCTCGCGATCAGCGGTGCCACGGTAAGTGACTCCGCTCAGATTACGATCCCAGGCGTGGAGGCCCCCGTTCGCCTCCGGGACCTCATGAAGATGCTCGGCAGTACGTTCGTACACCGAAGCGGGCACCAGGCTGTCTTAACCGATGAGGCTCAGCGTTGGTTGCAGGATGTGCAGCCAGCAGGTCTTGTGAAGCTTCTTCATAGGCGCGTGCGTCTTATCGGTGAACTGCTATTTATGCTGCAAGATGGGTCGCTATCACATGAGGCGTTGCGGACTATCGCCAATGAACGATACGCCATGGGGTGGACATCTCTAGATCCGCTTCGCCGACGCACTAATTGGCTTCAAGATACAGGCTGTGTCGACAAGTTTGACGGTGTCGTTCACCTAATGCCTTTCGGGCGATCTCTGCTGGCGGACCTAACCCTTGGTGAGCCTGATCCCTTCGACGATGGTTACGCTGAGATCGATCGGCCTACCGGAATAATTGGCGGGCTTCTGGATGGGCTACAAACGGCACGTCATCAAAATCGCGCAGATGCACGGGGACTGTTTCTTCCCAGCCCTACGGATAAAGGGCCTGTCCGCTTTATTGCGGATGTGGTGACAGCGGTCATCCCCTCATTGGCTGAGGAGGACCTCGACCACCTGATCAGGCAAGACGGGGGGATCGCCGACGCATCTGCGCAGCAAGCTCGCAACTCACTGCGCTCCCTCGGTTTGATCACACGGACACGTCTAGACCAGTGGACGGCGACGGAGGTAGCACGGGCATGGCTCGAAAGTAATGATCCTGTGGACCTAGCTGTGATCATCCATGCGAACACTTGGTTTGTTGGTGAGATTCTCGCCGAGCTCAGCGTAGGAGCGAGAACTGCCCCAGAGCTTGTTACGCGAAGTGCCGGTTATGGCAGGGATGGTCTCACGATTGCCTCGGTCCGAGTACGACTAGGACTTCTGCGAGATCTGGGGTTCGTAGAAAAGCTCTCTCAGCAGGAATACCAGCTCACTGCTCAAGGGCGGGGATTGCTCCAATTTCTCCCTCTCGCCGGGAAGCGCGTTGGAGCCCAGGAGAGTTTGCCGCTGTCGGAGCCGTCTGTCCAGACGGAGGCGGATGCCCCTCCGCGTCCAAAGGCCGAGGATACTTTACCCGTAACCTTTCGATTCCCCCGTCTTGCCGCCGTGTTCGGTTCTTCACCTGAGTGCGTTAGCTATGAGCAGCTTAATGCCCTTACGGTCAACGATGCCGCTGGCGAAGCCGAGGACCTTGACTACAAACTTAAGTACGAGACGGGCGATAAGGGCTCTGACGATATTGCCGTAGACATCGCTACCTTTGCCAATCATCGCGGCGGCGTCATCGTGGTAGGTATGGCGGAAGTTAACGCCCGCCCATCGAAAGTCGTCGGAGTGGAACTCAGTGACGAATTCGAGCGGTGGATCCGCTCAAAAGCCGCTGAAAGAATCTTCCCAATGCCCCAGTTCGCACTGCGGCCAGTTGCCAACCCTGCCGACAGTAGCAAAAAGCCCAAGGGCCTTATGCTTATCATCATCCCGCCCAGCTCGTCGTCTCCGCACGCTGTCGTCGTGCCGAACGAGAAGGGCAAGCTGCGCTGGCCACGCCGCCACGGGACCTCCAAGATGTGGCTTTCGGAGAGTGAGATCGCAGCTGCTTACAGGCGAAGGTTCGTCGCCGCAGCCGACCAGGGAAGCCGTCTGATCGACATCGAAACTGATGCAATTAAGGGGATGCAGCGGCTATACGAAGAGACACGTAGCAATCCAGGTGCGCTGCTGGTTGTGTCCCTTGTGCCCGAAACGCTCGGAGACCTCATCATCGATGCCGATACATTTCGCCGCTTTCAACAGGAAGTACAAGAGCAGATCGTCGTCATTGGGGATACTCAACCAGGAGATCTGAGCCGTGCGACGGTCGGCCGTCGGCGTCTCATCTGTTGGGGCGGGTGGAGCGTAGCCCGTGCTGAGCTCCATAGCGACGGCTCAGGTACATTCGCTGTTCAGGTCCCAGCAGGCGAGCGCTCTGACGGACAAGCCCATATCTGGGATAGTGCGATCGTCATGTGGATCGCCTCCGCGTTGCGCTATCTTGGCCGACATGCCCGCCATCGCGCCAATGCGTCTGGAGTCGCAGCAACGACTACGGCTCTGCTGCCCTACATGCCGGTTGGCAACGGTTCTAATGAGCTCGGTGGTCAGGCGGTCATCCTGACCGCCAGGCACTTCGGCAACAGCAGTCGTGTCTACGGAGCGGAACCACAAACTCGTGCCGCCGGGCAAGCCGACTTCCTTCTCGATGACCTTGCAAATGATGGGCAACCACTGGCCGCTGCGACGGCTCAACTTGCCAGTGACCTCTTCCAAGCCTTTGGTGCTGTGGAAACACTTCAAATCGGCCGCGACGGTACCTTGCGACGCAATGCGTGGACTGGGTTGGACTGGCCGAGGATCGAGCGGTGGGCGGTAGCATCAGATATTCCTATCGATCCACCGTGAGTGAATGGGATGTAGCACCCTACGCTCGCGCTGTTCCAGACCGAAGCACATTGTCAGAGTGCTGTATAGCACGCCATGCGAGGCGGCATGCCACCGGACGAGCACCCATTGCTTCCCATCCTGGTTCATTATGGAGAACATGAGTGGCTGGCGAATGGTGGCGTGGGCCGGGGCAGCGGTGGCGGGAGCCGGTTGCACCCTGGCCGGGGTGCTGTTGGTGCGGGCCGGGCTGGATGACGCCGACAAGTGGGCGAGCATCATCGGCATGTGTATCGCGGCGGCCGGATTTCCGCTGGCGGTCTACAGCATCGTCCTGGCCCGTCGCTCCGCCACCGCCCTACCCGCTGCTATGGAGGAACTGCCACAACCCCGGGCTCAGCCCAAAGCGTCCCAAGAGCAGGCCAGAGGCGGACCTGTCGTGTCCAACTCCACCATCGAAGGACCCAACATCCAGATCGGCCATGCTGACGGGAATGTGAACATCCGCTATGAGCGCTGAGGCCGCACCCCTTCCCGGCGGGCTACCCTCCGGCGCGCCTTCGGTGTCCGGCTCGCTGATCGGCGGGCCCAACATTCAGATTGGGCACGCTGCTGGGGATGTGCTGATCGCTCTCGATCGGCCCGGCTACCGACTGGAGATGCTCAGGGATGCTCCGCCGGTGCGTCTGCCGCGTTCTCGGCGCGGTCCCAGTTACCTGCTGGACGTGCAGCGTCAGGTGGTGCCCTACTGGACCCGCCCCGCCGAGGAAGAGGCATTGACCGCATGGCGGGATGACCCGGATGAACCCGTGTCGATGATTTTGTTGCATGGCCCCGGAGGGCAGGGAAAGACTCGCCTGGCTGCCTACTTCGCCTCCAGGAGCCACGCCGCAGGGTGGGCGGTAGCCCAGGCGGTGGAGAAGACTCCCCGCCTTCGCAACGGCAGCAGCGCCGTAGAGTTGGCCGACGGGCAACCGCTACTGGTGGTGGTCGACTACGCTGAACGCTGGAACGCGTCCACACTGGCTCAAATGATCGACGGCCTAGCGTGGGACCTGCCTGGCCGCACCATCCGCCTGCTGCTCCTGGCTCGCCCGGGAGAAGACCTGTGGCAGAGCATATGCGCCCAACTGGACCGTGGTGGCGCCGACCTGGCTGACCCCATCGCCTTGGGCGACTTCACCCCCGCCATCGACCGGCCTCATGCCTACTTCCAAGCCGCCACCGCGTTCGCCGCACACTTGGAGCACAACGGGCCTGTGCCAGGTCCACCGGCGGACCTGAACCATCCCGACTATGCCTCAGCACTAACCTTGCACATGGCCGCCCTGGCCGCCATCTACGCCGTCCAGGAGGAGGCTCCCGCCCCCGATCGTCCAGGTCTGTCGGACTATCTGCTTAACCACGAGATGCGCTACTGGCAGGCGACAGCACCCGCCTTCACCTCCCCCGTCGTCATTGAACGCATGGTGTTCCTAGCCACTGTGTTTGGTCCCCTGGAGGACGCTGCGCAAGCACGTAGCCTGCTGCACCGCATCCACCTGGCCGACGGCCCCGCCCAAGCCGGACTGCTCCTGGATGTCCACCGCCGCCTCTACCCCCCTGCTGCAACACCGGCCCGTCCCGACCACGAGCCCAGTGAGCGGCTGGGCCACAATGGCGGCCCCGCTGGAGGCGAGATTCTGCTGCCCCTACGCCCGGATCGGTTCGGCGAGGACTTCATCGCCCACCACCTTCGCCACCACGCCGCCGAGGCGGCGCAGACCCTGACCACCCTCACTGCTGTTACTGCTGGTAGTAACAACGATGGGCAGTGGAAAGCTGACAGGCTGTCCCGGATGTCGATGCGGCGCTGCCTGATCGTGCTCACCGCAACCGCAGCCCGCCATCCTCAGGCTCGCACACTGCTCCTAGAGCTATTGGAGCAGCGGCCAGAGCTGGCCCGGTACGCCACTGCCGATCTGGTCGGATTCATAATCGATCACGCCGAGCACTCCCTAGCCACGCGCCTCCATGATGCCCTGCCTGACAAAAACACCGGCCTGCTCCAAGCTGCCGGCAACCTCGCCCACCACCTACTGCGTAATCTGCCCGCTGATGCGTCCCCCGCGTTGCGGGCCGCTCGGCTTTCAGCCCTAGGGATTCGTCTGTCGTACGCGGGGGACATCCGGGGCGCCTTAGAGCCTTCGAGGGAAGCGGTGAAGCTCCATCGTCGGTTGGTTGAGGTGCAACCGGACGTCCACCTGCCCGACCTCGCAAACAGCCTGAACAACCTAGGGACCCGGTTGTCAGCGGTCGGAGACATCCGTAAAGCGTTGGATGCCTCTTGGGAGGCGGTGGAACTCTATCGTCAGCTGCATCAGGCAAATCCGATGGCTCACCTGCCCCGCTTCACGTTGAGCCTGAATAATCTGGCGACCCAATTGTGGGAGGTGGGGGATAAGCGGAGGGCGGTGGAGCTCATACGGGAGGTGGTTGAGTCCTATCGTCAGTTGGCAGGGGCAGAAGCAACGGCCTATCTTCCTGACCTCGCGATGAGCTTGAACAACCTGGGGACTCTCTCTTCGGGAACAGGAGACATCCGAAGAGCGGTGAAATCGGTGCGGGAGTCGGTGGAGCTTTACCGTCAGTTGGCCGAGGTGGAACCGGAGGCCTATCTGCCGGGTCTCGCGATGAGCTTGAGCAACCTGGGGAACTGCTCGTCGGAGGTAGGGGACATCCGCGAAGCGGTGGACGCGGTACAGGAGGCGGTGGAGATCCGGCGAGGGTTGGCCGAGGCCGAGCCAAAGGCCTACCTGGCCGACCTGGCGAGAAGCCTGACTGCTCTGGGAGCCCGGCTGTGGGAGGCGGGGGACAAACAGGAGGCGGTGGAACCAGCACGGGAGGCGGTCGAGCTTCTGCGTCGGTTGGCCGAGGTGGAGCCAGCAGCCTATCTGCCTGGCCTCGCGATCAGCTTGAGCAATCTAGGGGGTTGCTTGTCGGGGGCGGGGGACAAACGGGGGGCGGTGGAACCGGTACATGAGGCGGTGGAGGTCTATCGTCAATTGGCTGGAGCGGAGCCAGCGGCTCATCTGCCTAACCTCGCAATCAGCTTGGCCAATCTGGGGACTCTCGTGTCGGGGGTGGGGGACAAGCGGCGGGCGGTAGAACTGGCACATGAGGCAGTAGAACTACACCGTCAATTGGCCGAGGCGGAGCCGGAAGCCTACCTGCCCGATCTCGCAAGCAGCTTGGGCACCCTGGGGATCTTCTTGTTGGAGACGGAGGACAAACGACGGGCGGTGGAACTGGCACATGAGGCGGTGGAACTAAATCGTCAATTGGCCGAGGCGGACCCGCAGGCCTACGTGCCCAACCTCGCGCTGAGCCTGTGGACGTATGCACGGGCATGCAACGAGACTGAAACAGACCTCCCCGCAGGTCTCTCGGCAGCGGAGGAAGCCGTCAGCCACTACCGCTGGTTGGCCGGGAAACTCCCTGAGGTCTTTCGCAGCCTCCTGAACGCTGCCCAGAGCACGGCAGCGGAGATCGGGGCCCGGCTTACGCCCGTCATCCACCGCGATGGCATCGGTGACCTCCTCCGCAACGCCCCGTGCCCGTGCGGATCAGGCAAGAAGTACAAGCGCTGCCACGGCACGACTGGCGGTGCCTGTCTGGCGCCGGACAGCGGCGTCTGACCACGTTCTCGATTGGCTGAGCAGGGTGATCACTCGCCTTGTGAAGCAGACGCTGCGATCGCTCAACCCATTGACGGACAGCATCACCGGGCAGAGCCTAAACGGATGAAGTTTGCTATCGTCAAGATCTTTCAAAACCATGGCCCGAGCCGGTTCCCCAACGATACGGACGGGCCGCGGGCTGGTGCAGCGCATATGGGGAAGCGGCGGTCTGCGCGCGCGTCGGTCAGCATGACGTGTTGCTCGAAGGGATGGACGGAACCCGGGTACATTGGGCGGTCTGCACGCAGTGGATGGAGACTCACTCTGACGCGACCGCGCATCTACACCGCCACGGATTCTCCAACTGACGGGGCTGGCCTGTCCACATTAAGGACGGATGAGGCCGCTCGTTTGATGCAGGCACTCACGTAGGTCCGCCCAGGCCGGTCCTACGCCACCCTTGTTCCGTGGCTGTTCCGTGGGAGTACCGGAACCTGCGAGAAGTGATGCGAAAGGTCCAAAGGTTTAGCCGCTGCTCAGTCGCATGAGCCGACTATTTTCGAAGGTAATCACGCCGAGGATCGGAGATCACCCAGATCTACGAGGGCACCAACCAGATCCAGCGCATGGTGATGGCCCGCCAGCTCCTCAAGTAGGCATCTGACCTGCAGAACCCGAGACCGCGGAGGCGGTCCCGGGTTTTCGCGGGGGAGGCCGTGGGGATCGCCGGACGACTCTGCCTTGAACGTGCCGAGGTGAGCATGTACGAGCTCGAACTGGTCGACATGGTGGACGAATCTTTTTCGCGCTGCCAGGTGATGACGTGGACCGATGGTGAGACGTACGAGCTGCGGCTGGATCGCGCAGGCGTTTCGCCGATCAGGGTTCTCTCGTCGGTCGACTTCGAAGACGGTTTGCGGCAGCTGAGAACAGAGCTGGAGCGGCGGAATCTGCTGTTGCTGTGCAACAGGTACCGTCGCGATGCGTTCGTCTCCTCGATGTCACGTCAAATGAGTGAGGGCCTTTCGTGCTATCTGGTCGTCGCCGGGGAACCTGTATCGCCGGAATTGCTTGTCGACAGCCTTGGGCCCGCCTTCAGGGGTGATGTCGTCTCAGCCGAGGAGGCGTCGAAGTTCATCGGTGAGTGGATCGCCGGCTTCGATGACTGAGGAGTCTCTTTTCGGGATCGCCGTGAGCTGTGGCGATTTCGTGTTGGTCAGACGAAGCCTTCGGCGACGAGGCGGGGGCCGTGTTCGTCGATGAAGTGGCGTTGGCCCGATCCGCCGACGACGCGGCACCAGCTTTCCACGGTCAGCCGGGTTCGCTCCAGCCGGTAGCTGAAGCCGCCGTACATGCCGGGGACGGCGAACCAGCAGGCCGGGTGACGTTGCTCGGTCAGAGGTTCCAGGTCGGGGAGGCGTAGCTGGTGCTCGGTGACCAGGTCGTCGGCGCGTTCGTGGATCAGCGCGTGGAAGTGGTGCTGGATCGACCTCAAAGTTCCGGCCGGCAGGTGGTGGCGGATGACCGGGGTGAGTGGCGCCAGGAGGGCGTGGTGTCCCCGGCGGGTGGCGATGTCGATCGCCCGTTCTCCTTGAGCCGTACGGAGCGTGCGCCAGGCGCCGCGGGAGATCAGCCGGTGCACGACGCTGACGTCGGCGCCGTGCCAGGCGGCCTGGTGGAGTGGGGCGTATCCGCTGGTGCCGCCGACTCTGCCGCCGTTGATCCACTCGGGATGCTCTTCGAGCAGCTCGAAGACTGTGGACCAGGCGCCGTCGCGTGCGGCGTCGGCCAGTTCGTCGCGTTCTTCGAGCAGATGGTCCTTGTAGGTCGAGCGCAGAGTGACGCCGTCCCACCTCGAAGCCTGGTCCTGTTCCATGCAGCCTCTGTCCGCTCGGTCACGGAGACACACCAAGGTACGTCACAACGCGTTTAGGCTGGAGCTGCTTCTGAGGAGGTGGCCGGGGTGACGTTGACCGAGGTGATGGCCGAGCTGGCCGCGCTGGAGGACCCCAAGGCGCGCGAGGTGAACGAGAGACACGGCGACGATCACGGCGTGAACCTCGGCAAGCTGCGCGCCCTCGCCAAGCGGCTGAAGACGCAGCAGGAACTCGCGCGCGGGCTCTGGGAGACGGGCGACACCGCGGCGAGGTTGCTGGCGACGCTGGTCTGCCGTCCGAAGGCGTACGAGCGGGACGAGCTGGACGCGATGGTGCGCCAGGCGCGTACGCCCAAGGTGCGCGACTGGCTCGTGAACTACGTGGTGAAGAAGAGCCCGCACGCCGAAGAGCTGCGGGTGGCCTGGTCGGCCGATCCCGATCCGCTGGTCGCCAGCGCCGGGTGGGCGTTGACCGTCGAGCGCGTGGCGAAGAAGCCTGAGGGGCTCGACCTGGTGGGGCTGCTCGACGTCATCGAGGCGGAGATGAAGGACGCCCCTGACCGTCTGCAGTGGGAGATGAACAACTGCCTGGCTCACATCGGGATCGAGCACGCCGAGCACCGCGCCCGTGCGATCGGCATCGGTGAGCGCCTGGAGGTGCTCAAGGACTATCCGACGTCCCCGGGGTGCACGTCGCCGTTCGCACCGGTGTGGATCGCCGAGATGGTACGCCGGGAGCAGGGCGGGGCGGCTCACTAGAGGGTGGGCCTGGTGCCGAGACGGAAATCGTTCGAGAGGGTCGCTGACTGTCCCGACGTGCTGACCGAGCTGCCTCGGGTGTTGCGTCACCTGGATCTCAAGAGGGATTTCTTCGACTCGAAGAAGGCTCGCGGGGGATGCGGCGTCGTCTTGATGAGCTGGGGCCGGATTTCGAGCTGCTGGCCTCTGTCGCGCACGACGTCTACGGGAGAATCGCCGGTTCAGAGTCCGCAGCGTTGGGCGAGGGCTGTTCATGGGCGCGGCGTTCTCGGCGGCTTCCCTTTGATTCCGGCGCTCGGCGGCGTCCCGGACGGCGAGAAATGGGATTTCGATGACCTCCGGGAATTTGTGCGGAGGCTGCCGCGCATAGCTCGTCATCGAGGATTGTGCAGGGCGGGGAGGAGTTTCGTCATCACCCGGAATCCGTGCGGGTCCAGGGCGGGGAGTTCTTCGGAATCCTGGAAGTCGGAGTCCCGGAAATCGTGACGCGTGTAAAGCGCGATGGCCGGGGCGTTTCACATGGACACCAGCTCGACGCTGTCCGCCGTCTCGGTCGGGACTCCGCCGGCCATCCCGGCCGGGCGTCCGTCGAGGAAGGCGACGACGTTGTGCGAGCCGCGCATCGTCAGGCGGGCCCGCCAGCGTTCCTCGCGGTCGCCGTCGCCCTGCCAGTCGGCCAGCGCGGAACCGAAGGCGGGGCCGGCGTCGGCGGGCGCGGCCAGTCGTAGTTCGCGCCAGAGCGGCCAGTCGTCGGGCTCCAGGACGCGTAGTTCGACCATGTTCCGACCTTGGCGGCCGACGGTGGGGACGGGCAAGGGGATTTGCCGCCGGAGCCGCCGGAGGGGGCCGGGTTACGGCGTGCGGTCGGTGCCGGCGCTTTCGCGGCTCCAGATCTGCCTGGCACGGGGAAGGTCCCTGATGGTGCCGCCTTCCGGGATCATGCCCCAGAGGAAGGGGACCAGGTAGGCGGGTGGGCCGTCCAGGAGTTCGGTCAGTTCGTCCTCGGTGATGGCGAGGGTGAAACGGGGGCCCGGTCGGGCGGGGGTCCAGCCCTGTTCGAGGGCGCGGCGGACGCATGCGGCGACGAGCGGCGGGCGGATCGCGATCGTCCGGGCTCCCCGCCAGTTGTCCGGCCGGGCGCAGGGGAGTGACACGAGCAGGACGCGGCCGGGATCCTCGTCGCGTTCGACGACGAAGGTGAGCGGGGCCGCGGAACTGCCGTCGCCGAAGGCGGGTCTGTGGCTGACCCGCCAGCGGAAGGCGGTGCCGTCGACCGTGATGAGCCGCGAGCCCTTCCTGGGCATCGCCATGGGCGCCTCCGGATGCTGCCTTCGCGACAAATGGGTGCAGGACGGTCGCCAGCGTAACCCGCCGCCGTCCGCGACCAGGACCGGAACGGGCGGGACCGGAACAGGCAAAACCGGAAGGGGGCCGGGGGAGGCGCGGGCCTGGGAGGGGCGGTCCGGGAAAGGTGCGGTCAGGGGGGAAGTGTGGGACCGGTGCGGGGTCTCCGACCGGTCCTCGGTGCGTTCGCCGTCCGTGCGGGTGCGGGTGCGGGTGCGGGTGCGGAAGTGCGGGTGCGGGGGTGTGCGGTTGTGGGACGTGCCGGGGCGTGAGGGTGTGCGATCGCCGGACGTGCCGAGGGGGCGGTTGCGGGACGGGTGGGGGCGGGGTCAGCCGCTGGTGTCCTGTGAAGGACTCTCGGGTTTCTGGGAGTTCAGCCAGGTGTGCACGGCCGAGGTGCCGGTGATCCAGAGCGCCGCGAAGCCGCCGGAGGCCGTCGCGCCCGCCATGATGGCGCCCGCGACCGTGCTGCCGTTCCCGGTGGCGAGCAGGCCGGCGACGACACCGACGAGCAGCGCGAGCAGGGCGCCGCTGACCGCCGACCAGATGAGGGTTGTCTTGCTCATTGATGTCCCCTTGCCGTACGGGCTTGTTCTTTGACGTAGGAGTACCAGCGGGAGTCGGGGGCGCGTCCGCGCAATTGATCGTTCCGGCCATGATCGCGCTTGCCTCGGACGTATTCGGACGGAATCGGATGGATTCGGCCGGGAAGGGCTGATGGGGCGGATGTGTGTGATGCGCCTGGCACCCCGACAAGACCGACTTATGGCACTATGGCTGCTTATCTCAACGCAACGAGAGGGTGGCGCCTGCCCCTCTTCTCGAAATGCCACTTCCACTCTTAAACCGGACAACGGTGTCCGAACCGGGGCGGCTCATGAAGGATGTCGGTCAAGGTGAAGATCACCTTGCTGTGCTCGTGACACGTCTGAACAGATTGCGTGAAATCGAATGCGGAAACCCGTCGCTGAAACGGATTGAGAAAGTCGCGCTCGCCCTTTTGGCCGAAGAGCCCGAACGAAACAGATGGCGCCGGCCGTTGCCGAAGTCGACCGTGTCCGACCTGTTGAACGGCAGGTCGCAGAAAGTGCCGGATTTCCTGCTGATGCGGACCATCGTCGAGGTGTGCCAGGTGATCGCGGTGAAGTCCGGCATGCCCATCGAGTCCGTGGCGGAGCTGACCGCCGAGTTCAGCGCCCTGTGGCAGGCCGCCAAGGCCGAGGCAGGGGAGGCCGCGCGACGCCGGAACGGGTCGCCGGCCGCCGCCCGGGCCGGCGGGGACGTCCTGGAGCCCGCGCCCGGCGAGCAGTCGTCCTGGCAGCCCTCGCCCACGGAGCTGCGGGTGCCGCTGCATTGGGGACGTCTGGGCATGTTCCGGCTGCGGTCGGCGGAGAGGGGTGACGCCAGGGCCGCCCACGAGTTGGCGGTCCTGCTGGCCTGCGAGGCGTGTGGCGCGGATGGGAAGGAGGCCGAGCACTGGCGGCGGCTGGCCACGTACTGGAACCATCGGGCGCTCGGCGCGGTGCCGGAGGCGGCGGGCTTCCAGCTCCGCGGACGCCGGCTGGTGGTGATGGCCAGGGCGCTGGCCGAGAAGTACGCCGAGGCGGGCAAGCCCAGCTCGACGTACTTCTGGAAGGCCGTGCGGCAGGCGGAGACGTCCGTGCGGGCGGTTGAGGCCCGGCAGGAGGCGGAGGTCGGCTGACGCCTCCCTCAAGCCCTCATAGGCCGGAGGTCGGCTGACGCCTCCCAAACACCAGCGCGCCCTACCGGCTGGAGGTCGGCTGACGCCTCCAAGACACCGGCGCGCCCCCACAGGTTGGAGGAAAGTCGGCGCGGCCGGAGGAGGGTCAGCGGGTCAGGACGCGTACGTTCCCGTACGTGCTGCGGGCGAGGATGGTCCTGGAGCTGGACTTCGTGCTCTTGATGTCGGAGTGCTCGGAGCCGTCCTGGCTCTCGACCTTCACCTGGTAGGAGTCCTTCGGCACCCGGACGGTCACGCCGCCCTCCCGCGACTTCACATCCAGGTCCGCGGGCGGCGCGGCGAAGGCCAGGGAGATCGAGCCGTCCAGGGTGCGTCCGTGCACGCTGGACGATCGCAACCCGTCGCCCTCGATCGTGCCGGAGTCGGTCATCAGGCGCAGCTTGCCCGAAGTGTCCTTGACCTCGATGCGGTCGCCGCTGGAGACGTCGACGTCCTGGGTGAGGCCGTTCAGGATGACGCCGTCGGGGGAGTCGATCGTCAGCCGCACCCCGGCCGGGACTCTCACGTGGTAGCGCGCGCCGCAGTCGCCGACGATGAGCGTGCAGTCGGCGCTGAGCCGCAGCACGCCGTCGCGCAGCGACCAGGAGGGGCTGGTGGACGCCTTGCCACGCGTCCAGCGCCGCACCTCGACGGCCGGGCTGGTGGCGGGCAGCACCCGCACCCCGCCCAGCGACGACGAGATCTTCAGTTCGGCCCCCGTGAACGGGAACGTCCGGACGGCGGGCACCTCATCGCTGTCGAAGCGCACGCTGCACCCGGTGACCGCCAGAATTGCCACGATTACCAGCAAAAGCCTCATACAAACGATCATGGCGAAGCGGCGGCGGAGGCCCATCGGCCGTTCGACCGATGCCCCTCCGCCATTCGGCCATAGGAACCACGGCCCCGACGCCAGAGCGCCGGGGAAAAGACGGTGGGGCTACAGCGCCGACAGCAGGGCGTGCACGTGCGGCAGGGGATCGCGCCCCAGCGGCCGGACGACCACCGTCCCCGCACCCGCCGCCCACATGCTCCTGACCTGCTCCGCCGCCTGCTCAGGGGTCCCGGCCGCCATGACGACGTCGTGCGGCGACACGCCCAGGTAGGCCGCCTGTTCCCGGACCACCGGATGGGCGAGCCGGTCCGCCTCCTCGCCGATGTGCAGGAAGGTGAAGACGCCCAGTTCGTGGTCGTCGCCCCCGGCGATCCGCTCGACGACGCCGGGCAGCTGCGCCGGGCCGACGCCCTCCGGCACGATCGTGCCCTGCGCGACGCGTCCCGACAGCGCCAGCGAGCGCGGCCCCTTCACGCCCGCCAGGACGGGCGGCGGCACGGCCGGCGGATGCACCAGCGACACGCCGTCGAGGTGCACCGCCTTGCCGTGCATGGTGACCGTCTCGCCGCGCAGCAGGGCGCGTACGGCCGTGATCGTCTCCTCCAGCAGGGCGAGCGGCGACGGCACGGCCGCGCCGACCTGGCGCATCCATTCCTGCACGCCGTGCCCGATGCCCGCGGCCAGCCGGCCGGGATGCATCCGGGCCAGGTTGCCGATCTCCATCGCCAGCAGCATCGGGTTGCGCAGCGGCGCGGGGGTGATGCCGATGCCGACGCGCAGCCGGGACGTGACGGCCAGCGCGGTGGCCGCCGCCGAGACGCCGCCGGTCCAGCCCAGGTCCTCCACCACCCACAGGTCGTCGGCGGCGGTCTCGTCGAGCGCCCGGGCGAACGGGATCAGCTCCTCAGGCGGCAGATCCCGGTCGAACATCACACCAAGTCTCACGAAGCCCTCCAGTAGTAGCGGAACAGCCGGCCGACCTCCGAGTATCCGGCACGCAGGAAGGCGTTCGCGGTAGGCGTGTCGCCCACGTCGGTCCCGGCGACGATGCGACGTCGGCGCCGGCGGTCCAGGCGAGCGTCAGCCGTTCGACCTCCATGACGAACCCGGCCCCGGTCAGCGCCTCGTGCTCCACCGCGCGGTCGACGACCGGGGTCAGGCCGGGCGGGAGCGAGATGTCGTGCATGATCTTCCCCAGCCCCGTCTCGCGCAGGCCGCGGCGCAGCAGCGCGGCCGCCGCCGCGGAGTCGGGGCCGGGCTCGAACTGCCAGACGATCACCGGGTCCGCGCCCGCGAAGGGGGCCCAGAACGCCAGGCGCGCCCGCCCCTCCGCGAAACACCACTGCGGCCGGGTCCTGCCCTCGGCGAAGGCGGCGGCGAGCTGGGAGCGGGCAGGCTCGGGGAACTCATCGAACAACGTGCGGGCCTCCGGACGTGAGAGGGATCTTCCCGCGAGCCTACGAGGCTACGAGCCGGCGGCTCCGGGGAGATGTGCCCTCGATGACATCACGTCCATGATCCCGGCCGGACGGGATCAGGCGGCCGGATCGAGGGCGGCACGGGCCTCGCCGAGCGAGGCGCTGGTCTCGAAGTGCCGGTCGAGATTGGTGATCGTGAGCAGGTGACGGATCATGCCGGGCCCGAGGACGAGGATCATGCGTCCTCTCATGTCCTGGACGTGACTGAGCGTCGCCACCAGGACGCCGAGGCCCACCGAGTCGCAGAAGGGCACCTCGGTCAGGTCCATCACCAGGTTGAGCGGATCAGCCGCCGCCAGCGCCTGATCAAGCTCGGCGCGAAGCCGAGGAGCGCCCGCCACGTCGAGATCGCCGACGACGTGCAGGACCGTACAGGGGTCCTCCCGCCAACACTTGACCACCATGCCAATCACGTGCCCTGGCTTTACCTGGTTATGCCTATTTCTTGCATATGTTCTCCATGGCGGTCTTGGTCGTCGGCGTGGAGCTCGGCTTGCTCGCCGGGGTGTCGGGCTGCTTGAGCTTCTTGATCTTCGGCTGGTCGCTGCCGGCGATCACCTCGACGCCCTCGACGTCGGCCTGCTTCAGCTCCGCGCCCGGGATGACGGACGCCACCAGGCGCGCGGCTGCCTCCTGGCCCGCGGCGTAACGCACGAGCGTCTGCTTGTGGTCCTTCTTGCCGGTGTTGCCCGGCTCGCCGGGCACCTTGAACCCGGAGGCCACCAGCGCCGACTTGGTGCGCGCCCCCAGCCCCGTGATGAGCGTGCCGTTCATGACCTTGACGGTGACGCTCTCCGGCGGGATCACGGTCTTGGCCGGCGACGGCGTGGCCGTCTTGGTCGGCACGGGCTTGGCGAGGTCCTGGTCGGCGTCGATGCGGCGGAACATGTCGCGGGCCGCCGGACGGTCCCACAACACCGCCGACTCGCCGGTCGGGGCCTTGAAGTCGACGTTCGCGAGCGGCACGTCGGCGAAGCGGACGTCCTCCAGCGACACGTCGCGCAGCTGGGTGGCCAGCCCGATCAGCCCGTCGTCGGGGTCGACCTTCACCGTGCTCAGCGTGGAGTTGACGAACGCGGCGAGCTTGGCCGGGTTGGCCAGCGTGTCGGCGCTCAGCGCCCGGTTGAGCAGCGCGGAGATGACCTGCTGCTGCCGGTCGATGCGATCGAGGTCGGAACGGGCGGTGGCGCGGGTGCGGGCGTAGCCGAGCGCCTGGGCGCCCTGGAGCTGGTGGGTGCCGGCGAGCAGGTTGAGGCCCGTCTTGGGATCGTTGATCGGGATGGGCGTGCAGACGGTGACGCCGCCGAGCGAGTCGACCACGTCGATGAACCCGAGGATGTTCACCTCGATGTAGCGGTTGATCTCCAGCCCGGTGGCGGCCTTGACGGTCTGCATGGTGAGCTTCGGCCCGCCGAACTGGTAGGCCGAGTTGATCTTGTGGTCGCCCTTGCCGGGGATCGTCGTCCAGGTGTCGCGCGGCAGGCTCACCACGGTGACGCGCTGGTGGTCCTCCGACAGGTGGATGACCATCATCGTGTCGGTGCGCTGGCCGGACTCGCGGCCCAGCTTGAGCTGGTTCTGCTGCTGCCGGGTCAGGTCGTCGCGCTTGTCGACGCCGACCAGCAGGATGTTCTCGGCCCCCTGGGACTTGGGGGCGGTCACGCCCGCGTCGACCGTGCCGATCTGCCGCGGGGTCGCCCACACCACGCCGGTGGTGACCAGGATGCCCGTGGACAGCAGGCCGGCGACGATCACGTTGCGGCGGCGGGCCTTGGCGCTCCGCACGGGCCTGCGTGGACGGGTGGCAGGAGTGAGCCTGACGCCGCCGTAGGCGTCGCCGCCCACCAGCACGCCGCCGTCCTCCTCGCCCGCTTCGCGCATGCCCTCCTCCTCGGATCCGCCGGGGACACCGGGGCTTTCGATTGCCCTTCTCCCCTGGTCGTACAGTAGCGTGAGCCCCGCCATGAAGCAGTTCCCCGACTCGCCGCACGCGCCCGCGGAGACGCGCGGCTGGCCCCCCATCTCCGTCGTCATGCCGGTCCTCAACGAGGAGCGGCACCTTCGCGAGGCCGTCGACCAGGTCCTCGCCCAGAGCTACCCCGGTGAGATCGAGGTCGTCCTCGCCGTGGGTCCGTCCCAAGACCGCACCCAGGAGGTCGCCGACGCCATCGCGGCGGCCGACCGCCGGGTGACCGTGGTGCCCAACCCGACTGGTCGCACGCCCAACGCGCTCAACGCCGCCATCGCCGCCGCACGCAACGGCATCATCGCCAGGGTCGACGGGCACGCCATGCTGCCCTCCGACTACCTGCGCGTCGCCGTCGAGACGCTGGCCGAGACCGGCGCCGACAACGTGGGCGGCGTCATGGCGGCCGAGGGCGTCACACCGTTCGAGCAGGCCGTGGCCTGCGCCATGACCTCCAAGATCGGCGTCGGCGCCGCGGCCTTCCACGTGGGCGGCACCGCGGGCCCGGCCGACACCGTCTACCTCGGCGTGTTCCGCCGCTCGGCGCTCGACCGGGTCGGCGGCTACGACGAGCACTTCCAGCGGGCCCAGGACTGGGAGATGAACCACCGCATCCGCCAGACCGGCGGGCTGGTCTGGTTCCAGCCGCGCATGCGGGTCACCTACCGTCCGCGGCCCAACGTCAAGGCGCTGGCCAAGCAGTACTTCCACTACGGCCGCTGGCGGCGCGTGGTCGCGCGCACCCACGAGGGCACGATCAACCTGCGTTACCTGGCGCCGCCCGCCGCGGTGCTGGCCATGGCGCTGGGGCTGGTGCTCTCGCCGTTCTTCCCGCTGACGCTCGTCGTCCCGGGGGGCTACGCGCTGGCCATCGTGGCCGGCTCGGCGGTCACCGGCAGCGGGCTGCCGGGCGCGGTCAAGCTGCGGCTGCCCCTCGTCTACGCCGCCATGCACGTCTCGTGGGGATGGGGCTTCCTCACCAGCCCGCGGAGGTTGTCCAGGCCGCCACGCTGATCACGAGCCCGAGAAGACCCGCTCGACGGCCGCGTCGAAGCGGGTCAGCGCGTCCGGGTACTCCGGCCCGAGCAGGTAGCTCCTGAGCTTGATCCTGGCTCGGGCCAGGGTGTCCTCACCGTCCAGGAAACCGGCGAGGGCCGCGAGGTCCTCGCCGAGGAGCACCCCCGCCTCGGTGCTCGGGTAGCGCTCGTGGAAGGCGCGCTCGGGCAGCCCCGCGACGTTCGTCACGGCGTACGGCTTCTCGCTGGCCAGGAAGTCGGCCACGACGCTGGAGATGTCGCTGATCAGCAGGTCGCACTCGTTGAAGCAGTCGTACAGGTGCGGGCTGTCGCCGGTGACGATCAGGT
This sequence comes from Nonomuraea sp. NPDC049655, assembly GCF_044465465.1. NCBI lineage: Bacteria > Bacillati > Actinomycetota > Actinomycetes > Streptosporangiales > Streptosporangiaceae > Nonomuraea > Nonomuraea sp. NPDC049655. The sequence goes on from NZ_JBITLS010000008.1 coordinate 18,777, forward strand.
GCCTGATCTCCGGCGCCCCGCCGGGACTCGACGGATGCCTGGCCTTCGACCTGGCCAGCTCGGCCGCCTCGATCATCGACACGATCCTGCGGTGCGCCCGCGCGGCGCTCTTGTCGCGGTGGCCGGTCAGCGGGTGCGGCTTGTAGATGATCCGCAGCTGCGGGTCGTGGTCCAGCAGGGCGCGCACGATGCGCGGGCCCATGGTGATCAGTGACGTGTGGAACAGGTCGTCGTTCCAGCCCTCCCAGGTGGGGGCGTACAGGACGGTCCGGTACGGCAGTCGCGGGCCCTCGGTCGAGATGCCTTCGAGCTGCGGCCGGCCGACCTCGTGGATGCTCTCGTCCCGGACGCCCACGCGGGCGCGCCGGTAGCGGTCGCGACCGGCCGGCCCGGCCACCCACACCTCGTCGTACACCCGGGAGAACGGGTTGAACGACGCCTCCTTGTCGCTGTCGCCGTGGTTGAGGAACACGCTGCGCAGCGTCGGGATGCGCAGCATGTGGACGTTGCGGCCGACGTTGGAGACGTACAGGCAGAGCTTGGCGCTGAACAGGGCGCGGAAGCTCATCAGGTCGGCCGAGGACGGGATGCAGACCATCGGCAGCGTGGTCGACTCCAGGTGCCTGGCCATGCCGCGCTCGCGCAGCACGACGATCGCCCGCCGGTTGATGCGTTCGAGGGTGGGCAGCCACATCCTGGCCTGGTAGGCGGCGGCCGTCGCGCCGGAGAAGTACAGGATGACCTCCGGGTCGTAGGCCCTGACCTGCTCGCCCACGACCTCCAGCACCCTCGCCCGGTCGCCGAGCGGCCGGGTGCGGCGCACGTACGGCAGGAGCGCCAGCACGCCCGCCACGCCGAGCAGCAGCGCCACGCCCGCGCCGGCCGCCCCGGCCGCCGCGCCGAAGGTCGCGCCGAGCACCGGCAGGGCGTCGAGCCCGAGGAAGCGCAGGCCGCGGTGGGCGCCCAGGAACGGGGGCGGCATCCTGGGGATGCGCAGCGCGGACACGTCGAGGTTGCGGGTGGTCACCGGCATGCTGCTGAGCGTCTGCCGCAGGCGGATGGCCAGCCCCGAGTGCGCGGCCCGCGCGCCGTGCAGCGCGAACAGCCCGGCGGCCAGCGCCACGAACCACGGCGAGGCGGCCCCCGACACCCGCGCCACCAGCAGCAGCGCGGCCGTCTCCCGGGCCGCGAACCGCAGCGTGGTCCCCAGGTGCATCCGGCTGAGCAGCTCGGTCAGCCCGCCGGTCAGGCGTGCCGCGGCGAACTCGACGGCGTAGGAGACCACGGCGACCAGCCCGAACAGCAGCGGCGCCGGCCACAGCGCCGAGGCCAGCAGGACGGGGTAGCAGCCGAGCAGCGCGCCGATCGCCAGCAGTCTTCTCATGCGACCGCACGGTAACAACCCGCAGGTCAAGGGCCTTCCACGCGAACGTCTACGACATGCCCGGACACGTCAGGAGATGGACCCCCTGATCGCGAAGAGCTGCTCGGCGATCCGCAGGTCGTCCGGATGGGTGACCTTGATGTTGCGCTCGCTGCCGGGGACCAGGTGGATGGGCACCTCGGGCAGGTAGCGCAGCACCACGCCGCAGTCGTCGGTGGCCGGGCGCTCGGCGAAGCCCGGGTCGGCCATGGCCCGCTCGTACGCCTCACGGATCACCGAGAGCCGGAAGCACTGCGGCGTCTGGCTGCGGCGCAGCCGCGAGCGGTCGAGGACCTCGCCGATCACCTCGCCGTCCGGGCCGGGCACGGCCACCAGGACCGTGTCGGAGCTCGGGATCGCCACGTTGACGGCCCGGTGGGTACGTAGCGCCGCCACGCACTCGGTGATGATCCGCGGCTCCAGAAGGGGTCGTACGGCGTCGTGCAGCAGCACGTCGCACTCCTGCGTGCCCAGCGCCCGCAACGCCCGCCACGTGCTCTCCGTACGGCTCCGGCCGCCCTCCACGATCTGGGTGACCTTGCGGTGGCCGCCGTTCGCCACGATCTCCTTCACCCGGTCGGTGAAGCCGGGCGTCATCAGCACCACGATCTCGTCGATCTCCGGCGCCTGCTCGAACACCGCGATGGAGTGCTCCAGAATCGTCCGCCCGGCTACCTCGATGAGCTGTTTGGGTATCTCATGCCCGACCCGCTGCCCCACGCCTCCCGCGAGGAGCACTCCGACCGACCGCCGCGCTGCATCCATGTCGGCAGCGTAACGGTCCTGTTCCGTGATATCGCGCGCCCCTGTCGCTACGCTGTGTCCACGCACTCCCTACCGGGAGGAGACCTGCGCTTTGCCCGACTCACTCACCCGCGAGGGCACGACCACCTCGGTGGTGCTGCTCGCCACGACCCCGGCGTGCCGACTCTCCTGCGCCGACGGCACGCTCCTCGACCGGCTGAGCGACCAGTTCGCCGCGCTTCCCGTCCGTGACGTCCAGGTGGTGACCCCTGGTGGCGGGCTCGGGGCCGACCTGCGCGGGGTGGCCAAGATCGCCCGGGTCTCCTCGGGCACGGTCGTGGTGCTCCCCGCCGACCTCGTCGCCCACACCGAGGCGCTCGCGCTGCTGCTCGAACATCCCGCGCGCGACACCGGGGCGCTGGTCTCCCACGACGAGGCCGCCGCCCCGATGCGGCCGCCCGTACGCGTCGAGTCCGGCAGGGTGGTCGCCGCCGGCAGCTCGTTCCACACCGTCCCGGAGGCCAACGCCACCTTCAGAGGCGTGCTCCAGACCGGCGAGGCCGACCTGGCGTCCCTGGCCGACATCGCCGAGGAGCTGGCCGAGCTGGCCGACCTGGGCAAGCTCGGCCCGGTCACCCCCGTCGAGGCGGTCGACCTGCTGCTGGTGGGCCTGGTCAGGGCCGGCGTACGGGTGCGCGCCGCCTCGATCGGCCCGCTGCACGCCGACCGCGTGACCGGCCAGCACGCCGCCGACAGCGCCCTGACCAGGCTCGCCGAGGTCGACGAGGCCAGGGTCCGGCTCGACACCTCGGTCAAGGAGGACGACGGCTTCTTCGCCACGTTCTTCGTCTCGACCTGGTCGCGCCACCTGATCAGGCCGGCCGTCCGCCTCAAGCTGACCCCCAACGCCGTCACCGGCGTCTCGATCGGCCTGGCCGCGCTGGCCGCCGTCTGGTTCTCGGCCGGCACCCAGTCCGGGCGGGCGGCCGGGGGCGCGCTGTTCGTGATGTCGTTCGCGCTCGACTGCCTCGACGGGCAGCTCGCCCGCTACACCCGCACGTTCTCCCCGCTCGGGGCATGGGCCGACGGCATGGCCGACCGGCTGAAGGAGTACCTGGTCTACGTCGGGCTCGCCTTCGGCCACGGCGGGACCACGATCTGGTACCTGGCCGCCGCCGCGATGATCACGCAGGTCGTCCGCCACACCATCGACTACTCCTACGCCGGGGCGCTGGCCGACGCGGGCCGCGTCGGCGCGCTGTGGGCCAGGCCCGCCCGGTCGCTGCTGGAGCCGGCCGACGCGCGGCACGCCCACGGGATGCTCGGGCTCGCCCAGCGGCTGGAGCGCGACTCGCTCGCCCGCTGGCTCAGGAAGATCGTCGTGCTGCCCATCGGCGAGCGGACGGTGCTGATCGCCGTCACCGCCGCCGTGTGGGACGCCAGGGTGACGTTCGTGTCCCTGCTGTGCTGGGGCGGGGTCGCCGCTCTCTACCAGCTCGCCGGGCGCCTGGCGAGGTCGGCCCGGTGAGGGCCGCCGGGGCGGGCGAGGCGGCGGCGGTTCGCCGGATCGGGAGGCAGGCAGCGTGATCTCCGTGCACATGACCCCCGTGCCAGAGAGCAGGGTCGTCGCCTACCGCGACGACGGGCCGCTCTCGCGCGCGATGGGCCTGCTCGTGGCCGGGCAGCTCCCGCCGCTGCCGCCGGTGATCGCCGGCACGTTCGTCACCGGCGTGCTGCTGCTGATCGGCGTGGCCGGGTCCGACGGGCTCGCGGTGTTCGCGCCCGCCGTGACGCTGCTGCTGGCCGGGCCCGGCAGCACCCATCCGCACGACGGCCGTTTCGACTGGCTGGTGCCGCCGATCCTGCGGCTCATCGAGTACAGCTTCGTCGCCGCCTGCGGCTTCGCCCACGGGCTGCCGCCGGTGCTGACCTTCCTGCTGCTCGGCGCGCTCGCCTTCCACCACTACGACCTGGTCTACCGGCTGCGCCAGCGCGTCTACCCGCCGGCCTGGCTCTCGACGCTCGGCCTCGGCTGGGACGGCCGGATGATGGCGGTCTCGCTGGCCGCCCTGGCCGGCTGGATGACCGCGGGCTACGTGCTGCTGACCCTCTACCTGTGGGCGCTGTTCGGCTGGGAGAGTGTCACGTGCTGGCTGGCCGCGCCCCGATCGGGCGTTGAGGCGAGCGAGATGGGAACGCAAGACTAACGCCGGATTACCCGCGAAGGGGCCAAAGGCAACTAACCTTTGGGCACACGTAGTCATGCTCGACCGAGGAGTGCACGTTGCTGGGAATGGTTCTGGCCGCCGGGGCCGGACGACGCCTGCGGCCGTACACCGACACGCTGCCCAAGGCGCTCGTGCCGGTTGACGGCGAAACCACGATCATGGACATCTCGCTGCGCAACCTCGCCGAGGTGGACCTGCGGGAGGTCGTGGTCGTCGTCGGTTACGCGGCGCAGGCCGTGCACGACCGCAAGGAGGAGCTGGAGAGGCGCCACGGCGTCAAGCTCACCCTCGTGCACAACGACAAGGCCGAGGAGTGGAACAACGCCTACTCCCTGTGGTGCGCCCGCGACTACTTCGCCCAGGGCGTGCTGCTGGTCAACGGCGACACCGTCCACCCCGTCTCGGTCGAGAAGACGCTGCTGGCCGCCCCCGGGACGAGCGACGTCCTGCTCGCGGTCGACAACGTCAAGAAGCTGGCCGACGAGGAGATGAAGGTGACCCTCTCCCCGGAGGGCTCGCTGCGCCGCATCACCAAGCTGATGGACCCGGCCGAGGCGTACGGCGAGTACATCGGCGCCACGCTCATCAGGCCCGGCGCGGCCGAGCGGCTGGCCGACGCGCTCAAGACGACGTTCGAGCGCGACCCCCAGCTCTACTACGAGGACGGTTACCAGGAGATGGTCGAGCGCGGCGAGGCGATCCACGTCGCGCCCATCGGCGAGGTCGACTGGGTCGAGGTGGACAACCACGACGACCTGGCCAAGGCTCGCACCATAGCCGTTCGCTACTAGAGGGAGCGCGCATGCCGCTTCTAGCGAGGATGCTGCCGGCGCCCCTGACCATGGAGGTCAGGCGCGGCGCCGTCGCCGAGCTCGGCGCCCTGCTGGCCGACAGCCGCGTGGCCACCTCCGGCCGGGTGGCCGTGGCCGTCGGGCCCGGCCAGGGCGACCACATCGAGCGCCTGATCGCCCCCACCCTCGGCGAGGCCGAGGTGTTCAGGGTGAGCGACGGGTCGGTCGAGGCGGCCGTCTCACTCGGCGCCGACCTGCGCAAGGGCGCCTACGAGGTCGTCGTCGGCGTCGGCGGCGGCAAGACGATCGACGCGACGAAGTACGCCGCCTCCCTCGCGGGCATCCCCATGGTGGCCGTGGCCACCAACCTCTCCCACGACGGCATCTGCTCGCCCACCGCCTCCCTGGTCTACGAGGGGGGCAAGGGCACCTTCGGCGTGCCGATGCCGCTGGCCATCCTGGTCGACCTCGACTTCGTGCACAACGCGCCGAAGTCGCTGGTCAGGGCCGGCATCGGCGACGTCGTCAGCAACCTGTCGGCGATCGAGGACTGGCAGCTCGGCAACGTCGAGCGCGGCGAGCCCATCGACGGCCTGGCCTGCTCGATGTCCCGCACCGCCGCCGAGGCGCTGGTCGGCCGGAGCGACGGCATCGAGTCCGACGCGTTCCTGACCGTCCTGGCCGAGTCGCTCATCCTGTCGGGCATGTCGATGGTCGTCGCCGGGTCGTCGCGGCCCGCGAGCGGTGGAGATCATGAGATCCTTCATGCCGTGGATCAGCTCTTCCCCGGCACCTCCAACCACGGCGAGCTCGCCGGCATAGGTGCCGCCTTCTGCTTCTTCCTGCGGGAGGACGCCGCCAGGGTGGCCCAGGTGGTCGACTGCCTGCGCCGGCACGAGCTCCCGGTCGTGCCCGCCGACATCGGGCTGACCGGCGAGCAGTTCGCCGACGTGGTCGCGCTGGCGCCGTCGACCCGTCCCGGCCGTTACACGATCCTGGAGCACCTGCGCATGCAGGACTCCGAGATCCGCGATCGGGTGGGGGACTATGTCCGGGCCTTCGGTAGCTGAGCTGCGGCGGGTCGCCCAGCCCGAGGGCCACCTCGACCGCAGGAACGGCGAGCACTGGGCAGGCGTGCTCTACATGCGCCGGCTGTCCATCTACGTCACGTGGCTGACGAGCAAGACGTCGGTCACGCCCAACCAGCTCACCTGGGTGATGACGGTCGCCGGGGTCGCGGCGGGCTTCGTGCTGGCCCTGCCGGGGCTGTGGGCGGCCGTGCTGGCCGCTCTGCTCGTCCAGGTCTACCTGCTGCTCGACTGCTCCGACGGCGAGCTGGCCCGCTGGACGGGCAAGACGTCGCTGGCCGGGGTCTACCTCGACCGGGTCGGGGCCTACTTCACCGAGGCCGCCGTGCTGGCCGGGCTCGGCTGGCGGGCCTCGGCCGTGCTGCCCGACTGGTACACCGTGCTCGGCTTCGCCGCCGCGCTCGGCGCCATCCTCATCAAGGCCGAGACCGACCTGGTGGAGGTGGCGCGGGCCAAGGGCGGGCTGGGCGCGTCCTCCGAGGCGTCGGCGGTGCAGTTCCGTTCGGGGCTGCTCGGTCTGGGCAGGAGGATCCTGGCGGCGACGAAGTTCCATCGGATCATGCAGCCGATCGAGCTGTCGCTGCTCGCGGTGGCGGCCGCGGTGATCGACCTGGCGACCGGCACGCTCGGGGCCTCCCGCGTGCTCATCGTGGCCTGCGCGATCGCCGCCGCGCTGCAGACCGTGCTCCATCTGATCAGCATTATGGCGTCGAGGCGGCTTGGGTGATCTCATGTCGGAACCGGAGGAGCTTCCCGTCCGTCGTATTGATCGGACGTCCGCCGTTCGGTGGGGGTTCACCATCGGTTCCGATACGCTTAGCTCCACCATTGTCAACAAGATGCAGACCAGCAGACTCGGTGATCATGAAAGAATGCTCCGCTCGTGTCCTCAACGCGTCAGGACGATGACCCGTTGAAGATCTCGTGCGTCATCCTCACCATGGGCAACCGGGTCGCGGAGCTGAACCGGGCCGTCGAGTCCGCGCTCAACCAGGTCGACGGCGACGTCGAAGTGGTGATCGTGGGCAACGGCGCCGACGTGCCCCAGGTGTCGGCCACGCCACCCGAGGGCTCGGCCGCGGTCGTGAAGACGATCCGGCTCGACCACAACACCGGCATTCCTGCCGGCCGTAACCGCGGCGTCGAGGAGTGCTCCGGCGACGTCGTGCTGTTCCTCGACGACGACGGCTGGTACGCCAACCAGAAGGTCGTCGCCCACGTGCGCGACCGGTTCGCCACCGAGCCCGACCTCGCGGTGATCTCCTTCCGGGTGATGGACCCCGAGGGCGGCGTCGGCCAGCGGCGGCACGTGCCCCGGCTGCGCGCGGGCGATCCGCAGCGCTCCTCGCCGGTCACCACGTTCCTCGGCGGCGCCTCGGCGGTGCGGCGTTCGGCCTTCCTCCAGGTCGGCGGCCTGCCGGAGAAGTTCTTCTACGCGCACGAGGAGACCGACCTGGCCTGGCGCCTGCTGGGCGAGGGCTACCGGATCGAGTACGACGCCGAGACCGTCATGTACCACCCGCAGGTCCCGCCGACCAGGCACGCGCAGTTCTACCAGCTCAACGCCCGTAACCGGGTCTGGCTGGCGCGGCGCAACCTGCCGTGGCCGCTGGCGTTCCTCTACCTGACCAACTGGGTGGTGCTCACCCTGATCCGCGAGCGCCGTTCGGGGGTCGCGATCAAGGCGTGGTTCTCCGGCTTCTTTGAAGGGCTGCGCACGCCCGCGGGCGAGCGTCGTCCCATGGCCTGGCGCACCGCCTGGCGCATGGTCAAGCTCGGCCGCCCGCCGATCGTCTAGACCGCCTCCGCCTCGCCGAAGGTCATCGAGGCATGGGAGACGGTCGAGGCGAACAGCGCCCGCTTGGGCAGCCCCAGCTCGCTGAGCTCCTTGGCGATGGGGTGGTTGCCCAGGCGGATCAGCGCGCCGCCCGGCCGCACGCGCGTGCCCCCGGCCCGTACGGACCAGGGGATGCGCCGCGTGACGCCCTCCAGATGGGTGAAGGCGTCGAGCGGCGCCATGGCGGCCGGCGCCGGCACGCCGGGCCTGATCAGCAGGTCGAGCACGAGCCTGCCGTCCTTGCGCAGCACACACCGCTTGTACGGCGACCCGAGCCGCAGCTCGATGTCGGCCAGCTCCTTGGGGAAGCCCCAGATCGTCCGCCCCGCCTCCAGCGTGAACCGCTGGTCGACGGGCAGCCAGTGGACGAAGACGCCCGCGCCGCGCAGGTCGCCGAGCCCGACCGAGCCCGCCGCCCCCGGCCGCCGGATCAGGAAGGCCATCCCGAACTCGTGGTAGGTGTCGAGGTCACCCTTGCGGTAGTCGACGAACACCAGCACGCACACGGCCTTGCCGGGGAACACCTCGGCCACGTCGAGGCCGGAATAGGCGATCACCGCCCGCGCGGCGTCGGCCCGCACCGCGTAGAAGGCGCTGCAGACCTCCGCGTCCTCCACTCGCACAGGCATGCCCACCGTCCGGCCCTGGATCAGATGCGATGCCATGAGACCAGTACATCAACCCGGGGGCCCGCTGGCCATTCCTACACCGCCAGCGCGTGTTCCGGCAGTGCCGCCCACGACTCGGCCAGCTTGACGAAGTCCGCCGCCCGGTCGGGCCAGTGGTGGCGCAGCCGGGCCTCGGCGTGCCCGACCGCTCCCAGGTCGGCCCGTCGCACGGGGTCCTCCTTGAGGTCCAGGACGGCGTCCAGCAGCGCGTCCACGTCCCGGGGCACCACCAGGCCGCAGCCGACGGCCCGCACCAGCGGGGCGGCCTGCGGGGTGGCGATCACCGGCAGGCCGCGGCCCATGTAGTCGAGGATCTTCGTGGGCGGCCCGGTCACGGTGTCGGCGGCCAGGGACAGCCCGGCCAGCGCGCCCTCGGACATGCGCAGGGCGTGCCGGTTGGGCACGTACCCGAACCAGTCGAGCAGGCCGACGCGCTGGGCGTCGCGCAGCAGCGGGCGCACGTCGCGGTCGGCGGCGCCGATGAGGTCCATCCGGATGCCGTGCGGCGCCAGGCGCTCGGCCAGCGCGATCAGCTCGGCCACGCCGCGCTCGGCCGACAGGCGGCCGATGTGCACGACCCTGGTGTCGCCGGGAGGGGGCGGGCTGGGCGACACCAGGGTCGCTTCGGGCACCTCCGCGGAGGTGATCACGTGATGCCGTCTTTCCGCGCGGGCCCGCCGCCTGGGCGAGACGTCCTCGCGGACGTCCCAGACGACCGGAGGGCGCCGGTGGGGCAGCGCGCGCAGCAGCCGGTGATCATGGACGATCAGCAGGTCGGCGTCCCGCACGCCGCGCCTGAGCGCCGCGCGGGCCTTCCCGTACGGGGCCTGCCGGGCGACGTCGACGGCGGTGAGCCCGACGGCCGGGGTGACGTTGTAATAGGTGAACGGCGCGACGTAGGTCACCTCGTGGCCCGCGTCGAGCAGCGCCCTGATCTGCCGGTGCATGATCCGGGCGTCCTCGGGATGATGGACGGTGGTGGCGACACATGCGCGCATGTGTCGATGCTCCGCGCCTACCAGGTCAAAGGCGTTAACTCAGGTGAAAGGGCCGCTTAACTTCCAGAGGGGCGGCGATAGAGCCAGGTCAGGCGGGGTTCGAGCACCCACTTGAAGACGGTCCGCGTCTCCGGCAGGCACAACACGATCGCCAGTGCGAACGAGCTGCACGCGATGGCCAGCACGCCGAGCGGCCCGTGCAGCCACGGGAGCGCCAGCCAGCCCTGGTCCTTGGCGATCAGGACGGGGATGCCGTGGAGCAGGTAGCAGTAGAGCGTGCGGGTGCCGAGGTCGGAGTACCAGGTCTCGCCGCGCGGCACCAGCGCCAGCACCGCGAAGGACATCGCCAGGGCGCAGACCAGCAGCCCGACCTTGAGCAGCAGGCCCATCCACCAGGACAGGTCCATGTCCTGGAAGCTGTGCTTGAAGTAGAAGGGGTCGAGCGGCGCCTTGGGCGCGATGACGATGGCCACGGCGGCCGCGCAGAGCAGCGTGACCCCCGACGCGATCTTGATCCACAGCTTGTTGAGCATCTCGAAGTGCTCGGGCTGCATCACCAGGCCGATGACGAAGAACGGCAGCAGGCCGAAGAAGCGGTCCATGCTGAAGTCGCCGGTGATCTGCGAGAAGCCGGCGAACATGTAGATCACGATGGCCACCGGGACCGGGTGCTTCATCCGCTTCCACACCGGTGTGGACAACCGCCAGAACAGCAGCGCCAGCAGGTACCAGTTGAGCCACGCCGGATCGATGATCGTGAGGCTCCACTTCTGGCCGAGCCCGTAGCGGACGGCGGCGTAGCCGATCTCCACGATCACGTACGGCACGACGAACGTGTCGACGAGCTTGTTCGTCTTCGCGTTGGAGTTCCAGAAGTTCCTGGACAGGTAGCCGCTGATCATCACGAACAGCGGCATGTGGAACATGTAGATGTAGATGTAGAGCGCTCTGGAGGAATGGGTCGAGAGCGTGGGCACCAGCGAGTGGCCCAGCGGCACGAGCGCGATCAGGATGAACTTGACGTTGTCGAGGTAGGGGTCGCGCCTGCGCTTGGGCGGCTCGGGCTCCTCGGCGGGCTCCTGCCGCTCCTCGGGGCGCTCGCCCGTCGCGATGCCGTGGGGGTCGGTCTGGTTGCCCCAGACGGACTCCTGAGGCAGGGGCCAGCGAGCTCCAGTGTTCGCCGGCCCGCCTTCCTCGACGGGGCCGTCAGGGCTCCGCGGGGTCGTGACCGGTGGGGAGAACTTTGTGTCAGACACTGGGGAGCTCAGCTTCGCTAGGGGCCGGGGTGCACGACGCAACTCTGACATCTCATACTTACAACCGCCTTAACAGCGGCCGTGTCGCGCTGCGTCGCCGACCCGCAAACATTATCCCGATCTAGTGGTCCCTGTCTCACCAGAAGTCCGGTTCCACAGGGAACTTGGAGCCTCAGGTGCACACGTTCTTCTGGTCGGCGGCCGTGATGGTGCTGTTGTTCACGCTGTCAGGAAGCTTGGTGACCTTGACCGACTTGAAGTCGGACCCGACCACGAGCTGGATCACCGGGGCGCCCTTGCCGCCCGCGCCGGCGGCCGTGCCGGTCGTGCCGGAGGTGTAGGGCTGCGGGTTGGTCGCGGCGACCTTGCCCGCCGAGGGAGCCGGCTTGGGCAGCACCGCGCCGGACAGCACGGCCGCGTAGTCGGCGCCGGTGGCGGCGCCCTTGGCGTAGTGGATCTCGCTGGAGGGCAGGCTCGCGCCGTCGGCGGCCTGGTAGTTGCCCACGCCGACGACGTTGAAGCCCTGCTTGGCCAGCTCGTCGGCCACCAGGCGGGCCTTGCCCGGCGTGGTGGTGCCGTTGAGCACCTGGACCTTCACCTGCTCGGGCTTCGGCGTGACCTTGGGCTTGGTGCTCGCGCTGGCACTCGCGCTCGGGGTCGGGTCGGGGAGTTCGGTGTCGCTGATGATGGAGGCCCACAGCGCGGAGGCGTCGGGCTCCTTCCAGATCACCCGGTTGGGGTCCTGCGGGTCGGGCAGCCACGGGATCGTGGTGAGCTGCACGCCGCCCGCGGTCAGCTCCTTGGCGCTGGTGGCGATGTCGATGAGCTGCTGGGTGTCGTTGGCCAGCTCGGGGTCCATGGTGACCGAGCCCGCCGCCGCCTTGATGAAGCCGGTCAGCTTGCCGATGTCGGTGAGCAGCTCGCTGCTCGTGGCCTTGGCGATGACCTTGCTCAGGAAGATCTGCTGGCGCTTGATGCGCTGGATGTCGCTGCCGTCGCCGTAGTGGCGCAGACGTACGTAGCCGAGCGCCTTCTCGCCGTTGAGCAGGCTCTTGCCCGGAGGCAGGACGAGATGGGACGCCCTGTCGTTGACGCCGGACTTGAGGCAGATCTCGATGCCGCCGAGGGCGTCGACGATGTTCTTGAAGCCGCTGAAGTCCACCTCGACGAAGTGGTTGATGCGGATCTGGGTGAGCGTCTCGATCGTGGAGATCGTGCACGCGATGCCGCCGGAGTTGTACGCCGAGTTGATCATGTCCCGGCGGGGCGGCATCTCGGCCTTGGTGGTCTCGTTCTTGCACTTCGGGATCTGCACCATCGAGTCGCGCGGGAAGCTGATCAGGCGCGCCTTGTCCCGGTTGGGGGAGATGTGCATGACGATGATCGTGTCGGTGCGCTTGCCGCCCGCGTCGGCCGTCCTGGCGAGCTGCTGGCCGTATTTGGCGTTGCCCTTGCCCGCGCGGGTGTCGGAGCCGACGAGCAGCACGTTGAGCGCGCCCGTGTCGCGCGGACGCGGGTTGATGATGTCCTCTTTGACGCTCTTCTGGGTGATGTTGCCGAAGGCGTCGCGGTAGACGGTGTAACCGGTCAGCGCGCCGGCCACCATGACCGTGGTGGCGGCGATGCTGACCCAGGCCAGCACCCGCATCTTGCCCTGACCGCCGCCGCCGTCGCCGCGGTGGCCGCGTGGGGGCCGGTCGTCGGGCGGGGGAGGCGGGGAGCCGGCGGCCCTTCGCGCCATCCGGCTGCCCGGAGCGCTGGGGGCGACCCTGGCGTCCTGGACGGACGCGCTCCTGTAGTCACTCATACGCCCCCTAGCCTCGTTCCCTGCGCCAACGCGCCGGCTTGGTCGCTCCGCGCCACGAGATTAGGTCACGTACGGCGTGCCCGGTGCCATGACCGCCGGAAACGACCGTGACCCGGGCGTGATGTTTCCGCGGCACAGCATACTCAGAGCCGGACATTTCGTGGAATATCATTGCCAAAGTCTTTCCCGCTTTCTGACCGTCCCCGCAGGTCAGGCCGGACGCTCAGCGCCGCCGCGAGGCAGGCCAGAGGCACGGCCGGGAGCACGTACCGGTAGTCGAACTCGGCCACGGCGGGCGGTGTGACGAGCAACACAACGGCTGCCGCCCAGGGCGCCGCCCATGCCGGCGGACCGGCGTGCCGCAGGCCCCGCGCCCGGCGCACGGCGGCCGCGACGGGCGGCGCGAGCAGGAGCGCCAGCAGCACCGGGCCGGGCAGGCGCACCACGCTCTGGTAGCCCCGCAGCCATCCGGCGTAGGGCTCGACGATCTCCGTACCGATCGCACCCTGCTCATAGAGCTTGGCATAGTCGGCGCCGACCTGCGCGGGATAGCGGCCAGGTGGGCCGGGCGGGGTCACCGGGAACTCGTAGTAGGCGTAGACCTCCGCGTCGGGGTAGACCGGCCGTCCCCACGCGAACGTGCGGGCCAGCTCGGCCAGCACCGAGCCCGCGTAGTCGAGCGGCTGGCTGGTGACGGCGAGGGTCGCGAACCTGGAGGCCAGGTCGTCGTTCGCCTTCGAGAACGTGATCCCCGGCAGCTTCACCAGCGGGGAGTCCTTGCTCCAGATGTACTCCTGCGACGGCGGGCGCAGCTCCGGCGGACGGGGGTCGCACAACACCCGCAGGTCGGCCGGCGGGTTCATCCTGGCGCAGTCGGCGAAGGACATCGTGCGGGCGTAGAGGAAGACGCCGTTCGCGCCCACCAGGCCGACGCGGTGGTGGGCGGCGTAGAACCAGCCGCCGTAGGCGATGACCGGGACCAGCGCGGCGGCCAGCAGCACCCCGGCCAGGCCCACGCGCCTGCGCAGCACGAACCACGCGGCCAGGACGACGATGAGCGGCAGGCCGACGGTCCTGGTCAGGGTGGCGGCGGCCAGCAGCAGGCCGATGGCGGCGACGGTGGCGCGCTTCTCGGTCAGGCTCAGCGCCACGGCGGCCACGACCAGGAACAGGAACAGCGTGTCGGAGACCAGCAGGTGCTCCAGCTCGACCTGGTACGCGTCGAGCAGCACGGGCACGGCCGCGAGCGTGCGCGCCCAGCGCGGGGCCCGGCGCGCGGCCACGTAGACGAGGACGCCGGTGGCCAGGCCGAGCAGGTGTTGCGCGGCGGTGACCGCCCAGAAGCCGTGGAAGGGCTCCAGGAGCTTCATGAACATCGAGTAGCCCGCCGGGCGCACCAGGTCGGGGCGCGGCCGGAAGACGGTGACGATGTAGGTGTAGGAGTCGGGGAACCACAGGGCCGGGCGGTAGCCGAGCATGGCGAGCGCGCGCAGGGCCGCGCCGGCCGCCAGGACCCCGGCGAACCAGCCGTGCCGCCGCCACCATCCGGCTTCTCGGACGCGCGCGAACCAGCCGTGCCGCCACCAGCCGGGCTCCTGGACGCGGGCGGGGGTTCCCGCGCGCGGCTCCGGTCTCACCCGCTGGTCATCCCGCTCCTCCTGCACCTCGCGTACGCTACCCGCGTTTCCGCGGACGCCGTGACCGCGGCGTTGGATACGCTCGCTCACCGATGGAACGTGATCGATCGGGCCGCGTACTGGCCGCGTTGTCGGTGTCGCCCGCGCTCGCCCTGGCGGGCTGGCTGCTCGCGGGCCTGCCGCTGCTGCTGGCCGGCCGGTTCGCGCCGCTGCCCGCGGTGCTGCTCGGAGTGCCCGCGGCGGCGCTGCTGTGCTGGGCGGGCACGCGCGGCGTCCTGCGCGGGAGGCGGGGCGCGGGCCAGGGCGTCCAGGCCACGCCCTGGCAGGTGGCGGGGGTCGTGGCGGTGGCCGCCGGGTCGGGCGTGTTCAACGTCGTCATGCATTCCGAGCAGCTGCTGGTCCGGCGCGACCCGGCGACCTACGCCCAGTACGCCGCCTGGATCGCCGGGCACGGCTCGCTGCCGATCCCGGACCAGGCGGCGGCGTTCGGCGGCCACCACCCCTCCCTGTACTTCGACAGCGTCGGCACGTATGCGGTGGACGGCGGGGTGGTGCCGCAGTTCATGCCGGGGCCGCCGCTGGTGTTCGCGATCGGCGACTGGCTGGGGGCGCCGTTCGCGGCGCCGGCCGTGCTGGGGGCGCTGGCCGTACTGACGGTGGCCGGGGTGGCGGCGCGGCTGGCCGGTGGCCGGTGGGCGGTGCTCGCGGCGGCGGCGTTCGCGGTGAGCCTGCCGATCCTCTACACCTCGCGCACGACGTTCAGCGAGATCCCGTCGCTGATCCTGCTGTTCGGCGGGCTGGCGCTGGCCCAGGACGCGATCGAGGTCGAGCGGCCCGGCTGGCGGCAGGGACTGCCGGCCGGGCTGGTCCTGGGGCTGGCCGTGCTGGTCAGGGTCGACGGGTTGCGCGACGTGCTGCCGGTGCTGGCGTACGCGGGGCTGCTGGTCGCGATGCGGCGCTCCGGCAGGCCGCAGGGCGCGGTGGGGCTGCCGCTGCTGGCGGGGCTGGTGGCGGGGGCGGGGCTCGGGCTGCTGGCGGCGTACGTGCTGGCCCGTCCGTATCTGGAGTATCTGTCCGGGTCCGTGCGGCCGCTGCTGCTCATCTGCGCGGTCGTGCTCGTGCTCACGCCGGTCGGCGTGGCCGTCGCGCCCAAGCTGGCCGGGTTCCGGCCGCCGCGGTGGTTGCCGACGGCGGGGGCCGCGCTGGTCGTGCTGGTGATGGCCGGTCTGTACGCGCGTCCCTGGTTCCAGACCGTGACCAGGAAGGCCACGAACGAGGAGGACGCCCGCACGGCCGAGTTCATCGCCCAGATCCAGCAGGCCAACGGCCTGCCCGTCCAGGCGGACCGGCTCTACTTCGAGCTCTCGCTCCACTGGGTGACCTGGTACATCGGCATCCCGGCCGTCGTGCTGGCCACGGTCGCGGCGGCCGTGCTGCTGCGCAGGCTGCTGCGCGACGGCAGGCCGTTCGTCTGGCTGCTGCCGCTGGCGATGATCGGCTGGACGACGATCACCACGCTGCTGCGGCCCGAGATCACCCCCGACCAGCCGTGGGCCTCCCGGCGGCTGGTCCCGGTCGTGATCCCGGGGCTGATCGTGCTGGCGGTGTGGGGGCTCGGATGGCTGCGCGAGCGGTCGTGGCCGCGGGAGCGGGTACGGCGGTGGGCGACGGTCGCGGGGGTACTGCTGGTGCTCGTGCCGCCGGTGGTCACTTCGATCGGCACCGCGTTCACGCCGGTCGAGCGGGGGGAGGCGGCGGCGGTCCGGTCGATGTGCGCGGCGCTTCCGGCCCAGGCGTCGGTGCTGTTCGTCGAGCGGGTGACCGGCGACCGCTTCACCCAGCTCGTCCGCGGGATGTGCGGGCGTCCGGCGGCGCAGGTGAAGCGGCCGCCCGGAGGCTCCGACCTGGCGGCGGAGCCGGAGGTCCGGGCCGCCGTCGAGAGGGTCAGGGCGGCCGGCCGGGTGCCGGTCGTGCTGGCCGCCGACCCCGCCCAGGTGGCCCCTTACGGGACGCCGCGGCAGATCATGGGCCTGGTGACGCGCCAGGACGAGCGCTCGCTCGTGGACCCGCCCAACGGGACGTGGACTCTGCGGGTGAACGTATGGATGGCGGTGGGTTGACCCCGCTCAGGGCGTATCGCGATAGTTCTGGACATGTCTGACACCGACGAGCTGTCGTTCGGCGACGACCGGGAGCCGTGGTTACGGCCCTGGGTCAGGGCCCACCAGAGGACGGCGGCGATGATCGTGGCGGCCGTCCTGCTGGTGGCGGCGCTCGGCGGGGGCGGCTGGTACCTGCACCTGCGCTCGCTCCTGCCCTCGCCGCCGCCCGTCGGCGCGCTGCCCGTCGTGGACGGCTTCACCGTCACGCTGTGCACCGAGGGCACCCAGGGCTGCCCGGAGGGCACCGCCGAGCGGGTGCTGGCGCTGGTCCGGCGGATCCCCGAGGCGGTCGCGCCCACGCTGGTGCCCGCCGACGAGGTCGAGCGGCGCTGGGCCCAGACGGCGATCATCACCGAGGGCCTGACCAGGCCCCCCGATGCGAACTGGATCCCGATGATCGAGGGCGGGGTGCGCGGACCGGCCGACTACGACGCCGTCCGGCGGGGGCTGGCCGAGGAGAAGGGCGTCCTGCTTCTGCCCCGGGTGCCCGACTTCTGGCGGGGCAAGGCGGACCTGACCGTCGTGATGTGCGGTCAGTGGCAGGAGGACGCCGCCTGCCGGACGGTGGCGACCGAGGCGCAGCGCGACGCCGTCGTGGCCCGGCTGCGCGAGCTGGACGGCGTGGCCGAGGTGTTCCTCCAGGACAAGCCATTCGGACTGCGGCTGGCCCGGCTCTATCGGAGCGACGCCCGGCCTCTCACGCTCGCCGAGATCCCCGAGGTGCTGTACGTGCGCTTCGACGACCCCGCCAGGGCCAGGGCGGTGGGTCAGGAGATGCTCAGGATGCCCGGCGTAGGATGGTCACAGCTGATCAAGTGAGTGTAAAGCCCGTCGATGTGGACTCGGCTTCCAGCGGGGCAGAGTACCCTCGACCCCCGTGAGCACGCTTGAGACCCCCAAGAGTGGACCTGCCGTGGAAGAAGCGCCGTACGTCACGATTGTCCTGCCCTGCTACAACGAGCAGGACCACGTCATCGACGAGGTCGAGCGCATCACGCGGGCGATGGACTCCAGCGGCTACACCTACGAGCTGGTCGCCGTCGACGACTGCTCGACCGACCAGACCCTGGCCCGGCTCGAAGAGGCCGCGCCCGAGTACCCCCACCTGCGCATCCGCGCCTTCCACCGCAACGGCGGCTCGGGCACCGTGCGCCGCATCGGCACGCAGGAGGCCAGGGGCGAGATCGTCGTCTGGACCGACGCCGACATGACCTACCCCAACGAGCGCATCCCCGAGCTGGTCCAGATCCTGGAGAAGGACCAGACGGTCGACCAGGTCGTCGGCGCGCGCACCACCGAGGAGGGGTCGCACAAGATCCTGCGGGTGCCGGCCAAGTGGGTGATCCGCAAGGTGGCCGAGAAGCTCGCCGGGCAGAAGATCCCCGACCTCAACTCGGGGCTGCGCGCGTTCCGCAAGTCGGTGGCTCGCCCCTACCTGCGGCTGCTGCCGCCCGGGTTCTCCTGCGTCACGACGATCACGCTGTCGTTCCTGTCCAACCAGCACGACGTCTACTACCTGCCCATCGAGTACGCCAAGCGGGCCGGCAAGTCGAAGTTCAGCTTCGTCTCCGACGCCTACCGCTACATCCTGCAGGTGCTGCGGATGATCATGTACTTCAACCCGCTCAAGGTGCTCATGCCGCCCGCGCTGTGGCTGGTGGCGATCGGGCTCGTGAAGGGCGTCTGGGACATGATCCGGCAGCCGTTCTACTTCCCGGCCAACACCGTCATGATCTTCCTGTCGGGCCTGCTGATCGGCTCGGTGGCGCTGCTGGCCGACCTGATCGTGCGGTCGCGGGGGGAATAGCGCGTGCGGATCGCGATCGTCGGCCCGACCCATCCGTACAAGGGGGGCGGGGCGCAGCACACCACCGAGCTGGCGCACCGGCTGGCGGGCCAGGGCCACGACGTGGTGATCGAGTCGTGGCGGGCCCAGTACCCGTCGTTCCTCTACCCCGGGCAGCAGACGATCTCCGAGCCCGAGGGCACGCCGTACCCGCGGACCGCGCGGCGGCTCGACTGGCGGCGGCCCGACGGGTGGTACGCGGCGGGACGCCGGTTGCGCACGGCCGACCTGGTGGTGCTGGCGGTGCTGAGCTCCGTCCAGGTTCCTCCGTACCTGGGGATCCTGTCCGGGATCGGGGGTCAGGCCCGGACGGTCGCGCTCTGCCACAACGTGCTGCCGCACGAGCGCAAGCCGTACGACCAGCCGCTGATGAGGGCGCTGCTGCGGCGGGCCGACGGCGTGCTGGCCCACTCCGAGCAGCAGGCCGAGCTGGCCAGGGGGCTCGCGCCGGGCAAGCCGGTCGGGGTGGCGGGGCTGCCGCCGCACCTGCCGTCCACGTCGGCCGAGAAGTCCGGCGGGGTGCGCCGGCGGTTGTTGTTCTTCGGGATGGTACGCCCGTACAAGGGGCTCGACCTGCTGCTGCGGGCGTTGCCCGAGGGCATCTCGCTGACCGTGGCGGGCGAGTTCTGGGGCGGCCTCGACGAGACGAAGGCGCTGATCGACGAGCTGGGCCTGGCCGGCAGGGTGGAGCTGCGGCCCGGGTACGTCCCCGCCGCCGACGTGCCGAAGCTGTTCGCCGCGGCCGACGCGCTGGTGCTTCCCTACCGGAGCGCCACCGCCAGCCAGAACGTCTGGCTCGGCCACGAGCACGGCGTGCCGGTGATCGCCACCCGGGTGGGCGCGCTGGCCGACCACGTGACCGACGGCGTCGACGGCCTGCTGGTCGAGCCGGGCGACGCCGGGGCGCTGCGCGCGGCGATCGAGCGCTTCTACGCCTCGGGCGAGCCGGAGAGGTTGCGGTCGGGGGTCAAGGCGGTCGATCCCGAGCCGTTCTGGGCCGCGTACGCGGGCGCGCTGCTCGCCCTCTGACGGCCCAGCAGGAACGCCGCCCCCGCGGCGACCGCGTCGGCCAGCGTGAACGCCAGCCGGGACACGATCGCCATCGCGATGGCCGGAGCGGTGCCGATGACCGGCCCGAGCACCAGCACGAGCGCGCCCTCCCGCACGCCCACCCCGGCGGGCACCACGAAGGCCAGGATGCCGGTGCACCAGGCGAACGCGTACGCGCCGGTCGCCACCAGGTAGAGGTCGGGGCGGCCGGACAGCAGCCAGGTGTGCAGGCCGTAGACGAACCAGCCGAGCGCCGTCCAGGCCACCGTGACGACGACCGTGCGGCCGGGCAGCACGCTCTCCAGCGGCTCCTTGCGGGCGACGCGCAGCGCCAGGTTGAGCCCCCAGGTGAGCACCCTGGGATGCAGGCACACGATGATCACCGGCACCAGCAGCACCACGTACCAGGCCCGGCGGACGGCCTCGTGCGAGCTCAGCGTGGCGGCGGCGATCGAGATGCCGACGCCCAGGTTGACCACCAGCCCGAGCGAGATCGTGGCGAACGTGCGCCGCGGCGGGCTCCCGTGGTCGCGCCCGAGGTCCATCATGGCCGCGTACGCCCACACCGCGCCCGGGATGTACTTGCCGAGCTGGCCCACGAACATGATCCGTCCGGCCACCCGCAGCGGCAGCCGCGTGCCGAGCCCCGCCATGATCTGCCGCCAGGCCGCCAGCATGCAGACCTGTCCGGCCAGCACCGCGCCGAACGCCCCGAGCACCGCCCACGGCGACAGCCTGGAGAGGGCCTGCGTGGTGTCGTGCCAGTTCCGCGCCAGGCCGTAGCCGAGGAAGGCGAGGGCGACCAGCGCGAGCAGGACGCGCAGCAGGCGGCGCAACATCAGCCCAGGCTACGCGGGAGCCCGGGGGAGAGCCAGCATGTGTGCCAGGTCAGCCTGCCGAGGCCCGCGGCGCGGGTACTGTTGGGCGACGTGGGCAAGCAACGGGTCGCGCAGCTCGAGTACTCCGAATTCCAGTCGGCCATGCTCGACGAGGACAAACGCCGCCGCAAGGCCGCGAAGATCATCGCCGTGCTGGAGCACTTCCAGGGGCCGCTCGGCGGGCTGACCGTGGGCGACGTCGGCTGCTCGGCCGGGTTCATCGCCGACGAGCTGGCCCAGGCCGGGGCCAAGCACACGCTGGGCATCGACATCGACGTGCCGGGGCTGCGCAAGGCCGCCGACCGGTTCGGCGAGCGGGTGGCGTTCGTCTGCGGCGACGGCACGGCGCTGCCCTTCCCCGACGGGTCGATCGACGTGCTGGTGTTCAACCACATCTACGAGCACGTGGTCGACCCCGACGCCGTGGTGGCCGAGATGCACCGCGTGCTGTCCGACACCGGGGTGCTCTACCTCGGGCTCGGCAACCGGCTCGGGGTCGTCGAGCCCCACTACAAGCTGCCGTTCCTGTCGTACCTGCCGCCCGCGCTGGCCGACCGTTACGTGCGCGCCTTCGGCCGGGCCGACCACTACTACGAGCGGTTCAGGACCCGGCGGGGGCTGCGCCGGATGCTGCGCGCCTTCCACGTCTGGGACTACACGTTCCCGGTGCTGGCCACGCCGACCAGGTTCGCCGGGTCGGAGCTGTTCCCCGGTCTGCCGGGCCGGCTGGTCAAGGCCGTGCTGGCCCGCGCGCCGCGCGAGGTGCTGCGGCTGCTGCTGCCCGTCGTGCCGACGTACCTGTGGGTGGCCACCAAGACCCCGCGCAGGCCCGCGGGGCCGGCGCTGCCGCAGCCGCCCGAGCGGGTCCTGCCGCTGTGAGCCTCGTGGACGAGACCGGCGCGAGCGCGATCCCCAAGCGGTCGCTGCCGCGCCGGCTGCTGCGCTTCGGCTTCCTCGCCGTCGCGCTCGCCTTCGGCGCGTGGGCGGTGGCCAGGCAGTGGGACGCCGTGGTCGCCGGGTTCGCCCGGCTGTCGTGGCCGGCGCTGGCCGGGTCGCTCGTCGCCGTGGTCGCCGCGCTGCTCGGGGCCATGCTCACCTGGCGCACGCTGCTGGCCGACCTGGGCTCGCCGCTGCCGCTGCGACCGGCCGCCAAGGTGTTCTTCGTCGGCCAGCTCGGCAAGTACATCCCCGGCGCGGTCTGGCCGGTGCTCGCCCAGATGGAGATGGGCCGCGACCTCGGCGTGCCGCGTCCGCGCAGCGCCGCGGCGTTCTTCCTGATGATGCCCGTCCAGATCGCCAGCGGTCTGCTGGTCACGCTGGTCACGCTCGGCTGGCACCGGTTCGGGTGGGTGCTGCTGTTCATCCCGCTGCTGCTGGTGCTGCTGGAGCCCAAGGTCGTCAACGGCGTGATCGGCTTCGGCCTGCGCAGGCTGAAGCGCGAGCCCCTGGAACGCCCGCTCACCCGGCGCGGCATGCTCACCGCGCTCGGCTGGGCGCTGGCCGGCTGGACGGCCTACGGCGTGCACTTCTACTTCGTCGCGCCGCAGGGCGGCCTGCTGTTCGCCGTCGGGGCCTTCGCGCTGTCGTGGTGCCTGGGCATCGTGACCTTCGTCGTGCCGGCCGGGGCCGGGGTGCGCGAGCTGGCGATGGTGGCGGTGCTCGCCCCCGTGCTCGACAGCGGCGCGGCCATCGCGGTGGCCCTCTGCTCCCGCATCGTCATCATCCTCGGTGACCTGATCTGCGCAGGTATGGCAGGAATTGCCGCACGTCGCGACTCGGTGTGATTTGGCCCACGATTTGGGGGAGGGTGGTCATAAGCTGAATCAAAGAGGGGGGACTTGCCAGGTCCCACGTCGATCTTGAGGGGAGAAGATCCACGTAATGCCTCGAGTGCTCGTCGATGCCGCCGCGGTCCCCGCCGACCGTGGTGCGTTGATCCGGTACGTGGACGGGCTCGTGGCCGCGCTCCACCAGGCAGGGACCGATCTGGTCGTGGTCTGCCAGCGTGCGGAAGCGGAAAGGTACCAGCGGCTGGCGCCTTCGGCCCGTGTCGTCCCCGGCCCCGTCGCCATCACCAACCGGGCCGCCCGGCTCGCCTGGGAGCAGACCGGCGTGCCGCTGCTCGCCCGCCAGACGGGGGCCGAGGTCATCCACGCCCCCTACTACTCCATGCCGCTGCGTTCCGGCCTGCCGACCGTCGTGACGGTGCACGACGTGACCTGGTTCACCGAACCCGAGCAGCACAGCCCGGCCAGGGCCGCGTTCTTCCGCTCGGCCACGCGGACCGCCGTCCGGCACGCGCAGCGCGTCATCGTGCCGTCCAAGGCGACCAGGGACGAGCTGGTCCGCGTGTTGTCGGCCGACCCCACCCGCATCGACGTCGCCTACCACGGCGTCGACCTCGCCCAGTTCCACCCGCCGAGCGAGGACGAGGTGCGCCGGGCGGCCATCAGGTGCGGGCTGCGCGGCCAGCCGTACGTGGCCTTCCTCGGCAACCTCGACCCCCGCAAGAACGTGCCCAACCTGATCCGCGGCTTCGCCGCCGCCGTCAAGCGGCTGGAGACGCCGCCCGCGCTGGTGCTCGGCGGCGGCGTGCACGAGGACGACGTCGACGCCGCCTGCCGCGAGGTCGAGGCCACCGTCCGGGTGATCAGGCCGGGATACCTGCGCGCGCCCGATCTGCCGGGGTTCCTGGGCGGTGCGCTCGTCGTGGCGTTCCCCTCCCGGGGCGAGGGCTTCGGCATGCCGGTGCTGGAGGCCATGGCCTGCGGCGCGGCCGTCCTCACCAGCCACCGCACCTCGCTGCCCGAGGTGGGCGGCGACGCCGTCGCCTACACTGAGCCGGACGCCGACAGCATCGCCGACGCCCTGGGCGAACTGCTCGCCTCCGCCGACCGGAGGCGGCAGTTGCAGGAGGCCGGGCGGGCGCGGGCACGCGAATTCACCTGGGAGGCCTCGGCGGAGGCGCATCTCAACTCTTATCAACGCGCAATCGAATAGTTCGCTACTCTCACGGAGTGATGGAGAGCTCTTTGCCAGACCTCGAGGCGATCCTCCTGGTCGGGGGGCAGGGCACACGCCTGCGTCCGCTGACACTGGGCACGCCCAAGCCGCTGCTGCCGACCGCCGGAGTGCCGTTCCTGGCCCACCAACTCGCCCGTGCCCGGTCCTTCGGCGTGCGCCGGATCGTGTTCGCGACCTCGTACAAGGCGGCGATGTTCGAGCCCGCCTTCGGTGACGGGTCGGCACTCGGGCTCTCGCTCGAATACATGACCGAGGAGACGCCGCTCGGCACCGGCGGGGCCATCCGCAACGCCGCCGAGGCGCTCACCGGCGGGCCCTCCGACCCGGTGCTCATCCTCAACGGCGACATCCTGTCCGGCCACGACATCGGCGACCAGGTGCGCACCCACTGCGAGCGCGGCGCCGCCGTGACGCTCCACCTGACGGAGGTGGACGACCCGACGCGGTTCGGCTGCGTGCCGACCGACGAGTCCGGACGGGTGACCGCGTTCCTGGAGAAGACCCCCAACCCGGTCACCAACCGCATCAACGCCGGCTGCTACGTCTTCACCCGCTCGGTGATCGACTCGATCCCGCGCGGCGAGGTCGTCTCCGTGGAGCGCGAGACGTTCCCCGGGCTGATCGACTCCGGCGAGCTGGTGCTGGGCTACGCCGACCGCACGTACTGGCTCGACGTGGGCACGCCGGCCGCGTTTGTGAAGGGCTCGCGCGACCTGGTGCTCGGGCGGCTCGACTCGCCGGCGCTGCCCGGCCCCCAGGGCGAGCACCTCGCCCTCGACGGGGCGAAGATCTCGGCCGAGGCCAAGGTCCAGGGCGGCACCGCCGTCGGCGCGCGGGCCGTCGTCGAGGCGGGTGCGTCCGTGGTGGGCTCGGTGTTGTGCGACGACAGCGTCGTCGAGGCGGGCGCCACGGTGAGCGACTCGGTCGTGGGCAAGGGCGCCCGGATCTGCGCCGGCACGGTCGTGCGCGACGCGGTGATCGGTGACGGCGCGGTGGTCGGGCCGGGCAACGAGCTGCAGGGCGGGGTGCGCGTCTGGCCGGGCGTCGAGCTGCCCGAGCGCGCGGTCCGCTACTCCAGCGACGTCTGACCCGCCCGCCGGGGCCGCGCGGGTGAGCGACCACCCGCCGCCGCGCGGCAGACTGGACATGTGATGGAACGCAGGTGGGAGCCCGACGGGCCGCTCGACGTGGAGCTGGCCCTCGGCCCCCACCGGCGCGGCACCGGCGATCCCGCCTGGCGCCGCACCTCCGACGGCTCGATCTGGCGCGCCTGCCGCACCCCCGACGGCCCGAGCACGCTGCGGGTGACCGTGACGGCCGCGGCCGTGCGGGCCCAGGCGTGGGGGCCGGGCGCCGGATGGTCGCTGGAGACCCTGCCCGCCCTGCTCGGCGCGCTCGACGACGTCTCCGGCTTCCGCGTCCGGCACGACGTGCTGGCGGACGTGGCGCGCAAGCACGCGGGGCTGCGCATCGGGCGTACCGGGCGGGTCATGGAGGCGCTGGTGCCCGCGGTGCTGGAGCAGAAGGTCGTCGGCCGGGAGGCGTGGCGGGCCTGGGGCTACCTGCTGCGCCACTACGGCGAGCCCGCCCCCGGTCCCGCCCCCGACGGCATGCGGGTGCCGCCCGAGCCGGTCGTGTGGCGGCAGATCCCGAGCTGGCACTGGCACCGGGCGGGCGCGGAGGCCGTCCGGGCCCGGACGATCGCCAACGCCGCCTGGCACGCCGCCAAGCTGGAGGCCGCGGCCACCACGGAGGAGCTCGACCGGCTGCTGCGGGCCCTGCCCGGCATCGGCGTCTGGACGTCGGCCGAGGTGCGCCAGCGGGTCTTCGGCGACGCCGACGCGGTGAGCGTGGGGGACTTCCACCTGGCCAAGCTGGTCGGCTACGCGCTGACCGGGGAGAAGACCGACGACCAGGGGATGATGCGGCTGCTGGAGCCGTACCGGGGGCATCGGCACCGGGCGACGGTGCTCGTCTGGCTCAGCGGTCTGCGACCGCCCGCGCGCGGGCCGCGGATGGCCGCGCGCGACTACCGCTCCTTCTGACATCCCGCCCTGAGTGCGCGTCACGAACTCAGGGGTGCGTACTGTGCCTCTATGAGTCTTGTCAGTGATTCCGCGCTTCGCCGTGCCCTCGCCCGTGCCCGTGACGGCAAGGCGCTCGACCTCACCGAGGCCGTCGTGCTGCTGCACGCGCGCGGCGAGCAGCTCGACGCGCTGCTCGACCACGCCTCCCGCGTGCGCGACGCCGGGCTGAAGGCCGCCGGCAGGGAAGGGGTGATCACCTACAGCAGGAAGGTGTTCATCCCGCTGACCAGGTTGTGCCGGGACCGTTGCGGCTACTGCACGTTCGCGACCGCGCCGCACAAGCTGGAGTCGGCCTTCCTGAGCCCGGACGAGGTGCTGGAGATCGCCCGGCAGGGCGCGGCGATGGGCTGCAAGGAGGCGCTGTTCACGCTGGGGGACCGGCCGGAGGACCGCTGGCACCAGGCCCGCGAGTGGCTGGACGCGCACGGCTATGACGACACGTTGTCCTACGTGCGAGCCATGGCCATCCTGGTGCTGGAGGAGACCGGGCTGCTGCCGCACCTCAACCCCGGCGTGCTGAGCTGGCGTGACCTGCAGCGGCTCAAGCCGGTCGCGCCGTCGATGGGCATGATGCTGGAGACCACCTCGCGGCGGCTGTTCGAGGAGAAGGGGCAGCCGCACCACGGCTCCCCCGACAAGGACCCGGCGGTACGGCTGCGCGTGCTGGAGGACGCCGGCCGCAGCAACGTGCCGTTCACGACCGGGATCCTCATCGGCATCGGCGAGACCGTCGAGGACCGGGCCGAGTCGATCTTCGCCGTCCGGAAGGTGGCCCGCGAGTACGGCGGCATCCAGGAGGTCATCGTCCAGAACTTCCGCGCCAAGCCGGACACGGCCATGCGCGGCCTGCCGGACGCCGACCTGCACGAGCTCGCGGCCACGATCGCCGTCGCGCGCCTGGTCCTCGGCCCCCGCGTACGCCTCCAGGCCCCGCCCAACCTGGTCGACTCCGAGTACGCGCTCATGATCCGCGCCGGCATCGACGACTGGGGCGGCGTCTCGCCCCTGACCCCCGACCACGTGAACCCGGAACGCCCCTGGCCGCAGATCGACGACCTGGCGGCGCGTACCGCCGAATCCGGCTTCGACCTGCGGGAACGCCTGACGATCTACCCCGAGTACGTGCGGGCCGGCGAGCCCTGGCTGGACCCGCGGCTGTTCGCGCACGTCGAGGCCCTGGCCGACCCCGGCACCGGGCTCGCCCGCGAGGACGCCGTGCCGCAGGGCCGTCCCTGGCAGGAGCCGGACGGCGGGTTCACCGCCGCCGGCCGGGTGGACCTGCACGTCGAGGTGGACACCACCGGCCGGGCGACCGACCGGCGCGACGACTTCGACCACGTCTACGGCGACTGGACGGCCCTGCGCGAACGCCTCGGCCCGATCGCCGCCTCGACGCCGAGCGACGTGCGCCAGGCGCTCCGGCGGGCCGAGGCCGACCCCGCCGGGCTGACCGACGCCGAGGCCGTCGCGCTGCTGGGCGCGGAGGGCGAGGCGCTGGACGAGCTGGCGGCCATCGCCGACGCGCTGCGCGCGCAGGCCGTCGGCGACGAGGTCACCTACGTCGTCAACCGGAACATCAACTTCACCAACGTCTGCTACACCGGCTGCCGCTTCTGCGCCTTCGCCCAGCGCAGGACCGACGCCGACGCGTACACGCTCAGCCTGGACCAGGTGGCCGACCGGGCCGAGGAGGCGTGGGCGGCGGGCGCGACCGAGGTGTGCATGCAGGGCGGCATCCATCCCGACCTGCCGGGAACCGCGTACTTCGACATCGCCAGGGCGGTCAAGGCCAGGACCCCCGGCATGCACGTGCACGCGTTCTCCCCGATGGAGGTCATCAACGGAGCTTCCCGGACGAACCTGTCTATACGCGACTGGCTGGAGGCCGCCAAGGAGGCCGGGGTGGACTCGCTGCCCGGCACGGCGGCCGAGATCCTCGACGACGACGTGCGCTGGGTGCTGACCAAGGGCAAGCTGCCGGCCAAGGAATGGATCGAGGTCATCACCACGGCCCACGAGGTCGGCATCCCGACGACGTCCACGATGATGTACGGCCACGTGGACCACCACCTGCACTGGGTCAGGCACATCAAGCTGATCAGGCGGCTGCAGGAGCAGACCGGCGGCTTCTCGGAGTTCGTGCTGCTGCCGTTCGTGCACACCAGCGCCCCGATCTACCTGGCCGGCATCGCCCGGCCCGGCCCCACCGCCCAGGAGAACCGCGCGGTGCACGCCCTGGCCAGGATCCTGCTGCACGGCGCGATCTCCAACATCCAGTGCTCGTGGGTCAAGCTCCAGGACGACCTGTGCCGCCAGGTGCTCCGGGGCGGCGTGAACGACCTCGGCGGCACCCTCATGGAGGAGACGATCAGCCGGATGGCGGGCTCGGAGAACGGCTCGTACAAGACGATCAGCGAGCTGCGCGAGATGGTCGAGGTCACCGGCCGGCCGGTACGCCAGCGCACCACCGAGTACGGCAGCCCCACGGCCGAACGGCTGGCCGCCGCGCAGGCGAGCGACGGGGTGTGCCAGAGCGTGAGAAGAATCTTGCCGATGGCATAGTTGTAACAAGTTCTAACAAGGGTTGCGCCCGGTATGGGAGGCACTGGAAGAATCATCACTCCACTGGAGAGAGGTTCATCGTGCGGTTGGGTCGACACCGTGCCGCGCTGCCTCCCGTGCAGCGACGCAGGAAGGCGCTCCAACGGGGCATGCTGGCCGGCCTCGCCGCCGTGGCCGTCGCCGCCGGCAGCCTGTACGTGGTGCTCGGCGGCGGTCCCGCCCTGTGCGTGTCACGAGATCCTGTTCTGGTCAGCGTGGCCGCCGCCGTGGACGTGGCGCCGGCGGTCATGGAGGCCGCCGGGCGCTTCAACGAGACCAGGGCGTCGGTCGGCGGGCGGTGCGTGCTGGTCCAGGTGACCGAGCAGCCGTCGGCCACCGTGCTGCGCACGCTGATCGGCGACCGGGCCGGCGTGCTGCGCGAACGTCCCGACGGCTGGATCGCCGACTCCTCGGCCTGGATCAGGCTGGCCCGCAGCCAGGGCGCGAGCTCGCTGCCCGCGGGGGAGACCGTGGTGGCCACCTCGCCGCTGGTGTTCGCCACGCGCTCGTCGCTGGCCCGGCGCTTCTCGGTCGGCGGGACCGAGATGAACTGGCGGATGGTCTTCCCGCCGACCGTGCGCGGGCGGCTGACGCCCAGCTCGGGCGAGCCCGACGTCGTACGGGTGCCCGACCCGTCCCTGGTGGGCGCGGGGATCGCGACCGTGGCCGCGGCCAGGGACGTCGTGGGCACCGGGCCGGCCGCCGACAAGGCGCTGACGGCGTTCGTCCGCTGGGCGCAGGCCGGGTCGGCGCCCGACTACCGCAGCATGCTGGACGCCGTGGACGACCGCGGGTTCTGGCAGCGGCCGGTGGTCATCGTCCCCGAGCAGTCGGTGTGGAACCACAACCGGGTGCCCTCGCCCGACCCGGTCGTCGCGCTGCACCCGCGCGAGGGCACGATCGACCTCGACTATCCCTACGTCGTCACGGCGGCCGATCCCGACGTCGCGGAGGCGTCCACCGCCTTCGCCGACTGGCTGAAGGGCGGCCAGGCCCAGGAGATCGTCCGGCGGGCCGGGTTCAGGTCGGGCGACGGCCGGCTGGGGCCGCTCCCGCCGGGGCCGCAGCTGCCGTCGGAGGCGCCGAAGACCAGGCCGTCGGTGTCGCAGCAGGACATCGACGAGGCGCTGCGCGCCTGGAGCAGGCTGGCGCCGCCGACCAACATCCTCGTGCTGGCCGACACCTCCAAACACATGGCCGAGCCGCTGAACGGCAGCACGAAGGTGCGCATCGCGCTGGCCGCGGCCAAGATCGGGCTGCAGCTCTTCCCGAACTCCACGCACATGGGCATGTGGGAGTTCGCCGACAAGGTGGGGAACCTCCGCGGCTACCGGCAGCGGGTCAGCCTCGGCCCGATCAGTGAGCCGGAGTCGGGCCAGGTGCTGCGGCGCAGCGTCCTCGACGAGCTGACCGGCACGATCGCCCCCCACCCCGACCTGGACAGCTCGCTCTACGACGCGATGCTGGCCGGGTTCCGCAGGATGAGCGGCGACTACCGCGACGACATGAACAACACGCTGCTGGTGATCACCGCCGGCAAGGACGACGGCAAGGGGGTCAAGCTCCCGCGGCTTCTCGACGCCCTGCGGAAGGAGTGGGACCCGGACAAGCCCGTCCAGATCGTCATCATCGCGTTCGGCAAGGACGTGGACCGCGGCAGCCTGTCGCAGATCGCGGCGGCCACGAACGGCTCGCTGCACGAGGCGCAGGAGCCCGGGGAGATCATCGACGTCTTCCTCGGCGCGCTGGCCCGCAGACTCTGCCATCCCACCTGCAAGCCGGCCGCCTGAGGGGATGCCGGTCGCCCGGCATCCCCTCGGCCTACATCTGGTGCACGGTGGCGTTCTCGCCGCGGTGGGTGAAGCGGGACACGAGCTTGTCCAGCGACCACGCGCCGCTGCCGAGCAGCGCCAGCATCAGGAACGACCACGAGAACATGGCCGCGGTCTCGCCCCCGTTCTGCAACGGGAACAGACCCTTGGGCAGGTGGACGGTGAAGTAGGCGTAGGCCATCGTGCCCGAGCAGAGCAGGGCGGCGACGCGGGTGGCGAGCCCGATGAGGACGAGGCCGCCCGCGCCGAGCTCGATCACCCCCGCCCACCAGTCGGGCCATTGGCCTACGGACGGGGTCGTTCCGCCGTACGGGCCGCCGAGTACGCCGAACAGAGTGGCGGCCCCGTGGCAGGCGAACAGCAGGCCCACCACGATGCGGAACAGCGACAGCGCGGCGTCACGAAGCTTGGTCATCGGCCTGTCCGGACCCTCAGATCCGCTGCCAGAGCGCCGGGACGTTCGGCGGCTCCCAGCCCGCGATGGCCGTGTGGGGCTGCAGGCACCGGTAGGAGGCGCCGTTGTAGGTGACCGTGCTGCCCGTGGTGTAGGCCGTGCCGGCCTTCCAGGTGCCCGAGGCCGTCGTGGTCGGCGTCGGGGTCGGGGTCGGGGTGGGCGTGGGGGTCACGGTCGGGGTGGGGGTGGGGGTCGGCTGGCCGCCGCCGCCGATCTGCAGGTCGATGCAGGAGTAGAAGGCGTTGGAGGTGTCGGAGATGTTCCAGATCGCCAGCACCTTCTGGCGGCCGGAGTAGCCGGAGAGGTTGACGGTGTGGGAGATCGTCGACGGCGGTTGCTGGCCGTTGCCGTTGAAGACCGCGACCCGGGTGCCGCCGATGTAGTACTCGTAGTTGAGCGTGGCGTGCCTGGCGGTGAACGTCCAGGTGAAGGTCACCGAGTTGCCCACCGAGGTGGCCGGCCACGGCTTGCTCTCGTCGCTGAGCTGAGCGAACTGCCCAAGATTGGCGTTGCAGCTCCGCAGGCCCTTCGGGCCCTCCACGCTCTGCGGCTCGTACACGATCTGGCCGCAGTCGGGCACCTTGCCCTGGGCGCAGAACGCCTGCCTGCTGGGCGGCGAGTTCACATAACCGTGGGCGAACGCGGGAGAGGTGTTGAACACCGCCGTGGCGATGGTGATCACCGCCACGGCGACTAACGTGAGAGTCCTTCGCATTGAAGTGGCTCCTTTACATGGGGGGATAGTCCAAATGTAAAGGAAAGTTTCCTAACGGTAAACGGTTGGCTTACCAGATTTCCAGACTCTCGTCAGAGGCTCAGCGCGTCACGATGAAATCGCGCGGGTCACGGGGGGCGCGGTCGCGCGGCGGCGCGGCGGCGTGCCCGATCGCCACGCAGCCCATCGGGTCCCAGGACTCCGGCAGGTCGAGCACCCGCCTGACCACCGGCCGGCAGAACATCGTGGAGGACACCCACGCCGAGCCCAGCCCCTCGACCGCGAGCTGGATCAGGAAGTTCTCCACGCCGGCGCCCGTCGCCACGACGAACATCTCCCGCTCGGAGGCATTGCGCCGGTCGTCGCGGTAGGTGTGCGAGCCCTCCATCACCAGGCACGGCACGACCAGGTAGGGGGCGTTGCGCAGGACGTCGCCGCGTTTGATCCGCTTGGCGATCGACTGCTCGGTGAACCCGTCGCCGCGCAGGTCGTCGATCCACGCCTCCCGCATGGCGTCGAGCAGCTCGGTGCGGGCCCGCGCCGACTCGACCAGCACGAACCGCCACGGGGTCGTGTGGTGCGGCGCCGGCGCCGCGATGCCCGCGGCCACCGCCCTGCGCACCGCCTCGCCGTCGACCGGCCGGTCGGAGAACTCCCTGATCGTACGGCGGGCGAACACGACGTCGCGGGCGCCGAAGCGGAACATGTCCTCGTCGGCCGGGCGGACGAGCGGCCTGACCCCCGGCCCGTCGTCGTCGGTCACCAGATGGGCCAGACCGCGCACGATCGCCGCGGGCACGCCGTCGAGCTTGCCCTTGACCAGCTCGGCCGCGCTCGCGATCTCGTCGGCCAGCGCGGTGACGGTGGCGCCGAGCGCGTTGCCGTAGGGGTCGGAGGAGCCGCGGAAGTCGTCGAGCGGGCGCACCCCGGCGGCGCCGATCGCCACGTCGGTCAGCCCGTTGCGCCACGGACGCCCGAACGTGTCGGAGACGATCACCCCCACCCGCGCGCCCAGCCCGGCCCTGATCCGCGCCGCCGAGGCGTCGGGGTCCTCGGGCAGCAGCAGGACGGTGCCCGGCTCGGTGTTGGAGGCGTCGACCCCGGCCGCGGCCATGACGAAACCGTGGCGGCTCTGGACGATCACCGTGTCGCCGCGTCTGGCGACGACCCGCTCGGTCTCCTCCTCGATCGCGCTCGCACGGTCGGGCGCCTGGCGGACGCGCCCCTCGGCCTTGCTGACGATCTTGGAGGTGACCACCACGATGTCGCCGTCACGCAGGTCGGCGTCCTTGAGCAGGGCGGCCACGTCGTCGCCCGGCCGGACCTCGCCGATGCCGGTGACGGCGATCACCTCGACCCGTCGCGAGCTCATCGGGCCAGCTCCAGCGCCAGGTCGAGCGCCGTGCGGGCGATGTCGGCGGCCGTCTCGGCGTCGTGCATGAGGATCGGACGGGACACCACGCGCACGCCGTCGAGCGCCACCCCGGAGTCCTCCTCGGCCACCAGCCAGCCGTCGACCAGGCCGGCGCCGTAGAGGTCGAGCACGGCCTGGGCCGTGGTCTCCACCCCGATGGTCGTCAGGCAGGCGTCGGCCATGCCGCGCACGGGCGCGCCGCCGATGATGGGGGAGACGCCGACCACGGTCTTGGCCGCGACCGCCTCGCGGATGCCCGGAATCTGCAGGATCGTGCCGATGCTCACCACCGGGTTGGACGGCGGCAGGATGACCACGTCGGCCTGCTCGATCGCCTCCAGCACACCCGGCGCGGGCTTGGCGCTCTCGACCCCCACCAGCGCGAACGACTCGGCCGGGACCGAGGCGCGCAGGCGCACCCACCACTCCTGGAAGTGCACGGCCCGCTTGCCGCGCTCGTCGGAGATCACCACGTGCGTCTCGCAGCGGTCGTCGGTCATCGGCAGCAGCCGCACGCCCGGCTGCCAGCGCACGCAAAGGGCCTCGGTGATCTGCGAGAGCGGGTAGCCCGCCTCCAGCATCTGCGAGCGGACGATGTGGGTGGCGAAGTCGCGGTCGCCGAGCCCGAACCACTGCGGCTCGACCCCGTAGGCGGCCAGCTCCTCCTTGACGACGTGGGACTCCTCGGCCCGGCCCCAGCCCTGCTCCTCGTCGATGCCGCCGCCCAGGGTGTACATGACGGTGTCGAGGTCGGGGCAGACACGCAGGCCGAACAGGGTGATGTCGTCGCCCGTGTTGCCGATGACGGTGATCGAGGCGTCGGGTGCGGTGGCGCGCAGACCGCGCAGGAAACGGGCGCCGCCGATGCCGCCGGCGAGTGACACGATGTGCATGCGCCCCAGTCTTCCATCGGCGTCCGACATCCCCGTGGGGGGAGTGGTTCTGCCCCACTTCGGAGCAATGAAGCTCCAGGTATAGGGGTAAATGGGATGGAAGAGGTTCTTGGGACATCCGCCGCGAAAGTCGGCAATGTGGCAAACTCCCTTCGGGCCAAAGGGTCCGATGGGGGTTACTCATGAGCAAAGTAAATGCCGCCCGACTACGGGAGCCGGCTGCCTGGATCATGCTCGTCACCGGGCTGGTGGACGTCGTCCTGACGATCGGCCACATCCTGATCGGCTCGGGCAGCCCGCTCGGCGGCGGGTTCGCCACCCGTGCCGCCGCGAACCTGACGGGCCTGACCAGCCCGGTCGTGACCGCGCTGCTCGTGGGCGCCGTGCTGCTCGTCACCAGGACCGGCGAGCGCTCGCCCAAGGCCCGGCTCATCGCCTACGGCTCGGCCGCCGGCCTGCTGCTCGCCGCCGTGTTCGGCGCGCTGGCGCTGATCGTCGGGCTGTTCGCCGGTGGCGGCTTCCGCGGCGTGGTGGAGTACGTGCTCACCGGCGTGCCCATGCTCGCGCTGACCGCCGTCGGACTGGTCTACCTGCTCCCCGAGGTCATGCCCGGCCGGACCCCCATCCCCACCCTCGACGGGTACGGCCGCCCCACCACCCACTACGGCCAGCCCCAGCAGTTCGGCCAGCAGGACCAGCCCCAGTACGGCCGCCCCCAGCAGTTCGGCCAGCAGGACCAGCCCGCCTACGGCCAGCCCGACCAGCCCTCCCAGGGCCGACCCGACCCCGCGCCCCAGCCCGCGTACGCGCAACCGCACGCCGCGCCGACCCCCTACGGCCAGCAGCCCGCGCTCGCCCAGCTCCCCCCGGGCCAGGACGCCCAGCCCCCGGCTCCCGACAGCCAGCCCGCCTCCTCCGGCTACGCCCCGCAACCGCCGTCGGGCCAGGTCCCCGCAGGCTCGGGCTACACGCCCCAGCCGCCCTCGGGCCAGCAGTCCCCGGGCTACGCGCCCCAGCCGCCCTCGGGCCAGCAGTCCCCGGCCTACGCGCCGCAGCCCCCGTCCTCGGGCTACGAGCCCCAGGCCGCCTCCGCCGGGTACGCGCCCCAGCCCCCGTCCGGCCAGCACGCCACCGTCGCCTTCGGCCAGCAGGACCCGCAGGCTCCGTACGGCCACCAGGATCCGCGGGCCCCTTACGGTCAGCAGGACTCCCAGGCTTCCTTCGGGCAGCAGGACTCCCAGGCTTCCTTCGGGCAGCAGGACCAGCAGGCCGCCTTCGGGCAGCAGCCGGGTTACGGCGGCGGACAGGCGCCGACCCCCGGCGCGCAGCCCGGCTACGGCCAGCAGCCCCCGAGCTACGGCGGCCATCCCGACCCCGCCACCGGCGGCTACGGCCAGCCCGAGCCGTCCACCCCCGGCTATGGCCAGCCCGCCGCTCCCGCCTTCGGCCAGCCCGACCCCGCCGGCTACGGCCAGCCCGCGCCCTCCGCGCCCGGCTTCGGCCAGTCCGACGCCCCCGGCTACGGCCACCAGCAGGAGACCCCCGTCCCGCACGCGGCCGAGGCGCAGTCCCCCTACGCTCCCCAGACCCCCGACGCCCAGCCCGCCTACGGCCAGGTCCAGGGCCAGGGGCACGGCCAGCAGCCCGCCTACGGCCAGCCCGAACAGCCCCCGTTCGGCCAGCCCGCCCAGGGCCAGCAGCCCGACCAGGCCCCCTTCGGGCAGTCTTCGCACGGCCAGCAGTCCGAGCCGTACCAGCAGCAGCCCTACCAGCCGGCCAGGGCCGCGCTTCCCGCCGCGTCCGCCGAGCAGCCGTTCGGCAACCCCCAGGCACCGGCCGGTCAGCCGTTCGCGCAGCCGCAGGGCTTCGGCCAGGACCAGGGGTACGCCCCGCCCGCCTATACCCCGTCCGAGACGCTCCCCGACTCCGGCTACCAGCCGCCGGCCGGCGAGTACACCCCCGCGCCGTACGTCCCGGCCGACAGTCAGCCCAGCGCGTACGGCCAGTCCGGCTACCCCACCCCGGAGAACCCGTACGCCCCGAGCAACAGCTCCCCGAACGCCTTCGCCGACCAGGCGTACCCGAGCGGCGAGACCAGCCCGAGCGTCCCGTACCCGCAGGCGGAGCCGCAGCAGCCGTACCAGGACCGGCAGAACGCCTTCGACCAGCAGAGCGGCCAGCCGTTCACCGGCTACTCCGGCCACGAGTACGCCACCCCCGCCTTCCAGGAGCCGGACCCGCCCGTGGACCCGCGCTCCCAGCAGCTCCTGGACGCCTACCAGCAGGCCGAGACCTACCAGAGCTCGACGGCCGCCTCCGGCACCCAGCCCGACCTGCGGGTGCCCGACTACGCCGGCCAGCCGGCCCGGCCGTACGACGACCCGTTCGGCCACCCGCAGCAGGCCCAGCCGTACCAGCAGCAGCAGAACGCGTACGAACCCCAGCAGGGCCAGTACGAGCAGCCCCAGACCTACCGCCCCACCCACCAGGCCCCGGCCGGCTGGAGTGAGGCGCAGGGCGAGTCGACGATGCGGCTCGACCCCTCGCAGTTCGGGGACGCCCTGGGCGCCCAGAACCGCCCGGGTGACGACCCAATCGACCCAACGGCCATATACACGCCCAACGAGCCACGCAGGTAACGGACCGGCAAACGACGGCTAGAGAGAAGGTGGCCCAAAGGGCGGGCGTCTACCCCGCCCTGGTACGGTTCCGACCGCTGACAGCGTTGAACGAACCGGGTCGAAGCCTTGCTGTGCAGGGGGCCTCGGCCTGGTGCGAACACCACATGCCGAGCACACCGGGGCGAGAGTCGGTCTTTCCCCGGATACCGTCATGCCGCTTGACGTCACGTACGGCACGCGCGTGTAATTACAACCATGTTGTTACGCCTTCCCGTGGGTGGGTAGGAGGAAGGCGTCCATGGGGGGCTCCATTGCGGGCGGGCGGCAGGGAGGTGTGCAGTGACCGATCCGGTCATCGCACAGGATCAGCTTGACGCTGAAGAACTCGGATGGCAGGAGCGTGCGTTGTGCGCGCAGACCGATCCGGAGGCGTTCTTCCCGGAAAAAGGCGGCTCCACCCGAGAAGCCAAGAAGGTTTGTCGATCGTGCGAGGTCCGTGCCGAGTGCTTGGAGTACGCGCTCGAACACGATGAGCGCTTCGGCATCTGGGGTGGGTTGTCGGAGCGGGAGCGCAGACGGATCAAGCGCCAGGCCGTTTAGGGGATATGAGCGAAAGGGTCACGCGGTAGCCCGCGTGGCCCTTTTTCGCGTGTGATGTCACCTGTAGGGTGGGCGCGCCTGATCAACGCTGGAGTCGCCCGCCCATGTCACGCCCCCTCGTCACCGCGATCGTCGTCGCCCATGACGGCGGCCGCTGGCTGGGGGACACCTTGCGCGCGCTGGCCGGTCAGAGCCGCAGGCCGGAGCGCGTCGCCGGGGTCGACAACGGCAGCAGGGACGGCTCGGCCGACCTGCTCGCGCAGGCGCTCGGCGCGTCCAACGTGCTCGCGCTCCCGCGCTCGGCCTCCTTCGGCGACGCGGTGGCGGAGGTGCTGGACCGGCTGCCGCCGTGCGGCCAGGACGAGTGGCTCTGGCTGCTGCACGACGACTGCGCCCCCGACCGGCGGGCGCTGGAGGCCCTGCTCATGGCGGCCGAGCAGGATCCCAAGGCGGCGGTGCTCGGCCCGAAGCTGCGCGACTGGCTCGACCGCAGGCGCCTGCTCGAACTGGGCGTGACCGTCGGCCTCACCGGGCGCAGGGACACCGGGCTGGAGCCGCGCGAGTTCGACCAGGGGCAGCACGACGGCATCCGGGAGGTGCTCTCGGTCTCCACGGCGGGCATGCTGGTCCGCCGCGACGTCTGGGAGCGGCTCGGCGGTCTCGACCCGCTGTTCCCGCTCTTCCGCGACGACCTCGACCTGTGCTGGCGGGTGCGCAACGCCGGGCACCGGGTGCTGGCCGTCACCTCGGCGGTGGCCTGGCACGCCGAGGCGGCGGCCCGCAGACGGCGGCGGATCACGGTCAGCGGCGACCATCCGCGCAGGCTCGACCGGCGCAACGCGATGTTCGTCGTCATGGCGAACCTGCCGTTCCGCGTGATGGTGTGGGCGCTGCTGCGGAACCTGGCCGGGTCGGCCCTGCGCACGCTGCTGTTCCTGGTGGGCAAGCAGCCGGCGAACGCGCTGGACGAGATGGTGGCGCTGGGGTCGATCCTGGCGCATCCGTTCCGGCTGCTGAAGGCGCGCAGGGCCCGCCGCGAAGGCCGTAAAAAGGGATTTATTCGTATCAAGCGGTTGCTGACGCCGCCGGGGGCGGCCTACCGGCGGCTGACCGACATGGTGCAGAGCTTTCTCGCCGGCGCGGGCCCCGTCGACTCCGCCGGCCGCCACCACCACTCCACCCCGGAGGACGACGAGGACGGCGCGCCCGCCGACACCGGCGCGGTCAAGGGCTTCCTCCGGCGGCCCGGCGTCGTCCTCATGATCGCCCTGGCCGTGATCTCGGTGGCCGCCGAACGGTCGTTGCTCGGCGGCGACCGGCTGGGCGGCGGCGCACTGGTCCCGGTCACGGGCGGTGCGGGTGATCTGTGGAGGTTCTACACCGAGGGCTTCCACGACATCGGGCTCGGCTCCACCGACTGGGCGCCGCCGTACGTGGCGCTGCTGGCGCTGGCCTCGACGCTCGCGCTCGGCAAGACGTGGCTGGCGGTGTCCGTGCTGCTGCTCGGCTCGGTGCCGCTGGCCGGGGCGTCGGCGTACCTGGCGACCCGGCACGTCATCCCGGCGGTGCCCGCGCGGGCGTGGGCGGCGGGCACGTACGCGCTGCTGCCCGTCGCGACCGGCGCGATCGCGTCCGGACGGCTCGGCACGGCGGTGGTGTTCGTGCTGGTCCCGGTGTACGCCGCGCTCGGCACCACGCTGCTGTCCGGGGAACGGCGCCGCGCGCGGCGCGCGGCCTGGGCGCTGGGGCTGCTGCTGGCCGTGGGGACGGCGTTCGTCCCGCTGGTGTACCCGCTCTTCGCGGTGCTCGGCGTGCTGGCCGCCGTCGCGTACGGCGGGGTGCGGCGCGGCGTGGTGACCTCCATGGTGATCGCGCTCGCGGTGCCCGTCGCGCTGCTGCTCCCGTGGCTGGCCGGGCTGGTCACGGACCCGGGCCGGATCCTCCTGGAGGCGGGCCTGCACGATCCCGCCCTGGTGGCGGCGGGGCTCGCGCCGGAGTCGCTGCTCGCGCTCAGCCCGGGCGGGCCGGGGCTGCCGCCGTTCTGGGTGACGGCCGGGCTGGTGGTGACGGCGCTGGCCGCGCTGCTCATGCGCCGCCAGCGGCTGATCGTCGCGATCGGCTGGGGCGTCACGCTGTACGGCGTGCTGGCGGCCGTCCTGGTCAGCCGGATCAGCGTTGAAGGGGCGCGGGCCTGGCCCGGCGTGCCGCTGGCGTTCGCGGGGACCGGGCTGCTGGTGCTCGTCGGCCTGACCGCGCACCGGCTGGCCGAGCTGCGGGCCGACGGCGGGCTGCGCAGGATCGGCGCGTCCCTGGTGGTGGCCGCGGCGGTGAGCACGCCGATCCTGGCCGCCGGCCATTGGGTGGCGTACGGGGTGCGCGGCCCGCTGACCGGCCACGCGCCCGGCGTGCTGCCCGCGCTGGCCGCGTGGAGCACCCGGCACGGCGAGCGCACGCTGGTCGTCAAGGGGGACGCCTTCACCGTGCTGCACGGCCGTACCCCGTTGATCGGCGAGGCCGAGCTGCCGGTCGCGTCCGAGGGACGGTCGAAGGTGGCGGACGCGGCGCGCGGCCTGGTCGGCGGCCGTGGCGGAACCGACGCCGCGACGCTGGCCCAGCACGGGATCGCCATGCTGGCGGTGGCCGCGCCGGTGCCGCCGCCGCTGGCCAGGTCGCTGGACTCCCAGCCGTCGCTGGAACGCATGAGCCTGTCGGAGGCGGGCGGCCTGTGGCGGCTGACCGAGCCGTTCACCCGCGTGCCCGCCCAGCCGGCGGACGTCCTGCACGCGCCCTGGTTGTGGGCCCAGGGCGTCCTGGCCCTGGTCGTGCTGGTCCTGGCCATGCCGGGACGCCGGGGGAGCGGCGCGGTCGAGGGCGTCGAGGCGGCCGTCCCCGTGCCCGCGGGGGTGCGATGAAGGCGTTCGTGGAGAACAGGTTCGGCCTGCTGGTGCTGGTGGTGGTGGCCCTGTCCGCCCTGTACGGCGTCGCCCTCGTCACCCGCCCGGCCTCCGTCCCGGCCCGGGCCGAGGGGCCGCGGAAGGTCGCCGTCGAGTCGGTGACGGCCGTCTGCCCCGGCGCCGAAGGCGCGCGGATGAATGTCTACCTGCCCGGACGCCTGTCCCACGAGGTCATGAAGAACGCCGAGCCGTACGTGACGAACGGCCCGGGAGCGCTCGAAGCCGGATACACCACCCGGGTGACCTCGGGCGCGGCCCGCGGGCTGTCCGGGGTGCGCTGCACCGAGCCGGCGCAGTCGGCCTGGCTGGCCGGCCCCGGCCCCGCGGCGGCCGACGTGATCCTGCACCTCACCAACGCCGACAAGGCCCCGGCCCAGGCCGACGTCGAGGTGTACGCGGCCGAGGGCCTGGTCTCCGGCGACGCGGGCCGCGGCCTGGAGATCGCGCCCGGCGAGCACAAGGAGATCGACCTCAAGACGCTCGCGCCCTCGGCCGACGTCATGGCCGTCGGCGTGACCACCGTCTTCGGCCGGCTCGCGGTCGCGGCCAGGGCGTCGATGCGCGGCGGCGGCGTGGACTGGCTGCCGCTCGCCGCGCCCCCGGCCACCCGCGTGGTGGTGCCCGGCATCCCCGGCGGCGGCGGGCGGCGCGAGCTGCTGGTCGCCGCCCCCGGCGAGAACGACGTGTCCGTGCAGGTCAAGGCGGTCAGCGAGGACGCCGCGTACGCGATGAGAGGCCGCGAGAGCGTCGACGTGCCCGCCGGCAGCGTGGTCGCGCTGGACGTGACCACCGGGATCGGCGGCGAGGCGGCCGCGCTCGTGCTCACCGCGCCGGCGCCGATCGTGGCCGGGCTGGTCGCCACCGGCACCGGGCAGCGGCTGGACGTGGCGTTCACCGCGGCCACGCCCCCGCTCGACCTGGGCAGCGCGGTCGCGGGCAACGGTCCGGGCACGCGGCTGCTGTTCACCGCGCCGGACGGGCCCGGCGAGGTCAGGGTGCAGGAGGTGCCGGCGAAGGGCGCGGCGGGCAGGCCGTACGACGTGGCGGTGCCCGCCGGGCGGACCAAGGAGGTGCGGCTGCGCGGCAAGGGCGAGTTCGCCGTGGTCGTCACGCCCGTGTCGGGCCAGGTCTACGGCGGCCGGGTCATCGAGGAGCGGGAGAAGGACGGCCTGCTCGTCACCGCCCAGCCGCTCGCGCCCGCGCGCGTGTGGACCGTGCTGCCCGCGCTGACCGACAGCCCCCGCGTGGTGCTGCCCGGCTGAGCCGCGGATCGACGGCGGACGGCGTAGCCCGGGGGAGCCACGGATCAGCGACGGTCGTCGTAGCCCGGGCGAGCCGCGGGTCAGCGGCGGTCGTCGTAGCCTGGGTCGACGGTCTCGGGGGCGAGGCCGAGCAGCGTGGCGACCTGCTCGACCACCGTGTCGTGCACCATCGCGCCCAGGGTGTCGCGGTCGCGGGCGCGCGCCTCCAGCGGGCGGCGGTAGATCACCACCGCGGCCGGTGACTGGCCGCTGGCCGCGTCGGCCCGGCCGAACGGGATCGGCTCGGTGCCCATGCTCGGGCCGTCACCCAGCTCATTGAGCGGCGGCACCTCCTCGACCGCGAACTCCACGGCGGACAGCTGTTTGTCCCACCGGGGCCGCAGCCGGTCGACGGCGTCGAGGACGAGGTCGTCGAAGCGCTCGCTGCGGGAACGGGCCATGGGGACGTGGGAGGGGGCGAGGGGGCCGCGCAGGCCACGACCGTGGCGATCGCGCCGTCTGGGACCGCGCTTTGGAGTCACCGCCCAAGTGTAAGGGCACGTGCCCGCGAACCCCCGGAACCCCCGCCCGCGTCGCCGCCCTCAGGGAGCGGGGGAAGGAGCGCTTCCAACGGACGCCCTCACGCCCGGCTGTTGGTTCCGGCCGGTCACCTTCCTCGGTCGTCGATCAAGGAAATCAGGAAAGTACGGCGCGACCGGTGTGGCGTCAGCGGCGAGGGGGCGAGGTTGTCCCTCAGGCGCGCGCATCGGCGCATGTGGGTGGAAAGCCTGCGACAGGTGTCCGAATTGTGGCGACACGCTCGTTAAGAGCGCTCAGATAGTGGCGCCTCGCACTCTTACCAGATACGGTCCCTCCGTGAGCCCCGTCCGCCGCTGTTCCCGCACCGCTTGCAGCCAGCCTGCCGTCTTCACGCTCACGTACGTATACGCCGACTCGACCGCAGTTCTCGGCCCTCTGGCGACGTACGCCGAGCCACACTGTTACGACCTGTGCGCCGAACACGCCGAGCGGCTGACCGCTCCCCGCGGCTGGGAGGTCGTCCGGCTCCCCACCGACGGCAACTCCCCCAGCTCAGACGACCTGGAGGCGCTGGCCAACGCGGTCAGGGAAGCCGCCAGGCCCACCCCGTCCGGCAGCGGCGAGCCGGTCGGCCAAGGGGTCGAGGTCGGGCGCAGGGGCCACCTGCGCGTTCTTCGGTCGGCCCAGCAGCACCGCGACCGGTAGGCTCGTTTCACACGACAAACGACCTAGGGGCGGAGCTGGAGAGTGGGCGACCTCGCCAAGATCTTCAAAGCGTACGACGTTCGCGGGGTGGTTCCCGACGAGCTCGACG
Source organism: Nonomuraea sp. NPDC049655 (assembly GCF_044465465.1). Taxonomy (NCBI): domain Bacteria; kingdom Bacillati; phylum Actinomycetota; class Actinomycetes; order Streptosporangiales; family Streptosporangiaceae; genus Nonomuraea; species Nonomuraea sp. NPDC049655. Next base: position 60,980 of record NZ_JBITLS010000008.1, read on the forward strand.
AGCCGATCGCCGAGGCCGTGGGTGCGGCGTTCGTCGAGGTGACCGGAGCCGCGTCCGTCGTGGTCGCCCATGACATGCGAGAGTCCTCCGTGCCGCTGGCCGAGGCGTTCGTCAGGGGCGCCCGCTCGCGCGGCGCCGACGTCGTGTTCGCCGGGCTCGGCTCCACCGACCTGCTCTACTACGCCAGCGGCAGCCTGGGCCTGCCCGGCGTGATGTTCACCGCCAGCCACAACCCGGCCCGCTACAACGGGATGAAGATGTGCCGTGGCGGCGCGGTGCCGATCGGCGGCGAGACCGGGCTGGCCGAGATCCGCGACCGCGCGGCCGAGCTGCTGGGCGCCCCCGCCACCCCGACCGGGTCGCTGATCGAGAAGGACCTGCTGTCCGGCTACGCCGCCCACCTGCGCGGGCTCGTCGACCTGTCGGCGATCCGGCCGCTCAAGGTCGTCGCCGACGCCGGCAACGGCATGGCCGGCCACACCGTCCCGGCCGTGTTCGAGGGCCTGCCGCTGGAGCTGGTCCCGCTCTACTTCGAGCTCGACGGCAGCTTCCCCAACCACGAAGCCAACCCGCTGGAGCCGCAGAACCTCCTCGACGTGCAGCGGGCCGTCGTCGAGAGCGGCGCCGACCTGGGCCTCGCCTTCGACGGCGACGCCGACCGCTGCTGGGTGGTCGACGAGCGGGGCGCGTCCGTCTCGCCGTCGGCCGTCACCGCCCTGGTCGCCACCCGTGAGCTGGCCAAAGACCCCGGCGGCACGATCATCCACAACGTGATCACCTCGCTCGGCGTGCCGGAGATCGTCCGCGAGCACGGCGGCACGCCCGTGCGCACGCGCGTCGGCCACTCCTTCATCAAGGCGGAGATGGCCCGCACCGGCGCGATCTTCGGCGGCGAGCACTCCGCCCACTACTACTTCCGCGACTTCTGGTTCGCCGACTCTGGCCTGCTCGCCGCGATGCACGTGCTGGCCGCGCTCGGCGAGCAGGAGCGCCCGCTGTCCCAGGTGGTGGCGGCCTACTCGCGCTACCACGCCTCCGGCGAGCTCAACAGCGCGGTCGCCGACCAGGATGAGGCGCTGGCGCTCGTCAGCGCGGCCTTCGCGGGTCGCGGCGAGGTCGACGAGCTCGACGGCCTGACGATCACCGGCCCCGACTGGTGGTTCAACCTGCGCGCGTCCAACACCGAGCCGCTCCTCAGGCTGAACGCCGAGGCGGCCGACGAGAGCAAGATGAAGGCGATCAAGGACGAGGTCCTCGCCATCGTGGGAAGGGTGTCACTGTGAAGATCGACGACTGGCTGCTGGAGATCCTGGCCTGCCCGGCCTGCAAGGCGCCGCTGCGCGCCGAGGCCGAGACCGAGGAGCTGGTCTGCACGGACTGCGGTCTGATCTACCCCGTGCGCGACGACATCCCCGTCCTGCTGGTCGATGAGGCAAGGAAGCCGTGACCTGGGAGCCCGGGCGGCTCGATGACCAGCAACACCTCACCGCGGCCGATCCGGGCGGCATGCTGCTCGCGGTCGCGGCCTCGGCCGCCCAGGTGCGCACGGGTCACCGTGCCGCGGTCGAGGCGGGCGTCGACCGGCTGTCCGCCCAGGGCCGCCCGCGGGCCGTCGTGGTCGCGGGCATGGGCACGGCGGGCCTGACCGGAGACATCCTCGCGGCGGTGTGCGGCAACGGCGTGCCGGCGCCGATCGTGACGTTGCGGTCCTACCAGCTGCCGGGCTGGGTCGGCGCGACCGACCTGGTCATCGCCGTCTCCGCCACCGGCGACGACGACGAGACGGTCTCCGTCGCCGTCCAGGCCGTCCGGCGGGGGTGCGGGCTGCTGGCCGTGTGCCCGCCGGGTTCGCCGCTGGAGGCCGTGGCCGTGCAGGCGTCGGCGATCCACGTCCCGGTGCGGGTCGAGGGGCAGCCGAGGTCGGGGCTGTGGCTGCTGACGGTTCCGGTGATCGTGGCCGCGTCCGCGCTCGGGCTGGTCACCGCCGGGCCCGAGGTGTTCGAGCGGGTGGCCGCGATCCTGGAGGACATCGCCAACCGCTGCCGTCCCTCCAGCGAGTCCTTCGTCAATCCGGGTAAGTCGCTCGCCACGGACCTGGCCGAGAGCATTCCGATGATCTGGGGTTCCTCGCCGGTGGCCTGCGCGGCGGCGTACCGGCTGGCCTGCCAGCTCAACGAGACCGGCAAGTACCCCGCGGTCTTCGGTCAGCTGCCCGAGGCCGGCCACAACCAGGTGGCGGCCCTGGAGGGGCCGCTGGCCGAGCGGGACATCTTCGCCGACGAGGCCGGGCCGACGCTCAGGCTCGTCATGCTGCGCGACGTCGAGGAACATCCTCAGGTCACGCGGCAGCGCGAGGCGTCGCTGCGGCTCGCGCACGACCGTGACGTGCCGGTCACCGAGCTGACCGCGGAGGGCGTGCATCCGCTCGAACGGCTGGCCACGCTCGTCGGCCTGGCCGACTACGCCGCCACCTACCTGGCCCTCGGCTACGCCGTCGATCCGACGCCTGTGGCCACGATCAATGAGCTTCGGGCCAGGATTTCCCAATAGGATCCCATGTCAGGGTCTTTTTAGGTGATCTTTATGAGTGGAGACGTCCGGTGAGCGCGAGTGGTGGCACGAAGGCAATCATTGCGGCGCTGAGCGCCAACCTGGCGATCGCGGTGTCGAAGTTCGTGGCGGCGTTCTTCACCGGGTCGTCCTCGATGCTGGCCGAGGGCATCCACTCGGTCGCCGACTCGGGCAACCAGCTCCTGCTGCTGATCGGCGGGAAACGGGCCCAGCGGGCCAGCGACAAGACCCACCCGTTCGGCTACGGGCGCGAGCGGTACTTCTACGCGTTCGTGGTCGCCGTCGTGCTGTTCACGATCGGCGCGGTCTTCTCCCTCTACGAGGGCTGGCACAAGATCGTCGAGCCGGCCAAGGTCGAGTCGCCCATCTGGGCGTTCGCGGTGCTGATCTTCGCGATCATCGCCGAGGGCTTCTCCTTCCGTACGGCGATCAAGGAGTCCAACCCGCTGCGCGGCAAGCAGTCGTGGTTCGCCTTCATCCGCCGGTCGAAGTCGCCCGAGCTGCCCGTCATCCTGCTGGAGGACCTGGGCGCGCTGCTCGGCCTGATCTTCGCGCTGTTCGGCGTGACGATGGCCGTCATCACCGGCGACGGCGTCTGGGACGGCATCGGCACCCTCATGATCGGCGTGCTGCTGGCGATCATCGCGGTCGTGCTGGCCGTCGAGACCAAGTCGCTGCTGCTCGGTGAGGGCGCCTCGCCCGAGGTCGAGGAGCAGATCCGGGCCGCGCTGGAGGGGGCGCCCGAGGGGGCCAGGATCATCCACATGCGCACGCTGCACCTCGGCCCCGAGGAGCTGCTGGTGGCCGCCAAGATCGCGGTCGAGCACGACGACACGGCCGGCGAGGTGGCCCGCGGCATCGACGAGGCCGAGCGGCGCATCCGCGACGCCGTGCCGATCGCGCGGGTGATCTACCTGGAGCCCGACCTCGACCGGCTGCGCACGACGACGAGCTGACGCTCGTCCCGGAGGCCGGCCGCGCACGACGGCCGGCTGACGCTCCGCGGGGCGTATGACGCTCAGCCCTGGGGTCGCAGGAGCCTCAGGGCCTTCTCCTTCTCGAAGTCCAGGGCCCGGCGCGGCACCTGGATGCGGCCGATGCGCACGCCCAGGTCGCGCACGGCCGCGGCCACCTGCGGCTCGCTCAGTACGCGCAACGCGAACGCCAGCTCGGCGGGCGAGACGTCGAAGCGTTTCTCCAGCTCCACCCCCTGCGCCACGGCGGCCAGCTCCTCTGGCCCGAATCTGCGGTGCGCCCCCCGCTCACGGACCGGCGGCAGCAGGCCCATTGCCTCCCGGTATCGGAGCATTCGTGGGGACATGCCGAGCCGCTTGGCCGCTTCCGTGATGCGCATCCTTACATTCTTACGTCAGTTTCGCTGTCTCGGAGATGCGGGGCTGCCCGAGCGCCGCCTAAACTCGTCCGCGACAGCAATCGTGACGCGAGGGGAATCCCGATGGACTTCAAGGTCGCCGACCTTTCACTTGCCGACTTCGGCCGTAAGGAAATCCGGCTCGCCGAGCACGAGATGCCCGGCCTCATGGCGATGCGCAAGGAATACGCGGCCTCCCAGCCCCTCCGCGGCGCGAAGATCATGGGCTCGCTGCACATGACGATCCAGACGGCCGTGCTCATCGAGACGCTGGTCGCGCTCGGCGCCGAGGTCCGCTGGGTCAGCTGCAACATCTTCTCCACCCAGGACCACGCCGCCGCCGCGGTCGTCGTCGGCCCCGAGGGCACCGTCGAAGACCCCAAGGGCGTCCCCGTGTTCGCCTGGAAGGGCGAGACGCTGGAGGAGTACTGGTGGTGCACCGAGCAGGCCCTCACCTGGCCCGGCGGTGACGCCCCCAACATGATCCTCGACGACGGCGGCGACGCCACGCTCCTCGTGCACAAGGGCGCCGAGTACGAGAAGGCCGGGGCCGTGCCCCCCGCCGGCGCCGACGACCCGGAGGAGTGGCACGTCATCATCGACCTGCTCACCCGCACGGTCGGCGAGGACAAGCGCTGGACGCGCATCGCCGAGAGCATCAAGGGCGTGACCGAGGAGACCACCACCGGCGTGCACCGTCTCTACGAGATGCACAAGAACGGCCAGCTGCTCTTCCCGGCGATCAACGTCAACGACTCGGTCACCAAGTCGAAGTTCGACAACAAGTACGGCTGCCGCCACTCCGTCATCGACGGCCTCAACCGCGCCACCGACGTGCTCATCGGCGGCAAGGTGGCCGTGGTCTGCGGCTACGGCGACGTCGGCAAGGGCTGCGCCGACGCGCTGCGCGGCCAGGGCGCCCGGGTCATCGTCACCGAGATCGACCCGATCTGCGCCCTTCAGGCGGCCATGGACGGCTTCCAGGTCACCACGCTGGAGGACGTCGTCGGCATCGCCGACATCTTCGTGACCACCACCGGCAACTTCAACATCATCACCGCCGAGCACATGGCGCAGATGAAGCACCAGGCGATCGTGTCCAACATCGGCCACTTCGACAACGAGATCGACATGGCCGGCCTGGCCAAGCTGCCCGGCATCGTGAAGAACAACATCAAGCCGCAGGTCGACGAGTGGGTCTTCGCCGACGGCCACTCGATCATCGTGCTGGCCGAGGGCCGCCTGATGAACCTGGGCTGCGCCACCGGCCACCCCAGCTTCGTCATGTCCAACTCCTTCACCAACCAGGTGATCGCGCAGATCGAGCTGTTCACCAAGACGGCCGAATACCCGATCGGCGTCTACACGCTGCCCAAGCACCTCGACGAGAAGGTCGCCCGCCTCCACCTCGACGCGCTCGGCGTCAAGCTCACCGAGCTGACCAAGGAGCAGGCGGCCTACATCGGCGTGCACGTCGAGGGCCCGTACAAGTCCGACCACTACCGCTACTGATCGGCTGGGCGGCTCCGGGAGGGGGGTCCCCTCCCGGAGCCGTGCTCTTTCGCGAGGGGCTGGGCATGGATCTCTGGGAAAGCGGCGAGCGGCAGATCTCCTGGGCCGCGCGCTCGATGCCGGTGCTGACCGCCATCGGCGAGCGGTTCGCGCTCGAACGCCCGCTCGACGGGCTCAAGATCGCGGCCTGCCTCCACGTCACCGCCGAGACGGCCGTGCTCATGGGCGCGCTGAAGGCGGGCGGCGCCGAGATCGCGCTGGCCGCCTCCAACCCGCTGTCCACCCAGGACGACGTGGCCGAGGCCCTGCGCGCGTACGGGATCGCCGTGCACGCGCGGGCCGGGGTCGATCGCGCCACCTACTACCTGCACATCCACCAGGCCCTCGACCTCGGCCCCGACCTCGTGCTCGACGACGGCTGCGACCTGGTGAACATCCTGCACACCGAGCGCACCGACCTGCTCGAAGGCGTGAGCGGAGGGTGCGAGGAGACCACGACCGGCATCATCAGGCTGCGGCAGATGGCGGCCGAGCAGGCGTTGCGCTTCCCGGTCGTGGCCGTCAACGACACCCGTACGAAGCGCATGTTCGACAACCGGTACGGCACCGGGCAGTCCACCCTCGACGGGATCATGCGCGCCACCAACACGATGCTCGCCGGTCGTACGGTCGTGGTGGCCGGGTTCGGGTTCTGCGGGCGCGGCGTGGCCGAGCGGGCCAAGGGGCTCGGCGCGCGGGTCGTCGTCACCGAGATCGACGCCGTCAAGGCCCTCGACGCCACCCTGCAGGGCTACGAGGTGCGTCCCATGGCCCAGGCGGCGATGATCGGCGACCTGTTCATCACCGTGACGGGCAACCGGGACGTCATCAGGGCCGAGCACCTGTCCGTGATGAAGGACGGCGCGATCCTGGCCAACGCCGGCCACTTCGACGTCGAGATCGACGTGCGGGCCCTCGACGAGATGGCCCGCGAGGTGCACCGGGGGGTGCGCCCGAACACCGACGAGTACGTCATGCCCGACGGCAGCCGTCTGCTGCTGCTGGCCGAGGGCCGTCTGGTCAACCTGACCGCCGCCGAGGGCCATCCGGCGGCCGTCATGGACATGTCGTTCTCCGCGCAGGCGCTGGCCGTGGCCTGGCTGGCGGGGCAGCGGGCGGGCCTGGTGCCCGGCGTGTACGACGTGCCGGAGGAGATCGACCACGAGGTGGCCAAGCTCAAGCTGGCCGCCGCCGGCATCGGCATCGACACGCTGACCCCGGAGCAGGAGGACTACCTCCACTCCTGGCGGGTCGGCTCCTAGGGAGCTAGAGGGCCGCCTGCATCTCCTGCATGCGGCGGATCTCGGCCGTCTGGGTGACGCTGACGTCCGTGGCCAGCTCCTCGATCTTGATGTGCGAGCCCGCGGTCAGGACCCGGTCGGACATCTCAAGGGCGCCCAGATGGTGTTTGATCATCAGCTCCAGGAACAGCCGGTCGAAGCCCTTGCCCGTGGCCGCCTTCAGCGCCGCCATCTGCTCGGGCGTGGCCATGCCGGGCATGTCGCCGTGCGCCGCGTGGTGGTCGGGCACCTTCTGGTCCTGCTCCTTGAGCCAGGTGGTCATGAACTGGATCTCCGGGCCCTGGGCCGTCTTGATCCGGTCGGCCAGGCCCTTGAGCTTGACGGAGTCCGCCCTGGTGGGAGCCAGGATCGCCATGTCGAGGGCCTGCCGGTGATGGACGATCATGTCCTGGACGTACGTGATGTCGGCGGCGTTGGCCGTGGGCCCGGGGACGGCGGTGGCCGCCTCGCCCGGGGCCAGCGTGCGGGCCTGCTCGCCCGGACGGCCGGGGGCGAGCACCGGCGCGGTGGAGTCGGCCCGTGGCGCGGAGGACGCGCCGGAGGAGCAGCCGGACAGGGCAATCAGCGTGCCCGCGATGACGATGAGCGCGCCGCGCACTCGGCCTCCTGACTGGCTCGGGACGAGAATGCGGACTCTAGGCCATATACCGCTCCAGCGAAAGAGGTTGAAACGGAACAAGATTTGACACATTGGACACTGGCCAGGTCCTGGCGGCGTGAGCGACGATGACGGAGATTTATGCCCCCTTTATAGGAGGACCACGGAGTGTTCACCCCCCGCAGGGCCCTCATCCTGGTCGCCGCCCTCGTGGCGGCAACGGGCGCCACACTGCCCGCCCAGGCTGCGGACATCCCGGCTCCCGGCGAGATCGTCATGAGCTCCAACATCACGCACGTCACGAACGTGCCCAAGCCACAGGCGCTGTCCGACATCCACACCGACATGGCCTTCCAAGGCGACTACGCCTTCGTCGGCAACTACTACGGCTTCTCGATCTACGACATCAAGCAGCCGAAGAAGACGTCGCTGGTGAGCTCGGTCGTGTGCCCAGGCGGCCAGATGGACATGTCCGTCTACGGCAACCTGCTGTTCGGGTCCGTCGACTCCTCGCGCAACGACGACTCGTGCAGCAGCACCTCCCAGAGCGCCTCCGTCAAGGAGTCGTGGGAGGGCATGCGCATCTTCGACGTGAGCGACAAGTCCAACCCCAAGTACGTCAAGTCGGTCGAGACCAACTGCGGCTCGCACACCAACACGCTGGTGCCCGGCCGCGACGGCAAGAACGTCTACATCTACGTCTCCTCCTACGGCCCCAACGCGAACTACCCGGACTGCAAGCCGCCGCACGACCTGATCTCGATCATCAAGGTCCCGCTGGACAACCCGGCCGCCGCGGCCGTCATCGCGACGCCGAACCTGTTCCCCGACGGCGGCAACCCCGGTCTGCCGCTGCCGTACCCGAACGGCAAGTCGGCCACCACCGGCTGCCACGACATCACCGCCTACCCCGAGAAGGGCATCGCCGCGGGCGCCTGCATGGGCGAGGGCGTCCTGCTCGACATCTCCGACCCCGAGCAGCCCAAGGTCACCGCGAAGGTGCGCGATGACGTGAACTTCGCGTTCTGGCACTCGGCCACGTTCAACAACGAGGGCACGAAGGTCGTCTTCACCGACGAGCTGGGCGGCGGCAGCCGGGCCACCTGCAACGCGGCCATCGGCCCGAACAAGGGCGCCAACGCCTACTACGACATCGTCGGCGGGCAGCTCGTGTTCAAGGGCTACTTCAAGATCGCCCGGCACCAGGCCGACACCGAGAACTGCGTCGCGCACAACGGCTCGCTGATCCCGGTCAAGGGCCGCGACGTCATGGTGCAGGCGTGGTACCAGGGCGGCATCTCGGTGGTGGACTTCACCGACTCCGCCCACCCGCAGGAGATCGCCTACTTCGAGCGCGGGCCGGACGAGACCGCTCCGCCGCTCGACGGGGGCTTCTGGTCGGCGTACTACTACAACGGCTACATCTACGGCTCGGACTTCAACCTGGGCCTGGACGTGCTCAAGCTCAACGACCCGCGGACGAACCAGGCCAACAGCGTCAAGATGGGCCAGCTGAACGCGCAGACGCAGGGCTCGTACCCCGAGCACGGGCGCGGCGTCCCCGGCGGCAACTGATCCGCTGCATGATTCCGCGCCGCCGGCTCACTGCGGCGGCGCGAACCCGCCCGGAGTCGCCTTCGGCGGCTCCGGCGCGGGCCCCGGCTGAGGCCGCTGCGGAGCCTGCCGCGGGTAGGGCGCCTGCTGATGCGGCGCCTGCGGGTACGGCCCTTGCTGCTGGTACGGCCCCTGCGGCGCATAAGGCCCCGGCTGCTGGTACGGCCCCGGCTGCGGGTACGGCGCGTACGGCGTGGACCGCGGCGCGGCGCCGGCTGCCAGGGCGGCCTGGCGCGCGAAGCGGGCCTCCTCCCGCCGCCGGCGCTCGGCCAGCACCGCGCTCAGGTACGCGTGCGGCGGCACCCCCGCGGGCGCGGCGGGCGACACGAAGGCCGCGGTCTGCGTCGCGATGCGCACCCCCATGTCGTGCTGGACCTGCGGCGTGAGGTCGTGCCAGCGCATCAGGTACTGGCGGGCGGCCTGCGCCACCTCCTCGGGAAGCTGGGAGAGCTCCAGGGTGGCGGCCCACGCGGCCAGCGGCGGCGGCATGAGGATGGCCTGCCCGCTCTCGCGCGGCCCCCGGTCGGAGATCACGATGGTCCCGGCGAAGATGTCGCCGAGCCGCTTGCCCCGCTGGGAGACCAGCGAGGAGATCAGCGCGGGCGCGCCGGAGAACATCCAGAACTCCACCAGCCCGGCCAGCCCGCGGAACAGCGCCTGCCGGAAGCGTTCCGGGCTGCCGTCGTCGGCGACCACCCGCAGGCCGAGCGCCAGCTTGCCGAGGCTGCGCCCTCTGCTGAGCGTCTCGAAGAGCACCGGATAGCCGATCATGACCAGCACCAGCAGTACGATCATGGCCGCGCCGAGCATCGCGTCGTCCGTGACGACCGCGAACGCGCCCAGGAGCATGTACGCGCCGATCAGCACGACGAGCTGCACCGTCATGTCGATGACGAACGCCAGCGCGCGCGAGGGCATCTGGGCCACCCGCACCTCGACGACGACGGCGTCCCCGGTCACAACCTCTGACATATGTGGAGCCTAACGGCAATGCCGCATTGATCGAGCGGCCACAATGGTCGGGTGGACATCGATGCGTTCGTCACAGCACACCGCCCCGTCTGGGACCGGCTCGACCACCTGGTCAAGAACCGCTCCTCGCTGACCGGCGCGGAAGTGGACGAACTGGTCGACCTCTATCAGCGGGTGTCCACGCACCTGTCCATCGTGCGCTCCTCCTCCCGTGACGCGGTGCTGGCCGGGCGGCTGTCGGCACTGGTGGCCAGGGCCAGGTCGGCGGTGACCGGCGCGCACACGCCCGCCTGGCGGGAGCTGGCCCGCTTCTTCACCGTCTCCTTCCCCGTGGTGGCCTACCGGGCGCGCTGGTGGTGGCTGGCCGCGGCGCTGGCCAGCATCGCGGTCGCGTGGGTGCTGGGGGCGTGGGTGGCCGCCAACCCTGACGTGCAGGCGTCGATCGCCTCGCCGGACGAGATCGCCCAGCTCGTCGACCACGATTTCGCCGACTACTACTCCGAGCACCCCGCCGCCTCCTTCGCCAGCCACGTGTGGGTCAACAACGCCTGGGTGTCGGCCCAGGTCATCATCTACGCCATCCTGCTCGGCATCCCCATCCCGTTCATCCTCTACAGCAACGCCGAGAACGTCGGCGTATCGGCCGGGCTGATGGCCTCCAGGGGCAAGCTGGACATCTTCTTCGGCCTGATCACACCGCACGGCCTGCTGGAGCTGACCGGCGTCTTCCTGGCCGCCGCCGTCGGCCTGCGCCTGGGCTGGACGGTGATCGATCCGGGGCCGCGCAAACGGCTGGAGGCGCTGGCCGAGCAGGGCCGGGCGGTGATGAGCGTCGCGCTCGGGCTGGTCGTGGTGCTGTTCGTGTCGGGCCTGATCGAGGCGTTCGTGACGCCGTCCGGGCTGCCCACGGCCGTGCGGGTGGGCATCGGCGTGCTCGCCGAGGCGGCCTTCCTGGCGTACGTGATCGTCTTCGGCCGCAGAGCCCTGCGCGAGAACGAGACCGGCGACGTCGAACGCGCTCCCGACGTCGCCCCCACGGCCTAGCGGCCCTCGGTCTAGAGCCGGCCCGCGGCCTTCAGCGCCAGGTAGGCGTCCGCCAGCGCGGGCGCGATGTCCTCGGGCGGCGCGTCCACGACCTCGACGCCGTGCCGGCGCAGCCTGGCCGTGATGCGCCTGCGCGCGAGCTGGGCCTGCTCGGCCGCCGCCGCGTCGTAGACCTCCTCGGTGCTGCCGCGCCTGGCCGCCATGGCCGCCACCCGCGGGTCGGACACGCCCGCGACCAGCACCAGGTGCCGCGAGGACAGCTGCGACAACACCGGCATCAGGCCCTCGTCGAGCGCCGCCGCGTTGAGGTCGGTGAGCAGCACGACCAGGCAGCGCCGCTTGGCCCGGGACAGGACGGCGGCCACCATGCCCTGCCCGTCGGCCTCGACCAGCTCGGCCTCGATCGGCGCCATCACGTTGACCAGCGACGACAGCAGCTCGGTACGGGACGCGCCGCTCACCCACGCGCGCACCGCCCGGTCGTAGGCCAGGAAGTCGACCTGGTCGCCGGCCCTGGCGGCGAGCGCGGCCAGCAGCAGCGCCGCGTCCATCGACCAGTCGAGCCGCGGCCAGCCGGGGGCGGGCCGCGGGTCGGGACGTAGCAGCAGCCCCGGGCCCTGCGCGGCGGCTCCGGCCAGGGGCAGCGGCGCGTCGCCCACCCGGCCCGCCGACGTGCGGCCGGTGTCGAGCACGATCAGCACGCGCCGGTCGCGCTCCGGCCGCCACGTGCGCACGACCACGTCGTTGCGGCGCGCCGTGGCCCGCCAGTCGATGGACCGCACGTCGTCGCCCACCACGTACTCGCGCAGCGAGTCGAACTCGGTGCCCTGCCCGCGCACCAGCGCCGGATGCCGGCCGTCGAGCTCGCGCAGCCGCGCCAGCCTGGACGGCAGGTGCTTGCGCGACAGGAACGGCGGCAGCACCCGCACCGACCAGGGCGAACGGTGGCTGCCCTGACGGGCGGCCAGGCCGAGCGGCCCGACCGAGCGCACGGTCACCGCCACCGACGACCGGTCCCCGCGCCTGGTCGGGTTGAGCGTGACCACGATCCTGCGCCGCTCGCCGCCCGGCACGTCGAGCTCGGCGACCCGGGGGACGGCCCCGGCCGAGGGCGGCCAGGCGTCCCTGATCCGGCCGCGCACCCGCCGGCGGCCCGGGTTCTCCACGATCAGCTCGACCGTGGCCGTCTGCCCCAGCCGTACGAGCGTGTCGCCAGAACGGTGGAACCGCAGGGGCCGCACGGCGCCCGCGAACACCAGGTCCACGATGATCGCGGCGGCCAGCAGCAGGCAGACCCCGGCCAGCGCGGCCCCGGGCTGCGGCGCGAGCAGCACGACCACGATCCCGGCCGCGGCCAGCAGCCCGGCGCGTCCCGTCAGAGCCATCGGCGCCTCCCGGCCGAGCCCGCCGCGGACCTCTCGCGTGCGTCGGAGCGGGCCATCAGCGCGGGACCGGGACCGAGGCCAGGATGCCGTCGAGCAGGCCGTCGGCGGTCGCGCCCTCCAGCTCGGCCTCGGGCCGCAGCTGGACGCGGTGCCGCAGCGCCGGCCTGGCCAGCGCCTTCACGTCGTCGGGCGTCACGTAGGGGCGCCCGGACAGCCACGCCCACGCCCTGGAGGCGGCCAGCAGCGCCGTCGCGCCCCGCGGCGAGACGCCGAGCTGCAACGACGCCGAGCTCCTGGTCGCGCGGGCCACGTCGACGATGTAGCCGAGCACCTCGGGGGCCACGTGCACCTGGGAGACCGCCTCGCGGCCGGCCGCCAGGTCCTCGGCCGTGGCCACGGGCTTGACGTCGGACAGGTCGCGCGGGTCGAAGCCGCGCGCGTGCCGTTCGAGCACCGAGATCTCGTGGTCGCGCGGCGGCAGCGGCACGGTGAGCTTGAGCAGGAACCGGTCGAGCTGGGCCTCGGGGAGCTGGTAGGTGCCCTCGTACTCGACCGGGTTCTGGGTCGCGCAGACCACGAACGGGTCGGGCAGCGGACGGGCCGCGCCCTCCACGCTCACCTGCCGCTCCTCCATGGCCTCCAGCAGCGCCGCCTGCGTCTTGGGCGGGGTTCGGTTGATCTCGTCGGCGAGCAGCAGGTTCGTGAAGACCGGTCCCTCCCTGAACTCGAACTCGCTGGACTTCGCGTCGTAGATCAGCGAGCCGGTCACGTCGCCCGGCATCAGGTCGGGCGTGAACTGCACGCGCTTGAAGTCGAGCGACAGGGCCGCTGAGAGAGTGCGCACCATCAACGTCTTGGCCACGCCCGGCACGCCTTCGAGCAGCACGTGCCCCCGGCACAGCAGGGCGATGACGAGCCCGGTGACCACGGCGTCCTGGCCGACCACGGCCTTGGACACCTCGGCCCGCAGCGCGCCGAGCGCCTCCCTGGCCGCCTCGCCCGAGGGGGCCACGCGGAAAGTCTCCTCAGAGTTCACTGACCTGCCTTTCGATGGAGTCCAAGTACCCGGCCAGCGCGACGAGCCCGGCGTCGTCGGCCGGCGGCGGGCCGTACAGTGCGGCGCCGACCACCTGCGGGTCGTCGGCGATCCGTGCCGCCAGGGCCGCGACCAGCTCGTGCGGCCCGGCGCCCTGGGCCAGGCCCAGGCGGGGCGTGAGCCGGTCAACCGTGCCGGCGCGCAGCGAGTCGGCGGCCCGCTGCCTGGCCCTCCTGGCGCGGTAGAGCCTGCCGCGGCCCTCGACCGTCTCGGCGGCCCGCACGACGACGGGCAGTTTCTCGGTCACCACCGGTCCGAGGCGGCGCCCCCGCCAGAACGCGACGAGCGCCACGGTCAGGCAGGTCATCAGGATCGCCCAGGGCACGCTCGGGGGCATCAGCTCGTACATCGATTTGCCCTCGGAGCCGGGCAGGTCGAGCGGGGGCGGATTGTCCGGGCGGACCAGCCAGGTGACGGGCCTGCCGGTGCCGACGAGGTTGAGCGCGAGGGCCGCGTTGCCGTCCTCGGGCAGGCGCAGGTTGGTCATGAACGCGCCGTCGCCGACGACCGTGGTGGTGGCGCCGTCGCCGGTGCGGTAGCTGACCAGGGAGTAGCCGTCGCCCGCGGGGTAGCAGGAGGCGGCGCCGGGCGGGCCGTTCAGCACCAGGCCGCCGACGTGCGCGCTGCCGGCCCGCGTGGCGGCGGGCAGTGCGCACCCGGGCTCGCGGGAGCGCACCCGCGACGGCTCGCGCTCGGTGCTCGTGCCGGGGGCCAGCACGCCGAGGCCGGGCAGGTCGCCGACGATCAGCCGGTCGCCGGGGATCTCGGCGAGGCGGTGCTCGTCGAGGTAGGTCAGGTCGGTGACCAGCAGCAGCCGGCCGCCGCCCGCGGCCTTGGCGGCGGCCGCCTCGACCGAGTCGACCCGGTCGACCTGGACGCCCCGCGCCCGCAGCAGCTCCGCCAGCGCCTTCGACCCGGCGAGCGAGGTGTCAGAGGGGTCGAGGAACCGCGAGGGGCCCCGCTGCGGGCCGAGCAGCACCGCGGCCACCGCGACCAGGACGACGACCAGGCCCAGTACGACGATCATGCGGCTCGCCCGCCAGGTGGAGCGGGCAGTGGGAGAGGTGGCGGCTGAGGGCCCGGCGGCCCCCGGCGCGGAAGTGGCGACCGGGGTGGTGACTGGGGCGGCGACCGGGGCGGTGTTCGCGCTCGGCGCGCTGCCGGCCGCGGCCGGCTTCGAGTTCCAGACGCTCACGACGGCCCGCCTCCCACGGCGAGCGGGACGGGCCGCGCCTGGCGCAGCCGCTCGTCCAGGTCGCTCATCGCCTGGTACGCGGCCTGCGTGCCAGGCACGCCGCCGTAGCTGACGTCGTCGAACGAGCGCGCGGCGGCGGCCAGCTCGGCGGCGAAGCCGGGCAGCGCCCTGCCCGCCTCGGCGGCCAGCTCGTCGGCCGTGCGGCCCGGCATGCCGTCCACCAGGGCGCGTTCCTCCAGGTCGCGGGCGATGGCGCGGAGGCGTTCGCGGATGGCCTGCGTCCATTCGCCCTCGGCGGCCAGGCGTTCGGCGGCTCTGCGGTGCTCGGCGGCGTTGAGCACGCGCTCGCCGTAGAGGCCGCCGATGGCCATGGCGTTCCGCCGGGCGGTCCTGCGCAGCCGCCAGCCGACCAGCAGGATCACGCCCAGGATGATGAGCGTGATCACGACCGCGGCGATGATCCCGCCGGCCGGGCCGCCGCCCGTCACGGCGTCGGTCAGGTCGCCGATGAACTGGACGAAACGCCGGTAGAGCTGGTCGAACAGGGATTCCTTCTCGTATCCGGGCTTGAGGAGCTCCTCGGCCGCCTTGCGCGCCGCCTCCTCCCGGCCGACCGGGCTCACGACCGGGCTCACGACCTGGCTGAGTTGGACGGGTGCCAGAGATCGTCGGCCGAGGCGTGCACCCAACCCTGGCGCTGCTGCTCGATCGCCGCCGTCTGCAGCACGAGGTCGAACGCCTCGCCGCGCATGCGCCGGTCGGCGTAGAGCAGGCCGGAGACGCCGGCCTGGAAGGGATAGGCGAACATCGAGCTCAGCGTGGCGCCGGCGGCGATGAACACCGCCGCGACCACGGCCGAGCCCGGCGAGCCGCCGCCGAGCATGCCGATCAGCGTCCCGCCGAACGAGAACGGCACCGACAGCACCCCCGACACCAGGCCGACCAGCAGCGACGTCAGCAGCAGGATGCCGAGCACCCGCCAGAAGTCGCCGGTCACCAGGTGCCACGAGCGCCGCATCGCGTCGATCGGACCCCTGCCCTCCAGCACCACGGCGGGCGCGGCGAACGCGAAGCGCGTGGTGATGAACAGGTAGTAGGGGATGAACAGCAGGACGAACAGCCCCATCACGCCGATGGTCAGCCCGACGCCCTCGGAGGAGGAGACGTTCATCGCCAGCGCCACCACGATCAGCGCGAGGACGATCAGGGGCACGACCATCATGGCGGCCATCAGCCCGACGACCCCGAACAGCGCCGGGAGCCGGCCCTTGCTGAGGTGCCAGGCCTCGGCGGCGGTGATGTTGCCGCCGAAGACGGCCCGGCCGAGGATGCGCGTCAGCACGCCGGTCAGCACCGTGACCACGACGAACTGGATCGCGTACGAGGCGAACATGCCGCCGTACTGGGCGACGAGGCCGTAGAAGCTGTCGAGACCGGCGGAGGCGGCCTGCGGATCGTCGAGGATGTCACCCATCGAGCCGAGCATGACCGCCTGTCCCACGGCCAGCGGCACCGCGCCGAGCAGGGCGGCGACGGCGGACAGGCCGAGCACGGCCTTGGGGTTGGACCTGATCAGCTTGATCGTGCCGTCGAGGATGTCGCCGAGCCCCAGCGGCCGCAGCGGGATGATGCCGGGCCGCAGCGCGGGTGGCGGCATGTAGCCGTAGCCGGGCTGCTGGTAGCCGCCCTGCTGGTAGCCGGGCTGCTGATAGCCGGGCTGCTGATAGCCGGGCTGTTGGTGTCCCGGCTGTTGGTATCCGGGCTGGGGGTACCCCGGTTGCGGATGACCGGACTGCGGGTGGCCCGGCTGGGGGTAGGGTGGCTGAGGCCCCGGCGGGCCGTAGGGCGGCGGCTGGGGGGCTTCGCCCTGCGGCTCGTACGGTTGGCCGTACGGCGTCTGCGTGGGCGATCCCGGCGCGGTCCACGGTGAAGCCTGCGGGGCGCTGTAGGGCGGGGGCTGTTCGGCAGACCAGCCTGGGGGCGTCTCGGGCGTGCGTCCGTGACCGTCTGACATATCCCAATCCTGGCACGCTGGGCGGGTGGCTGGTGTCACCGAGGTGATTCGCCGGCTCATCTTGCCCTCATTTATCGGCGAAACGGGGCAAGGAAGGCAGCCGGGGATGGCCGAAAGTCGCTCCGTTACCGCAGACTGGGTTTGTGGTTGCCGGGGGAACCTAAAATTCGCCTTTCGTAGGGCTCATGTCCCACACATGGGCCGACCAAGGGTAACCTTCAGCGATCGTGCGGGTATGTCCCACAATGCGTAGAACGAATGAGGGGCCATGAAAGGTCGCGTGCTGGTCGTCGACGACGACGCCGCTCTCGCCGAGATGCTCGGCATCGTGTTGCGCGGAGAAGGCTTCGAGCCGTCCTTCGTCTCCGACGGCGACAAGGCCCTCGACGCGTTCCGGGATACACGCCCGGACCTTGTCCTGCTCGACCTGATGCTGCCGGGCGCCGACGGCATCGACGTGGCGCGCAGGATCAGGGCGGAGTCGGGGGTGCCGATCGTGATGCTCACCGCCAAGAGCGACACGATCGACGTCGTGCTCGGGCTGGAGTCCGGCGCCGACGACTACATCGTCAAGCCGTTCAAGCCCAAGGAGCTCGTGGCGCGGGTGCGGGCGCGGCTGCGCCGCACCGACGAGCCGACGCCCGAGATCCTGCAGATCGGCGACATCACCATCGACGTGGCCGGCCACTCGGTCAAGCGCGGCGAGGAGACGATCAACCTCACGCCGCTGGAGTTCGACCTGCTCGTCGCCCTGGCCCGCAAGCCGCGCCAGGTCTTCACCCGCGAGGTCCTGCTGGAGCAGGTCTGGGGCTACCGGCACGCCGCCGACACCCGGCTGGTGAACGTGCACGTGCAGCGACTCCGCGCCAAGATCGAGAAGGACCCCGAGCACCCCGAGATCGTCGTGACGGTCCGCGGCGTGGGCTACAAAGCCGGCCCCGCCTAGCCTTCGCCCCGCCCCGCCATGCCCCCGACCAGAAAAGCCCGCCGACGGACGATCCGCCAGATTCTCGGCGGCGTCCGCCGGAGGGTGCGCCGTGCGGCGGGCCGGGTGCGCAGCGTGTGGCGGCGCTCGCTCCAGCTCCAGGTGGTCACCAGCACACTGGTGATCTCCGTGACCGTCGTGGTCGTCCTCGGCACGTTCCTGTCCGACGAGATCAACCGGTCCGTGGTCGCGAGCAGCCAGCAGTCGTCGCTCAACGAGGCGTACGCCGACCGCCTGCAGATCGCCGACGCGCTGATCCCGCCCTCCGACGACGGCGCCAAGGCCCCCGACACCGACCAGAAGGTCAACCCGCTCGACGAGGTCATGGACACCGTCACCGGGTCGGGCGAGGACGGGTCCAAGAAGCGCTACGACGTCCTCATACTCAACGAGGCCAAGCCCGGCATGTCGCGGGCCTCGGGCCGGGTGGTGCAGGCCGACGTGCCCGCCTCGCTCCGGCAGCGCCTGCAGAAGTACATGAACCGGGCCGAGTACGGCAAGACCGAGATCCAGATCGAGTCGATCAGGTTCGCCGGGCAGAGCCAGGCCACGCTGACGTTCGTGGTCGGCGGCGTCGTGCACGAGCCCACGACCGGCCAGGACTACCAGGTCTACCACTTCTTCCCGTTCAGCGAGGAAGAGGAGCTGCTGTCCAACGTCCGGCTGGCCATCGTCGTGGTGGGGCTCGGGCTCGTGCTGCTGCTGGCCGCCATCGCGTACCTGGTCGCGCGGCAGGTCGTCACGCCCGTGCGGCTGGCCCGCCAGGCCGCCGAGCGCCTGGCCGCCGGCAAGCTGGACGAACGCCTCAAGGTGCGCGGCGAGGACGACCTGGCCCGCCTGGCGAACTCGTTCAACGAGATGGCCGCCAACCTGGCGCTCAAGATCCACCAGCTTGAGGAGCTGTCGCAGGTCCAGCGCCAGTTCGTCTCCGACGTCTCCCACGAGCTGCGCACGCCGCTGACCACCGTCCGCATGGCCGCCGACCTGCTGTACGACGCCCGCGAGGACTTCGACCCCATGGCCGCCCGCTCGGCCGAGCTGATGCAGGCCCAGCTCGAACGGTTCGAGTCGATGCTGGCCGACCTGCTGGAGATCAGCCGCTACGACGCCGGCGCCGCCACGCTCGACGTCGACTCCGTGGACATGCGCGACGTCGTCCACCGGGCCATCGCCGACTCCGAGGCGCTGGCCGAGCGCCACTCCACCCGCTTCGACATCCGCCTGCCGCACGAGCCGTGCATGGTCGAGGTCGACAACCGCCGCGTCGAGCGCATCCTGCGCAACCTGCTGTTCAACGCCATCGAGCACGGCGAGGGCAGGGAGATCGTGGTGACCGTGGGGGCCGACCGAGACGCCGTCGCCGTCGCCGTGCGCGACCACGGGATCGGGCTCAAGCCGGGCGAGGAGACGATGGTCTTCGACCGGTTCTGGCGGGCCGACCCGTCCAGGGCCAGGACCATCGGCGGCACCGGGCTCGGCCTGGCCATCTCCCGCGAGGACGCCACGCTGCACGGCGGCTGGCTCCAGGCGTGGGGGCAGCCGGGCGAGGGCTCGCAGTTCCGCCTCACGCTGCCCAGGCTGGCCGGCGCCGACCTGAAGGGCTCGCCGCTGTCGCTGGTGCCGCCCGAGATCGAGATGCGGCGCACCTGGCGCAGCCACATGACGCCGGTGCTGCTCCCGGCCTCGGGGGACGGAGGCGGCCATGAGGAGGACTAGACGGGTGGGCGCCGCGGTCGCCCTCGCCGCGGCCGTGGCCTGCGCGGGCTCGGGGTGCACCGTGATCCCGGTGAGCGGGCCGTACACGGTGAGCGACACCGGGGGCGGCGATCCGCTGAACAAGCCGTTCCAGCGCATGATCGCCGTCCCGCCGCGCGACGACTGGAACCCCGAGTACCTCATCAAGGGGCTCCAGGCGGCCATGGCGGCCTACCCCGACGACCCCACCGTGCTGGCCAGGTACCTGACGCCGAAGGCCCAGGCCAAGTGGAAGGCGTCCGGGCCGGTGACGGTGATCGAGGACGCGTACCAGGTGGACCCCCCGGGGGAGGGCGACGAGCCGGAGACGTACGGGCTCAAGGGCAAGCAGGTCGCCCGCATCGACCCCGACGACGCGTACGTGCCGCTGTCGGGGAACGCGCCCGAGCGGCTGTTCGTGCTGAAGAAGGACGCCCGGGGCGTCTACCGCGTCGACGACCTGCCGGACGGGCTGCTGCTCACCAAGTCCGACGTGGCGCGGGCGTACCGCCTGACCAACCTGTACTACCTCAACAGCGCCCGCGAGCGCCTGGTCGTCGACCGGGTGTGCCTGCGGCTCAAGCCGACCGAGACCTTCGCCCAGACCATCGTCAAGCGGCTGCTCAAGGGGCCGAGCGGCGCGCTGCGCGGCGCTGTGGGCACCGTCTTCCCCGAGGGCACGCAGGTCGAGTCGGTCGGCACCGGCGAGGACCGCGTCCTGATCAACTTCTCGGGCCCGCTCCTGCCGCTCGACCTGGGCGAGAAGGCCGCCCTGGTGGCGCAGCTCAAGTACAGCCTGACCAGCAACAAGGTCGCCAACAGCCGCACCATCGAGGTGCAGGTCGACGGCGAGCAGTACTGGACCGAGCCGCCCAACCTGGAGGCCCACTGGCTGGACAACGGCGGCGGCACGCCGTACTACACCAGCAAGGGGTCCGTGCACGTCATGAGCCCCGAGGGCCCAGGAATCGCCGTGTCCGGGCCGGCGGGGGAGGGGAACACCGACTTCAAGGCGTTCGCGCTGTCCACGCAGCAGACCGGCGCGATCGTCGCGGCGCGCACCTCCACCGGCATCTCGATCGCCGGGCTCACCCCCGAGGGCCGCTGGCAGCAGGTCGTCGAGGGCGCCGACCTCACCGACCCCACCTGGCGCCGCGACGGCTCCCTGTGGACGTTCGACCAGCACAACAAGGTGGTCCTGCGGTACGACCCCAACGGCGGCCGCGGCCCCGAGCGCGTCTCCGCCCCCGGGCTCGACGGCCTCGACGTCACCGCGTTCCGGATCGCCAGGGACGGCGTGCGGGTGGCCCTGCGCACCGGCAAGAACACCGTGCAGCTCGGGGCGCTGAGCGAGGGGCTCAACGGGCCCATGCTCGGCAACCTCCAGACGCTGACCTCGACGGAGGTCGAGTACGAGATCGAGGACATCGCCTGGGAGGACGACGAGCACCTGCTGGTCCTCATCAAGAGCAAGGCCGGGCAGATCCTGAACGAGATCGACATCGGCGACGGCGAGACCATCGGGATCCCGCTGAAGGACCGGCTGGCGGGGGTGACGGCGCTGAACGGGCGGGTGCTCGCGGAGGCGAGCACCGAGAAGGGCCCCAAGATCATCGAGCTCAACCAGGACCGCCAGGGCTGGACCAGCAAGATCGAACCCAACGCCAAGAACCCCTTCTTCCCCCTAGGCTGAACCCGCCCCCCCGGACTGCCTTCCGCGTAAGGGTGCGCCCCCGTCTTTCGCCTGGGCTCGGGGGCGCATGGTCCTCCGCCTGGACTCAGAGGGCGTCCTCTTTCGCCTGGGCTTGGTTGTCCCTGGGGTGGTCCTCCGCCTGGGCTGAGAACCCGTCCCCCGGGCCGGAGCCGGGGAACTGTCGGTGGTGGGGTGCATGCTGGGGCGCGTGTTGGCGGGGGTGCTTGATGTGTTTCTGCCGCAGTCCTGCGTGGGCTGCGGGCGTGCCGGGGCGCGGTGTTGCGCCGAATGCGCGGCCGGGATGGCGGTCGCGCCCGCCAGGCGCGGGCCTGAGCCGGGCCCGCCCGGCCTGCCCGAGTGCTGGTCGGCCACGTCGTACGAGGGCGCGGCCCGCGCGGCGATCCTGGCGTACAAGGAGCGGGGGGCGGTGGGGCTGGCCGGCGTGCTGGCGCAGGTGCTGGCGTTCACCGTGCTCACGGCGCTGGGCGCGGCGGCCGGGACCGGGGCCGGATGGGCGCGGGGGCCGTTCGCCGTCGTGCCGGTGCCGAGCGCGAGGAGGGCGCTGCGGGTCCGTGGGCACGATCCCATGGGCCGGGTGGCGGTGCTCGTCGCCCGTCATCTGGTCGCGTCCGGCGTGCGGGCCGAGCCGTGGGCGGCGCTGCGGCAGGCTCGGCGGGTGGCCGACCAGGCGGGCCTGAGTTCCACGCAGCGCGCCGCGAACCTCGCCGGGTCCCTCTGTGTGGCCGGGCGCGTGAAAGGCCCTCCAGCGCCGTCTGCGGTGCTGCTGGACGACGTCCTGACCACCGGCGCCTCGCTCACCGAAGCCGCGCGAGCACTGCGCGCCGCCGGTCTGCGGGTGCCGTTGGCGGCCACCGTCGCCGCGACACGCCGAAGATCTTGAAATCGCTCTGCATCACTGTCGGTAAAGAAAGATCCAATTCTTGGGGACGTCTTGAAGAGGGGATGTCTCTTCCCGGGAACAAGAGGTGGCACAGCTCAGGCGACCGGAAGCCGCGTGGCCGCAGGGGTTGGCGACCGCCGGTGCCGGGGTCATTCGGACGTCCGGAACTCCGGGAAAATCACGGAAAGTGATCCTTTGGCCGAGCCTCCGGCTGACATTCGCCCAGGATGCGGATAGCGTTCTGACATGGCACCCGTCCGGGTCCGTGGTTGCGCAGAGTCGGTGTCCCCGGCTCTGCTAGCCGAGGCCAGCCGCAGGCAAAACGGTCCACGTAAGGCGACTCTTTGTCGACCGATCACGGTGCGGCTTAGGGGTAAGTCCTGCCTTCCCGAGGGTCCAGATGTCCCTCGCCAGAAGAGAAGGGCAGTAGTGGCAACAGAGCTGCGAAATCCTCAGCAGGCGAAT
The DNA here is from genome assembly GCF_044465465.1 of Nonomuraea sp. NPDC049655. NCBI lineage: Bacteria > Bacillati > Actinomycetota > Actinomycetes > Streptosporangiales > Streptosporangiaceae > Nonomuraea > Nonomuraea sp. NPDC049655. The sequence continues at coordinate 83,471 of NZ_JBITLS010000008.1, forward strand.
GTGGGGTCGAAGACCAGGTCGGCCGGACGGGTGCCACCCGAGAACCCGGTGACGTCGTGGCGGAAGAGGGTAGCGGTGACAGAGAGGCGGACAGGAAACCCCGTCCGGTACGCACATCGTCGGGCGCTCTTGCTCAGTCGTTAGACGAAGGGGGGCTGTTGCATGGACATCATCGTCAAGGGTCGGCACACAGGAGTGAGTGACCGGTTCCGAGACCAGGTGACGACCAAGCTGGCCAGGATCGAACGTCTGGACAACAAACTCATCCGAGTCGATGTGGAGGTGTCCAAAGAACGCAACCCTCGCCTCGCCGACCAGCGCGAGCGCGTCGAACTCACCATCCATTCGAAAGGCCCGGCCATCCGCGCCGAAGCCTCGGCCGACGACCGGTTCGTAGCCCTCGACCTAGCCCTCGACAAGCTGGAAGGCCGCCTCCGCCGGCTGGCCGACCGGCGCAAGGTCCATCACGGCAACCACTGCCCGCCCTCGGTGGCGGAGCTCACCGCCACGCTCCCTGACGTCGCCGGCCCGCCGTCCCGGGGAGCCAAGCCCGTCCCCGAGCCGGCCGAGTCCTACGAGGACCTGCCGGTGCAGGAGGACAAGCTCGACGACGACATCGTCCCGATCGAGATGGACGGCGACGGCCCGCTCGTCGTGCGGGAGAAGTTCCACAGAGCGGAACCCATGACCATCGACCAGGCCATGCTCGAGATGGAACTGGTCGGGCACGACTTCTACCTGTTCCGTGACAAGGAGAGCGGCCTGCCGAGCGTGGTCTACAACCGGCGCGGGTACAACTACGGCGTGTTGCGGCTCGTAGAGCCCTGATCGCACACCGGAAGATCTTCTCGACCACCCGAGGACCGTGCCATACGTGCCATCATGGCGGTCCGACGGCTCTGGCCCCCCGACGAGGAGGAGACGTGAGCGAGCTCAGTCAGGTTCAGATGAGCGAGCGAAGCGAGGGTACTGACGGGACAACCGCCATGCGGACCGCCGCTACGGCCCCGACCGGGCGTGACAGCGGAGCGGCCGTCCGATGAGCAGGTTCCCCGTGAGCAAGGCAGGCGCAAGTCGGACCGAGGAGGGCTCGTGACCGAGTCCGGCGAGGTCCGCACGGCAGACAGCGAGCCGATCCGCGTGCTGATCGTTGACGATCACGAGCTGATCCGGCGAAGCCTGGCGTTGACGCTGGCCGCGGAGCCCGACATCGAGGTGGTCGGTGAGGCGAGCGACGGGCAGGAGGCGGTCGAACTGGCCGATCGCCTCATGCCCGACGTCGCGCTGATGGACGTGCGCATGCCCCGGCAGGACGGGATCGAGGCGACCAAGAGCATCAGGGCGTCCGTCCCGAGCACCCGCATCATCATGCTGACGGTGAGCGACGAGGAGGAGGACCTCTTCGAGGCCATCAAGGCCGGCGCCACCGGATACCTGCTGAAGGACGTGCAGATCAACGACGTGCCCGCCGCGGTGCGGGGCGTGCACGAGGGCCAGTCCTTAATCAACCCGGCGATGGCCGCCAAGCTCATCAGCGAGTTCGCGAACATGAGCCGCAAGGAGGCCGAACGCCCGCCGCAGCTCCCCGTGCCCCGGCTGACCGACCGCGAGATGGAGGTCCTGCGCCTGGTCGCCAAGGGCATGAACAACCGCGAGATCGCCAAGCAGCTGTTCATCTCCGAGAACACGGTGAAGAACCACGTCCGCAACATCCTCGACAAGCTTCAGCTGCACTCGCGGATGGAAGCGGTGGTCTACGCGGTACGCGAACGCATGCTGGAGATCACCTGACCCTGGCGCGGGCCCGTGCAGAGGCCGCCGGCCGTGGCGGGCGCGGCCGTGGTGCCGGCCCGCTGACGAGCTACGGCCGGGGCGCGGTCAGGAGGTGGGCGAGCTCCGGAGGGTCGGTGCGTTCGACGCGGACGGCGTCGCAGCCCACCCAGTCGGCGGCCGACCACAGGGCGTCGCGCAGGGCGTCGGCCCACTTGGCCGGGGACAGGCCGGGCTCCAGGTGGACCTGACGGGCGACCAGGGTGGTGCCCTCACGAGCCGGGTCGACCCGGCCGATCAGGCGGCCCCCGGCCAGCACCGGCATCGTGAAGTAGCCGTGGACGCGCTTCTCCTTGGGCACGTAGAGCTCAAGCTGGTACTTGAAGCCGAAGACGCGCTCGGTGCGGCCGCGGTGCCAGATCAGGGAGTCGAACGGCGACAGCAGCGTCGTGCGATGGCGGCCGCGCGGCTCGGACTCCAGCGCCTGCGGATCGGCCCACGCGTTGGCCTGGCCCTTCTTGGCCGGCCAGCCCGCCACCTTGACCGGCACCAGCCCGGCGGCGCCGCTGAGCAGGGCCTGGTCGAGCATCGCCGCGTACTTGCCCTTGAGCCGCAGGAAGTCGAGCAGGTCGGTACGGTTGGCCACCCCGAGCGACCGGCCCGCGATGGCGGCCAGCAGGACGACGCACTCCTCGTCGGGCAGGTCGTCGGCCAGCAGGTCGGCGGGCACCACGCGCTCGGTCAGGTCGTAGACGCGGCGCCAGCCGACGCGGCGCACGCAGGTGATCTCACCGATGTCGAGCAGCCACTCCAGCCCGATCTTGGAGTCGGACCAGTCCCACCACGGGCCGCCGTTCTTGGCGCCGCCGACGTCGGACGTCGTGAGCGGGCCCGAGTCGCGCACCTGCTGCAGCAGCTTGTCGACGCTGTCGGGCACCTCGTGCCAGCGGTAGCGCCGGTCGCGGTAGGCGCGGCGCCGGAAGGCGTAGAGCGGCCAGTGCTCGATGGGCAGGATGCAGGCGGCGTGACACCAGTACTCGAAGCTCTGGGCGGGATCGTGCCAGTAGGCGCGCTCGACCGTGGGCCTGCCCACCGCGCCCAGGCGCGCGTAGGCGACCAGCTCGTGGGAGCGGGCCAGGACGGAGATCGTGTCGAGCTGTACGGCGCCGAGCCGGCGAAGCATGCCGCGCACCCCGCCCTTGCGCGCGTCGGCGCCGATGAGCCCCTGGGCGCGCAGGATGACCCGGCGCGCCTCGTCGGCGGTCAGGTCGGTCACGTTCGTCATGCGGCGAACCCCGGGAGGCTTTGGGGGACGGTAGGGCTATCCATGGGAGGAATTTAGCGGCGCCCACCGACAGAATCGGCCCACCCCCGGGCACGCCCTGGACCGGAAGGGCGGGCCGGGAGAGACGCGCCATGCAGGGGGCGGGAGCGGCGGGGCGGGGGCGACACGCCGATGTACCGGGGTTGGGGAATTGGATGCCGAGAAGAAAGAGTCCAGGAGGGGGCCTGGCATGGGAACGGCGGGCGCCCGGTTCGTCGGGGCCCGCCGTGTGCCGGGTGGGTCAGCGGTGGTCTTCGGCGCGCATGCCGACGCGGGGGGCGTCGATCACCACGTCCGTGAAGATGTCGAAGACGAGGGCGAGGATGCCGCCGACGACGAACACGCCGGCGCCGACCCAGACCAGCGTCCAGTTGTCGGCCGTCAGCCCGAAGCCGGCCACGATGGTGCCCACCACCATGACAGTCACGGCCAGCCACGAGGAGGCGCGCCCGCCGTGGTTGCCGAGATTCTCCGTGTGCTCGGACTTCTTCCCCTCAACCATGACTAAATCCTTCCTTTGCCGGATATCCCGCTATTGGTGCGAACCGGCGCTCAACCGGCATACCCTCTGCCTTGGCCCCATTCTCCCAGACGTGTCCGGCGCCCTCGTCGTCACGGTGGCTGTGTCTGGTTGCGGAACCGCCTACGATGGCAACCGGGGAAGTTTGTCTCGGCCTCTCCTCCTGGCGGCGCCGCCGGGGTAGACCTGCGAGGAGCTTTACATAAAGTGGCAGCCATTCTCGACAAGATCCTACGTGCCGGCGAAGGCAAGACTCTGCGCAAGCTCAAGCGGATCGCCGATCAGGTCAACTCCATCGAGGACGACTTCACGAGCCTGTCCGACGCGGAGTTGCGCGCGCTGACCGACGAGTTCAAGCAGCGTTACGCCGACGGCGAGAGCCTCGACGACCTGCTTCCCGAGGCGTTCGCGACCGTCCGCGAGGCGGCTCGCCGCGTGCTCGGCCAGCGGCACTTCGACGTGCAGATCATGGGCGGCGCCAACCTCCACCTCGGCAACATCTCCGAGATGCGCACCGGTGAGGGCAAGACCCTGACCTGTACGTTGCCCGCCTATCTCAACGCCCTGTCCGGCAAGGGCGTCCACGTGGTCACGGTCAACGACTACCTGGCCAAGCGCGACGCCGAGACCATGGGCCGCGTGCACCGCTTCCTCGGGCTGGAGGTCGGCTGCATCGTGTCCGGGCAGGCGCCCGACGAGCGTCGCAAGCAGTACGAGGCCGACATCACGTACGGCACCAACAACGAGTTCGGCTTCGACTACCTGCGCGACAACATGGCGTGGTCGCTGGAGGAGTGCGTCCAGCGCGGCCACAACTTCGCGGTCGTCGACGAGGTCGACTCGATCCTCATCGACGAGGCCCGCACGCCGCTGATCATCTCCGGCCCCGGCGAGCAGTCGGGCAAGTGGTACAGCGAGTTCGCCAAGATCGTTCCGCGGCTGCGCAAGGGCGTCGAGGCGAAGAACCCGGGCGAGGAGAGCACCGGCGACTACATCGTCGACGAGAAGAAGCGCACGGTCGGCATCCTGGAGGCCGGCGTCGAGAAGGTCGAGGACTGGCTCGGCATCGACAACCTCTACAAGCCCGAGCACACCCACCTGGTCGGCTTCCTGAACAACGCGCTCAAGGCGAAAGAGCTGTTCAAGAAGGACAAGGACTACATCGTCGCCGACGGCGAGGTGCTCATCGTCGACGAGTTCACCGGCCGCGTGCTGCACGGCCGGCGCTACAACGAGGGCATGCACCAGGCCATCGAGGCCAAGGAAGGCGTGAAGATCAAGGACGAGAACCAGACTCTCGCCACGGTCACCCTCCAGAACTACTTCCGCCTCTACGCCAAGCTGTCCGGCATGACCGGCACGGCCGCCACCGAGGCCAACGAGTTCCACCAGACGTACAAGCTGGGCGTCGTCCCGATCCCGACCAACCGGCCGATGGTCCGCAAGGACCAGCCGGACGTCGTCTACAAGACCGAGGACGCCAAGTTCAACGCGGTCGTCGAGGATATCAAGGAGCGTTACGAGGCCGGTCAGCCGGTCCTCGTGGGCACCACGTCGGTGGAGAAGTCCGAGCGGCTGTCCAAGGCGCTCAAGCGGCGCGGCGTGCCGCACGAGGTGCTCAACGCGAAGAACCACGCGCGTGAGGCGTCGATCATCGCCGAGGCGGGCCGCAAGGGCGCCGTCACCGTCGCCACGAACATGGCCGGTCGAGGCACCGACATCATGCTCGGCGGCAACTCCGAGTTCCGCGCCGACCTCGAACTGCGCCAGCGCGGCCTCGACCCGGTCGACACGCCGGAGGAGTACGAGAAGGCCTACCCCGAGGCGCTGGAGAAGGCCAGGGCGGCCGTCAAGGCCGAGCACGACGAGGTCACCCAGCTCGGCGGCCTCTACGTCCTCGGCACCGAGCGGCACGAGTCGCGCCGCATCGACAACCAGCTCCGCGGCCGTTCCGGCCGTCAGGGCGACCCCGGCGAGTCGCGCTTCTACCTCTCGCTCGGCGACGACCTCATGCGCCTGTTCAACGCGGCCAGGGTCGAGCTGATCATGAACAGGCTGAGCATCCCCGACGACCAGCCGATCGAGTCGGGCATCGTCTCCAAGGCCATCGCCTCCGCCCAGCACCAGGTCGAGCAGCAGAACTTCGAGATCCGCAAGGAAGTTCTGAAGTACGACGAGGTCATGAACCGGCAGCGCAAGGTGATCTACTCCGAGCGCCGCCGCGTGCTGGAGGGCGCCGACCTGCACGACCAGGTGCGCGGCTTCATCGGCGACGTGATCGACGGCTACGTCGCGGGCGCCACCTCCGAGGGCTTCGCCGAGGAGTGGGACCTCGACCGGCTGTGGAAGGCGTTCGGCGAGCTCTACCCGGTCACGGTCACCATCGACAACCTCGTCGAGGAGGCCGGCAGCCGCGAGGAGCTGACCGCCGAGTTCATCTCCGAGAAGATCAAGGCCGACGCCCTGGAGGCGTACGCCAGGCGCGAGGAGCAGCTCGGGGCGGAGGCCACGCGCAACTTCGAGCGTCAGGTCATCCTGTCGGTGCTCGACCGCAAGTGGCGCGAGCACCTCTACGAGATGGACTACCTGCGCGAGGGCATCGGCATGCGGGCCTACGCGCAGAAGGACCCGCAGATCGAGTACCAGCGCGAGGGCTTCGAGATGTTCTCCGCGATGCTGGAGGGCATCAAGGAGGACTCCGTCGGCTTCCTGTTCAACCTCGAGGTCGAGGTGCAGGAGAACCCGATCGTCGAGGAGGAGGACGCCGCGGTCACCGAGACGCGGTCGATCATCTCCACCGCCCTGCGCGCGCCGCAGCGCCCGGCCGAGCTCGAGTACTCCGCCCCGGGCGAGCAGGGCGACGTCGAGCACACGCGGGTGCGCACCACGTCGGCCGAGCGGGCCGCGTACGGGAACGTCGAGCGCAACGCGCCCTGCCCCTGCGGCTCGGGCAAGAAGTACAAGCGCTGCCACGGCGACCCGAAGAACGCCGTCTGACCCGCTGAGGCGAGCCTGAACGGGCCCCCGTCCCCCTGCGCGAGCAGGAGGGCGGGGGCTTCGTCGTCGGCGCGGGGGGCACCTAGGGGGCCGGCGGGGCGGGGGGTTCGTGGCCGGGGGTGGGGATGTTCAGGCGGCGGATCAGGAACGCGAAGATCAGATAATAGAGAACGAAATACAGCAGCCCGAAGCCGATGATCAGCCCGAGCCGGTGGGTGTTCGATTTGCTGGCGTTCAGCAGCATGTCAATGGCGCCGCCGGAGAAGGTGAAGCCGAGCCGCGCGCCCAATTCCGCCATCAGGGCCATCGACAGCCCGGTCAGCAGGGCGTGCACCACGAAAAGCACCGGCGCGACGAAAATGAAGGCGAATTCCAGGGGCTCGGTTATGCCGGTGATGAATGCCGTCAGCCCGGCCGACAACATGATGCCGCCCACGGACTTGCGGCGTTCCGGCGGGGCCGCCCGCCACATGGCGATGGCGGCCCCGAGCAGCCCGAACATCATGACGGGGAAGAAGCCGGTCATGAAGATGCCGGCGCCCTGCTCGCCGGCGAAGTAGCAGTTCAGGTCGCCGGCGGCGTCCCGGGTGGCGCCGTGCACGCCGGCGTGGCACTCGGGCAGGGTGAACCAGACGATGGTGTTGAGGAAATGGTGCAGGCCGACGGGGATCAGCAGGCGGTTGGCCACGCCGTAGATGCCGGTGCCCACGGTGCCGTGGGCCGAGAGCCAGTCGCCGACGCCGGACAGCCAGTCGCCCACCGGCCGCCAGACCAGCCCGAACACGACGCCGAGCAGCAGGGCGGCGACGGCGGTGATGATCGGGACCGAACGGCGTCCGCCGAAGAAGGCCAGCCACGGGGGCGGCTTCAGCCGGTAGAAGCGCTGCCAGAGCAGCGCCGCGGTGATGCCGATGACGATGCCGCCGAGCACGCCGGTGGGGTTCTGGGCCCCCAGGTCGAGCATCGGCCCCTGCGGGGTGGCGACGACGACCTTGTCGTAGACCGCGCCGTGGCCCGCGTCGTAGAAGAGCGTACGGCTGACGCGGTCGAACACCAGGTAGCCGACCAGGGCGGCGAGGGCGGTGGAGCCGTCGGACTTGCGCGCGAACCCGATCGCGACGCCGATCGCGAACAGGACGGGCAGGTTGTCGAACAGGGCGCCGCCGGCCGCGGCCAGGACGTTGGCGACGGGCAGCATCCAGGGCAGGAGGCCGCCGAGGCCGTCCTTGCCGAGCAGGTCGTCCTGGCCGAAGCGGAACAGCAGGCCGGCGGCGGGCAGCACGGCGATGGGCATCATGAGCGAGCGGCCGATACGTTGCAGCACCGCGAACGTCGCCGACCAGGGCGACGCGCCCATGGTCCTCACCCCCGCTCGGTGGTCCGTCAGCGGGGGAATGCCAGGTTCCTACCACGGCGGGCGTGGCGGAAAACGGCCGCTAGGTCTCGCCGGAGTCGAGGTCGGGCTCGGGTTCCCGGCCCGGCGTCATGATGTCGAACCTGCGGATGAGGAAGGTGAACACGACGTAGTACACGACGCCGTAGATCAGCCCGAGCAGCAGGATGCCGGGCAGGTTCTGGGTGTTGGACTTGCTGGCGTTCAGCAGCATGTCGAGCAGGCCCGCGGAGAAGCCGAAGCCGAGCTGCCCGCCGATGAGCGTGGTGAGGGCCATCGCCAGGCCGGTCAGGACGGCGTGCGCGACCAGCAGCGCGGGCGCGACGAAGATGAACGCGAACTCGATCGGCTCGGTGATGCCGGTGACGAACGAGGCCAGCCCGGCCGAGAGCATGATGCCGCCCACCGTGGCCCGGCGGTGCGGGGGCGCGGCCCGCCACATGGCCAGGGCGGCGGCGGGCAGGGCGAACATCATGACGGGGAAGAAGCCGGCCATGAACTGGCCGGAGTGCGGGGCGCCGCCGAAGTAGCAGTTCCAGTCGCCGCCCAGCACGTGACCGCCCACCTCGCACTGCGGCACGACGTACCAGACCACCGAGTTCACGAAGTGGTGCAGGCCGAGCGGGATGAGCAGGCGGTTGATCAGGCCGTAGATGCCGGTGCCGATCGGGCCGATGGCGGCCAGGGCCTCGCCGGCGTGCCGGATCCACTCGCCGAGGACCGGCCAGAGCCAGCCGAACAGCACGCCGAGGAGCAGCGCGACGATGGAGGTGATGATCGGCACGAACCGGCGTCCGCCGAAGAAGGCCAGCCACGGCGGCAGCTTGATGCGGTGGAAGCGCTGCCACAGCAGCGCGGTGACCAGGCCCATCACGATGCCGCCGAGCACCTTGGTGGGGTTCTGCATGCCGTAGTTGATGACCTCTTTGATGCCCTGGTCCTGGACCTGGCGGATGGCCACCGTGTCGCGGATGTCGGAGCCGAAGAACATCACCTTGGTCACCCGGTCGAACACCAGGTAGCCGACGACGGCCGCGAGCGCGGTGGTGCCGTCGGCCTTGCGGGCGAAGCCGATGGCCACGCCCACCGCGAACAGCAGCGGCAGGTTCTGGAAGAGCGCGTCCCCGGCCGCGGCCAGCACCTCGGCGACCTGGCTCATCCACGCGAACCCGGGCACATCGGCCAGGCCGCCGGGGGCCGGGCCGTTGGAGCCCAGCATGTCGGGCTGCCCGAACCGGAAGAGCAGCGCGGCCGCGGGCAGGGCCGCGATGGGCAGCATCAGCGAGCGGCCCAGCCGCTGGAGCACGTTCATCACGCGTGCGAACGGCGAAGGCCGGGCGGCGGCGGTGGTCTCGTTCACCGGGCGTTCCTCCGGGGGGTGGGAGTCAGGCGTCCGCCGGGCAGGCCGTCCGGGCCCGGCGGAGTGGCCCTAGCCCCGTCTAACGGGCATTTCGAGGATGGTCCGCAGCTGATAGCGGTCAGCGCGGTAGGTGGACACGCCGAGCTCCGCGCAGACGCCGCCGGAGAAGGACCTGCGCTGGAGCAGCAGCACGGCGCCGCCGCGTGGCAGCTTCAGCAGGTCGGCGTCGCTCGGGTCGGCGATGCCGCCGTCGATGGTGAGCTCGCCGGCGTCCATGACCAGCCCGTAGCGGCTCTCCAGCAGCTCGTACAGCGATTTGTCCGACAGGTCGTCATCAGCCAGATCGGGGGCGAGCTTGACCGGGATGTGTGCCCGTTCGATGGACAGCGGCTCGCCGTCGGCCGTGCGCAGGCGTTCGATGAAGTGCACTTCCTCACCCGGCTGGATCCCCAGCTCCTTGGCCAGGTGGGCGCTGGCCCGCACGATGCGGCGGTCGAGGTCGCGCGAGCCCGGGATCATCCCGCGCGCCCTCATGTCGTCGGTGAACGACGTGAGCTGCAACGCCAGCTCGATCTTGGGCCTGGCCACGAACGTGCCCTTGCCCGGCACGCGGTGCAGGCGGCCCTCGGAGACCAGGTGGTCGACGGCCTGCCGTACGGTCATCCTGGACAGGCCGAACCGCTGGCAGAGCTCCCGCTCGGACGGGATGGCCGCGCCGATGCTGAGCTCGTTGCTGTCAATGAGGTCCAGCAGGATCTCGCGAAGCTGGAAGTACTTGGGCACCGGGCTATCCGGATCGATGTGCGCCACGGATCCTCCCCTCGATCGGCAAAGAAGAAATCTGGATCTGGTGGTGCGGCAGTCTATGGGCAGATTTCTTGTTTGGTGGCCATGGGCTATGGTTCGTACTGGTCTAGTCCGGACTAGACCACATGTCGCGAAAGACGGTCAAGTCCGACACCGTATGAATCGAGGGATGAGCTCAGGATGACCACCAAGATGCGCAGTGAGATCGCCGAGCAGCCGGAAGCGCTGCGGGCCACGCTTGACGCCCTGCTCCCCAGGGTGGGCGAGGTGAAGGCGGTGGGCGAGCAGACTCGCCAGCTGCTGTTCATCGCGCGTGGAACCTCCGACAACGCCGCAGTCTACGGCCGCTACCTGGTCGAGTCCCACGCGGGCCGGATGGGCGCGCTGGCCGCGCCGTCCATCGCGACGACCTACCGGCGCAAGCTCGACCTCGACGGCGTGCTGGCCGTAGCGATCTCCCAGTCGGGCCGGACGGAGGAGATCGTCGAGACCCTGGCCTGGGCCAAGGACTGCGGCGCGAAGACGGTCGGCATCACCAACGGCGGCGAGGACAGCCCGCTCGCCCAGGCGGCCGACGTCGCGCTGTGCACGCTGGCCGGCGAGGAGAAGGCCGTCCCGGCGACCAAGACCTACACCACGCAGCTCGCCGCGCTGGCCGTGCTCGCGCTGGGCCTGGGCGCCGACGTGGACGCCGAGGACCTGCGGCGGGTGCCCGACGCGGTCGAGAAGCTGATCGCCGAGCCGGGCGACCTGGACGCGGTCGTCGAAGGGCTGCTGGACAAGCCGGGCGTGGTGGTGTCCGGACGCGGGCTCGCCTTCTCCACGGCCCTGGAGACCGCGCTCAAGCTCAAGGAGGCCTGCTACCTGCACGCCATGGGCCTGTCCTACGCCGACCTGCTGCACGGCCCGATCGCCGTCGTCGACGCCGACACCCCGGCGCTGCTGGTGGCCGCCGAGAACAGCCCCACGCTGTCCGGCACGGTGGCCCTGGCCGAGCGGGTCGTGGCGGCGGGCGCGGCGGCGTACACGATCGGCGGCGGCGACGCGCTCGCGCAGGCCGGCACGGCCGCGCTGAACGGCCCCGACCTGCCCGAATGGGTGGCGCCGATGGGCCTGATCATCCCCGGCCAGCTCCTCACCGAAGCGCTGGCCCGGCGCCTCGGCATCGACCCCGACTCGCCGCGCGGCCTCAACAAGGTCACGCAGACGGACTGAGCGAGGCACCTCGTTTAGCCTGGTCACGGAGTTGGAACGAGGGAGGACCGGATGGCGGCGGATGTGAATGCGATCATCGCCGGTCTCGGCGGTGCCGACAACATCATCGAGATCGAGCCCTGCATCACCCGGTTGCGCACCGAAGTGCACGACGCGTCCAAGGTCGACCAGGCCGCACTCAAGGCGGCGGGGGCGCACGGCGTGATGGCCGCGGGGAACGTGGTCCAGGTCGTCGTGGGGCCCGAGGCGGACACGATCGCCAGCGACATCGAGGACATCATCGGCTAAGGGCGAGACCATGACGACTGTTCTCGCCCCGGTCGAGGGGGCGGCTGTGGGGTTGGCCGCCGTGCCCGATCCGGTCTTCTCCGCGGGCATGGTGGGACCGGGAACGGCGATCGACCCGCTGCGGGGGCCCGGCAAGGCCGTAGCCCCCATAGCTGGAAAAATCATGAAACTGCATCCGCATGCCTACGTCATCGTGGGGGACGACGGCAGGGGCGTGCTGGTGCACCTGGGCATCGACACGGTCCAGCTCAAGGGGAAGGGGTTCCAGCTGCTGGCGGCCGAGGGCGACAGGGTCAGCGCGGGGCAGCCCGTGGTGGCGTGGGACCCGTCCGTCGTCGAGGCCGGCGGACGGTCCCCGGTCTGCCCCGTCGTGGCCCTGGACGCCCTCTCGGAGTCGGTGACCGGCATCGTCCAGGGGGCGGTGCACGTGGGGGACGAGCTGTTCACATGGATGTAGACAGCGTCGGCGCGGTCCCCGAGACCGGCGTACGACGCCTCAGCGGCACGGTCGTACCGGTAGAAGACGTCACAATAGGCGTGCCCCCAGCCACGCCGGCGCCCGGCCCGACCGCGAGCGGCCGGCCGCCATTCACGCAAGGGTCCAGCTGGTCTGGACCGGGTACAGAAGGAGAGGCTCATGGGTGAGCGCAAGGTCACGGTCGCGGCGGAGGTGGGTCTGCACGCCCGTCCCGCGGCGACGTTCGTGAAACGGGCCCAGCTGGCCCCGATGGACATCAGCGTCGCCAAGGCCAGCGGCGGCGGCGCCCCGGTCAACGGCAAGAGCATCCTCGCCATCATGGCGCTCGACGTCCGGCAGGGCGAGACCGTCGTGATCACGGCGGAGGGCGACGGCTCCGAGGAGATCCTGGACGAACTGGCCACGATCGCCGGAGCGCCATGAACCTGCGGGGGGTTGGGGTCAGCCCGGGAATCGGGCACGGCCCCGCGTACGTTCTGACCGCCTCTGTGCCCGAACCCCCCGAGGGCAGCACCTACACCGGTGAGGCGGAACAGGAGAAGGAGCGGGCCTCGGCCGCGCTCTCACGGGTCGCGGGCGAGCTTGAGGCCCGCGGCAACCAGGCCGGCGGCGAGGCCGGGGAGATCCTCAAGGCCCAGGCGCTGATGGCCGAGGACCCCGGTCTGGTGGTGAAGGTCAGGACCCTCATCGACCGGGGCCTGGCCGCTCCCCGGGCGGTCTTCGAGGCGTTCACGAAGTACCGGGACGTGCTCAGCGGGGCCGGCGGCTACCTGGGCGAGCGGGCCGCCGACCTCGACGACATCAGGGACCGGGTGATCGCCCTGCTCACCGCGCACCCGATGCCGGGGCTGCCGGCCGCCCCCGAGGTGCCGTACGTGCTGGTCGCGACCGACCTGGCGCCCGCCGACACGGCTCTGCTGTCCAGGCGGGACGTGGCCGGGTTCGTCACCGAGCAGGGCGGGCCCACGAGCCACACCGCGATCATGGCCCGGGCGATGGGCGTGCCCGCCGTGGTCGCCTGCCCGGGGGCGACCGGCATCCCCGCCGGCGTCCCCGTCCTGGTGGACGGCACGACGGGTGAGGTGAGCCTGGAGCCGTCCGACGACCACGTGGCCGGGGCGCGGGACGCGGCGGCGGCGAAGCAGGCGGCGATCGGCGCGGCCAAGGGGCCGGGCCGGACCGCCGACGGGCACGCGGTGCCGCTGCTGGCCAACGTCGCCGGCCCCGCCGAGCTGGCGGAGGCGCTGGCCGCCGGGGCGGAGGGCGTCGGGCTCTACCGGACCGAGTTCCTCTTCCTCGACCGGGCCGAGGCCCCCGCCGTCGAGGAGCAGCGACGGGCCTACCGGGCGGCGCTGGAGGCCGTGCCCGGCGCCACCGTGGTCGTGCGCACGCTCGACGCGGGCGCCGACAAGCCGCTGCGGTTCCTGCCCGCCCCCGCCGAGCCGAACCCGGCGCTGGGGGAGCGCGGGCTGCGCCTGTTCAGGCGCTTCCCCGAGGTGATGGACGCGCAGTTGCGCGCGCTGGCGGCGGCGGCCGAGGACGCGCCGGCCGAGCTGCTGGTGATGGCGCCCATGGTGGCCACGGCCGAGGAGGCCAGATGGTTCGCCGACGCCTGCCGGGCACGCGGGTTGTCCAAGGTGGGCGTCATGATCGAGATCCCGTCGGCGGCGCTGCGGGCCGGTCAGCTGGCCGGGGTGGTGGACTTCGTCTCGCTCGGCACCAACGACCTGGCCCAGTACGCCTTCGCCGCCGACCGCCAGCTCGGCACGGTGAGCGGGCTCCAGGACCCGTGGCAGCCGGCGCTGCTCGACCTGATCGCCATGTCCTGCGGCCACGGCAAGCCGGTGGGCATCTGCGGTGAGGCGGCCGCCGATCCGGCTCTGGCGTGCGTGCTGGTCGGGCTGGGGGCGACCACGCTGTCGATGGGGGCGGGGGCGCTGGGTGCCGTACGGGCGGCGCTGGCCGCGCACACGCTGGAGCAGTGCAGGATGGCGGCGCGCACCGCGCGGGCCCAGGTCACGGCGGCGAACGCGCGCGCGGTCGCGCGCACCCACCTGCCGGGGCTCGCGGCGCTGGGGCTGTGAACGGGCCGTTTTCGGGTCGCCGGACTCGTGCGGGCCGCGGCATGGATACCTTGGAAGGCATGTTCAGACGGATCGGCCCGGCAGGGCTCCTGGTGTTGGCGCTGACCGCGTGCGGCGGCGGCGGTGGCGCCCCGGCGAGCGCGGCCCCGGCGGGCGACGGGGCCACCCCCGCCGCCACCCCCGCGGGCAGCACGACCCCACAGAGCCCGCCGCAGGCCGAGTCCGACCCGGTGCTGCGGGCCCTGCGGCGGATGACGCTGGAGGAGAAGGTCGGCCAGCTGTTCATGCCCGTCCTGTACGGCACCGCCGCCGACACCGTCTCCGGCGAGAACCAGGCCCGCTACGGCGCCCAGACCCCGGCCAAGGTGATCGCCCGCTACCACCTGGGCGGCGTGATCCTCTTCCCGGCGAACGTCAAGTCCACCGCCCAGGTCGTGCAGCTCACCAACGGCCTGCAGGAGGCGTCGAAGAAGGTCCCGCTGCTGGTCGGCACCGACCAGGAGAACGGCCTGGTCTCCCGCATGTCCGCGCTGATGACCGACTTCCCTGGCGCGGCCGAGATCGGCGCCACGAAGGACCCGGCGAACTCCAGGGCCGTGGCCAGGGCGACCGGCGAGGAGCTGCGGGCGCTCGGGGTCAACCTCGACTTCGCGCCCGTCGCCGACGTCAACGTCAACCCGCGGAACCCGGTCATCGGCAGGCGGGCCTACGGCGACGACCCGGCCGCGGTGGCGAAGATGGTCGCGGCGGCGGTCAAGGGCTTCGGCGACGCCAAGGTGGCGGCCACGGCCAAACACTTCCCGGGCCACGGCGACACCTCCGTCGACAGCCACACCGGCCTGCCGGTGATCAAGCACACCATGGCCCAGTGGGAGAGGATCGACGCGCCGCCGTTCAGGGCCGCCGTCGGCGCCGGGGTCGACGCCGTGATGAGCGCCCACATCGTCTTCCCCAAGCTCGACCCGTCGGGCGACCCGGCGACGTTGTCCAAGCCCATCCTGACCGGCCTGCTGCGGCAGAAGCTCGGCTTCAAGGGCGTGATCTCCACCGACGCGCTCAACATGGAGGGCGTGCGCAAGAAGTACGGCGACGGCGAGGTGGCGGTGCGCGCCGTGCTGGCCGGGGCCGACCTGCTGCTCATGCCGTACGACCTGGGCAAGGCGTACCAGGCGGTGCTGGCGGCGGTGAAGTCGGGGCGCGTCTCCGAGGACCGCCTCGACCAGTCGGTGGTCCGGCTGCTCAGGCTCAAGCAGAAGAGGGGCCTGCTGTCGGCGGCGCCCGTCGCGTCGGCGCAGCAGGCGGCCGGCGTGCTGCGCTCGCCCGAGCACCGCAGGCTGGCCGCCAAGGTGCGGGCCGCGGGGTAGGCGCGAAAGCCGATTCGCGGGGTTCTATCCTAGAACCGGATTCGAGCGAGGAGGCGGTCGTGGTCGCAGGGGTGCTCATCGACTGGGGTGGCGTGCTCACGACCAGCCTGACCGACTCCATCGCCCGGTGGCTCGCGGCCGACCGGATCGACGCCGAGCACTACCGTTCGGTGATGCGCGAGCTGGTCGACCACGCCTACCGGGGCGGCGAGGGGCAGAACGTCGTGCACGCGCTCGAACGCGGCGAGCTCGACGGCCCGGCCTTCGAGCGCGACCTGGCCGCGCGGCTGCTCACCGTGGACGGCGTGCCGCCGGTGGCCGAGGGGCTGCTGGAGCGCATGTTCGCGGGCTTCGAACGGGTTGACGCCATGTACGACATGCTCCGCGACGTACGGAAAAATGGTGTTAAGACGTGTTTGTTGTCTAACTCCTGGTCGAACACCTACCCCCGCCACGAATGGGACGGCCTCTTCGACGCGGTCGTGATCTCCGGCGAGGTCGGCATGCGCAAGCCCGAGGAACGCATCTTCCGCCACGCCCTCGACCAGGTCGGACTGCCCGGCGAGCAGTGCGTTTTCATCGACGACATCGAGGCCAACATCCTGGCCGCCCGCGCGCTCGGCATCACCGGCATCCACCACCGCGACGCCGACACGACCCTCACAGAGCTGGAGACCGTACTCCGGCTCACGCTGCGACGGGCATGATGGTGCCCTTGCGATTTCGGAAAGGTTCGTGATGCGCGTCTATCTGCCGTGCACCCTCCCCGCCCTCGCCCGCGCGGTCGAGGCGGGGGAGCTGGGTCCGGCCCCCCTGACCGGTTACGCGGTGACCCCCGCGCTGACCGAGTGGTACGCCTCGGGCGACACCGAGGAACTGGAGTACGTCGCGCTGACCGAGGCGGCCCGCGCCTCGCTGCGCATGCTGGCCGCCGACCGCGCCGACGGCGTGGCCGCCGCGCACCGGCGGGTGGTGGTGGCCGCCGAGGTGCCCGACGGCTCGGTCTCGGCCGGCGTCGACCTGGAGGAACGGGCCCGCGTGCGCCTGGCCGCGGCCGTCCCGATGGCGAAGGTGGCCGCCGTGCACGTCGACGACCACGACGCCGTCGGCGACATCGAGGCCGCCGTCGAGGCGCTGCCCGCAGCCGACGACGGCGACGACGACGCCCGCTTCACGGTCGACGGCGCCGAGGCCCACGAGCTCATGTGGTACGCCACCCAGGAGATCCCGGACCTGCTGGGTTCATAGGATCGTCACCCTTGTCGAATAAGCTTGCTGGGACATGACAAAACACATCATCTGGGATTGGAACGGGACGCTCTTCCACGACGTCGAGGCCGTCGTCGGCGCCACCAACGCCCTGTTCAAGCCGTACGCGCTGCCTGAGCTGACCGCCGACGGGTTCCGTGCGGTCTACACCCGCCCCATCTGGGTCGCCTACGAGCGGCTGCTCGGCAGGCCGCTGGCCGAGGGGGAGTGGGAGCTGCTGGACGACGGGTTCCACGAGCACTACTTCAGGCTCAGCGCCGCCTGCGGGCTGGCCCCCGACGCCGAGGTGGTGCTCGGGGGCTGGGCCGGCACCCAGTCGCTGTGCTCGATGGCTCCCCACGCCCATCTCGTGCCGATCGTCGAGTCCTTCGGCATCACCCGGCACTTCACCCGGATCGACGGGCTGGTCGGCACCACGGGCGGCGAGAAGGCCGTGCACATGACGGCGCACATCCAGGCCCTCGACCTCGACCCCGGCGAGATCCTGGTGATCGGCGACAGCGTCGACGACGGGCTCGCCGCGCGGCACGTGGGCGCGCGGGCGGTGCTCTACACCGGCGGCATGACCACGCGGGCCGAGCTGGAGGGCACCGGCCTGCCCGTGGTGGACACGCTCGCCCAGGCGCTCCAGTACGCCTGAAGGGGGACATGCCGGATCCGCCGGGGGGCAGCCCCCGGCCGGGCCGGGGCCGTACCCTTGCCGGGAACCCCTCAGGAGGTCGCCATCAACCGCCTTGTGCTCTGGAACGTCGATCTCACCCTGGTCGACGTCGCCATCGTGACCCGGGACGCCTACGCCGAGGCGTTCCGCGCCGTGACCGGCCGGCCGCTGGTCAAGCTCGTGCCGCCGCTCGGCCGTCCCGACTCCGAGATCGTCTTCGAGACGCTGGCCGTCAACGGCATCCCGGCCGAGGACGACCACCTGCCCAGGTTCCTGGCCGCGCTCGCCCTCGCCTTCGCCGACCGGCGCGGCCGGCTGGCCAAGGAGGGCCGGATGATGCCGGGGGCCAAGGACGCGCTGAAGTCGGTGGCCCGGCTCGACGGCGTCGTGCAGTCGGTGCTGACCGGCACGATCAAGGGCAACGCCGTGCACAAGCTCAAGGCGTTCGGGCTGGACAGGTACGTCGACTTCGAGCTCGGCGGCTACGGCGAGGAGGTCTACCCCAAGGCGACGCTGCTGCAGGTCGCGCAGGGCAGGGCCAAGCAGCGGCTGGGCACGCCGTTCACGGCGGCCAACACGGTGGTGATCGGCGACTCCACGCGCGACGTGCAGGCCGCCAGGATCGGCGGGGCCGCCGTGATCGGGGTCGCCTCCGGGCGGTCGACGGCCGCCGAGCTGCGCGAGGCGGGCGCCGACCTGGTGCTGCCCGATCTGTCGGACGCCTCGGAGGTGGTGGCCGCGGTGGCCGGCCTGACCTCCCCGCTGGACCGCAAGGCCAGCTGACCCCGCCCGGTCGCCCCGCCTCAGCCGACACGACACCCCGGCCGGCTGACGCGTCCCCGTGCGGCGCGTCAGGGCAGGGCGGCGAGGAAGCGGGCGGCGACGGGGGCCGCCACGGCCGAGCCGGCGCCGCCGCCCTCCACGATCACCGCGAACGCCACGTCCCCCTTGTAGCCGATGAACCACGAGTGCGCGGGCGGCTCCTTGCCCGAGCCGTACTCGGCCGTCCCGGTCTTGCCCGCGGTGCCCGCGGGGAAGTGCGCGCCCTTGGCGGTGCCGTCCGTGACGACGGCGGGCATGAGCTTGCGCAGGGCCGACACCACGCCCCGCTCCAGCGGGCGCGGACGGTCGTCGGAGGCCATCTCCTTGGACACGATCCGCGGCGGGATCCAGGCGCCCGAGGCGATGGCGGCGGCGACGGAGGCCATGTTGAGCGGGCTGGCCAGCACCCGGCCCTGGCCGATGGAGGCCGAGGCGAGGTCGGTGTCGTCCTTGGGGTCGGGGAACTCGGCCCGCACGGCGGGCACGCCCGGCTTGATCGGGGTGCCGAAGCCGAAGCTCCTGGCCACCTCGGCCAGCCTGCCGCCGTTCAGCTCGGCCACGCTCATCTCGCCGAACGTCGTGTTGCACGAGTGCGCGAAGGCGTCCTGGAAGGAGAGCGTGCCGTAGTCCTTGAAGCCGGCGTTGTGGAAGGGGAAGCCGCCGATGTTCTTCTCGGCCGGGCAGGTGACCGTC
Organism: Nonomuraea sp. NPDC049655; assembly: GCF_044465465.1. Taxonomy (NCBI): domain Bacteria; kingdom Bacillati; phylum Actinomycetota; class Actinomycetes; order Streptosporangiales; family Streptosporangiaceae; genus Nonomuraea; species Nonomuraea sp. NPDC049655. The sequence goes on from NZ_JBITLS010000008.1 coordinate 102,516, forward strand.
CTGCCGGGCTCGACCCCGTCCGCGACCAGCGCCGAGGCCGTCACGACCTTGAACGTCGAGCCGGGCGGGTACTTGCCGAGCAGCGCCCGGTTGAAGCCGCCGGGCTTGTTGACCACGGCCAGGATCTCGGCGGTCGAGGCGCGCAGCGCCACCAGCGAGGCCGGCTTGGTGACGTCTTCCAGCGCCGCGGCCCCCGCCGCGTGCACCTTCAGGTCGATCGTGGTGCTGAACGGCTTGGTGCCGCCCGGCTTGGCCAGCGTCTCGACCAGCTCGTCGCCCTTGTAGAGGCCGATGATGGAGTCGCCGCCCAGGTCGAAGCGGTCGGGGTAGGTCTGCTTGATGCCCTCGACCAGCTGCTGCACCGAGCCGGGGGCGTCCGCGCCGCCGATCTCGGTGCCGTCGGCGGCCAGGACGCTGATGGGGTCGCGCTTCTGGGCGACCAGGCGCAGCGAGAGGCCCTTCCTGAGCTTGGGGTGGATGGTCGCCGGGGTCCAGGCGACCTTCCAGGCGCCGTCCCGCTCGACCAGCTTGAGCCGGCTGCCGTACGTCCAGTCCCGGGGGCCTCGCAGGCTGACGGAGAAGCCCAGGTAGCCGTCGTCGTCCGGGCCGTCGTCGGCGAAGGGGCCGGTCGAGCGGGAGCGGGCGAAGGTGGCCTGGTCGACCTTGAGGTCGGTGCGGAAACGCCGGTGCCAGGCCTCGAAGTCGGTGGGCGGGTCGGCGACGAGCGCCCGCATCTTCGCATAATCCTGGACGGACCAGGCCGAGAGGTATTCGTCGGTCGTCTGCTCGGGTGAGCCCTTCGTGCGCAACAGCCAGACCGTGGCCCCCGCCGCCACGATCAGCACGACAAGGACGGTCAGGACCAACGGCCACCTGCGCCGCCGTCCGCGACGTGGTCCTTCCGGGCGGTGATGCCCGTACAGTGTCCCCGTTTGTGATGCCATGGCCCGAGGACACCAGAGACGGAGGAGTCGCGTCCAATATTGATATGACGGCTATCTAGATATAAATCTGGATATAGTGGCTGGTCATGGACTTGGTCCGGCATCTCCGCTACTTCGTCGTCGTGGCGGAGGAACTGCACTTCGGGAACGCCGCGATCCGCCTCGGCATGGCGCAGCCGCCGCTCAGCCAGCGCATCAAACGTCTGGAGGAGGAGCTCGGCGTGCAGCTTTTCGACCGCTCCGCCCGGCAGGTACGCCTGACCGAGGCCGGACGGCTGCTGCTCGGCGAGTCCCGCGAGATCGTCTCCAGGGTCGAGCGGCTGCGCGAGCTGGCCCGCCGCGGCGACGGCGGCGTGCTCAAGATCGGCGTGCCGCCTGACCTGGCCGCCTCCGTGATCGCCGCCCTGGTCGCGGGCTTCCGCGCGGTCAACCCGGACGTACGGCTCGTCCCCGTCGAGACCTGGACGGCCGACCAGGTGTCCGCCCTGGCCGGAGGCGCGATCGACGTCGGGCTCGTCCGCCATCCGGTCGCCGCCCCCGGCCTGGACTTCGGCCAGGTGCTCGTGCAGCCCCTGGGCGTGCTGCTGGCCGGGGACGACCCGCTGGCCGGGGCCGGCGAGGTGCACCTGACCGATCTGGCCGGGCGCGAGCTGCTGATGCCGCCCAAGGAGGGCGAGCCGGGCTGGCACGCCGAGACGCTGGCCGAGTGCCGCCGCCACGGGTACGTGCCCGGCCAGGTGCACCAGGGCGCCGGGCTCGGCCTGGTGCTCGCCGGCCAGGCGGTGGCGTTCGGGCCCAGGGCGGACGTCCCTGGGCTGGCCTGGCGGCCGCTGCTAGGCTCGCCGATCGCGTGCCGGGTCTCCACGGCCTGGCGCGCGGCGACGGGCCCGAAGCAGGACTGGGTCGCCGAGTTCTCGGACGTCGCCGTACGCACGTTGAAGGAGAACGCCGGGATGACCGACGAGGGCGCCGCGCCCGCGCGGCGGATCAGCCGGAGGCCGGGGATGCTGGCATGAGCGATCCCGACTACGCGTCGCTGTTCCGGATGGCCGGGGTGACGGGCTGGCTGCATGCCTGCGACATCGACTCCGGACGGGAGTCCGGCCACGGCGCCGACGAGCCGATGCCCCTGGCGTCGGTGTACAAGCTGCCGCTGCTGGTCGAGTTCTGCCGGCAGGCCGACGCCGGGCGGCTGGACGCGACGGCCCCGACGACCGTGACGTCCGGCCAGCGGGTCTCGGGCCCCACGGGCCTGTCGGCCATGCTCGACGACGTGACGATGTCGCTGCGCGACCTGGCGTACCTGATGATGGCGGTGAGCGACAACACCTCCGCCGACGTGCTGCTCGACCGGGTGGGCATGGACAACGTCAACGCCATGCTGGACGCCTTCGGCCTCGACGGCACCCGGATGCTGCAGAGCGGCCGCGACCTGTACGAGACCATGGAGCTGGACACCGGCCACGGGTGGCCGTACCTGGATCCCGACGACATCTCCCGCATGCGGGCGCTCGACCCCGCGCACACCAACCGCGGCACCCCGCGCGAGATGACCCGCCTGCTGTCCATGATCTGGCGGGACGAGGCCGCCTCGCCGCAGTCGTGCTCCTGGATGCGCGGCGTGCTCAACATGCAGGTGTGGCCACACCGGCTGGCCTCGGGCTTCCCGTACGACGACGTCGAGGTCGGCGGCAAGACCGGGTCGCTGCCGACGCTGCGGACCGAGGTCGGCGTGGTCGAGTACCCCGACGGCGGCCGGTACGCGGTGGCGGTGTTCACCCGCTCGTTCAGCACGGCGGTCATCCAGCCGCGCGCGGACGCGGTGATCGGCACCGCCGCCCGTATGGCGGTGGACCACCTACGGAGGTAGCAAGTTATGGGGGAGGTCAGGTATGACTTTCCACCTGACGGGCGACAGGATGGGGCACATGGTTGCTGAAGGTGCGCTTCTCTGGGAACCGACCGGCGAGGTCGTGTCCGCCGCCAAGCTGACCCGCTACCTGGAGTGGCTGGGGCGGTCCGGCGCGAGCTACGAGGAGGTGTGGCAGTGGTCCGTCGACCGTCCTGAGGAGTTCTGGACGTCGATCTGGGACTACTTCGACGTCGTCGGGGAGCGCGGCGACGGGCCGGTGTTGTCGGGGGAGATGCCGGGCGCGACCTGGTTCGCGGGCGCCGAGGTCAACTACGCCGAGAACGCGTTGCGGCGCACCGAGGGCACCGCCCTGGTCTTCGTCTCCGAGGACGGCGCCCGCCAGGAGCTGACCCACGCCGAGCTGCGCGACGAGGTGGCCCGCGTCCGCACCGGCCTGGCCAGGCTCGGCGTCACCAGGGGCGACCGCGTGGCCGGCTACCTGCCGAACATCCCGCAGGCCCTGATCGCCTTCCTCGCCACGGCCTCGCTCGGCGCCGTCTGGTCGGCCGGCTCGCCCGACTTCGGGGTGCCGAGCATCGTCGACCGGTTCCGGCAGATCGAGCCCAAGGTGCTCATCGCGGTCGACGGCTACCACTACAACGGCAAGAGCTACGACCGTTCCGACGCCGTGAACGAGATCGCCGCCGAGCTGCCCACGCTGCGCGCCACGGTCTGGATCCCCTACCTGTCGGCGGCCGGCGAGGGCCGCGCCCCCCAGGAGGCCGAGCCGGCCGCCGCGCACGCCCGTTCGGTGCCGCACGGCGAGGTCATCGGCTGGGAGGGGCTGCGGGCCGAGGCGGGGCCGCTGGAGTTCGAGCGGGTGCCGTTCGGCCATCCGCTGTGGATCCTCTACTCCAGCGGCACGACGGGGCTGCCCAAGCCGATCGTGCACGGGCACGGCGGCGTGCTGCTGGAACACCTCAAGTCGCTCGCCTTCCACCAGGACCTGGGCGAGGGCGATGTGTTCTTCTGGTACACCACCACGGGCTGGATGATGTGGAACTACCTCGTCGGCGCCCTGCTGGTGGGGGCCACGCCGGTGCTCTACGACGGCTCGGCCACGCATCCCTCGCCCGCCGCGCTCTGGCGGATCGCCGCCTCGGAGAAGGTGACGTACTTCGGGGTGGGGGCGCCGTACATCATGGCCTCGCTGAAGGCCGGGCTGCGTCCGGACGGGCTGGAGCGGCTGCGCGGCATCGGCTCGACCGGCTCGCCGCTGCCGCCCGAGGGCTTCGCCTGGGTCGCCGCCGAGCTGCCCGGCACGCCGATCGGGTCGTTCTCCGGCGGCACCGACGTGTGCACGGGGTTCGTCGGGGCCACGATGCTCCACCCGATCAGGGCGGGGATCATCCCGTGCCGGTCGCTGGGGGCCAAGGTGGAGTCGTACGACCCCAAGGGCGAGCCGGTGGTGGGCGAGGTGGGCGAGCTGGTGCTGACCAAGCCGATGCCCTCGATGCCGGTGATGTTCTGGAACGACCCCGACGGGCGGCGCTACTTCGACAGCTACTTCGACGTCTACCCGGGCGTGTGGCGGCACGGCGACTGGATCAAGATCAACGAGGACGGCAGCTGCGTCATCTACGGCCGCTCCGACTCGACGCTCAACCGCGGCGGCGTGCGCATGGGCACCAGCGAGTTCTACCGGGTCGTGGAGCGGTTCGACGAGATCGCCGACAGCCTCGTGATCGACACCGGGCAGCTCGGCCAGGAGGGCAGCCTGCTGCTCTACGTCACCCTCGCCGAGGGCGCCGAGTTCGGCGAGCCGCTCGAACGCGCCCTGTGCGCGGCCCTGCGCCAGGAGCTGTCGCCCCGGCACGTGCCGAACGAGATCCGCGTCGTGCCCGGCATCCCCCGGACGTTGTCCGGCAAGAAGCTGGAGGTGCCGGTGCGCAAGATCCTGCTCGGCACGCCCGTCGAGGAGGCGGCCAACCCCGACGCCATGGCCAACCCGGAGGTGCTGCGGCACTTCAGGCCGTGACGGGGAGGGCTCAGGGCTCCAGGCCGAACAGGGGCAGGCAGGCGTCGAGGTTGCGGATCTCGACGTCGGGGGACGGCGACCAGTCCTCGCGGGCCATGCGGAAGCGCCGGGTGACGACCGGCTCACCCTGGCGCGCGTGGACGGTGACGCCGTCCTCGCGGTAGCCGAGCTTCCTGGTCACCGCCAGCGAGGCGTGGTTGTCCTCGAAGGCCTCCGTCGTGGCGTGCCGCGCGCCGAGGCCGGCGAAGGCGAGGTGCAGGACGGCCCTGCGCATCTCCGTGCCGATGCCGCGGCCCTGGAACCGCCGGCCCAGCCAGGAGCCCGTCCTGACCTCGCGGGCGACGGGAAAGCTGGTCGCCATGACGCCCTGGGTGCCGACGACCTGGCCCTCGTGCACCACGACCAGCTCCAGCGACCAGTCGTCGGCGGCGAACCCGGCCCAGCTGCGGAAGTGGTACTGCACCGTACGGCGGGCCCGCTCGGCCGGGGGCGCATCGGTCCACGGGAAGAAGAACGGCATGAACCCGGCCTCGTGGACGCCCTCGGCCGCCCGGTCGGCCAGTTCGTCGAGGTCGTCGAGGGTGGGGTGCCGCAGTTCCAGCCGCGGCGTGGTGATGGAGAGCTCAAAGAGCGGCCAGTTACGCATATTCCGGCATACTTCCAGGCGTACCTCCGCGTGCGCGACTCATTTTTTGCCCGGCCCCGAACTTTGCCGGAAAGGATTTGCCGAACGGTGTGCGTTCCGGGTCTCGCCTTGGCTAAGGTTGGGGCTGTTCGGAGGGGTGAACAGAGGCCGGGCGGGTGAACGCGCAGCTCGCTCCCCGGCCTCTGGAGAAAAGGCGGATGCGTCCATGGCGCATCCGCCTTTGCTTTGTTCCGCTGATTTCGCGCGTGTCTCGCCTCGGTCCATGCTTGCTAAAGGTTTGACCGTGCCGTCGCATAAAAGCGATATGCCGGTTTTTAGTGGGATTTGCCAGTGTCGTGAATTGTCGGCGATCTGGGTAGGCGTTGACCTATGATCACAAAGGTTCGGAGAGCGGTTGTTTTCGCCGCTCTCGGGTGTGGTGGGCTTCCCTTCCTGGCCGGTACGCCCGCCGTGGCGGACACGCCGGACAAAGCGGACAGGGCGGACGCGGCGGACACGGTTGACATAGAAGACAGGGCGTACCGGCCAGACAGGGTGGACCGGGCAGAAACGGTGGACCGGGTAGAAGGGGTGCACCGGGTAGAAAGGGCGGACCGAGCGGACAAGGCGGATAAGGCGGACAAGGCGGTGCCCGGCGGGGGGATCGTGCTGCGGCCGGGCGACCGCGGCGAGACCGTCAGGCGCCTCCAGGAGCGGCTGCACCGGAACGGCTACTACTACGGCAGGCTCAACGGCGTCTACGACGAGCAGACCAAGTTCGGCGTGTGGGCCTTCCAGAAGCACCGGCACCTGCGTCCCCAAGGTGCGGTCGGGCCGGAGGTGTGGCGGGCCTTCGACCGTCCGGTGCGGATGAAGCCGCTGGTCCCGCGCGGCGAAGCGGACCGGGTCGAGATCAACCTGCGCTACCAGCTGCTCATCGTCTACCGCCACCGCCGCCCGGCGCTCATCTCGCACGTCTCGACGGGCGCGCGGGTGAACTACTGCGAGAACGGCCACTGCGGCAACGCGATCACCCCGACCGGCGACTTCCACGTCACCAGCCGCGCGCCGGGCTGGACCGAAGGGCCGCTGGGCACGATGTACGACTCGCTCTACTTCGTCGGGGGCATCGCGATGCACGGCTCGTCGAAGGTGCCGCTGCGGCCCGCCTCGCACGGCTGCGTCCGCCTGCCGCTGCCCACCTCGAAGCGGCTGTTCGACATGGTGAAGATCGGCGAGCCGGTCTATGTGCGGGAGAAGTAGGTCAGACGCCCTGCGGCAGGCGGAACAGCCGGTCGGGGTCGTAGGTGGCCTTCACCTCGGCCAGGCGGGCGGCGTTGGGGCCGTAGTAGGCGCCGCGCCAGCCGGTCAGGTCGGGGTCGACGTAGTTCACGTAGGCGTGCTCGCCGAAGTGCGGGGTCAGCTCGCCGTGCAGTCGGCGCAGCCACGTCCGGTCCGTGCCCTTCGCGTAGTACTGCACGCTGTAGAGCGCGGCCCGGTGCGGGAAAGCCGTGGCCGCCGGCTTGACCCGGCCCACCGCGCCGCCGAGCGCGTCCAGCAGCACGGCGTGCCGTCCGCCGCGCGCCACCCCGTCCACCAGGCGGCGCACGCCGTCGGCGGGGAGCTCGGCGTAGGCCAGGTGCGACTTGGCGGCGAACGCCTCCCGCCGCGGCCGCCGGCACTGCGCCACGGGCCGTGACGCGCATCCCGCCATGATCATCATGGCCTCCCGGTACGACGTCGTCCGCACCGACCTCGACGACGGCGCGCCGACCCGGGCGACCAGCGGGGCGAGCAGGCGGTCCAGTGACGCCTTCGTGCCCTCGTACGTGCCGACGAGGAGCACGTCCAGGTCGCGTTCCTCGCGCGCCAGGTGCAGCGAGGACCACAGCTCGTCCGGCGCGGACGGGGCCCACGACTGCCAGGCGCGCACCGCGGCCCCGGCCCTGGACCACGGCCAGTGCAGGAAGAACACGGTCAGGTCGCGGGTGGCGTGGGTGCGGAAGGTGAAGGAGACCGCGACGCCGACGTTGCCGCCGCCACCGCCGCGGCAGGCCCAGTAGAGGCCGGAGTGGTGGGTGGCGTCGGCGGTCAGCAGGCGGCCGTCGGCCGTGACCACGCGGACGGACTCCAGGGTGTCGCAGGTCAGGCCGTACTTCCTGGACACCACCCCGATGCCGCCGCCCAGCGCCAGCCCGGCGATCCCGACCGTGGGGCACGAGCCCGCCGGGATGCTCACGCCGTGCCGGGCCAGCCCGTCGTAGACGTCGACCAGCTTGGCGCCCGCCCCGATCGTGGCCCGTCCGGCGGCGTAGGCGACCGTGTTCATCCGGGACACGTCGATGACCAGGCCGGTCCCGGTGGACCAGCCCGCGTAGGAGTGGCCGCCGGAGCGGGGGGTGACCGCGACGCCGCTCGCGCGCGCGAAGGCCAGGCACGCCGAGACGTCCGCCGGGCTCGCGCAGTAGGCCACCCCGCCGGGCCTGATCCGGTCGTAGGCCGGGTTGACCAGACGGCGGGCGGCGTCGTACCCGGAGTCGCCGGGCAGCACCAGCGTGCCGGCGAGCCGCCCGCGCAGCCGCGCCCAGTCCGGCGGCGGCGCCGACCGCCCGGCGCCGAGCGCGCCGATCAGCTCAGCGCCGCGCGTGCCGGTGCCGTACGGTCCGGCGCCGGACGGCCGGGCGCCCGTGGCCGGTGCGGCGGGCGTCCTCGCGTCGGCGGCCAGTGCCAGCGGCGCGAGCGCGGTGAGGTGGAGAAAGTCGCGGCGGTCCATGGGCGTCCCCCGTCGGTCGTGTCGAACCGATCGATGAGACGCCTGGCCCTCCGGACAAGTTCGTCACAACTACATCACTACCGCCATCACCCCGCTGTCCCGCCAAATCCGAAGATGTTGGTACTGGCCCCCACCCGCGTCAGCCCGGGAGCCTTCCGCAGCACGCCGTCCTTGACCAGCCGCAGCGGCGACGTGGGCGGCTTCGGCGCCTCCCCGCTCGTCTGGACGATCCGCAGGGCCAGCGCCGGGCACATCTCGACCGCCCGCCGCGCGTCCTTGACCATCCACCCCGGCACGTTCCGGAACGACGGGAACCCGTAGTCGTCCAGGTCCACGAACTCCGGCAGCAGGTGCGCGCACAGGCCGTGCCCCTGGCAGCGGGTCCAGTCCACCTCCAGCCGGTACTCGGGCTCCACCTCCGGCTCGGGCATCGGCAGCACGCCGCGCACAGGCCGGCCGCACGAGCCGTGCTCCAGGTGCAGCGCGATCTCGCTCTCGAACGCGTCCAGCGCCGACAGCACGAACTTGGCCGTGCCGTCGGGATGGAAGCACGCGCCGCGCCGCTCGACGGCCCGCACGCACCGGCGCACGGCGTCCACGGAGCCGGTGCCCTCGGCGATCGCGCACAGGGCACGCGCCACGTCGGGCAGCCCCAGACGGCAGGGCCCGCACTGCCCGGCCGACTCGGCGGCCAGGTACGAGGCCACCCTGGCCGCCTCGCCCAGCGGGCAGGTGCCGTCGCCGAGCGGCACGATGATCCCCGCGCCCAGCGTGGCGCCGGCCAGCTTCATGCCCTCCCGCGAGATCACCGCCGATCCGGCCACCTCGGCCGACAGCCACGCGCCGTGGTAGCCGCCGACCAGCACGCCGTCCCCGGCCTCGGCCTCGCACAACGCGAGCACGTCGGCCAGCAGGACGCCGGTCGGCGCCTCGATCACCGCGCCGTTGGCCGCGCCGCCGCTCACCGTGAGCAGGATCGTGCCGGGCTCCTTGCTGGTGCCCACCTCGGCGTACTTCTGGGGGCCGTACTCGGCCAGCAGCGCGAACTGGGCGTAGGTCTCGGTGTTGGACAGCAGGGTCGGCAGCCCGTCCACGCCGCTCGTCGCGGCCCGCCGCTTCCTTCCCGGCGGGATGGCCTCCTCGCCGTTCACGCCGCGGACGAGCGCACCGCCCTCCCCGCTGATGAACCTCTCCGCCAGCCCGACCACCCGGATCGGGATGCGGCTCTCCGAACCGCCCGACACGTTCGCGGCCCGGCGTTCGGCCACGGCCGCCGCCACGGACGACTCGGCCACCTCGCCCTCGACCGTGGCCACGACCACCTCGCGGGCGCCCAGCGCCTCCGCCGCCAGGATGGCGCCGTCCAGCACGAGGTGGGGGTTACGGGTGAGCAGCATGGCGTCCTTGGAGCTGGCCGGCTCGCCCTCGGCGCCGTTGACCAGCACCACGCTCTCGCCCGTGCCCGCCGCGTCGGCCACGGCCCGCAGCTTGCGGGCGAACGGGAAGGCGGCGCCGCCCCGTCCGCGCATGTCGACCTCGTTCACCATGGAGATGAGCTCGGCCAGTTCGCGCGGCCGCGGCTCGCCGTGCAGCGTCCGGTGCGCGGGCAGGTCGAGCCGCCGGCAGTGGTCGAGCCCGGCGGTCAGCCGCGCCGGGCCCATCCGCAGCACGCGCGGCACCCGGTGCGGGATCACGACCGGCTCCCCGGGGTCGCGCGGCGCGGGCTCATCCGGCCTCCCGGTACCTGCGCCGTGCGTCGGCCAGGCTCACCGGCGCGTCGGCCACTGCCGTGGCAGCCGCTGTGGCCGCGGCCGTCGCCCGCGGCCGCTCGACGGGCACGTCCGCCGCCACCCCGGCCGTCACGGCGGGCGCCTCGACCCTCTCCGGTACGACGGGCGGCCTGCGCAGCGTGGCCAGCACCCGCACGATCAGCGCGGACCCGACCGCGGCCAGGCACGCCACGTACGACCAGGCCACCCAGCCGGCCGGTGACCGGCCGGCCGTCAGCCCGTGCATGATCGCGATGGGCCAGGCCAGGTAGGCGGCCGAGTGCAGCAGCCGCCACAACCACGGCGTGCCCCGTACGGCGAAGCGGCCCCTGAGCATCCCCGTGGCCACCGCCACGACCATCAGGTCGAAGGCGAGCGCGCCGAACCCCACGTAGATCCCGGCGACCGGCACGATCGCCGCGCCCGGCGGCGCGTGTCCCAGGCTGATCATGAGGACGATGTGCGTGACCAGGTAGGCGAGCCCGATGAGAGCGGTGGCGCGGTGCGCGAGCTGGGCCCTGACCCGGTTGGGCGGGGACAGGAAGACGCGTTCGGTGGTGACCAGGCCCAGCGCGACGGTCGCGGTCAGCAGCACCAGGGCGAACACGCCCGCGTAGAACTCTAGGAAACTCACTCCTCGGCCGAGCAGCGCGACGCCGCGTTCTGTCCTGGCCAGCGCGAACACCGACAACAGGACGGCCGTCAACGAGGCGCTCGCCCCCAGCCGGACGTTCCTTGTGTCCAGCTTGGTGGGGGCGTGCCGGGGGTGTCGTCTGTGGAGCATCTATTTCCCTCCAAGGTCGGGTGAGGGTACGACTCGGAAGGCTGATGGGGACGTGTCAGCAGCGGCGACCCCGGTTGATGCACGAGACGACGAACTGCATCAGCCGTTCGGGCATGACGTTGGCGAAGTCCGCGTGGTCGGTGACCGGGTTGTGCTTCTGTTCAGGGAACGCGTCCACGGCGAACGACGGACCCTGTGGAACCGTGTAGGCGAGGAGCATGCGCAGTTGCGGAATCGCCCTGGTGCCTTGCGGACAAGCGCCGTTCTGCCCGGGGAAGACCACGTGCGTGCGGTGATTGGCGCTGTCGGTGTTCTGACCGTCCCAGCAGCTGGGGAAATCCAGAATACGAAGAACCTGACTTCCGCGCGGGCAAAGCGGATATTTATCGGGACTTATGCGATTTGTGAATCCTGTGCAGCTCCAGCGGGCGCGGGCGTTCGCGGCGCCGTTCGTCCCCGCCTTGGCGTCGCCGGTGATCAGGCGCAGGAACCTCGGCATCGCGACGACCCTGGAGGTCGCGTTGCCCCGGAACTGCAGGCTCACCGTGCCGGCGCGGATCACCCGGCCCACGTTTCCGTCGGGGTCCTGGACGTTCGCGTCCACTTTGCGGTCGCGCAGAACTGGCCAGAAGTAAGTGGATTTATCCCCTAGGCGGCAGGTGGTTCCGGCGGCGGCCAAACTCTCGTCGGTGGAGAAGCCGTCCGTGGACAGGTTGCCGACGTAGTCGTGCAGATGGTGGGCGCCGTTGCTCACGCCGGGGGCCACGATGAAATTGTCGGGGTTGTTGTGACCATTGCGGTTGGTGCCGCATTGAGCGACGAAAGTGCCGCGTGAGCCGTTCCTGCCTATACCCGCGTCGAGCCTCAGGGGCTGGACCTGACGGATGTCCACGAAGTCGGTGACGAACGGGCCGAGATCCTTGCAGTCGTCGTCCTGGGAGGCCGTGGGAGAGGGGGAGGCGGTCCGGGTCGGCCGGCCACGCCGGTCCTGCGACTGGTCACCGGGGTCCTGCGGGTTCTGGGGGTCCTGCGGGTTCTGGGGGTCTTGGGGGTCCTGGGGGTCTTGGGGGTCCTGGGGTGCGGTCGTGGGGGTGCGGGGGGAGCGGTCGCGGCGGAACAGGGCGTCGCCGGAGTCCTCCGGCTCCGGCGACTGCGCCGGGTCGCGCAGCACGATCCCGCCGCCCTGCACCTGCTGATCCCCACCCTGCCCCTGCTCGTCAGGCGCCTGTTGGTCCGGGGCCTGTTGGTCCGGGGCGCGGTCGCGCTGGCGGCGGGAGTCGTCCTGGCTCGCCTGGGCCGGGTCGCAGTGGTCGGCCCGCGCCGGGGCCACGCCGATGACGGCGGCGGACACCAGGCCGCCCGCCGCCACGGCAAGAGCGGTCATGGCCGCGGCCATGCGCCCGGTTCTCATGGTTGTCAGCCGTTGCATGGTGGGAGGTACGCGGGCTTACACCATCAGGTTCACCCATGACCGGAGATAGTTAGAAATAACTGGAGTTATCGGAGTGGCTGCCGGACCGATAACGAAGGTGTAAAGATGTGCCCCGTGCTAGGTCACCTCGACGGCAGGTTCGAGAGTGCGGATGCCGAGGCGGAACATCGCATCGCGGTGCTCTACCAGGAGTTCGGCGGCCCTCTGCTGCGCCACGTACGCAAATCGACCGGAAACGATCTGCAATGGGCCGAGGACGTCGTACAGGAGACGCTGGTCAGGGCCTGGCGAAACTCGGCAAGACTGCAATGGGAACCGAGCCTTTTATGGGCGTGGCTGCTGACAGTGGCCCGCCGCATCGTCATCGACGGACGCCGACGGAAGAGCGCCCGGCCTCACGAGGTCGAGCCGCCCGAAGTCGACCAGATGTCGGTGCCGGACGGCTCCGAGCGCGCGCTGTCGGCGATCGTCGTCGCGGACGCGCTGCGCAGCCTGTCCGCCGAACACCGCGAAGTCATTGAGCAGACCTACCTCCGAGACCGTACGATAAGTGAAGCGGCGGAGATTCTGGGGATTCCGCCGGGCACGGTGAAGTCCCGGCTCTACTACGGCATCCGGGCTCTCCGCGAACAGCTGCGTGACAAGGGGGTAGCCGGCTGATGCACGACGGGGTGGCCGCCTACGTCCTCGGCGTCCTCGACGAGGAGGAGCACGAGGCGTTCGAACGCCACCTCGACGCGTGCGAGCGGTGCCAGGCCGAGCTCATGGAGCTGGCCGAGCTTCCCGACCGGCTCGACGATCTCAAGACCGCCCCCTCGGCCTCCGGCGACGATCCCCCCATGTCGATGTCACGTTGACGTCTATGCCCTTTTCGGGTGATATCGGTACGGCGAGGCACACGCCCGGAATCAGGGCCGGGCGTTCAGGGGGAGGTGTTCGGTGGGCATCGACGGTGATGCGCCCGTTCCCCCCGCGCCGGCGGTCCGGCGAGGAAGGCGGCCGGCTGTCGCCCATCTCCCCGGACGTACCCGTCTGCACTACTTCCCCTCGCTATGGGAACTAAGAGCCTGGCTATGAACAGCCATGGCAAACCCTCACAAAGGAGTGAGAGCGAAATGCCGCTCGACGAGGCCAAGGATGAGCTGCTGCAAAGAGCCGCGGAGAGTTGCGCGGTCGGCAGCGAGCACATGAGCGCGGAGGAGGCCCTCTCCTTCCTGCGGTTCTACTACCGCCATGTCGCACCCGAGGACCTGCTCGACCGCAACCCCGTCGACGTGTACGGCCCGGCGATGTCCCAGCGCCAGCTCGCCGAGGTGCGCCCCCAGGGCCGGGCCGTGGTCCGCGCCTACACCCCCACGCTGGAGGAGAACGGCTGGGACCCGGGGCACTCGGTCGTCGAGGTGGTCACCGACGACATGCCGTTCCTGGTCGACTCGGTCACCATGGAGCTCGACCGGCAGGACATCGGCATCCACCTCGTGGTCCACCCCCAGATGCGGGTGCGCCGCGACATGACGGGCCGGATGCTCGTCCGCGGCCAGGAGGACGTCACCGGCCAGATGCTGGTCGAGTCGTGGATCCACATCGAGATCGACCGTCAGGCCGACCCCGGGGTCCTCAGGCGCGTCGAGGCCGACCTGCAGCGGGTTCTCGCCGACGTGCGGTACGCGGTCGAGGACTTCAGGAAGATGCGGGCCCTGGCCGTCCAGACGGCGGAAGACCTGAGCATGAACCCGCCGCCGCTGGAGCCCGCCGAGGTCGAGGACAGCCTCGACCTGCTGCGCTGGCTCGCCGACGGGCACTTCACGTTCCTCGGCTACCGCGAGTACCGGCTGGAGCACACCGACCAGGGCGAGATACTGAAGGCCCTGCCCGGGGCCGCGCTCGGCATCCTGCGCGACGACAAGGTGGGCTCCGACAGCTTCTCCGCGCTGCCCGCGGAGGTGCGCGCCAAGGCCCGCGAGAAGCAGCTCGTGATCATCACCAAGGCCAACAGCCGGGCCACCGTCTACCGCGCGACCTACCTCGACTACATCGGGGTCAAGCTGTTCTCGCCCGAGGGCGAGGTGATCGGGGAGCGCCGCTTCCTCGGCCTGTTCACGCACGTGGCCTACAACGAGTCGATCTCCAGGATCCCCGTGCTGCGGCGCAAGCTGGCCGAGGTGCTCAACGCCGCCGGCCACGCGCCCGACAGCCACGACGGCAAGGACCTGATCGAGATCCTGGAGACGTTCCCGCGCGACGAGCTGTTCCAGACCTCGGTCGCCCAGCTCCTCCCGATCGCGCTCGGCGTGCTGCGGCTGCGCGAGCGCAAGCAGGTCAAGCTGTTCCTGCGGCGCGACGACTACGGCCGTTACATCTCCTGCCTGATCTACCTGCCCCGCGACCGCTACACCACCAAGGTGCGGCTGAAGATGCAGGAGGTGCTGCTCAAGGCGCTCGGCGGCAGGTCGCTCGACTACAGCGCGATGATCGGCGAGTCCGTGCTGGCCCGGCTGCACGTGGTCGTGCGCGGCGAGCGCGGCAAGCAGCTCCCCGCGCCCTCCGTCGACGTGGAGGAGTTGGAGGCGCGCCTGGCCGCGCTCACCCGCTCCTGGGAGGACGACCTGGCCACCGCCCTCGACGAGATGACCTCCGAGGAGGAGGCTCCCGCGCTGGCCAGGAGGTACGTCTCCGCCTTCCCCGAGGGGTACAAGGCCGACTTCCCGCCCAAGGTCGCCGTGGTCGACCTGCGCCGCCTGGAGCAGCTCGTCGCCGACGGCGAGGAGGTGGCGATCAACCTCTACGAGCCGTACGACGCCACCGAGGGCGAGCGGCGGCTGAAGATCTACAAGGTCGGCTCGCCGATCTCCCTGTCGGAGGCGCTGCCCCTGATCCAGCGGCTCGGCGTCGAGGTCGTGGACGAGCGGCCGTACGAGATCGACCGGGACGGCGACGCGAGCACCAAGAACGCCTGGATCTACGACTTCGGCCTGCGCTACACCCCCTCCGTCGAGGTGGACAGGAACGACTTCAAGCGGCTCTTCCAGGACGGCCTGAGCGCCCTGTGGCAGGGCCGCGTCCAGGCCGACAACTTCAACGCCCTCATCCTGCGGGCGGGCCTGACCTGGGAGCAGGTCGAGATCCTGCGGGTCTACGCCAAGTACCTGCGGCAGGCCGGCAGCACGTTCTCGCAGCTCTACATGGAACGCGTGCTGCTGGGCAACGTGCGGCTGGCCCGGCTGCTGGTCCGCCTGTTCGAGGCCAAGCTCGACCCGAGGCGCGGCGACGACGTGCGGGTCGACCTCGTGGAGGCGCTCAACGAGGAGATCCTGGGCGCCCTCGACGAGGTGGCCTCTCTCGACGAGGACCGCATCCTGCGGGCCTACCTGGAGATGATCCAGGCGACCCTGCGCACCAACTACTTCCAGACGGTCGACGGGCAGCGCAAGCCGTACATCTCGCTGAAGGTCGACCCGCAGGCGATCAGCGTGCTGCCGTTGCCGCGGCCGAAGTACGAGATCTTCGTGTACTCGCCCCGCGTCGAGGGCGTGCACCTGCGCTTCGGCAAGGTCGCCCGCGGCGGCCTGCGCTGGTCCGACCGCATGGAGGACTTCAGGACGGAGATCCTCGGCCTGGTCAAGGCCCAGATGGTGAAGAACACCGTCATCGTGCCCACCGGGTCCAAGGGCGGGTTCGTGGTGAAGCAGCCGCCCGCGTCCGGCAACCGCGAGGACGTGCTGGCCGAGGGCGTGGCCTGCTACCGGATGTTCATCTCCGGCCTGCTCGACATCACCGACAACCTGGTCGACGGCAAGGTCGTGCCGCCGGCCGACGTGGTCAGGCACGACGGCGACGACACCTACCTCGTCGTCGCCGCCGACAAGGGCACCGCCACCTTCTCCGACATCGCCAACAGCGTGGCCAAGGAGTACGGCTTCTGGCTCGGCGACGCCTTCGCCTCCGGCGGCTCGGTCGGCTACGACCACAAGGCCATGGGCATCACCGCCCGCGGCGCCTGGGAGTCGGTCAAGTACCACTTCCGCACCATGGGCGTGGACGTGCAGACCACCGACTTCACGGTGGCCGGCATCGGCGACATGTCCGGCGACGTGTTCGGCAACGGCATGCTGCTCTCCCAGCACATCCGGCTGGTGGCCGCCTTCGACCACCGGCACGTCTTCATCGACCCGGCGCCCGACGCGGCCCGCTCGTTCGCCGAGCGGCAGCGCCTGTTCGACCTCCCGCGCAGCTCCTGGGACGACTACGACCCGTCGCTGATCTCCGCGGGCGGCGGCGTGTTCCCGCGTACGGCCAAGTCGATCCAGATCACCCCGCAGATGCGCGAGGCGCTGGGCATCGAGGCGGGCGTCAGCTCGCTGGCACCCAACGACCTGATCAGCGCCATCCTGCGGGCCCCCGTCGACCTGCTGTGGAACGGCGGCATCGGCACCTACGTCAAGGCCGGCTCGGAGTCCCACGCCGACGTCGGCGACAAGGCCAACGACATGCTCCGGGTGGACGCCGGCGACCTGCGCTGCAAGGTCATCGGCGAGGGCGGGAACCTGGGCTTCACCCAGCTCGCCCGCATCGAGTTCGCCCTGAACGGCGGCCTGGTCAACACCGACTTCATCGACAACTCGGCCGGCGTGGACACCTCCGACCACGAGGTGAACATCAAGATCCTGCTCGACCAGGTCGTGCGTGACGGCGAGCTGACCGACAAGCAGCGCAACCAGGTCTTCACGTCGATGACCGACGAGGTCGCCGACCTGGTGCTGCGCGACAACCACGCCCAGAACGTGGTGCTCGACGCGACCCGCGCCCAGGCGGTCGACATGCTCCACATCCACGCCCGCTACCTGCGCAAGCTCGAACGCGACGGGCTGGTCAACCGCGAGCTGGAGTTCCTGCCCTCGGACAAGACGCTGGCCGAGCGGCGGCAGGCCAGGCTCGGGCTGACCGCGCCGGAGTTCTCGGTCCTGCTGGCCTACACCAAGCTGGTGGCCGACGCCGAGGTGCTGGGCTCCGAGCTGCCCGACGACCCGTACCTGGCCTCCTGGCTGGTGTCGTACTTCCCGTCGGACCTGCGCGAGCGGTTCCGTACGTACATGGACGCCCATCCGCTGCGGCGCGAGATCATCACGACCTGCGTGGTGAACGAGCTGGTCAACGCCATGGGCACCACGTTCATGTTCCGCTTCGCGGAGGAGACCGGCGCCTCCACGTCCGACATCGTGCGGGCGTACCTGGTGGCGCGGGAGGTCTTCGACCTGCCGAGCTTCTACCGGGCCGTGGAGGCGCTGGACAACGAGGTCGACACCGCCACCCAGATCGCCATGCTGCTGGAGGGCCGCAAGCTGGTCGAGCGCGGCACCCGCTGGCTGCTGGTCAACCGGCGTCCGCCGCTCGACCTGGCCGGGTCGGTCGGCTTCTTCCTCAAGGGCGTCAACGGGCTGTCCGCGCACATCCCCAAGCTGCTCACCGGGCCGGACCTGGCCGCGTACGAGGAGCGCCGCGACTCCTTCGTGGCCCGCGGGGTGCCGCAGGAGCTGGCCGAGCGGGTGGCCGCGATGGTGCCCGCGTACTCGACGCTGGACCTGGTCGAGGTGGCGTCCCTGACGGGCCGTCCGGTGAACGAGGTGGCGGAGGTCTACTTCGACCTGGCCGACCGCCTGCAGCTGGCCCGCCTGCGCGAGCGCGTCATCGCCCTGCCCAGGGACAACCGGTGGAACTCCATCGCCCGCTCGGCGCTGCGCGACGACCTGTACGCCGCGCACGCGTCGCTGACCCGTGACGTGCTGGCCCACAGCACGTCCGGGCTGCCGCCCGAGGAGCGGCTGGCCCGGTGGACCGACGGCAACGCGGCCGCCGTGGGACGCGCCCGCCAGACGCTGTCGGAGATCTGGGAGAGCGACCACTTCGACCTGGCGACGCTCTCGGTGGCCCTGCGCGCGATCCGCACGCTGGTGGCCGCCAGCAACCTGCCTCACACGGAGGCGTAGGAACCGCCCGAAGGGGCCCTCACTCGCCGCTGGCGCGGGTGAGGGCTCCGTCGTGGGCGACGACCCGGGCGGCGGCCGGGGCCGACAGCGGGGGCACCGCCGTGGCGTACTGGTGGACCTCGGTCAGCTTGAGGCTGCGGCGCACCGACGAGGTCGAGATGGCCCAGCCCGCCTCCGGCGGCACCGGGATGATGTAGGTGTTGTTGGCGACGGTGCGGGTCGAGGTGTTGCGCGACAGCGAGTACTGGATCAGCGCGCCGCCGTCGGCCGTGCGCAGCGCGTAGACCGGCCAGTTGTCGGCGCTGAAGATCGAGTCGTAGCTGAACCCGTCCTTCTTGGCCGTCTCGCGGTCGGTGGCGATCTGCTTGGCCACCTCCGTCGTGTACGGCCCGTCGGCGAGCAGGCCCGCCGTCACCCCGGCCGACCCGGTCTCGGCCACGCTGGCGTGCACCGGGCCCATGTACTGGGGGCTGATCGTGACGGTCTTGTCGTCGGGCGTCAGCGCCGTGGCGTAGCCGTCGGCGTCGAGCCGCACCCGCGGCAGCTCCTGGCCCGGCAGCAGCTGCGCGGCCGAGCTGAGCAGCCAGTCGTCGCCGCTCTTGGCGAACGTCAGCAGCGTCGGCTGCCCGTTGCGCGTGGCCAGCGCGCTGAACCAGGGCGCCCGCTCGCCCTGGGCGAACCTGGGCACGTAGAGGGTGGGCGAGCCCCAGGCGTAGCGCGGCGGGCGGTCGCCGGTGGACTCGAAGGCGGCCTGCGTGAGCGCCAGCTGCCCGCCGGCGACCAGGTCGGTGTCGAGGAAGAGCCGCCCCGTCACGGGGCTCTCCACGCGCAGCACGTCGTCGGCGGGCAGGATCTCGGCGACCGCCTCGGCCGCCTCCTGACGCGTGACGGCGGGCGGCGGCGCGCTGGGCGAAGGGCTCGCCGCGCCGGTGGCGCCCGCCTTTCCCTGGGTCACCGCCGGGGACGTCTGAGCAGGGCCTGTGCACGCGGTCGCCGCGGCCAGCACGCCGACGGCGAGCGCCAGCATCTTCCCCCGACCGTATGCACGCACCTCGCCATGTTATTCGTGCACGCGAGGGTCGCGTACCCTAGGGAGACGTGGCAGGCATCGATCCGGCAGAAGAGATCAACGAGCTCGCGAACACGCTCCGCAGCATCCAGGACGTGCTCGACCTCGACGCGATGCGCAAGCAGATCGAGGAGCTGGAGCAGCAGGTTGCCGCCCCAGACCTGTGGGACGACCCCGAGCAGGCGCAGAAGGTCACGAGCAAGCTCTCCCATCTCCAGGGCGAGCTCAACCGCGTCGAGGGCGTCGCGCGCCGTCTCGACGACCTGAAGGTGCTCTACGAGCTCGCGGCCGAGGAAGGCGACGACGACACGCGCCTCGAGGCCGACAAGGAGCTGGAGTCACTCAAGACCGACATCGGCGCCCTTGAGGTGCGCACGCTCCTGTCGGGCGAGTACGACGCCCGCGAGGCGCTCGTCACCATCAACTCCCAGGCCGGTGGCGTCGACGCCGCCGACTGGGCGGAGATGCTGCTGCGCATGTACCTGCGGTGGGCCGAGCGCAAGGGCTACTCCACCGAGGTCTACGACACCTCCTACGCGGAGGAGGCCGGCATCAAGTCGGCCACGTTCACCATCAAGGCCCCCTACGCCTACGGCACGCTGCGCGGCGAGCACGGCACCCACCGGCTGGTCCGCATCAGCCCGTTCGACAACCAGGGCCGCCGCCAGACCTCGTTCGCGGGCGTCGACATCGTGCCGGTCGTCGAGCAGACCGACCACATCGACATCAACGAAGACGACCTGCGGGTCGACGTCTACCGGTCCTCGGGCCCCGGCGGCCAGGGCGTCAACACCACCGACTCGGCGGTGCGCATCACCCACCTGCCCACCGGCATCGTGGTCTCCTGCCAGAACGAGCGCTCCCAGCTCCAGAACCGCGCCTCGGCCATGAACGTGCTCCAGGCCAAGCTGCTGGAGCGCAAGCGGCAGGAGGAGGCGGAGAAGATGTCGGAGCTGCGCGGCGCGACCACCACGTCGTGGGGCACGCAGATCCGCAACTACGTGCTGCACCCGTACCAGATCGTGAAGGACCTGCGTACGGGCACCGAGGCGGGCAACCCGTCGGCGGTGCTCGACGGCGACCTCGACGGGTTCATCGAGTCGGAGATCCGCTGGATGCGCAGGGCGGAGTCAGGCACCGACTAGGTGCCTGAGCACCAGCGTCGCGAAGAGCAGCACGAGGAGCAGGACGACGACGAGGGCGGGTGACAGTCCGGCGAAGCCGTGATTGTGCATCCGCTCCCTGTTGGCTCGGCAGAGGGGGCAGCGGCCCTCGATCACGGGGTGGGCGCACTGCGCGCATACGAGGTGTTCACAACTCATGACAGCCCCAAGTCTAGCCGCACAATCGTTTTGTTTCCGTTATGGACGTTCCATGCCAGTCTTCCCCCTAGACTGTCGTCTGGCCAATCGGAACGTCGATCATCAGTAAAGACGGCGCCCCCGATCGGCCGGCGGCGGGAAATGGGCATGTGCCACCCTCGCTTCCGTCCTGACCCCTAGACTGGCATGCCGTGATGCTCTCGTGATCCATTTCGATAATGTCACCAAGGTCTACGCGAACCAGAACCGGCCCGCTCTCGACCACGTCTCCGTCGACGTGGACAAGGGCGAGTTCGTGTTCCTCGTCGGCCCTTCGGGGTCAGGCAAGTCCACGTTCCTGCGTCTGGTCCTGAAGGAGGAGCGGCCCAACTCCGGGGCGATCCACGTCGCCGGCAAGGATCTGGCCCGCCTCTCCAACTTCAAGGTGCCCCACCTGCGCCGCCGCATCGGCTGCGTCTTCCAGGACTTCAGGTTGCTCCCGAACAAGAACGTCTACGAGAACGTGGCGTTCGCCCTAGAGGTGATCGGCAAGCCCAGGCGGTTCATCCGCAAGGTCGTGCCCGAGGTCATCGAGCTGGTCGGCCTGGAGGGCAAGGCCCATCGCATGCCCGACGAGCTGTCCGGCGGCGAGCAGCAGCGTGTCGCCATGGCCCGCGCGTTCGTCAACCGGCCGATGATCCTGCTGGCCGACGAGCCCACGGGCAACATCGACCCCGCGACGAGCATCGGCATCATGAAGGTGCTCGACCGCATCAACCGAACTGGCACCACGGTCGTCATGGCCACGCACGACGCGGCCATCGTGGACTCCATGCGCAAACGCGTCGTCGAGCTGGAGGACGGGAAGATCGTCCGTGACCAGTCGCGTGGCGTGTACGGCCAGGCGTACTGACAGGGAGCGGCAGACACAACATGCGGGCGAACTTCATCTTCTCCGAGGTCTGGATCGGCCTCCGTCGCAACCTGACCATGACGATCGCGGTCGTCATCACCGTGGCAGTCGGCATGGCGATGCTGGGCGTCGGCCTGATGATCAACGCCCAGGTCTCCATGCTCAAGTCCTTCTGGTTCGACAAGGTCGAGATCTCGGTCTTCCTGTGCACCAAGGGCACCGCGATCCCCGAGTGCAACGGCAAGGCCGTCACGCCGGCCCAGACGAAGGCGTTGAAGACCCGCCTTGAGAGCCTCCAGGGCGTCAAGGAGGTCTTCTACGAGGACCAGAGCACGGCGTACGAGAACTTCAAGACGGCCTACCAGGCCAGCCCGACGCTCGTCCAGGCCACCAGGGTCGAGGACATGCCGCAGTCGTTCCGCGTGAAGCTGGTCGACCCCGACAACTACCAGCCGGTGATCGACGCCGTGAAGGGCCAGCCGGGCGTGTCCCAGGTGATGGACCACAAGCAGCTCATCGGCAAGTTCTTCGACCTGCTCGACAAGCTGTCCTTCTACGCGCTGGCCGTCGCCATCGTGCTGGTGCTGGCCGCGGCGTTGCTGATCGGCAACACGGTGCGATTGTCGGCGTTCAACCGGCGCCGGGAGACGGGGATCATGCGCCTGGTGGGCGCCTCGAACCTCTACATCCAGCTGCCGTTCGTCATGGAAGGCGTGATCGCCGGTCTGATCGGCGGCGTCTTCGCGGCCATCATCCTGATCGTGACGAAGGTCCTGCTGTTCGAGGAGATCGCCGGCTACTTCGGCAGCGGCATGGCCCAGCTCGGCTGGGACGCGGTGGCCCAGACCATCACGCTCACCATGGCCATCGGCGTCGTGATCTGTGTGCTGGCCTCGTTCGTGACGCTCCGCCGATACCTCAGGGTGTGAGGAATCGCCGGTAAGGTCGAAGCATGCCACGTGAGACCGGGCGGAAGGTCATCGCCCAGAACAAGCGGGCCCGGCACGACTACCACCTTGAGGACACCTTCGAGGCGGGGCTCGTGCTCCAGGGCACGGAGGTGAAGTCGCTCCGCGAGGGCCGCGCCTCGCTCGTCGACGGCTACGCCAGCATTGACGACGGCGAAGCGTGGCTGCTCAACGTGCACATTCCCGAATACATGCAGGGCACGTGGACCAACCACGCCGCCAAGCGCAAGCGCAAGTTGCTGCTGCACCGCAAGGAGATCGAGAAGCTGGCCGCCATGACCAAGGAGGGCGGCCTCACGATCGTCCCCACGGTCCTGTACTTCCAGGACGGCCGGGCCAAGGTCGAGATCGCCGTCGCCCGGGGCAAGAAGGACTGGGACAAGCGGCAGTCGCTGGCCGAGCAGCAGGCCAAGCGGGAGATGGCGCGGGCCCTGCGGCACCGCAACCGATGAGAGCGGCGGCACTCTAACCGATGACACGCGCGCGCCGCACCCTTGCCGCGACCGTCACCCTGGCGGTCGCGAGCATGACGCTGACCGGCTGCTTCGAGGAGTCCTCGCCGCACGACGCGGTGCGCGACTTCCTCGTGGGCTGGCAGTCCGAGGACTACGCCCTGGCCGCGGGCCGCACCGACGGCGACCCCGCCAAGGTGGGCAAGGCCCTGGCCAACGCCAAGCTGGAGCTCGACGCGGCCTCGTTCCGCTTCAAGATCAAGAGCGTGAGCGTGAACGGCGAGGAGTCCAAGGCCGACTTCCGCGCCGAGGTCGACCTGGGGGAGAACACCCCGCTCTGGGCGTACGACGGCTCGCTGCCGCTGCACCTGGTCGACGGCAGGTGGAAGGTGCGCTGGTCGCCGTCGGTGCTGCATCCGCAGCTCAAGGAGGGCCAGCGGTTCGCGGTCGAGACCAACCCCAAGCCGCGCCAGCCGGTGGTCGACCGGGCCGACGACCCCCTGCAGAACGAGCTCTACGTCTATGTCGTGGGCGTGGTGCCGTCCGCGCTGGGCGACCGGGCCGAGGACGTCGTGGCCAAGCTGTCGGCGATCACCGGTTACGCCCAGGACCGGCTGCTGAGCCGGATCAGGTCCTCGCCGCCCGACAAGTTCGTGCCGCTGGTCACGTTCGGGCGCTCGCGTTACCTGTCGATGAAGTCGAAGCTGGCCGGCATCTCCGGCATCCAGACCGATCCGCAGCCGCAGCCCATCGACCCGGCCGCCCCCAAGCAGATCGTCGGCAAGGTCAGCGCGCTCACCCCCGAGGACGAGCAGAAGCTCGGCGGCCCGCAGCGGGCCGGCGACTCGATCGGCCAGAGCGGCCTGCAACAGGCGTACCAGGACTATCTGACCGGCTCCACCGAGACCAAGGTGATCACCCTCGATCTCAAGACCGGCCGGCAGGTGGCCAAACTGAAGGAGTGGCTGGGCCGCCAGAACGTCTCGGTCAAGACCACGATCGACAGCCGCGCCCAGGCGGCGGCCGAGCGGGCGGTGGCCGAGACGGCCACCAGCGCGCTGGTGGCCGTCCAGCGTGACACCGGCGAGATCCTCGCGGTCGGCACCAGCGGGCTCAACCAAGAGAAGGACGCGCTGGCGGGCAGGTTCCCCGCGGGCACGGCCTTCTCGATCGTGGCGGCCGACGCGCTGATCAAGAGCGGCGTGAGCACCAAGCAGCGGCTGGCCTGCCCGGCCGAGCGCACGGTGGGCGGCGCCAAGTTCGTGCACACCAGCCAGACCGCCGGGGTCACGTCGTCGGCCACGTTCCAGGACAACTTCGCCAAGGGCTGCGTGACCGCGCTGGCCTCGCTGGCCCGCCGGGCCAGCGCCGGCGGCCTGGCCGCGAGCGCCAAGGCGTTCGGCATCGGCCAGCCGTGGCGGCTGCCGTTGAAGTCGTTCAGCGGGGCGATGCCCGAACTGTCCAGCGACGCCGACAAGGCCAGGGCCATCGCGGGCCAGACCGTCGAGGTCAGCCCGCTGTCGATGGCGCTGGTCGCGGCGGCCGTGGGGTCGGGCACCTGGCGGCCGCCGGTGCTCGTGACCTCGCCCACGTCGCCCGATCCGGCGGCGGAGGTCGTCCCGGCCAAGCAGCCGGACGCCGTCCCGATGGATCCGAAGGTGCGCACCGCGCTGACCGCGATGATGCGCGCCGGGGCGGTCGGCAGCCCCGCCCAGGCGGGCCGGGGCAGGGTCTACGGCGTGCGCGCGACGGCGGGCACCCAGGACAAGCCCATGACGTGGTTCGTCGGCTGGCAGGGGGACGTGGCGATCGCCGTCCTGGCCAAGAACTACGACGCGGCGGCCGTCGCGGGCAGCTTCTTCTCGGGCCTCCGTGACTCTGCGTGAAAATCTTGTGACGGCGAGCAACCGTTCCTGGTCGCGGCTGCGTCTTACTGAATGACTGGGCCCGCTCGGGGGGTTGCGGACTCAGTCGCCGTGATGAGATCAGGACTTCATCTCGGGGGAAGTCCTGCCGTCCGGACCGGCTCGACCCTGCCGGTCGGCCCCCGGGAGCGCGTGCTGCTGTGCCACGCTCCCGGGGGTTTCGCCATGCTGGAATTAAGTTGGCGTTGGGGGCGTTGTCCCCTGTAGATTCAGTGTTGCTCGCCTCTGCGTGATGATCAGCGTGAGGCGTGTTGACAACTGCACAGGGGGTGACTGGCTTCGACTTCGATCTTGCAAGCCAGGTGAAGCGGGCCGAGGACTGCGGACATAACCTCGTTAATCCTGTGACCGCAAAACAATAAGTGCCAATTCCAAGCGCACTGAGGTCGGCCAGGGTTCCCTGGCCCTCGCTGCCTAAGTAGCGAAACCTCTGTCAGCCCGGGAGTGCCTTCGGCCCGGTGTCTGGCATCGTTAGAAGGCTCAACCGATCGACCCGGCCACGGGGGAGATCGGGAAATCAAACAGTGGCTGAGCCCGTCGGCGACTCGCCTGCGTGATCGCCGGGGCTGAGAAAAGCACAGCAGGCTGCGCCCGGAGAAGCCCTGACTTGGGATTGAAGGACGCGGGTTCGATTCCCGCCACCTCCACGTGATCAAAAAGCTTCCGACCTGCCGACTAACCTCGGCGGGTCGGAGGCTTTTCGCTGTCCGGAAGACGTGCGCATCCGAGCTCAGAACGTGCGCAGCCAGCGGCGGAGGCGGCCGAGGGGGGTGCGCGGCTCCAGTGGGGGCAGCAGGCGGCGCAGCTCGTCGTCGGTGGCCGGGCGGGCGTCGAGCGCGGCCTGGCGCAACGGCTTCGCGTCCACCCGCAGGCCGCCGAGCACCTGGACGGTCACCGTGCCGCGGCGCGCCGCGTAACCGTGCGTGTCCTCTCGGCGGACATAGGTGAGGCCGGAGCCGACGGGGGTGCACTTCTGGGCGAGATAGCACAAGTCGCCGTCGGCCTGGCTCACGGACAACGTGATGTGGACGCTCTGGCCGCCGTTGCCGGTGTGGTCGGAGGGCATGTAGACCAGGCCCGCCGGGATGCCCATGAGCTGTGGGGTGTAGCCCGGGACGCGGGCCGCGTAGTAGTCGCCGGTCTGTTCCTGCTCGCCCAGATCGCGGGCGGTGGCCGGGCGCAGGCTCCGGGCGGCCGACCGGAGCAGGTCGCGGGGGACGGCGGTGCTCCCCACCACCGTGACGTACCTGCGGCCCACCCGCACCTGGTAGCCGTGCTCGACCGGGCCCTGCCGGTGGACCAGGCCGCCGGGCTCGGCCGTGCAGGATCCGGTAGGCAGGTCGGCGTCCTGCGCGGTGGGCTGGCCGCACACGGCCGCGCCCGGCAGGAGCCGGTCGTAGGCGACGATCCTGACGTACCGGTCGGGCGGGATGGCGGCCGGGTCCGCCGGAGTGAAGCCGGAGCCGCCCAGCCCGCCGCCGTAGTCCCGGCCGTCGGGCCGGTAGCCGGGGACGGCGACCACGTACGCGGTCTCCCGGTGGAGGTCGCCCGCCGCCAGGCGTGCCTCCAGGTCGTCCGGCGGCTCCTGGCGCAGCACGGCCACGCCCGCCCCCAGAAGCGCCACGCTCAGCCCGAGCGCGACGCCCTTGTGGCGCCACCCGCGCAGCAGCGTCCCGGCCACGAGGGCGTACGGAACGCCGCCGAGCACGGCCGTCAGCAGCAGGTCGCGGCTCACCCCGAGGCCGGCGACGTCGGTCACCACCCAGCCGAGGGCCCAGCCGGCGGTTCCCAGGCCCAGCACCAGCAGCGCCCACAGGAGCCGGCCGCCGCGCGTCGCGCCGAGCACGGACACGCCGCGGGTGGCCCTGATCACGATGACCAGGTAGCCGAGCAGGGCCGCCACGCCCAGTGCGGCGGCGGCGAGGGCCACCGCCTCGTCGCCGGCGAACAGCACGGCCAGCAGGACCAGCCACGCCGTCGGCAGGAAGACCGATCCGGCCGCCCAGGCGGCGACGAGCTGGGCCAGGACCAGCAGCGGCCGCGACGCGACCCCGCCGGGTGGACGGTCGGGCCCGCTGTCCGTCAGCCTTTGCCGCTGCTTCTGACGACCGCCGGGCGGCGCGGGTTCGGTCAACGGGACGGTTCGAGGATCGTCTTGATGTGCTGGTTGCGCATGTTGATGAGGTGGGTCATGTGGCGGCGCAGGACCAGCAGCTCGGCCAGGCGGCCCAGGGGGCCGGCGGGGGCGGAGAAGTCGACGACGTCGGTCATGAGGGTGGCGCCCGCGTGCGGAGCCGCCTCGAAGCGGTGTTCGTGCCGCCAGTGGCGGAACGGCCCGGACAGCTGCTCGTCCACGAAGTACGCGGGCCGTTCCCAGGCGCTGATCGTGGAGGTCATCCGCCAGGTGAGGCCGAAGTGCCGGGCCTGCCAGGTGACTTGGTCGCCGAGGCCGAGCAGGCCCGTGGTGACCCCCGCGACGGCGCGTTCCGACGAGCCGGCCATGGACGCGGTGTGGGTCTCGACCGACAGCGACGTGTCGAAGAGCACCTCGCGGGGAGCGAAGACCAGGGTCACGGTCTCGAAACGCGCCATGGCGGCATCTTAGGGATCCCCGTGGGCGCGGGGCCGAGGGGGTCGGGCTAGTGGGCGCAGCCGGCGTACTCGTCGAGGCGCCGGAACATGGCGGCCAGCATGAGCGGGAACATCGCGACGTGCGCGACGAGCATCAGGACGCCGCCGTCGATGACGCCGAGCCAGAGCAGCGGATAGAGCGGCACGATCGGGACGAACATCGCCGCGCACATCTCCAGCGTCGCCGGCCAGCGGTGGCCGCGGAAGCGCATCCACACGGCCATGCCCACCGACATGTCGACGGCCATGATCAGGTACGCGAGCTCCGGCGACTCGTCGTGGGAGACGGAGAGGCCGACGGCCGACTGGAGGGCGCCGAGCGCGAACATGCCGACGAACATGGCGACGATCATCTCCACGTAGTGGAGGGCGAACTTCGACCAGCGGCGTCCGGTCGCGGAGGGGGTCGCGGGTGCAGGGGGCGTCGGTGTCATGGCTCCGACTGTGGCCGGGTGGGGGGACGTGGACGAGGGGCGAAGTCGTACATGTCTGGAAACTTGGGTTCTTGGTCTTCCGGACCTACAGTCGTGCCATGGAGTACCGGCGGGTCGTGGTCGTCGCCTACGAGGCGGCCGAGCTGCTCGACATCGCGTGCGTCAGCTCGACGCTGGAGAACGCGAACTGGCACGGCGCCTCACCGTACTACCAGGTACGGCTGGCCACCCCCGGCGGTCATCCCGTGACCACCGCCGGCGCGCTGGTGCTGCAGGCCCAGCTCACGCTGGAGCGGATCACCGGGCCGCTCGACACGCTCATCGTCTCCGGCGGCACCGGCCACGTGGACGCCGCGGCGAACCCGCTGGTCGTCGGCCATGTCCGCAGGCTGGCGCGGGAGAGCAGGCGGGTCGCGTCGGTGTGCACCGGCGCGTACGTGCTGGCCGCCGCGGGACTGCTCGACGGCAGGCGAGCCACCACCCACTGGCGGGAGGCGGCCGACATGGCCGCCCGCTACCCGCGCGTCACCGTGGACCCGGCCCCGATCTTCGTCCGCGACGGCGAGGTGGCCACGTCCGCGGGGGTCACCGCCGCGCTCGACCTCACGCTCGCCCTGGTCGAGGAGGACAACGGCGCCGAACTGGCCAGGACGGTGGCCCGCGGCATGGTCACCTACCTGCAACGGCCGGGCAACCAGGCCCAGATGAGCATGTTCGTCAGCCCTCCGGCGTCCGCCGACGGCCTGGTCAGGCGGATCGTCGAGCACATCTGCGCGAACCTGGCCGCCGACCTCACCGCGGCCACGCTGGCCGCCGCGGCGGGCGTCAGCGAACGCCATCTCACCCGGCTGTTCCTCCGGCATCTGGGGCAGACGCCGGGCAGGTTCGTGCGGCGGGCCCGTACCGAGGGGGCGGCTCAGCTGCTGGCCTCGACCTCGTTGCCCATGTCCGCGATCGCCGTACGGTGCGGGTTCGGGACGGCCGAGACGCTGCGCCAGGCGTTCGTGGACCGGTACGGCATCCCGCCGTCCCGTTATCGGCTGACCCAGTCGTCCGCGACCGGCTGATCGCCATTTATCCCGCCCGAAATGGGCAATCCGGGCTAGGGTGTCTGACTTGAGCCTTTTCTGAGCATTAAGGTGATCAGCAGATGCGAAAGACGATCGTGCTCATCGGGGCGGCCGTCGTCCTGACAGGGTGTGGCATGTCGCCCGGCGGGCAGCCGCAGACCGCCGCCAAGGAGGCGACCACCACCGCCCCCGCGCCGCCGCGGACCGCGCCCGCGCAGACGGCGCCGCCGCAGGGGGACGTGGTCATCGCCACCCGTGAGGCCAAGGTCGGCTCCGGCGACCAGTACGGCAAGGCCCGCGTCGAGATCACCGCCCTGCTGCGCCAGGGTAGAACCGCCACCCTCAACTGGACGATCACCGCCGTCGAGGGCAAGGTCAACGTGCACAACGGCCTGGGCGGCGGCGGCTTCGACTACACGGTCTCCAACGTCTCCCTGATCGACCCGGTGAACGCCAAGCGTTACCGCGTCGCCCGCAACGGCACCGCCGCCGACGCCACCTGCGTGTGCTCCGGCACGCAGGGCCAGTTCCTGGAGGCGGGGGAGTCCAGCACGCTGTACGCGGTCTTCGCCGCGCCGCCGCCGGAGGTCACGAAGGTCAACGTCGAGATGCCGATGCTGGGCGTGCTCACCGATGTTCCGCTCTCTTAGCCTGGCGCTGGCCCTCGTGCTGACGCCCACGCCGGTCCCGGTCCCGTCCGACGCCGCCGGCCCGGTGGAGGATCTGGTGCTGCCGGTCGAGGACATCGTCGGCGAGGTCGAGTCCATGGACGGCGCCCAGAGCGAGACCAGGCAGGGCCGCGAGGTGACGGTCGCGCTGACCAGCGACGTGCTGTTCGCGCTGGACAAGTGGCGGCTCACGCCCAAGGCCAGGAAACGGCTGGCGGACGTGGCCGCGAAGGTCGAGGCGGAGGGCGCGGGCGGCGTCGTCAGGATCGAGGGGCACACCGACGACCAGGGGAGCGACGCGTACAACCTGGCGTTGTCGCGGCGGCGGGCGCAGGCCGTGCGCGCGGCCCTGGAGAGCCTGCTCGGCGGCGGGAACGTGAGCCTCCAGGCCGCCGGATACGGCGAGAGGCGGCCCAAGCTGCCCAACCTGGTCGAGGGCAAGCCGGTGGAACGGAACCGGGCGAAGAACCGGCGCGTGGAGATCGTCTTCACGGCCCGGCAGTGAGGGGCCGGCCCGGCTGACGGATCGGCCGGGCAGTGAGGGATCGGCCCGGCAGGGACACACCGGCCCGGCGCTGGCACAGCGGCCCGGTCGGGCCGTCACTCGGCCTTGAGCTCGCCGAGGGTGACCGTGACGGTCTGGGTGCCGCCGTCGGGGCGCAGGACCTCCACCTTGACCTGGTCGCCGGGCTTGAAGGCGGTGATCTCCTCCGACAGCGCGGCCATGGTCGTGGTCTTCTTGCCGTTGATCGAGAGGATCACGTCACCGGCCCGGATCCCGGCCTTCTCCGCGCCCCCGCCCTTCTCCACGCTCGCCACGCCCACACCGCTCGGCTGCCCGGTGGCGCCGATGACCGTGCTGCCGCGGATGCCGAGCGCGGCCCGGTGGCTGTTGGTGACCTTGCCGTTCTTCACGATCTGGGCCGCGATGTCGGTGGCCGTGTTGCTCGGGATCGCGAACCCGATGCCGGGCGCGGCCCCGCCGCCGAGCTGCGGGTCGGTGGCGGCGAGGGTCGGGATGCCGATGACCTCGCCGGCCAGGTTCACCAGCGCGCCGCCGCTGTTGCCGGGGTTGATCGCGGCGGAGGTCTGGATCGCGCCGCTGATGGTGGCGCCCGGCGACTCGGGGCTCTGGGGCTCGCTGACGGTACGGCCGAGCGCCGAGACGATCCCGTTCGTGACGCTGCCCGACAGGCCCAGCGGGTTGCCCATCGCCAGGACGATCTGGCCCACCCGCAACTTGCCCGAGTCGCCGAACCTGGCCGGGCGCAGCCCGTCGGGCCGGTCGACCTTGATCACCGCCAGGTCGCCGGCGCCGAACGCCTTGACCAGCTTGGCCGGGCGGGGCGCGCCGCCGGTGGCGATCGTGACGTTCATCTCGGTCGCCTCGCCGACCACGTGGGCGTTGGTGACGATGTGGCCCGCCGTGTCGTAGACGATGCCGGAGCCGAGGCCCACCTTGGTGTTGATCTGCACGATCGACGGCAGGACGTCCGTGATGACCCGCTCGTACGCGCTCTCCAGCGACTGCGGCGCGCTCCCCGGCGCCTGTTCGCCGGCGGTCGGCGAGCCCGGCGTGGTCGTGGCCGGGCTCGCGGTGGCCGTGGAGGTGGACGCCGGGATCGACGGGGACCGCCCGCAGGCGGCCAGCAGTACGACGGCTGTCAGTCCGGCGACGATCTCCCTCATGGGGAGATGTCTGCCCAGCTCAGCGGGAAAGATACGCCTCCCGGACGTCCCGTCTGCTGAGTTTGCCCGTGGGGGTGCGCGGCAGCGACTCGCGGTACTCGATCACCCGCGGGTGTTTCATCCTGGCCAGCCGGGGCGCGCAGTGCCGCAGCAGCTCCGCGGTCAGCTCCGCGCCGCCCGTCACGCCCGGCACGGGCTGGACCAGCGCCACGACCTTGTGCCCCCACTCGGGGTCGGGCACGCCGATCACCGCCACGTCGGCCACCGACGGATGTTCGAGCAGCGCGGCCTCGATCTCGGCGGGGTAGATGTTGACGCCGCCCGAGATGATCAGGTCGGTCCTGCGGTCCAGCAGGAACAGGTAGCCGTCGGCATCGAGGTAGCCGATGTCGCCGGGGGTGTAGGCGGCGCCGCGCATGGCGGAGGCGGTCTTGCCGGGGTCGCCGTGGTACTCGAAGCGGTTGATGCCGCCGATGTAGACCGTCCCGGGTTGGCCGGGGGCCGCCTCGTGGCCGTCGTCGCCGATGATCGTGAAGGCCATGCCGTCGAGCGCCCTGCCGACCGTGCCCGGCCGTTCCAGCCACTCCTGGGACGACACCATCGTCGCCACCGCGGCCTCCGTCGAGCCGTAGTACTCCCACAGGACGGGACCGAGCCAGTCGATCATCGCCTGCTTGGTGGCGGGCGGGCAGGGGGCGGCGCCGTGGTAGAGGTGGGTGAGGGAGGACAGGTCGTAGGTCTTCCGGTCCGGCACGGCGAGCAGCCGGTGGAACATCGTGGGCACCATGAACGCGTTCGTCACCCGGTGCCGCTCGATCAGCGCCAGCGCCTCGGCGGCGTCGAACCGTTCCGGGGCCACGATCGAGTGGCCGAACTGCAGCGCCATCATCGCCTGGCCGTAGGGGGCCGAGTGGTAGAGCTGCGAGCACACCAGGTGCACCCCGTCGGACGGCAGGCCGAAGTGCCGCCAGCTCTTGCGCATCAGGATGGGGTAGAGGTCCTCGGGCGTGAGGTCGAGCAGCCGGCGGCGCACGCCCTTGGGGCGTCCCGTGGTGCCGGAGGTGTAGAGCATCATGGAGCCGGCCCGGCGGTGCTCGGGCGCGGTGTCCGGCCGGCCGTCGGTCAGGTCGGCGACCGTGAGCACGCCGGGGGAGACGACGACGTCGGCGCCGCAGTCGGCGACGATGTAGTCGATCTCCTCGGCCGTGTAGTGCCAGTTGACCGGCACCAGGTAGGCGCCGATCTGGTAGGTGGCCAGCATCATGGTGAGGGCGTCGAGCCCGTTCTTCAGCACGGTCACAACGGCGCCGCCCGGCCGGACGCCACGCGCGACCAGGCCGTGGGAGGCTCTGTTGGCGCGGGCGAGCAGCTCGCCGTAGGTCGCGCCGTCGTCGCCGAGCAGGGCGGGACGGTCCGGGTCGGCGGCTGCGATCTCGTAGAAACCCCTCATGTCCGCAGACCATACAGAATTAGATTCTGCTGGGGGAATAGAGGAATTATCCCGCTCTTCGGTGACGTAACCTCAAGGCCATGGCGGACGTCGGCGACGAGAGATCAGCACAGGACACCCAACCCTTTCGCAAGGTCGTTGTTCCGCCTGCCGAGCAAGTCGTGCCGCCTGCGGAGCAGACGGTCAAGATCCCGCGTCCGCCGCGGCCGGGTGCGTCCCAGCCGGTACGGCCGACTCCTCAGCCGCCGTCCGGCCCGCAGTCTCCGTCCGGCCCTCAGTCGCGTCCCTATCCCGGGCCGCCCTCGGGTCCGCAGGTGCGGCCGCAGCCTCCGTCCGGCCCGCAGGGAGGCCCGCCGCTCCCGCCGCAGTCTCCGGGGGGGAACCAGCAGTTCCAAGGCGCCGGCCGGCAGGGCCCGGGCCCGGGGGTCGCGCAAGGGCCAGGACAAGGGGCGGGGCAAGGGCTCGCACAAGGACCGGGGCCAGGGCCTGCGCAAGGGCCTGGGCCTGCGCAAGGGCCGGGGCAGGTGCACGCGCAAGGGCAGGGGCAGCGGCCAGGGCCGGGGAGGGCGTCGCAGCATCAGCCCGTGCAGGTGTGGCCGCCGGGAGCGCCCAGGTCGCCTCAGCCCCAGCCTCAGCGCCAGCCGGGTGTCGTCGGTCCTGTGACGCCGCTCGTCACCAAGCCGCACAAGCGTGGCATCGGGGACATCCCCATCCGCGCGATCTATCTCGCGGGCGCCATCCTCGTCACCGTCACGGCGGTGTTGCTGATCTTCGTCGTGTTCTCCGGCGACGTGCCCACGACCGGCGACCCCGCCGGGACGACGGTCTCCGTCGCCCCCGTGCCGGCCGCGACCGCCACCCCGACCGCCTCCCCGACCCCCAGCGAGACGCCGGTCGCGCTCCCCTCGGTGCCGGCGAGCAAGGCGTTCCCCACGCTGCCGGGCAAGGCGTCCGTGGTGAGCGGGATCATCTCCGACAAGACGAGCGGCATCAGCTACCCGCGCCTGGCCGCGCCCTGGGACGCCAAGTCGTTCGCGCCGTTCACCGTCGCCCAGCGCATCGGCAAGGTGGCGGTGCCGCACACCGTGATCGCCTCGGCCATGTTCCCCGGCGACGCCCCGGAGAAGAAGCCCTCCAAGGACGCCGACTACCGCGAGATGGCCGTCCGCGCGGCCCGCTGGGCGCTGCGCACGCAGTATCCGGCGGGCGCCGAGCTGACCTCATGGACCGGGTCCGCGAAGGTGCCGGTCGGCAAGGGCTGGTCGCTGGGCTACAAGGTCACCTACGTCTCGGGCGGCAAGAGCGAGACCGCCCAGGCCATGGTGACGGTCGTCGAGGTGGGCAAGACCAAGCCGGCGATGCTGCTGGCCTCGATTCCCGAGAAGAACAAGGCGCGATGGGCTGATTTGAACACACTCGTCCAGCAGGTGCGGCCCCTCTAGGCCAGAAGCATGCTCTAGAATATGGTTCTGGGCATCGGGCACTGACTTTGACCTGGCTGGAGGATGAGCAATGGCGATCGGATTGAGCGAGGAGCACGAGGCGCTCCGCGACTCGGTGAGCGGCTGGGCCGAGCGGAACATCCCCTCGGAGCTGCTGCGATCCGGGTCGGACGAACGTCCGCCCTTCTGGCCGGGCCTGGCCGAGCAGGGGCTGCTCGGCCTGCACCTGCCCGAGGAGTCCGGCGGCTCGGGCTACGGGCTGCTGGAGGCGGCCGTCGCCGTCGAGGCGCTGGCCGAGAAGCTCGCCCCTGGCCCGTACGTGCCGACCGTGCTGGCCAGTGCGGTCATCCACGCCTCCAAGCGGCACGACCTGCTCGAAGCCCTCGCCGACGGCACGCTGACGGGCGCCGTCGCGCTGTCCGGCTCGCTCACCGGCTCCCGTGCCGACGACGGCTCGCTGGTCGTGTCCGGCACGGCCGACCCGGTGCTGGCCGGCTCGCTGGCCGACGTGCTGGTGCTGCCGGTGACCACGTCCGAGGGCGAGGAGTGGATCGCCGTCGACGCCTCGGCCGTCACCGTCACGCCGGTCCGGTCGCTCGACCTGACCCGGCCGGTGGCCAAGGTGGAGCTGTCGGAGGCGCGCGTGCCCGCCGAGCGTGTGCTCGACGGCGTGGAGAGCCCCGACGTGCTCAACCTGGCCGCGATCCTGCTCGGCGCCGAGGCCGCGGGGCTGGCGTCCTGGTGCGTCACGGCCGCCGCCGCCTACGCCAAGGTACGCGAGCAGTTCGGCCGCCCGATCGGCCAGTTCCAGGGCATCAAGCACAAGATCTCCCGGATGCTCGTCGCCCTTGAGCAGGCCCGCGCCACCGTGTGGGACGCCACCAGGGCCGGGGGCCGCGAGCTGGAGTACGCCGCCGCCGTCGCCGGGGTGATGGCCCCCGACGCGGCCGTCCAGTGCGCCAAGGACGCGATCCAGACGTTCGGCGGCATCGGCTACACCTTCGAGCACGACGTGCACCTCTACTACCGGCGCGCCCTCACCCTGCGCGCCCTGCTCGGCTCGTCGGCCGAGTGGGCCGCCTCGGTGACCGCGCTCGCGCTGCAGGGCGTCGGCCGCGAGATGGAGATCGACCTGCCCGAGGGCGCCGAGGAACTGCGCGAGGGCATCCGTGCGGAGATCGCCGAGATCGCCCGCCTTGAGGGCCAGGAGCAGAAGCGGGCGCTCGCCGACCGCGGGTTCGTCATGCCCCACCTGCCCAGGCCGTGGGGCCGCGCGGCCAAGCCGCTGGAGCAGGTGCTCATCGCCCAGGAGCTCAAGGCCGCCAAGGTCAGGCTGCCCGCGATGATCATCGGCGCCTGGGTGGTGCCGTCCATCGCCGTGTACGGCACGCCCGAGCAGCAGGAACGTTTCCTGCCCAAGACGCTCAGCGGCGAGATGATCTGGTGCCAGCTCTTCTCCGAGCCGGGCGCCGGGTCCGACCTGGCCTCGCTGCAGATGAAGGCGGAGAAGGTCGAGGGCGGCTGGCGGCTCAACGGCCAGAAGATCTGGACGTCGGTCGCGCACGTGGCCGAATGGGGCATCTGCATCGCCCGCAACTCCTCCGAGGGCACCAAGCACGAGGGCATCACGTACTTCCTGGTGGACATGAAGGCGCCCGGCGTCACGGTCCGGCCGCTGACCGAGATGACCGGCGAGAACCTGTTCAACGAGGTCTTCCTCGACGACGTCTTCGTCCCGGACGACCTGGTCGTGGGCGAGGTCGGCGACGGCTGGAAGGTCGCCCGCAACACGCTGTCCAACGAGCGCGTCTCGCTGTCGTCCGGATCGGGCGGCACCGGCGCGTCCGTGTCCGACCTGCTCGGGCTGATCGGCCGGCTCGGGCGCGAGCTCACGCCGGCCGAGGAGCAGGAGGTGGCCGGGGTCGTGTGCGAGGGGCACTCGATCAACGCGCTGTCGCTGCGGGTCACGCTCAAGCAGCTGGCCGGGAACGAGCCGGGCGCCGACGCGTCCGTACGGAAGCTGCTGTCCACCTCGCACGCCCAGCACGTCTCCGAGACGGCCGTCGGCCTGCTCGGCGCCCAGGCCGTGGTGGCCGCCGACATGAAGCTCGGCGACGCCGGCTACTGGAACCGGGCGGTGCTCGCGACCAGGGCCATGACCATCTACGGCGGCACCACCGAGGTGCAGCTCAACATCATCGGCGAGCGCATGCTGGGCCTGCCCCGGGACCCCGAGCCCGGTAAGTAACACATGTGAGGCGTCGGCGGCTAATCTCCCTTGTGCCCGGACTGCCGGTCCTGGCACGAGGGAGAGGCGGTGTCACGGTGCTCGAAGGCCGTGCGGGCCGCTGGGGGCCGGCGGTGCTGGGGCTGGGGCTGGCGGTGCTGGCGCTCGGCCCGGCGCTGGGCTGGGGGCTGGTGCTCCGGTACGACCTGCTCTTCGTGCCCGATCCGCCCCTGTGGCCCGACCGCGGTGGTTTCCCCCGGGCGGTGCCCAGCGACCTGGTCGTGGCGCTGCTGTCCAGGGCGATGCCCGTGGAGATCGTGCAGAAGGCGGCCCTGGTCGCCGTGTTCGTGCTGGCCGCGACCGGGGCGGCGGCGCTGGTTCCGCCGGAGCGCAGGCTCGCCCGGCTCGTGGCCGCCGCGTTCTACGCCTGGAACCTCTACCTCGCCCAGCGGCTCATGCTCGGCCAGTGGGCCCTGCTCCTGGGCGTGGCCGGGCTTCCGTGGGCGATCCGCGCGCTCACGCGGGAGACCTCCGGAGGGTTCGCGCGGTTCGGGCGGCTGGGGGTGGCCTTGCTGCCGGCGGCGGTGGGTGGGTTCCAGGCGATGCTGGTGTCCTGGCTCACCCTGATGCCGATCGCCGTCGCCCGGCGCAGGGTGCCGGTCGCCGCCGGGGTGCTGGTCGCGTACAGCCTGCCGTGGGCGGTGCCCGCGCTCGGCTCGGGCGCGGTGACCGATCCGGCGGGCGTGGACGCGTTCGCGGCCCGCGCCGACGGGCCCTTCGGCGTGCTGGGCAGCCTGCTCTCGCTCGGCGGCATCTGGAACGCCGAGGCCGGGCTGCCGGGACAGGAGGCGTGGTGGACGGCGACCGCCCGGCTCCTCCTGGTCCTCGCCGGCCTGTACGGCTACGCCCGCCTCCGCGCGGCCCCCGAACGGCCCGCCTGGTGGGGCGGCCTGGCGGTGGCGGCGGCCGCCGGGTTCTGCGTCGCCGGGCTGGGCGCGTTCCAGCCGGGACGCGAGGCGCTCATGTGGCTCATCGCCCTGTGGCCGGGGTTCGGGCCGCTGCGCGACGGCCAGGCATACCTGGCTCCGCTGGCCCTGCTGACGGCGGTCGGCCTGGCCTCGGTCCTGCGGTCGGGCGCGCTCGCGCTGGTCGGGGTGCTGGCCCCGGTGCTGGCGATGCCGACGTTCGCGCTGGGCGCGTTCGGCCGGCTGGAGGCGGTGACGTACCCGGCGGAATGGACGGCGGTCCAGCGGATCGTGGACGGCGACCCCGCGCCGGGCCCGCTGGTGTCGCTGCCGTGGGGCGCCCACCGGGCCTTCGCCTGGAACGGCGGGCGCGTGGTGCTCGACCCGGCGACCAAGCTGTTCCGGCGCCGGGTGCTCTGGGACGACACGTTGCTCGTCGGCCTGCCCGGCGGCGGCCGGCTGCGGGTGCGCGGCGAGGACCCGCTGAACCGCCTGACCGGTGACCTGCTGGTCGCCGGCGCCTACGGCGACCTGCCCGCCAGGTATCTCCTCATGGCCGCGGGCGAGAACGGGTTCCCGTCCGCGCCGCCCGGCTGGAGAACGGTTTTCGACGGCGAAGAGCTGCGCTTGCTGCGGCGTTGACCGGCTGTTTCATGATGTACCGGAGGGTAACTTGCTTTATCACGGTTTGACCAATGTTATGGATTCAAGACGAAACACGTTCTAGTCTCGGCACACCGCGTCACCGGAAGGAAGGGAGAGCTTCGTGTTGCGACTTCTCGTGGCCCTGGCGATAGGAGCCCTGCTGGCGGTCGGAGCCTCCGTCGCGGTGGTCAACGTGGCCTCACCGTCGCTCACCCCGCCCAACCAGCCGCTCTACAACTACGGCACCAGGTGATCCATCCCGCTTGACGCGGGGCCATACACAGCGAGCACGGAGTGTGGCTCCGCCATGCCCGCATGCCCGCCGACGAGGAGTGATGGTGGTCTTTACCGGTGAGCGCAAGGCGGACACGGCACGGCTGATCGAGCCGCGGAACAGCGACGCGACGGCGGGCGAGCGGCCACTCGCGGGCGTCCGCGTGGCGATGCTCAACTTCCGCGAACCCTGCCAGTCCACGGCCGGCGGCGCCGAGGAGTACGCCTGGCAGGTCAGCCGGTTCCTGCTGAGCCAGGGGGCCTCGGTCGTGTTCCTCACCGGCCGCCAGCGCGGGCAGCGCCGCGCCGAGGTGCTCGACGGCGTCGACCTGCGCAGGATGGGCAACCCGTACCTCGTCTACCTGCTGGTCCCGCTCTGGCTGCTGATCCACCGGCGGCGCGTGGACGTCGTCATCGACACCATGAACGGCATCCCCTTCTTCTCCCCGCTCGTCGTCCGCCGCCGCACGCCCGTGATCAGCCTTGTGCACCACGTCCACGACCGGCAGTTCCACGCCTTCCTGCCCGCCTGGCTGGCCCGGATCGGGTGCTTCGTGGAGGGCGAGGTGGCCCGGCTGGTCTACCGGCGCTGCCTGACGGTCACCGTCTCGGAGTCGTCGAGGCGCGACCTGGCCACGAAGTTGCGCTGGCTCGCGCCGGTCACCGTCGTGCCGAACGGCTGCGCCGAGCCCGCGCGCAGCGAGCCGCCGGCCGCCGTCGGCGAGCCGGCCCTCGTGTACGCCGGCCGCCTGATCGGCCACAAGCGCATCGAGCGCGTCGTGGACCTGGCCGCCGAGCTCGGCGACGCCTGGCCGGGCCTGCGGGTGCACGTCGTGGGCCGCGGCCCCGAGCGCGACGCCCTGGCCGCCCGGATCTCCGGCCGGGGCCTGGACGGCCGGGTCGAGCTGCACGGCTTCCTGCCCGAGCCGCGCAAGAACGCCCTGCTGGCCGCCGCCCGGCTCAACGTGACGGCCTCGGAGTTCGAGGGCTGGGGGCTGACCGTGATCGAGGCCGCCGCGCTCGGCGTGCCGACCGTGGCCTACGACGTGGCCGGGCTGCGCGACTCGGTGCGGGACGGCGTCACCGGCTGGCTCGTACGGGACGGCGAGAGCCTGGCCGAGGTGACCGGCCGCGCGCTGGAGGAGCTGGCCGACCCGCGGCGGCGGGCGGAGGTGGCCGCGGCCTGCCGCGCCTGGGCCGGGGAATTTACGTGGGCCCGAACTGGGGCTAACATGACCGGACTTATCCTGGCGAAACTCCAAGATTGCGGCGGAGCCCCTCAGTGACCCAAGCCTCGCCTGGACCCCCGGGGGAACGCGGGGACTCCACCGTCGAGAGCTACGAGGCCCGGATCAGGCACAGGCTGCGGCTGCTCGCCTCCTGTCTGCTGCTCGGCGCCATCGCGTTCAACACCTCGACCGAGAAGATCATCCCCGAGACGAAGCTCGACATGGCGGTCAACCCGCTGGGCTTCCTCGGCCGGGCGCTGCACCTGTGGGACGGCGCCTACTTCGGCCACCTGCAGAACCAGGCGTACGGCTACCTGTTCCCGATGGGCCCGTTCTACGCGATCTTCCTCAAGCTGGGCATGGAGTCGTGGGCCGTCCAGCGGCTGTGGATGTCGCTCGTGCTGTGCGTCGCCTTCCTCGGCGTGGTCCAGCTCGCCCGCGCGTTCGGCGTCGGCGGCCCGCACACCCGCGTCCTGGCCGGCTTCGTGTACGCGCTCGCGCCGCACGCCCAGGCGCTGATCGGCATCAACTCCTCGGAGTTCCTGCCCAGCGCCGTGCTGCCGTGGATCCTG
Source organism: Nonomuraea sp. NPDC049655 (assembly GCF_044465465.1). Lineage (NCBI taxonomy): Bacteria > Bacillati > Actinomycetota > Actinomycetes > Streptosporangiales > Streptosporangiaceae > Nonomuraea > Nonomuraea sp. NPDC049655. Next base: position 142,640 of record NZ_JBITLS010000008.1, read on the forward strand.
CTCCCGCTGGTCAAGGGGGCCAAGGGCGAGCTGACGCCGCGCCGGGCGGCCGCGCTGTCGGCGTTCGCCTTCCTCTTCTGCGGCGGCGTCAACGCGGTGGCCGAGGCGGCCGTGCTCGTGGTGCCGATGGTGTACCTGCTGACCAGGCGCGGCGGGCCGGTCAAACGCCGCCTGATCGCCTGGTGGCTGCCGCTGGTCGCGCTCGCCTCGCTGTGGTGGGCCGTCCCGCTGCTCACGCTCGGCGGCTACATCTTCTCCTTCCTGCCCTACATCGAGACCGCCACCGCGACGACCGGCGTGACGTCGCTGGTCAACGCGCTGCGCGGCACGTCGAGCTGGCTCAGCTTCCTGACCGTGGACGGCCAGACCTGGCTGCCCGACGCCCACCAGCAGTCCACCGTCCCGTGGCTGATCGTGGTCACCGCCGCCGTGGCCGCGCTCGGCCTGGCCGGGCTCACCCTGCGCCGGCTGCCCGAGCGGCCGTTCCTGCTGATCAGCCTGCTGTGCGGGATCGCCGTCATCACGACCGGCCATCCCGGCACGCCGCACGAGCAGTTGATGGTCGGGCTGCTCGACGGCCCGCTCGCCGCCTTCCGCAACCTGCACAAGTTCGACGCGCTGATCAGGCTGCCCGTCGCGCTCGGCCTCGCCGGGCTGCTCTCACTGGCCCGCCCGCGCCTGCGCACGCCCCTGACCGTGCTGGCCGCCGGGCTCGTGACCCTGTCGGGCCTGCCCGTCCTGTACGCCGGTCTCGCCCCCGCCGGCGGCTTCACCGCCATTCCCGACTACTGGCGGCAGGCCATCACCTGGCTCAACCGCAACGCCGGCGACGGCATGGTGCTGGCCGTGCCGGGCGCCAAACGCGGCGAGTACCTGTGGGGCCGCCCCCTGGACGAGCCGTTGCAGGCCCTCTCGCAGGCCCGCTGGGCCACCCACACGATCGTGCCGTGGGGCTCGGCCGGCATCTCGCGGCTCATGGCCGCCGTGGACGACCGCCTGGCCACCGGCAAGGGCTCGCCGGGGCTGGCCGCCACGCTGCGCCGGATGGGGGTGTCGTACCTGGTCGTCCGGAACGACCTGGACCGGGCGACGATCGGCACGGCCTGGCCGGCCCGGGTGCACCAGGCGCTGGAGGACTCGCCCGGCGTCTCGCTCGTGGCCCAGATGGGGCCGGGCGTCGGCATCGCCCAGTACGGCCGGGCCGCCGCCTGGCTGGACCAGCCCTACCCGGCCGTCGAGATCTACCGCGTGGCCGGCGCCGCGCCGCTGGTCGGCACCGTGGACGCCACCCGCCCGCTGCGCGTCGGCGGCGCGCCGGAGTCCGTGCTCTCCCTGGCCGAGCAGGGCCTCCTGGACGACGACCGGCCCGTCCTGCTCAACGACGACGCGGGCGTGGTCAAGGTGCCCGCGCACGACACGATCCTGACCGACACGTTGCGCCGCAGGGAGGTCGCCTTCGCCGACCTGCGCCGCAACGCCAGCGCCACGCTCACCGCCGACGAGCCCCTGCGCGGCAGCTCGCCCTCCAGCGACCTGCTCGACCCCGGCTGGGCGCGGTACGTCTCCACGGCGGGCCTCACCGGCGTCGCGGGCGTCACCGCCTCCAGCTCCGAGGCCGACGTCGGCGCCGCGGCGAACAGCCGTGAGCCCGGCCACCAGCCCTTCGCCGCGCTGGACGGCGACCGGCGCACGAGCTGGCGCTCCACCGGCTGGAACGGCGCCGTCGGCGAGTGGCTGGAGGTGACCTTCGCCGAGCCGCTGACGATCCCCACGATCCAGGTGGCGTTCGAGAACTCGCCGATCGGCCCGCCGCCCAGCGAGGTCGTCGTGGAGACCGGCGCCGGCTCGCTGCGCCAGAAGGTGCGCGCGACCGCCGACCCGCAGGAGCTGGCCGTGCCGAAGGGGCCGGTCGAGCGGCTGCGGGTGAAGGTCGTCGCCACCGCGTACGAACCGGCGAACCGCCTCGGCGGCCGGGTCGGCATCACCGAGCTCGCCATCCCCGGCGTCCGGCCCGGACGCTCGATCGTCGTGCCCGACCCGCGCGAGGACACCGGCGAGCCGGCCACGATCGCGGTCGCCAGGACCGGCGACGTGCCCGGCTGCGTCCGGGGCTCGGCCGCCTGGAGCTGCGCCAAGGGCCACGAGGTGCTGGGCGACGACGGCAACGGCTTCGACCGCTCCTTCGTCACCGGCAAGGACGGCGCGTACGGCATCTCGGGCCGCGCCACGGTCACCGACCGCGCGACGATCGAACGCCTCAGCACGCTGCCCGGCGACTCCCTGACCGTGCGCGCCTCCTCCACCGCGGTGGACAGCGGCGCGGCGGGCGGCCGCTGGGCCTTCGACGGCGACCCGAAGACGGCCTGGTTCGCCGACCCGCTCGACCCCAGGCCCACGCTGAACGTCGAGCTGGCCCGCGAGACGAAGCTGTCGCAGATCCGCGTCATCACGCCCGACTCCTACCTCGGCGCCCCTCCCGTCCGGGTGACGATCCGCGCGGAGGGCGGCGTCCGGCAGAGCTGGGTCGGCACGGACGGGCTCGTCCGCTTCCCCGAGATGAAGGCCAGGAAGGTCGCGCTGGAGTTCGGCGCGTCCGGCGGCCGGCCGATCGAGATCAGCGACGTGGCCTTCCCCGGCGTGCGGCCGCTCGGCGCGCTGACCGGCTTCAAACTCACGCTGCCGTGCGGCTTCGGGCCCACGCTCACCATCGACGGCAACGAGGTGCACACCGCCGTCACCGGCGGCACCCTGCACGACGTGGTCACCGGCCGGCCGGTGACCTTCGAGACCTGCGAGCGGCTCCAGCTCGTGGCCGGTCCCACCCGGCTGTCGGTGCGGCCGGGGGAGTCGTACCGGGTCGAGTCGGCGGTCGTGCGGCACGAGCCGGGCAGCCCCGCGGCCGGGCCGACCGTCATGCGGCGCACGCCGGTCACCACGTGGGCGGCCGGCGAGCGGGTCGTCCAGGTGAACGTCCAGGACGACGCTTACCTGGTGGTCAACGAGAACTTCAACGCCGGCTGGAAGGCCACGCTGGGGGCCGCGCCGCTCAAGCCCGTCCGGCTCGACGGCTGGCGGCAGGCCTGGTTCCTGCCCGCCTTCACGGCCGGGACGGTGACGCTCACCTACGAGCCGGACGAGCCGTACCGGGCGGGGCTCGCCGCGGGCGGGGCGCTGGCGCTGCTCGTCGCCGGGCTGGCCTTGGTGGGCAGGGGCCGGCCGGGACGCCATCTGGCGCCCGTCCTGGCCGCCCGGCCACGGATCCGGCACGTCGCGGTGTTCGCCGTGGCGCTCGGCTACTGGGTCGGCGGGCCGGCGGGGGCGGGCGTGGCCGGGGTGGCGTTCGTGCTGGGCGCCTGGTCGCGTCCGCTGCGGGAGGCCGAGCACCTGCGCGGGCGGCGGCGCTGGACCCTGCTGCTCGGGCCGCCCGGCGGGCTCGCGCTCTACCTGGCCGCCACGGCCGCGGTGGCGCTCGGCGCGGGCGGCCTGTGGGCGCAGCTGCTCTGCCTGCCGCTGCTCGGGCAGCTCCTCGTCGAGGTGGCGGCCAGACGCGCGCCGGCCCGGCAGACCACCGTACCGATCACCGTCGCCGCAGGCGGCCCGACCATGACGAGTGTTCCGTGACCGACACGATCAAGCCGCGTCCGGGGACCGTCATCACGGTTCCCGGCCCGGTGGCGCGTGCCGCCCGGTGGGCCCGCCGCCACGGCGTCCTGCTGGCCGGGCTCGTGCTCATCGCCGCCTCGGTGGCGGGCAAGGCGGCCGTCGTCCAGGAGGCGTACTTCAAGGAGGACGACTACGAGTTCGTGGCCAGGGCGATGGAGGGCGACCTGTCCTTCGACTACCTGACCCGGATCCATTTCGGCCAGTTCATGCCGGGCGGTTTCCTGGTGGCCTGGCTGGTCTCCCGGCTGCACCCCTTCGACTGGGGGTGGGCGGCCGGCACGGTGCTGGCGCTGCACGCCCTGGCCGCCCTGGGCGTGCTGCGCATGTTGCGGGTGGTCTTCGGCAGGCGGCCGGCGACCCTCGTGCCGCTGCTGGTCTTCCTGCTCGCGCCGGTCACCGTGCCCGCGCTCGCCTGGTGGGCGGCCGGGCTCAACACCGTCTTCCTCCAGGTCGCGCTGCCCATGGCGGTCGCCTCGCACTGGCATTACCTGCGGACGGGCCGGCTGCGGCACGCCGTGGCCGCGGCGCTGTGGGTGCTGGTCGGGCTGCTGGGCTTCGTCAAGGGCTTCGCGCTGCCGCTGCTGCTGTTCGCCCTCACCGCGATCTACCACGGCGGCCTGCGCGCCGCGCTGCGCCGCCACCTGGCCGCCTGGGCCATGTACGTGACCGTGCTGGTGGCCTTCGGCGCGCTCTACGTCCAGCGGTCTTCGTCGGCGCCGAACAGCGGGGCGCTGCCGATCTTCGACCAGGCCCTGGGCTTCCTGTGGGAGCTGCTGGGCAAGACGTTCGCCACCACCGTGCTCGGCGGGCCGTGGCGGTGGTTCGCGGGCGGCGACTGGGGGGTGGCCTCGCCGCCGCTGCCGCTGGTCATCGCCTCCCTGGCCGTCCTGGCCGCGCTGGTGGTGATCACCAGCCGGTACCGCAGGCGGGCGGTCCTGGCCTGGGCCACGCTGCTGGGCTACCTGCTGGTCGCGGACGCGCTGCCGGTGTTGTGGGGACGCGTCCACCTGCTGGGCTCGTTCGTCGGCACCGACACCCGGTACGTCGCCGACGCCGTCCCGCTGCTCGCGCTGGTCGTGGGCCTGGTGCTGCTGCCGCTGCGCGGCGAGGAGGAGCCGTACCGCAGGGCGCTGCCGGCGCGGGAGCGGGTGACCGGGGCGGCCGGCGCGACGCTCGGGCTGTTCGCGGGCGCGTCCCTGGTCACGGTGACGCTCTTCGCCGGGTACCTGGGGGCCGAGCGGCGGCACGGCTACATCGAGACCGCCCGCGCCGAGCTGGCCAGGGCGGCCCCCGACAGCGTGATCTACGACCGGCTGGTGCCGATGGAGGTGCTGCCGAACTCGTACGGGACCTACAGCCTGACCTCGCGGGTGCTGGGCGCGCTGGCCACGCCCGCGCTCAGGGCCAGGATGCAGGCGCCGCCCGCCGCGCTCGACGGCCTGGTCTTCGACGACCAGGGCCGCCTGCGCCCGGTGGACGTGCAGGGCATCCCGCTCGTGCCCACGACCCGTGACCGGTGCTGGCCGGTGACCGGCGGGACCGTCCAGGTGCCGCTGGACAACCGCGTCACCCGGGTCGAGGGCACCCTGGTCAGGCTGGGGTACGCGGCCCGCTCCGACACGACGGTCACCCTGTGGATGGGCGACCGCGCCACCGACATGAAGCTGCGCGCGGGCTTCGGCCGGGTCTTCGTGCTGGCCGTGCCCGGCGCGGACCGGATCGTCGTGCACGAAGTGCCGCCCGGCCTGTGCCTGGGCGACGTGACGCCGGGACAGGCGGTGCCCCGGCCGTGACCGTCCCGAGCCGAAGGAGCCTCGCGCTGGTGCTGGCCGCCGTGGGGGCCTTCCTGCTGACGCTCATCCCGCTGAGCCGCCTGTACGTCTACGACCGGGTGCTCAAGGCCCCCCTGGAACAGCAGAGCATGACCAGGGCGACCGCCGAGTCGGCCACGTACGTGGACCCGGCGACCATGCGGCAGACGACCGGCGACCTGGTCCAGACCCGGTGGCTGATCGGCGACGTGCTGGCCGGCGACGACGACCGCGCGGTGTGGGGCGAGTCGGTCTCCCTGGCCACCCGCGACGGCCACCGCCTGGACTACCACGAGCGCCGCCTGGCCTTCGACCGGCGTACGGGCGAGATCGTGAACTGCTGCGGCGAGTACCTGGACGAGGACGTCTCCGTCCGGCAGACCGGGCAGGCCTTCCGCTGGCCGTTCAACGCCGAGCGCCGCGACTACCCGCTGTTCGACCTGCGCCTGCGCCGCTCGGTGACGGCCGTCTTCGACGGGGTCGAGCGGGTGCGCGGCGTCGAGACCTACCGCTACGTCCAGCGCACGCCGCGCCGGCTGGTGCCCGGCGAGACGCCGCCGCTGCCGCGCCGCCTGCTCGGCCTGCCCGGCAAGGGCGACGTCGGCCTCGGCCGCTACGCCGAGATCCGGCGCACGTACTGGGTCGAACCGGTCAGCGGCCTGCCCGTCAGGACGCTGGAGGAGGTGACCGAGACGCTGGTCACTGCGGACGGCCGGGGCCGCCTGACCGCCCTGGACGCGGACTTCCGCACCGCCGAGCCGGACGTCGCCGCGGCCCTGGCGACGGCGGCCGCCTACAAGCGCTGGATCCTGCTGCTCGGCACGGTGGCGCCGGTCGGCGGCGGCCTGCTCGGCGCGGGCTGCGTGGCGGCCGCCCTGTGGTTGTCGCGGCGGCGCTCACCTGCGGCGCAGGACGAGGAGCAGGTTCCAGGTGACCAGCTCGCGGATGCCAGGTAGGTGGACGACGTGCCTGGCCCAGCGGGGATGGTAGCGGGGGATCGCGTCGAGGACCTCCACGTCGCGCCTCCTGCGGGCCCAGGCCAGCGGCTTGGCCACGCCGATGGCGTACATGCTCTCGCCGAAGACGTTCTTGGGCGGTTTGCCGTGGGTGCGGGCGTAGCGGCGGGCGGCGTAGTGGCCGCCGAGGTAGTGCCAGGGGGAGGTCTCGTGGCCGCCCCAGGGCGAGAACCAGATCGTGTACGACAGGTAGACCACGCCGCCCGGCCGGGTCACCCGGACCATCTCCTCGGCCATCCGCAGCGGGTCGGGCACGTGCTCCAGCACGTTGGAGGAGAAGCACACGTCCACCGAGCCGGTGGCGAGCGGCAGGTCGAGCGCGCTGCCGAGCACGGCGTCGCGGGGCGGCACGCCGTCGCGCAGGCGCATCTCACCGGCGTCGCAGTCGACGCACAGCGGGCGCGCGCCGACCGCGCGCAGGGCGTCGGCGAAGTAGCCGGGGCCGCCGCCGATGTCGGCCACGGTCGCGCCGGCCAGGTCGGTGTAGGTGGCGAGCTGGGCCACCGTGTCCCTGGCCAGGGTGCCGTAGAAGAAGTCGGGGTCGCTCTGCTCCAGGCGGAAGGCGCGCAGCAACCGGACGGATCTGCCGAGATCCGCTCGGAACGGTTCGGTGTCCACGGCGCGGAGCTTACTGCAGTGGAGGGATACGTCCATGGCTGAAGACGTCAAGCGAGCCGAGCCCTTCCAGATCACCATCCCGGCGGTGCGCACCGGGCCGGTCATCGGCGTGGGCCTGCTGATCGTGCTGATCTCGCTGGTGTTCCGGGCGAGCCTGCTCAGCAAGGCCTACTTCGTCGAGGACGACTTCCTCTTCGTGGCCGGGGCCGGTGACAGCGGGCCGACCTGGGAGTACCTGATGAGGGTGCACAAGGGGCACCTCATGCCGGGCGCGCTCGGCCTGGTGTGGCTGCTCACGTCGGTCGCGCCGTACAGCTGGGCGCTGGTGTCGTTCGTGACCGTCGCGATCCAGGGGGCGGCCTCGGTCATGTTCCTGGTGCTGCTGCGGCGGCTGTTCGGCGACCGGGCGGCGGTGCTCGCCGCGCTGACCGTCTACACGTTCGCGCCGCTCACCGTGCCCGCCATGAGCTGGTGGTCGGCCGCGCTCAACGCGGTGCCGCTGCAGCTCGCGCTGATCGCGGCGCTGGCCGCGCACGTCAGGTACGTACGCGAGGGCAAGGGCCGCTGGCGGGCCCTGGCCTGGACCGCCGTCGGGATGGCCTTCTCCACCAAGGGGGTGTTCATCCCGTTCGTGGTGCTCGGCGTCAGCAGCGCCTATCTCGGGCGTGGCCTGTGGGCCCGTGCCCTGCTCGCCGAGCTGCGCAGGCCCGTCTGGTGGGCGCACGGCCTGCTGCTGGCCGGGTACGCGCTGCTCTACTGGCTGCGCCGCGACACCGCCGGGGCCGACGCGCTGACCGGCCCGAAGGCCGAGGTGGTCCCGGGGCTGCTGCGCAGGCTGCTGGGCGAGACCTTCCCGACGGGGGCGGTCGGCGGCCCGCTGCGCTGGGGCGGCGTCACCTCGACCGGCGGGCTGGCCGACCCGGCCCCGGTGACCGTGGCCGTGGCGTGGGCGGTGCTCGCCGCGCTGGTCGTGGTCACCTGCGTGTACCGCAGGCGGGCCTGGCGGGCGTGGGCGATCCTGGCGGTCTACGTGGTGGTCGCCGACGCGGTGCCCACCGTGATCGCGCGGGCCACCGCCTGGGACCTGGTCGGCGCCGAGACCCGGTACGTCGCCGACGCCGCCGTGCTCTTCGCGCTCTGCCTGGCGCTGGCCGTCATGCCGGTGGAGGACGAGCCCGACGTCCTACGCCGGCCGGTGCCGGCGAGCATGCCGGCCGTCGGCGGCGCGCTGACCGCCGTCTTCGTCATCGCGTCGCTGATCTCGATCAACACCTTCGGCGACACGCTCACCGGCGACCGGGTCAGGACGTACCTGGAGAACGCGAGAGCCTCGCTGGCCGCGGCGGCGGGGGAGGCCGACATCTACTCCCGTCCCGTGCCGCCGGAGATCGTCCTGCCGTGGAACGGGGAGCGCCGGATGACCTCGTACGTGCTGGCGCCGCTGGCCGACGACGCGACCAGGGAGCGCATGCGCGACCCGCGGCCCTCGGCGGAGCCGTACGTGCTGGACGACACGGGCAAGCTCGTCCTGGTGGGGCGGGTGGTGCCGTTCTTCGACGCGGTCAAGGGGCGCAAGTGCTACCCGGCGGGCAAGGAGTTCCCCGTCGAGTCCTTCGGCGGGCCCGGCGTGGTGGTGGCCATGTCGTACGTCAGCCCGCGGCCCGTGCAGGTCGTGGTGGAGGTCGGCGAGGCCCAGCGGGCGGCCACGCTGCCCGCGACCGGCGCCATGGGCGCGCTGTTCTACGTGCCGCACGACGGGCCGGGCAAGGGCATGCGGATCACCGCGGCCGGGGCGCAGGGTCAGGCGTTCTGCCTCAGGGCGGTGGCCTTCGGCGAGCCGGGCCCGGCGGCGCGCTGAGGCACCAGGCGGATCAGCCGCCTGGCCGGCTCCTCCACGTAGCGGTGGGTGAGCCCGGCCATGGTGACCGTGATGGCGGTGACGGCGACCAGGTTGACCAGGAGGTTGCCGGTCCACGGCCGCTGGCCGGTGAAGTCGTACCAGAGGTAGAGGATGACGAACTGCCACAGGAAGACGCCGTAGGAGATCTGGCCCAGGTAGCTCATCACCCGGCCGCCGAGCAGCTCGTGCACCCGCGTGGGCCGTCCGGCCGCCAGCGCGGCCGGGGCGACCAGGCAGAAGGCGACGAGCGTGTAGAGGCCCTGCTCGGTGAACGCGGTCCAGATGCTGCCCAGGCCGACCGCGCGCGGCCCGGTGAGCGGCGTGGCGGCGATGAGGTAGGCCAGGCCCGCGATGACCCACAACGTGCCCCAGGAGGAGGCCAGCGCGGCGCTCAGCCGCCGCGCGCGGCCGTCCTCGGCCCTGGCCCAGACGGTCAGCACGGCCAGCGCCATGCCGGGCACGAAGAACGTCCAGGAGCGCGGCAGCCACACGTTCATCCAGGGCCGGTAGTCGGGGAAGTACTCGAAGACCGTGTACACGTAGGACAGCGCGCCGAAGACGGCCAGGCCGATGAGCAGCCGCCGTCCCCTGGTCCGCAGGTCGGGGTCGCCGCGCAGGGCGAACCTGCGCAGCACCGCCGCCATCAGCGGGAGCGTGAGGTAGAAGGTCAGCTCGACCGCGAGGCTCCACATCTGGCCGAGCCCCTTGGGGCCGAGGCCGTACCACCAGGGGGTGATGTCGTAGGTGTGCACGAGGAACAACATCTGCGCCCACGTCCAGGGGTCGGCCCGGTGCGCCTCGCCCCACAGCAGCAGCGCCACGGCCACCACCAGCCAGTACGCCGGCATGATCCGGAAGAAGCGTTTCCACAGGTAGCGGCGGGTGTCCGGAGCCCGGTCGCCGAGCAGCGCCTCAGCCGCCCACGGCCGGTACAGCAGCAGGCCGGAGAGCGTGAAGAAGATCGGCACGCCGATCTCGCCCCTGGACAGCACGCCGCCCAGGAACCCCGGGTCCAGCGCCGTCCCCGCCTCCATGGACACGTGGAACAGCAGGACGGCGAAGGCGGCCACGGCGCGCACGCCGTCGAGCGAGGTCTGGTGTCCTGAGACCACCGGCACCCCGCCCGAAGTAGAACCTGTTTCGGTCACGTTTCCGCATCCCTGGTGACGTCGGTCACTCGTCGCAATAACATACCGGCGAGTAGGTAGTTCGTTTCAGTACTTAACCACCCAAACAGGCGTCAGTGCACCTGCGCACATGGAGGGTCCATGAACCGGGTCGTCGTTGGCAGCGTCCTCATCGCCGTCGGGGCATTCCTCATCGTTCTGGCTCCCCTGGTGCGTCTCCAGGTCGCGCCCGCCTTCATGGCCGCCAAGGGCGACCAGTACAGCATCAGCAAGCTGCACGCGACGGGCGCCCAGTACTTCAGCATCCCGGACGGCAAGGTGCTGACCGCCGACCTCGACATCATCGTCACCACCCGCGGCGACGTGAAGGAGGCCAACGACGACCGCGTCGTCTGGGACGAGTTCACCGCCGTCAACGACGTCACCAACAGCAAGCCCGGCATCAACTTCAGCGAGCGGCGCAGCGCCTTCGACAAGCGCTCCGGCGTCGGCCTCAACTGCTGCGGCGCCAGCATCGACAAGGCCCCGGTGCAGCTCCAGGGCCAGATCTACAAGTTCCCGTTCGACGTGGAGAAGAAGACCTACCAGGTCTTCAACGCCAGCGCGGGCAAGGCGTTCGACGCCAGGTTCGTCGGCGAGGAGCAGGTCAACGGGCTGGCCACGTACAAGTTCGAGCAGACCGTCCCGGAGACCAGGACGCAGACGCTGAACGCGCCCGCCGCCTGGTTCGGCATGGGCACCTCGGGCGACGTGCAGCTGAACCGGTTCTACTCCGGCACCGTCACCTACTGGATCGAGCCCACCACCGGCGCGCCCGTCAAGCAGGAGCAGGTGCGCAACGAAGTGCTCAAGAGCCAGGACGGCATCGAGCGCTCCAAGGCGTTCGTGGCCACCGCCAAGATGACCGACGACACGGTCAAGGGCCTGGTCGACAGCGCCTCCGAGGGCAAGAGCCAGATCAACCTGATCAGGACCACGCTGCCGATCGTGCTCGGCGTGGTCGGGGTCGTCCTGCTCCTGGGCGGCCTGCTGCTCGCCCTGCGCGGCCGCCGGTCCGCATGAGCCAGGGCGTGGTCGCCCGGCCCTGGTCGCCCGCGCCCGCGCTGGCCCTGGTCAGGGCGGCCCGGCCGCGTCAGTGGCTGAAGAACCTGCTCGTCCTGGCCGCCCCCATGGCGGCCGGGGTGCTCGGGCAGCCGGGCCGCCTGCTCGCGGCGCTGCTCGTCCTGGCCGCCTTCTGCCTGGCCGCCAGCGGCTCCTACCTGCTGAACGACGCCTCCGACGTGGAGGCCGACCGGCTGCACCCGCGCAAGCGCCGCCGGGCCGTCGCCTCCGGCGCGGTGTCGGTGCGCACGGCCCGGGTGGCGGGCGTCGTCCTGCTGGTCCTCGCGCCCGCGGTCGCCGCGCTCACCGGCGGCTGGCAGTCGCCCGCGGTCGTCGCCGGGTACGTCGCCCTGACCCTGGCCTACACGACCTGGCTCAAGCACCAGGAGGTCGTGGACCTCATCGCGGTCGCCGGCTGCCACGTGATCAGGGCCTACGCCGGAGCCGTCGCCGTCGGGGTGCCGGTGACCGGCTGGTTCCTGGTGGTCGTCTCGCTGGCCGCGCTGCAGCTGGTGGCCGGCAAGCGCGAGGCCGAGCTGCGGTCGCGGGGCGTGTCGGGGACGCGGGCCACGCTGGCCGCCTACCCGGCCGCGTACCTGACGCACGTGCGGATCATGGCGTCCGGGGCGATGATCGTCACGTACTGCCTGTGGGCGCTGAACGCGCACGAGAACGTGTTCTACGGGCTCAGCATCGTCCCGTTCCTGCTCCTGGTGCTCCGGCACAACCTGCTGGTCGAGCGGGGCGGCGGCGAGGAGCCCGAGGAACTGGTGATCCGCGACCGGCCCACCCTCGTCTTCGCCGCCGCGCTGGTCGTCCTGGTGGGGCTCGGGATCTACGCGTGAGCACGTTCCTCACCGGCTGGGGGCGCACCTCGCCCACCCCCGCCGTGCTGCGCCGCCCGCGCTCCCTGGACGAGCTGCGCGACCTGGTCGTGGCCGCGCCGGGCCGCGGTGTCGTCGCCCGCGGGCTCGGCCGCTCGTACGGCGACGCCGCCCAGAACGCCGGCGGCCTCGTCCTCGACTGCACCGGCCTGGACGCCTGGAGCTTCGACGAGCGCACCGGCGTCGTGACCGCGGCGGGCGGGGTCAGCCTGCACGAGGTGATGACGGCGCTGGTGCCCCGCGGCTGGTTCGTGCCCGTGAGCCCCGGGACCAGGCACGTCACGGTCGGCGGGGCCGTCGCGGCCGACGTGCACGGCAAGAACCACCACCGCGACTCCTCCTTCGGCGCGCACGTGCGCTCCCTCACCCTGGTGACCGCCGACGGCGCCGCCAGGGTGCTGCGCCCCGGCGATCCGCTCTTCCGGGCGACCCTCGGCGGCATGGGCCTGACCGGGGTGGTGGCCGAGGCGACGTTCGGCTGCGTGCCCGTCGAGTCGTCCCTGATGCGGGTGGACGTACGGCGCACCGCCGACCTCGACGAGACGCTCGACGTCATGGCCCGCACCGACGACCGCTACCGCTACACGGTGGCCTGGATCGACCTGCTCGCCCGCGGCCGGCGGATGGGCCGCAGCGTCCTGACCAGGGGCGACCACGCGCCGCGCGACGGGGACAAGGCGCCGCCGGTCTTCGCGCCGCGCGCCCGGCTGCACGCGCCGCCGTGGGCCCCGGACGGGCTGCTCAACGGGCTCAGCGTGCGGGCCTTCAACGAGCTCTGGTACCGCAGAGCGCCCGCGAGCGCGACCGTCACGCAGGGCATCGCGCCGTTCTTCCACCCGCTCGACTTCGTCGAGGGCTGGAACCGCATGTACGGCTCGCGCGGCTTCGTGCAGTACCAGTTCGTGGTGCCGTTCGGCGCGGAGGAGACGTTGCGCGGCATCGTCGGGTCGTTGTCGGCGCACGGGACGGTGTCGTTCCTGACCGTGCTCAAGCGGTTCGGTCCCGGTTCGGGCGGTTTCCTGTCCTTCCCCGTGCCCGGCTGGACCCTGGCCCTGGACATCCCGGCCGGTCAGCGCGGCCTGAGCGGGCTCCTGCGCGGCTTCGACGAGCGCGTCGCGCAGGCCGGAGGACGGGTGTACCTGGCCAAGGACGCCCGGTTGCGCGCCGACATGATGGCGTCGATGTACCCCGAACTGGAACGATGGCGGAGCATCAGGGACGAGGCCGACCCGGAGGGCCTGTTCCGCTCGGACCTGTCCAGGAGACTACGACTGTGACCACCACTTCTGACGCGACCCGGGCGGCCGCCGCTCCGGGGCGGGGGGCGTCGTGAGGAACGCGCTCGGGGCCGTCGACAGCGTGCTGCTGCTGGGCGGGCGGAGCGAGATCGGCCTGGAGATCGTCCGGCTGCTGGTCGGGCTGGGCGCGACCAGGGTCGTGCTGGCCGTCAGGGGCGAGCTCGCGCCGCCGGCGGACCTCGCCGCCGAGGTGCACGTCCTGCCGTTCGACGCGCTGGACGTGGGGTCGCACGCCGCCGTCCTGGCCCGGGCCGTGGAGCTGGTGGGCGACCTCGACGTGGTGATCTCCGCGTTCGGCGTGCTCGGCAGCCAGGACGACTACGACGCCGACCCGGCCGCCGCCGCCGAGGCCGTCGCGGTCAACTACGGCGGCCACGTCTCCGTGGACCTGCACGCCGCCAGGGTCCTGCGCGAGCAGGGGCACGGCACCCTCGTGGTGCTCTCGTCGGTCGCCGGGGCGCGGGTGCGCAAGGCCAACTTCGTCTACGGCTCGGCCAAGGCCGGGCTCGACGGGTTCGCGCAGGGGCTCGGCGACGCGCTGCACGGGTCGGGCGCACGCGTGCTGATCGTGCGTCCGGGCTTCGTGATCGGCCGGATGACGAAGGGCCTGCCCCCGGCGCCGCTGTCCTCGACGCCCCGCCAGGTGGCCCTGGCCACCGTGCGCGCGCTGCGCGAGGGCGCGTCGTCCGTGTGGGTGCCGCGGGCGCTCGGCCCGGCGTTCGGCCTGCTGCGCCTGCTGCCGCGGCCCCTCTGGCGGCGGCTGCCGCGCTAGAACGCGATTCAAGCCGGAAGCCGACCGACGAAAGGTTCTAGAGTAGAACACGTTGCAGTTCGGCTGCGGCGCGGCTTATCGTCGGGCCATGCGGACACGGGTCACGGACATGTTCGGAATCGAGCTCCCGATCTTCGCCTTCAGCCACTGCCGGGACGTGGTCGCCGCGGTCAGCCGCGCGGGCGGCATGGGAGTGCTCGGCGCGCTCTACTTCACCCCGGAAGAGCTCGAAATGGAGCTCAAGTGGATCGACGACCACGTCGACGGCAGACCGTACGGCGTGGACGTGGTCATGCCCGCCTCCTACGAGGGCGCCGACTTCGCCCCCGAGGAGCTGGTCGGCCGCCTGCAGGCGATGATCCCCGAGGGGCACCGCGCGTTCGTCGAGAACCTGCTGGGCAGGCACGGCGTGCCGCCCCTGTCGTCCGACGCCGACCCCGGCCGGGTGCTGCTCGGCTGGACCGACGCCACCGCGCGTCCCCAGGTCGAGGTCGCGCTCCGGCATCCCATCGCCCTGCTGGCCAACGCCCTCGGGCCGCCCCCGGCCGACGTCGTGGAGCTCGCCCACCGGCACGGCGTCAAGGTCGCCGCCCTCGCCTCGACCCCGCGGCACGCGCTCAAGCAGGTCGAGGTCGGCGTGGACGTCGTCGTCGCCCAGGGCACCGAGGCCGGCGGCCACACCGGCGAGATCTCGACCATGGTGCTCATCCCGCAGGTGGTGGACGCCGTGGACGTCCCCGTCCTGGCGGCGGGCGGCATCGGGAACGGCCGGCAGATGGCGGCCGGCATGGCGCTGGGCGCGGAGGGCGTCTGGACCGGCTCCCTCTGGCTCACCGTCGAGGAGGCCGACACCCCCGAGATGGCGAAACGCCGCATCCTGGAGGCCACCTCGCGCGACACCGTGCGCTCCCGGAGCTGGACCGGCAAGCCCGCCCGCCTGCTCAGGAACGAGTGGACCGAGGCGTGGGAGTCGCAGGAGTCGCCGGGCACGCTGCCGATGCCGCTGCAGTTCATGCTCGTCTCGGACGCCCTGCGCCGGATCGGCCGCTCGGACGCCTCGGAGCTGGCCACGTTCCCCGCCGGGCAGGTCATCGGCCTGACCAACCAGGTGCGCTCGACGAAGGACGTGGTGTTCGGGCTCGTGGAGGAGTACGCGGAGGCCCTGGAACGCCTCGACCGCATCACCCGGGACTGATCGCCCGGCTGTAACCGTGGGCACGTGGCATCCGGGCCGGGACGATCCCGGCGGCGTCCGCGAGCATCTGGTGACGACGGTCCTCGACGGCCTGCGGGGCTGACTCCTTCCGCAGGCCGCCGTTCTCCGCCGGCTCTCCCTCGGCTCTCGGTCAGCCGAACATGCCGGGCACGTAGTCGCCCGCGGGCTGCTGGATGATGACGTTCACCCGGTTGAAGGTGTTGATCAGGGCGATCAGGCACACCAGCGCCCCGAGCTGCTCCTCGTCGTAGTGCTTGGCGGCGTTCGCCCAGACCTCGTCCGGGACGCCGCCGGCGCCGTCGGCGATGCGGGTGCCCTGCTCGGCCAGCTCCAGCGCGGCCCGCTCGGCCTCGGTGAACACCTTGGCCTCGCGCCAGGCGGCGACCAGGTTGAGCCGGATCGAGGTCTCACCGGCGTGCGCGGCGTCCTTGGTGTGCATGTCGGTGCAGAAGCCGCAGCCGTTGATCTGGCTGGCCCGGATCTTCACCAGCTCCTGCGTGGCGTGGGGCAGGCCGGAGTCCATGATGACCTTGTTGGTGCCGATGAGGTGCTTCATGACCTTGGCCGCGACCTGGTTCTCGAAGAGGTTGAGACGGGATTCCATGACGCGCTCCTTGTCGTCGTCGACTGCTTCCACCTCTCGGACGGGGCAGCCGGACGGGATGTGACAGGAACGGATGTGACGTGCGTCTCTCCTCCCGGCGAGTGGTCAGCGGCCTTCGTAGCGGGCCGGGCGCTTCTCGCGGAAGGCCCGGGTGCCCTCCTTGGCGTCCTCCGAGCCGATCACCGGCCAGCCCAGCTCGTCCGACACCTTCAGGGCCTCGGGCTCCGGCATGCCCAGGGTGTCCCGGTACGTCCGCAGAATGGCCTGGACCGCCAGCGGTCCGGAACCGGCGATGTCCGCTGCCAGCTCCCGGGCCGTCTCCAGCGCCCGCCCGTCCGGCACGACCCGGTTGACCAGCCCCATCGCCAGGGCCTCGGCGGCGGTCACGGAACGGCCGGTGAGCAGCAGGTCCATGGCGTGGCAGTACGGGATCTGGCGGGGCAGCCGGACCGCGCAGCCGCCCATGGGGAAGAGTGCGCGTTTGGCCTCGAACAGCCCCAGGGTGGCCGATTCCGCCACCACTCGCAGGTCCGTCCCGACCAGCAGTTCCGTGCCGCCGGCGACCGCGTACCCCTCGACAGCGCTGATGATCGGCTTTGTCGGCAAGTCCTCCCTCAAGAGCCCCTTCCAGTGAAAATTCGGGATCTGGGCGGCTCTTGCTTGAACCTCTGGATCGGTCGAGGGTTGGCCCATGGCCTTGAGGTCGGCCCCGGCGCAGAACGTGCCCACCGCCCCGGTCAGGATCGCGACCCGGATCGAGGGCTCCGCCGACGCGTACGCCCACGCCGAGGCCAGCCCGATCAGCATGTCCGAGGAGAGGGCGTTGCGGGCCTCCGGCCGGTTCATCGTGACGGTCAGGACGTGGCCGTCGCGTTCCACCCGGCAGTGCGGGGTGCTGATCGGCAGAAGCTCCATGTACGCCTCCCAAGTCCCAGAAGCTACTAAATCAAGCGCTTGCTACGAACTTTACCCGCGGGATACGCTCCCCACAGCAAACGAGAACAAGTTCCTGTTTTGCTACGCCTGAGCTGAGGAGATCAGATGGGCACACTCGGTTTCTGGAGGCTGGCGCAGGCGGATCCCGAGTGGATCGCGGCCGTCGACCCCGACGGCACGGAGCACCGCGCGGGTGACCTCCTGGCCCGTTCGAACCGCCTCGTCCACGGGTTACGCGAGCTCGGCCTGGAGCCGGGCGACGGGATCTGCGGCCTGGTCCCGAACGGCGCGGACGGCCTCGTCCTCTACCTGGCCGCGCTCCAGGCCGGCTGGTACTACACGCCGATCAACTGGCACCTCACCGGCCCGGAGATCGGCTACATCGTGTCCGACAGCGAGGCCAAGGCGTTCTTCGTCCACCCCCGCTTCCTCCAGGAGGGCGCCAGGGGAGCCGAGGCGATCGAGCCGCACCGCCGCTTCCTCCTCGGGGACGGCGGCCAGGACGGCTTCCGCCCGGCGGGCGAGCTGACCGCCGGGCAACCGGACACCGCGCCGCCCGGCCGCACGGCCGGCGCCACCATGCACTACACCTCGGGCACCACCGGCCGGCCCAAGGGCGTCCGGCGCACGCTGAGCGGCCTCGACCCCGACGACGGCGCCGAGCTGATGACCTTCCTGCTCGGCCTGTTCGGCATCACGGCCGGGCCGCCCAACGCGCACCTGGTCACCTCGCCCAGCTACCACACCGCCGTCACCCAGTTCGGCGGCAGCGCCCTGCACATGGGCCACACCCTCGTCTACATGGACAGATGGGACGCCGAGGAGACGCTCCGGCTGTGCGAGCGCTACCGCGTCACGAACTCTCACATGGTCCCCACGCACTTCAAGCGCCTGCTCGCGCTCCCCGAGGCCACCCGGGCCAAGTACGACCTGTCCTCGCTCAGGTGGATGATCCACGCCGCCGCCCCCTGCCCGGTCCCGGTCAAATGGGCGATGTTCGAATGGTGGGGCGACTGCATCTACGAGTACTACGCGGCCACCGAGGGCGGCGGCACCCTGGCCACGCCCGAGGGCTGGAAGGCGCATCCGGGCACGGTCGGCTCCGCCTGGCCGATCAGCGAGCTGCTGATCGCGGACGACGAGGGCGAACCCGTGCCGACCGGCACCCCCGGGACGATCTACATGAAGATGATGGGCGTGCCCTTCGAGTACAAGGGCGACCCCGACAAGACCGCCGCGAACCGGCTCAAGGACTACTTCACGGTCGGCGACATCGGATACCTGGACGAGGACGGCTTCCTCTTCCTCTGCGACCGCAAGGCCGACATGATCATTTCCGGCGGGACGAACATCTACCCGGCCGAGATCGAGAACGAGCTCATGATCCACCCCAAGGTCGCCGACGTGGCCGTGTTCGGCATCCCCGACGACGACTGGGGCGAGCAGATCAAGGCCGTCGTCGAGCCCGCGCCGGGCGTCGCGCCGGGTCCCGAGCTCGCGGCCGAGCTGATCGCCTCGCTGGAGGGCCGCCTGGCCCGGATGAAGTGGCCCAAGAGCGTCGACTTCATCGCCGAGATGCCCCGCGAGCCCAACGGCAAGCTGCTCAAGCGCAAGCTCCGCGCACCGTACTGGGAGGGTCACGACCGTGCCATCTGACGATCCGCTGGTCGCCCAGCACGTCCTGGAGTTCCCCGGCGGTTACACCCGCACGACCGGGTCGGTGATCGGGCGCTTCCTCACCGAGTTACGCGGCCGCCGCATCGTCGGAGTGCGCACGAAAGAGGGCAAGGTGCTCGTGCCGCCCCTCGAATACGACCCCGCCACCGGCGACCCCGTCACCTCCGAGTACGTCGAGGTCGGCCCGGCCGGCACGGTGACCTCCTGGGCCTGGGTGCCCGAGCCCCTGCAGAACCACCCGCTCGACCGGCCCTTCGCCTGGGCCACGATCCTGCTGGACGGCGCCGACACCGCGCTCGTGCACGCCGTCGCCGCCGACGACCCCAGGGCGCTGTCGAAGGGCTCCCGGGTCTGGCCGGTGTGGCGCGACCGGCCCACGGGCCACATCACCGACATCGCCCACTTCGCGCCCGAGGTCACGAAGATCGTGTCCAACGTGCGGGCCGAGTACCGCCTCCAGGCGGGCGGCTCGCTCCGCGTCTTCCTGGAGGGCGTCGAGCGCGGCGTCTTCCTCGGCGGACGTTGCGAGCAGTGCGACCAGGTGTACGTGCCGTACCGGATGTCCTGCCCCCAGTGCGGAGGTCTCATCCCGGAGACGCTCGAACTCCCCGACACCGGGACGATCACCACGTTCGCCATCAACAACCTGCCGGATCCGCGCGCACCGGAAGTGCCGTTCGTCTCCGCCTACATCCTGCTCGACAACGCCGACATCCCCATGATCGCCCTGATCGGCGACGTACCCGCGCACGAGGTGCGCCAGGGCATGCGGGTCAGGGCCGTCTGGGTGCCCGAGGAGGAGCGGAGCAAGTCCATGGCGAACATCCGCTGGTTCGCCCCCACCGGCGAGCCCGACGTGGAGCTGTCATGAGAGAGGTCGCGATCGTCGCGTTCGCGCAGACCGTCCACACCGACCACGACACCGGGCTCACCGAGCCCGAGCTGATCCTGCCGGTGATCAGCGAGGTCAAGGAGCGGACCGGGCTGACCAGGTTCGGCTTCACCTGCTCCGGGAGCTGCGACTACCTGGCCGGGGCGCCGTTCTCGTTCGTCAGCGCCCTGGACGCGCTCGGCGCCTGGCCGCCCGTCTCCGAGAGCCACGTCGAGATGGACGGCGCCTGGGCCCTGTACGAGGCGTGGGTCCGCCTCCAGCACGGCGACATCGACTCGGCCCTGGTCTACGGCTTCGGCAAGTCGTCGCTCGGCGACCTGCGCACCATCATGACCCTCCAGCTCGACCCCTACTACCTGGAACCCCTCGGCCTCGACCAGCTCTCCCTGGCCGCACTCCAGGCGAACGCGCTCGACGCGGACAGGAAGCAGCTCGACGAGATCGTCCGCAGGTCCAGAGCGGACGGCAGGAGCAACCCGTACGCGCTCGACCTGCCCGAACCGGACGGCGAGGAAGTCGCGGTCGAACCCCTCAGGAAGACGGACGTGCCGCCCGTCACGGACGGCGCGGCGGCGATCGTGCTGGCCACGGCGGAACTGGCCGGACGGCTCACCAGCCGCCCCGCGTTCGTCAAGGGCATCGCCCACCGCATCGAGCCCCACTACCTGGGCACGCGGGACCTGGCCAGGTCGGTCTCCGCGGCCGACGCCGCACGGGCCGCCGGCGTCGGCAAGGGCCCGGTCGAGGTGGCCGAGCTGCACGCCCAGTTCCCGCACGAGGAGCTCATCCTGCGCGAGGCGCTCGAACTGGGCGGCGACACGCTGATCAACCCGTCCGGCGGACCGCTCGCCGCCAACCCCGTCATGGCCACGGGGCTCATCCGCATCGGCGAGGCCGCGCGGCGCATCCTCGACGGCGGCGCGAGCCGCACCGTCGGGCACGCCGCCGGCGGCCCCTGCCTGCAGCACAACCTCGTCACGGTCCTGGAGGCGTGAATCATGGGCAACCGCTGCGCGGTGATCGGGGTCGGACAGACGCACTACACCACCAAGCGCAGGGACGTCTCCATCGCGGGCCTGGTCCGCGAGGCGGCGCTGCGGGCCCTGGAGGACGCCGGGCTGACGTTCAAGGACATCGACGCCGTCGTGGTCGGCAAGGCGCCCGACCTGTTCGAGGGCGTGATGATGCCCGAGGCGTACCTCGCCGACGCGCTCGGCGCGGCGGGCAAGCCGATGATGCGGGTGCACACCGCGGGCAGCGTCGGCGGCTCGACGGCGCTGGTCGGCGCGAGCCTGATCCAGGGCGGCGTGCACGAGCGGGTGCTCGTGGTGGCCTTCGAGAAGCAGTCGGAGTCCAACGCCACCTGGGCGCTGTCCACGCACCTGCCCTTCAGCGCGTCGCTCGTGGTCGGCGCGGGCGGCTACTTCGCGCCGCACATCCGCGAGTACATGCGCAGGTCCGGCGCGCCCGGCCACATCGGCACGCTGGTCGCCGTCAAGGACCGGCTCAACGCCCTGAAGAACCCCTACGCCCACCTCAGGATCCCCGGCATCGACCAGAAGATGGTCGAGTCCACGCCGATGCTCTGGGAGCCGATCCGCTACCTGGAGACCTGCCCGTCCAGCGACGGCGCGTGCGCGATGGTCCTGGCCGCCGAGCACAAGGTCACCGGCACCCCCGCCTGGGTGCACGGCACCGCCATGCGCTCGGAGCCCATCTTCCGGGCCGGCCGCGACACCGTCAGCCCCCAGGGCGGCAAGGACTGCGCCGCCGACGTCTACCGCCAGGCCGGCGTCACCGACCCGCGCCGCGAGATCGACGTGGCCGAGGTGTACGTGCCCTTCTCCTGGTACGAGCCGATGTGGCTGGAGAACCTGGGATTCGCGGCGGAGGGCGAGGGCTGGAAGCTGACCGAGTCCGGCGCCACGGCCCTCGACGGCGACATCCCGTGGAACGCCTCCGGCGGCGTGCTGTCCAGCAACCCGATCGGGGCCTCGGGGTTGATCAGGTTCGCCGAGGCCGCGCTCCAGGTGCGCGGCCAGGCCGGCGAGCACCAGGTGGACGGCGCTCGCACGGCGCTCGGCCACGCCTACGGCGGCGGAGCCCAGTTCTTCGCGATGTGGATCGTCGGACGGGAGAGACCCTGATGGAGTTCAACCACGCGGACCTGTTCGAAGCACTCGCCGACGTGATCGGGGACCGCACCGCCGTCATCTGCGGCGACCGGCGGCGCACCTACGCCGAGCTGGACGCCGAGGCCAACCGGCTCGCCCACTACCTCGCCGGCCTGGGCGTGCGGCCGGGCCAGCACGTCGGTCTGCACCTGTACAACGGCGTGGAGTACCTGGCCGGGTTGCTGGCCGCGCTCAAGATCCGGGCCGTGCCGATCAACGTCAACTACCGGTACGTCGAGGCCGAGCTGCTCTACCTCTACCAGGACGCCGACCTGCGCGCGCTGGTCTACGACGTCGAGTTCGACCCCCGCGTGGCCGCCGTCGCGCACCAGGCACCGCTGCTGGAGCACCTGATCGCGGTCGGCGGCGAGTCGTCGATCGCCTCGGCGGTGCCGTACGAGGCGGCGCTGGAGCGCGGCAATCCGGAACGCGGCTTCGCCTCGCGCACCGGCCAGGACGTCTACATCATCTACACCGGCGGCACCACCGGCATGCCCAAGGGCGCGATGTGGCACGTCGAGGACCTGTTCATGGCCTTCGGCGGCGGCAACCCGTACGGCGACCCGCGCACCACCCCGCAGGAGGTGATCGACGAGGCCGTCAAGGCCACCCCCATGATCATGATGGCCACCTCGCCGCTCATGCACGGCGCCGCGCAGATGGCCACCTTCATCAGCTGGTGGGCGGGCGGGACGATGGTGCTCGTCCCCAAGTTCGACGCGGGCGAGGTGTGGCGGGCGGTCGAGCGCGAGCGCGTGCTGACCATGAGCATCACGGGCGACGCCATGGCCAGGCCGCTGGCCGAGGCGCTGGAGACGGGCACGTACGACCTGTCGTCGCTGTTCGTCGTCAGCTCGACCGGCGCGATCCTGAGCGGCGCGGTCCGCGACCGGCTCCAGGGCCTGCTGCCCGACGTCATGATCGTGGACAGCTTCGGCTCGACGGAGTCCGGCTACACCGCCTCCGCGCTGCCCGGCTCCACGCCCGAGACCGGGCTGCGCTACCAGCCCAACCCGTCGGCCAGGATCAGCGTCCTGGACGAGCGGGGACGTCCCGTTCCGCCGGGTTCGGGGCAGATGGGGACGGTGGCCAGGTCCGGGCGGGTGGCGTTCGGCTACTACAACGACCCGGACAAGTCGGCGCGCACGTTCGTCACCGACCCCGACGGCACCCGCTGGCTGCTCACCGGCGACCTGGCGACCGTGGACGCCGACGGCACCGTGCACGTGTTCGGCCGCGGCTCGCAGTGCATCAACACCGGCGGCGAGAAGGTCTTCCCCGAGGAGGTCGAGGCCGTGCTCAAGGGTCATCCGTCGGTGTTCGACGCGGTGGTGACCGGCGTGCCGGACGACCGGTGGGGGAGCAGGGTGGCGGCGGTGGTCGAGCCGCGTCCCGGCGTCGAGGTGACCGCCGCCGAGCTGGACGTTCACTGCCGGGCGTCGTTGTCGGGGTACAAGGTGCCGCGTTCGTACGCGTTCGTGAAGGAGATGGTCCGCTCGCCCGCCGGCAAGGCCGACTACCGCTGGGCCAGGCAAACCGCCGAAGCCGCCACCCCCTGACCACCCGGTCGTCGCTCGTGGGCTGCGGCCGTGCGGTGGCTAGGTCGTGCGTAGTTCGGCCTCCACCTGGGCCGCCTCCTCGCGCCTGCCGGACTTCTCCAGCAGCCGCAGCCGGCCGCGCAGCACGTCGCGCAGCAGCTCGGTGAGCTCGGTGAGCTCGCCGTTCCCGCCGTTCCCGCCGTTCCCGCCGTTCGGGGCGGTGGCACCGGCCGTCAGGAGGCCGCGCAGCAGGCCGTGCGCGACCCGGAGCGCGGTGTCGGCCGCGTCGTCCCTGCCCAGCTCCTGCTGGCAGAAGCCGAGCCGGGCGTGGGCGACGGCGGCGGCCGGCTCGTCGTCGATGACCTGGGCGCCGCGATGGAAGACCAGGCCGGCCTCCAGCGCCCGGCCCGACTCCATCAGCGCGTCGCCCAGCATGAGCAGGGCGCGGGACAGGATGCCGCCGAGCAGGGGGTTCGCGGGGGCATGGCGTTCGAGCACGGCGACGGCCTCGCGCAGCGGCCCCACCGCCGCCGCCGGCTGCTCGCGCAGCCGGAGCGCGGCGGCCAGCGTCAGCCCGGCCCCCGCCCGGCTGACGTGGAGCGCCTCGGCGTTCATGCCCGTGGTCAGCAGCTCGTCGTAGATCGCGATGGCCTCGCGGGCCCGTTGCTCGGCCTCCGCAGCCGCGCCGGGCCGCAGCAGGGGCAGCAGCTCCGAGCTCTGCGCCAGCGAATCGGCCAGGATCGCCCGGTACGTCAGCTCGCCCGGCGACCGCCTGGCCAGCCGGATCAGCTCCTCGGCCAGCGCGCCCGCCTCCCGCGCCTCGCCCAGCATCATGTGGCACCTGACCAGGCGCTGGGTGGCCAGGGCATGCCTGAGCGTGCGCGGCGGCAGGCCGGTGACGGCGATCCTGGCGTACTCGGCGGCCTCCTCGGGACGCCCGGCGGCCAGCAGGTCGTCGGCGACCGTCCCGGCCACCTCGGCCGCCGCCGCGGGCCGGGCGAGCCGGACGTGCAGGCGCATGGCCTCCACCAGGTGGGCCAGCGCCTCCTGCGTCCGGCCGGACGCGCGCAGCACCTGCCCGCGCACCTGGATCGCCTGCGCGCGCACGCCGAGCAGCCCGGCCTCGCCGCCCCGCGCCTCCGCGGCGCGGTCCTGCTCGGCCAGCGACCAGGTCACCGCCTCCAGCGCGGCCTGCGGACGGTCGAGGGCGGCCAGAGCGGCGCCGAGCTGGGCGTACGTGACGGCGGCGACGGCGGGCTCGTCCAGCTCGTCGCAGAGGTCGGCGGCGCGTTCCGAGTGGGCCAGCGCCTCCACCGGCCGACCGGCCTCCAACAGTCTGACCGCGTACCTGTTCAGCGTCTCGGCCAGCGCTCTCCCGTCCTCGGACAACAGGTCCACGGCCTGCTCAAGGACGGTCAGGTCGGCGTCGCCGAGCGCGGCCAGCGCCAGGCCCAGGGAGTGCCGGTGGCGGGCGTCGAACGCGGCCAGCCCCTTGAGGACGCGTACGGCCGGAGCCGCCGTCGCGCCGCCGAACATGAGGCAGTGGCCGAACCGCTCGTGCAGCAGCGGGTTCTCGCTGACCGGGGCCTCGCGCTCCAACGCCTCGGCGAACGCCGTCAGCAGCGGCAGCAGCCTGGCGGCCGTCCTCGGGGTGGCCGCGCGCAGGTGGGCGGACAGCTCGTCCACGGCCGTGGTGAGCACGTCGGGGTGCGGCAGCGGGCGTACCCGGAGGATCTGGGCGTACAGGTCGGTTCCGGCGGACGGGCCGTGGCCGGTCACGCGGAGCCGGGCCAGGCGGGCCAGCGCTCGGACGTGCACGCCGGCCAGGTCCCGGGTGAGCGGGCCCGCCTCGGCCATCAGGGCGACGCCCTTGGCCAGCTCGGCGGCGGCGAGGTCGTGTTCGTCCAGGTCGGCGTGGCACAGGCCGCTGAGCTCCAGACAGGTGGCGGTGAGCAGACGGGTGCGCTCGGGCGGCTCGGGCACGAGGATGTCCAGGGCGCGGGTGACCGATTGGAGCGCTCCTGCCACGTTCCCGGCGGCCAGCCGGAGGCCCGCGTGCAGACGCAGCGCGCCCGCGAGCACGACCGGGGACTCCAGCCGCTCGGCCACCAGCCCCTCGCACACCGCGACCAGCCGCTCCGCCTCGCCGTCGGCGACCTCCAGGCGGCCCGTGGCCTCCAGCGCCGCTACCTCCAGGACGAGCAGCTTGGCCAACTCCTGCTGCACCACGAAGCTGACCTCGGACTGCGGCCCACACGCCTCAACGGCACCCCGCAGATACGGCACCGCCTCCGAATACCGCCCCAACCCCACAAGCGCCCGCCCAACCGCCCCCACAACGGCCCCACCCACAACGGCCCCACCCACAACGGCCCCACCCACAACGACCCCACCCGCGCCCACCCCGCCCGCGACCGCCCCACCGACTCCAGCCCCCCGGGTGCTCCCGTCGCCGGGGTCGTCAGGTGTCGCGTGGCGTCGTAGCAGGTCGGCGGCCTGGGTTGCGAGGCGGAGGGCGTCGCGGGCGCGTCCGGTTTCGGCCCAGGCGCGTGCCAGCGCTGCCTGGGCGGCGGCGTACGCTTGCACCCGCGCGGCTTGCGGCCCGGGGCCGTCGGCGGATGCGGGGCCGTCCGCAGGCTCCAGGGCGGCGCGGCGTTCGATCAGGGTTCGTTCGGCTCTGGCCACGTCGGGCGGCGGGGTGATCAGGGCGGTCATCCAGGGCTGTTCGGTTTCTCCGGCCGCCGCGGCGGTGGGGTCGGTCGTCGACTCCTGCCAGGCTCGGATCTCCTCCCGGTGTCGCCGGTAGGACGCGTCTTCGGTGCCCAGGGCGTCGTACAGAGCGACTGCTGCCTGCGCATGGGCTCGGGCGTCGGCGGGGCGGTCGAGTCCGGAGAGGCAGAGGGCGAGCAGGTGTCTGGAGCGGGCCCTGACGGCCCTGTGCCGCTCGTCCAGTTCGGAGGCGAGGATCGCGGCGTCCTGGAGCGGGTCGAGCGCGTCGCGGGGGCGCGCGTCGGTCAGCAGCAGTTCGCCCAGGTCGAGGAGCTGGACGGTCAGGGCCGGTCGGTGCTCGTCGGGTTCGAGCGCGACCAGCGAGCGCAGGTTCCGCACCGCCTCGGCGGCGAACCGCTCGGCCTGGTCCAGGTCGTCCAGCGCGCGGTGCAGCCCGGCCAGCAGGCCCGCGGCCTCGGCCAGCATCAGCCGCAGGCCCGGCTCCTCGTCCGCCAGGCCGCGCAGCCGTACGACGGCCTCTGCGGCGGGAGCGACGGCCTCGGCCGCCCTGCCGTGTTCACCGAGCCACCCGGCCAGCAGGCACAACCGCTGAGCCAGATCCCTGTCGGTCGGCGCCGCGCCCGCCACGGCGGCGGTGGCCGCGACGGCAAGACAGGCGGCCAACTCGGGCAACGCCCCCGGCTCGGGGCCGGGCAAGGCGAATGGCGGGACAGGCGCGGGCACCCGCCTGATGCCGCCCGGCATGACGGGCGGTCCGGCATCGGGTGGGGTGGGCTGTTGGGAGCTGGGTGACGGGGGTTGTGCGGTGATGGGCGCGGGGGTCGGGGGAGCGAGAGTGGGGCTTGTGGGGGAGGCGTGCGCTGTGAGGACGTCGGTCAGGGCTGCGGCGACCTCGCCGGCACCGCCCGCGGCCGCGAACGCCTCCACCGCCTCGGCCGTCCGCCCCGAGTCCAGCAGCGCGCACGCCAGGTTGTGGTACGCCTGCCCGGCCCGTCCCGCGTACCGGGGGTCGTCCTCGGCCAGGATGCGGAACCGGGTCGCCGCCTCCTGCGCGGGCCTGAGCGCGCTGCCGGGCTCGCCCGCGAGCAGCAGGCACGCCCCCAGGACGAACAGCGCCTCCGCCTGACCGGCCGCCTCCTCGTACGGGGGAGCGGCCGCGAAGATCTCCACGGCCTCGGCGGCGGCCACCACCGCCTCACCCACCCGGCCCACGGCCGACAACCGGGACGACAGCCGGGCCAGCGCCCCCGCCAGCGCGGTCCGCCTGCCGCCTGCACGGAAGTGCCGTACGGCCAGCTCGGCCAGCGTCACCTCAAGGGCCCGCAACCCGAGCGGCGGCCCAGCCCGGGAAGCGCCCCACGAATCCCCTCGGGAATCGATCTGCGCATCCACCTGTGGTTCCAAGGGCAGCGCGGCCACCGCCGCGGTCGCCGCCCGGTCGGCCGGCAGTTGCGTGAGCGCGGCGTTGAGCAGGTCGCCGAGCCGGGTGGCGGGGTTCGCCGCCGCCTCCGCGACCAGCGCCCCGATCCTGGACGTCACCAGCGAACGCAGCGCCCGCCCCACCTCCGCCCGCTCCGCGCCCAGGCGGAGCACGTCGAGCAGGCGTGCCAGGTGTCCGGCCGTCCGCCGCTCGTGGTCGTGCACGGCCAGGACCAGCGCGTCCAGGTCCTCGGTCTCGGCGAGCGCCTGCTCGGCCACCAGGTCCGGCCCGAGCGGGCACAGCCGGTCCACGCCGGGGAAGACGCGTCCCAGCCAGTCGGCGACGACCGCCGCGGCCTGCGGATCGCCGTGCAGGGCGGGCACGGCCGACAGCAGGCCGGGCAGCTCGGCGGGGGTGGGGGCGGTGAGCGTGAGCAGGGCGACGGACTGCCGGGCGGTGGTCTCGTCCACCTGGGCGCGGCCGGCGGGCCAGACGGTGGCCCACTGGTCGCGTTCGCGGTCGAGGAAGCGGCTGAGCAGCTCCTCGCCGACGGTCACCGTCGCGCGCGTCCGGGTTCCGCTCCGGCCGCCGGGACGGAAGGCGTTCCAGGACGTCCCGGGGCGGGGCTCGGGCACCGTCCGGTAGGGCGGGGCGCCGATCCCGCCGCCGGGCAGGGCGTCCGGAAGGGTGGGCGCGGGCAGGACCTCCGTCTCGCCGCCGCGCAGCCGCAGCAGGGCCGCGAGGTGGACGCGGAGCGGCAGGCCGTACTCGGGGTCGTCCAGGCGCGGGGGCGTGGGGAGCGCGGCCCGGCTCGGCGCGAACGCCTTCATCGCCGTGAACGCGTGCTCGGTGCGCTCGTTCAGGGTGAGCGGGTGCTGGTTGAGCTGCACGGTCGTGGTGTTGAGCCGGCGCAGCCAGCCGCCCGCCGCCGTGTCCAGCCGCCGCCACCACTCCGCCTCGCCGGGCTCGCGGGCCAGCAGCAACACCCGTACGCGAGGGTTGTGCCCGTGCTTGGCCAGCCGCCGTACCAGCTCGCCCACCAGCGGACCGGACGGCTCCGGCGACTCCACGACCACCAGCGAGGGCCGCACCGCCTCCAAAGACACCGCCGCGCGCCCGGACAGGGCGGCGAGCGCGGCGTCCAGGGCCAGGAATCCGGCGTCCCAGCCCGCTTCCCGCAGTTCCTCGCACAACTCCCCGGCCAGCCGGGTACGGCCCGTGCCGCTCCGCCCGGTCACCACCGCGACCGACAGCGCGACCGGCTCCCCGGCCCAGGCCCGCAGGGCGGCGAGCTGCCCGTCCCGCCCGGAGTACGGCACCACGGCGTGCCGCGGCAGCAGCAGCCGCCAGTCCGGACAGTCGGACGGCAACGGCTCCCGCGCCGGCAGCAGCAGCCCGGACAGGACCACCCGCCCGTCACCGGCGGAAACGCTCTCCAGCGGGCCCGGCGCGGCCCCGGTCAGCTCGCGGAACCGGTCGTCGCGCAGCAGCACGCCCACGGGCACCGCGTCGAGCCGCCCCCGGGCGTGCCCGGCGGCCGAGGCCGTGACGACGGCGGCGACCTGCCCGGCGGGCTCGGCCAGCAGCGCGGCTCCGGTCAGCCCCGCCCACACCTCCATCGGAGGCGGCGGGCCGGGCACGTCCATGCTGAGCGTCCGCGACGCCGGGCCCGTGGGGGCGGCGGCGGTTCCGGACAGCACCCGGACGTCCCTGAACCCCGACCGCCGCCGTGCCCGCGGGAACCCCATGGCCAGGCACGGCACCCGTTCCCCTGACAAGGCGGCCCACCGAAGGTGCCCGATGCCGGGCACGTCGGCCCAGGGCGGTCCGGGCACCCGCAGCAGCACCGCGCCGTGCCCGCGCCAGACCTGCTCGGCTGTCGCCCACCGGGACGACCACGGCGGGCGCACCTGGCAGGGCGCGCCGGGATCCACCACGAGGGACGCGGTCAGCACGAGGTCCGTGCCGATCACATGGCCGGTCCCGGTCACGCCGACCACGTCGTCGTGACCCGAGTAGACCTCGACGACTCGTTCGAGGCCGAGGCGGTGCGGTGGCGCGTCCATGGGTCCGCCTAGCTGCTACGTCCCGGCTTTTCGTCCCCCGATCGATCTCACTATCGCATTAAGAGCGGGAAATTTCGCGGCTTGTCATGCCTTCTCGGTTGTGAGCCATGCGGCCAGCCCGAGGTAGACCAGGCCGCTGCCCACGTCGAGCCGCCGCCGCGCCCGTACGGACCCGCGCAGCCGTCCCGCCAGCGTGGACGACAGCAGCGCGTACATGCCGTCGCTGGCCATCCCCAGCACCAGCCACAACCCGCCGAGCATCAGGATCTGCGGTCCCACCGGCCCCGCCGCCGGGACGGTGAACAGCGGCAGGAAGGTCAGGAAGAACACGGCCGTCTTCGGATTGAGCACGTTGACCACGAACCCCTCCCAGAACAGCCGCCGCCTGGACTGCACCTGCAGCTCGACGACCTCCTCGGACCCCCCGCCGCGCTTCATCAGCTTGCGCAGGCCGAGCCAGAGCAGGTACGCCACTCCCACGTACTTGACGACCGTGAACGCGGTCGCCGAGGCCGCGATCAGCGCGCTGAGGCCGAGGGCTGCCGCGCCGATGTGGACCAGCGAGCCGGCGTGCACGCCCAGCACCGAGACGAACCCGGCGGACCGGCCCTGGGAGACGCTGCGGGTGACGATGTAGAGCACCGCGGGGCCGGGGACCACGAGCAGTCCCAGCGTGGCCGCGCAGAACAGCGCGATATGCGTGATGTCCGGCATGTGCTCATCGTAAGGACGCCGTCAACGGTTTTCCCTCATGTGCTTGTCCTAAGGACGCCGTCAACGGCCTTCGCCGGCGGGCGGCAGGCTCGCGCCGAGCGCTTCGAGCAGGGCGCCGGTGGCCGGCGGGTGCGGCGGGTCGCCGTAGACGGCGGCGTACACGTGCCTGGTGGAGCCGGGCACCTGGGCCGCCGCCACGTCGGGGTTGCGGTGGGCGGTGAGCGCCAGGCCGGGCAGCACGGTCAGGCCCATGCCGGCCGCCACGAGCGCCTGCACGGCCACGATGTCGTCGCTGGTGAAGGAGATGCGCGGCTCGAACCCGGCCTTGGCGCAGATGTCGAGCAGGTGGCTGCGGCAGCGGTCGCAGCCGGCGATCCAGGGGGAGTCGGCGTGGTCGGCCAGCTCGCCGCCCGGCTCGGGGGAGACCAGGTAGCTGGGGTCGTCGAGGAGGTGGATCAGGTGCAGGCCGGCGTCCTCGGGGGCGGTGTCGTCGTACCGGAACATGACGGCGACGTCGACCCGGCCGGCGCGCAGCAGCCTGAGGGCCTCGGGCGGCTCGGTCTCGGTGAGCTCCAGCCGCAGCCCGGGATGGGCGGCCGCCAGACGGCGGACGGCGGACGGGATGAACGTGCCGAGCGCCGACGGGAAGGCGGCCAGCCGCACGCGGCCCTCGCGCAGGCCCACGTGGGCGGCCAGCTCCTCGGCGGTGGCGTCGATCCGGCCGATGATGTCGGCGGCGCGGTCGGCCAGCAGCCGGCCCGCCTCGGTCAGCCGGATGCCGCGCCCCACCCGCTGGACGAGCTTGGCGCCGGTCTCGGCCTCCAGCCGGGCCAGGTGGTGGCTGATGGACGGCTGGGAATAGTGGAGCTCCTTGGCGGCCGCGGTGAGCGACCCCTTGCGGGCCACCGCGACGAGGACGCGGAGCCGGGCGACGTCGAGCATTCATCAATCGTATCTATCAATAGGCCAGAAGACTTCTGTTGGACCTATCGATCGCCATGGGCCACCGTAGAGAGGGAGGACAAATTTCCACATTTTCCCTAGGGGGACACCGTGAACATGGTCGCGACCACCACCAGGCCAGGGCTCGACGTTCTGGTGTCCGGCATCTCCGAGATCGTGGCCAGGAAGCTCGGCGCCCGCGAGACCGCCTTCGCCGTCGCCGACCTGCTGCGCGACCGGCTGCCCGGCATGGACATCCTCACGCCCGAGGAGCGCCTCGGCACGCCCGACCGCTATTCCTCCCACCTGCTGCACGCCCAGGACGAGTTCTCGATCGTGGCCGTCGTGTGGCGTCCCGGCCAGTACACGGTCATCCACGACCACGTGTCGTGGTGCACGTTCGGCATCCTCAGCGGCATCGAGCACGAGACGCTCTACCGCGACATGGGCGACCACCTGCTGGAGATCGGACGCGCCGACAACCGGCCGGGCGAGGTCAGCGGCTTCGCCCCGCCCGGCGACATCCACATGGTGCTCAACACCAGCGACGAGGTCGGGGTGTCGCTGCACGTGTACGGCGCCGACGTCGGCAAGCTGGGCAGCAGCGTGCGCCGCGTCTACGAGCTGCCGGTGCGCTGAGCCCGCCTCACCTGATGCGGCCGTGGAGCAGCTCGACCAGGGTCTGGTGGGTCTGCTCGATCGGCCGCTCGGGGTAGAGGGCGCGGCGTTCGATGGCGACCGTCAGGACCATGCCGAACAGGGCGGTCGCCGCCGTCTCCACGTCGAGGTCGGCGCGGATCTCACCGCCGGCCGCCGCCCTGCGCAGCACGCCCGCGTACACGCCGAGCGCGCTCTCGCGCAGCCGCGCCACCGCCTCCTGCCAGGCGGTGCGCCACATCTCGGCCAGCAACACCCGGGCGAACGGGCCGTGCTCCTCGAAGAAGCGCAGCTGGCCGAGCACGACCGAGTCGAGGGCGGCCACACCGCTCTCGCCGGTGTCGGCGGCGGCCAGCGCGCCCGCCAGCCGCTCGATCGAGTGCTCCAGCAGCGCGGAGAACAGGCCCTCCTTGCTGCCGAAGTTGTAGAACACGGTGCCCTTGGCCACCCCGGCGCGCTCGGCGATCGCGTCGACCGTGGTGGCCGCGTAGCCCTGCTCGGCGATCAGCTCGACCGCCGCCGTGAACACCTTCGCCCGGGTGTCCTGCCTGCTCACAGCGACAGCTCGGGGTGAAGGCGCTTCATGGACCAGACGCGGCCCCGCTCCACCGCGAGGGTGGTCAGCGCGAGCCCGAGCACGAGGAATGCGGACAGCACGCCGCAAGCCTGCCACACCACGGTCAGATCGCCGCCACTGATCAGCCTGCGCAGCGCCGAGACGACCCAGCTCATCGGCAGCCACGGCGAGATCGTCTGGAAGAACCCGGGCGAGGTCTCGATCGGGTACGTCCCCGCCGCCGAGGTGAGCTGGAGCATCAGCAGCGCCAGCCCCACCACCCGGCCGGGCGGCCCGAGCAGCGCGTTGACCGCCTGCACCACCGCCAGGAACGCGGCCGCCGCCAGCAGCAGCAGCCCGATCACCCCGAGCCAGTGGGCCGCCTCCAGGCCGAGCGCGAACCGCAGCACCGCCGCCAGCACGCCGACCTGGGCCGCGCCCAGCGCCACCGCGGGCAGCCAGCCGGCCAGCGCGATGCGCACCGCGCCCTGGGTCCCGGCCAGCCGCCGCTGGTTCAGCGGCTTGAGCACCATGAAGGTGATCATCGCGCCCACCCACAGCGCCAGCGGCAGGAAGAACGGCGCGAAGCCGGTGCCGTAGTTGGGGACCTCGTTGTCGACCGTCTTGGCCAGCCGCACCGGGTCGCTCATCACGTCGGCGCGGGCGGCCCGCTGCCGGGCGTCGTAGTCGGGGATCTTCTCCGCGCCCTCGCCGAGCCCGCCCGCCAGGTCCTTCGAGCCCTTGGCGAGCTGGTCCATGCCCTTGTCCACCTGGCCCGCGCCGTCGTGCAGCCGGCCGACCCCGGTGCGCAGGGTGCTCGCGCCGTCGCTGAGCTTGACCAGGCCGCCGCCGAGCTGCCCGAGGCCGCTGGTGACCTGGGCCGAGCCGTCGTGCAGCTTGGTCGCGCCCTGGTAGAGGGTGCCCGCGCCGGTGCCGGCCTTGGCCAGGCTCGCGTCCACGGTCGCCGCGCCCGCGGCCAGCTTGGCCAGGCCGTCGTCCAGGGCGTTCACCTGGGTCCTGACCTGGTCGACCTTGGGGCCGATCTGCGGGGCCACGGCCGCGATCTTCCTGGCGTTCCTGGCCAGCTCGCGGGCCTGGGCGGACAGGGCGGAGGCGCCGCCCGTGCCGCCGGTGCCCGCAGAGCCGGCCTGCTCGGCGGCGCGTTCGGCGGCGTTCGCCGCGCTGCGCAGCAAGGAGCGCACCTCGGGGTCGGCGTCCGCGCCGAGGCGGTCGAGCGCGGCCTGGGCCTGGGAGGCGGCCTCGCGGGCGCTGCCCGCCGCGCGGGTCGCGCCGGCGCCCGTGCCGGAGCCGTCCGCCAGCCGGTCGGCGGCGTCGGCCACCTGCTCGGCGGCGTCGGCGACCTTCGGGCCCCACTCGTTCAGCACCGGCACGTACTTGTCGGCGAGCTGGTTGACCGCGCGCGTCTGGGTGTGGACCTGGTCGGCCGCCTTCCGGGTGCCCTTCCGCAGCTCGGAGGTGCCCTCGCTGCGGAGCTTGCGCAGGCCGTCGCGCAGCTCGCCGATGGCCTGCTGCGCCTTGCCGATGCCGCCGGTGACCTGGGCCGAGCCGTTCCGCAGCTTGCCGGTGGCGGTGTTGGCGCTGTTCAGGCCGACGGAGAGCTGCTGGGCGCCGTTCTCGGCGGTGCCGAGGCCGGAGTTGAGCCGGGAGACGCCGTCGCCGGCCTTGACCGCGCCGTCGTGCAGCTTGCCGGCGCCGTCGGCGGCCTCGGTGGTGGCGTCGTGGATGTCGCCGATCGAGACGAAGACCTTGTCGAAGTAGTCGTGGATGGCCGTGCGCTCGGCGGCGGCGCGCACCTCGTTGAAGACCGCGTCGGAGATGCTGCCGACGATGTAGCTGCGGCCGGTGTCCACGCGCAGCCCGAGCTGGGCGGGGGTGGGGGTCGCCGTGTCGTCGGACGGCGAGGCCAGGCGGGCGCTGAAGTCGGCGGGCACGGTGAGCGACAGGTAGTAGCTGCCGTCGGCGACCCCGTCGGCAGCCTGCCGGGGCGTGGCCTCGTGCCAGGCGAACGTCCGGCGCTCGCGCAGCTCGTCGGCCAGGTCCTGGCCCGCGTGCAGCGTCTTGCCGTCGACCGTGGCCGGGCGGTCCTCCATGACCAGCGCGACGGGGACCCGGTCGAGGTTGCCCTGGGGGTCCCAGAACGACCACAGGTACAGTCCGGCGTACAGCAGCGGCAGCACGATCACCGCCGCCAGCGCAGCCCGGGTCAACCGGGACCGCAGCATGCCCTTCATCACAGCTCCACGAGGTGGTCGTAGCGGGCGGGCGGGCGCACGCAGCTGGCGACCACGGCCGTGCCGAGGCCGGCGCCGAGGTCGCGCAGGAGGTCCCAGAGCTCCCGTACGCGGTCGTCGGGCAGGCCCGCGTCCACGTTGTCGGCGAGGATCACCGCGGGCTCGTCCAGCAGGGCGAGGGCGACGCCGAGGCGCACCTGCTGCTCGCGGTCCAGTTCGCTCACCGGCGTCGTGTCCGGCGCCGCGAGCCCCGCCCGCTTCAGGACTTCCTGGTACGGCTTGCGCCTGCGCTCGCGCAGGTGCTCCTTGACCGTCAGCGCTCTGTCGAGATCCGTCACGCCGTCGACCAGCGCGAGCGCCGCCGCCTTCCGGATGGCCCGCGGCCTGGTGTGCCCGGCGACGGAGAGCGTGCCCGTGGTCGGCTTCATCCGCCCGGCCAGCGTGAGCAGCAGGCTCGTCCGCCCGCTGCCCGCCGGTCCGGCGACCGCCGTGAGCGTCCCGGGGCCCGCCTTCAGCGAGACCGCCGGGTACACCCCCTCGATCGACAAGCCCTCCGCGACGATCACCACAACCCCATCTCTTGAACTGACTGGTCAGTACAAAAGATTACCTTGTGATGCGGTGCGTCACACTGTGAGATACGCCTCGAACCGCTCGGCCAGCTCCTTCGGCCGCGACAGCATGACCATGTGACTGCCCCCGATCTCGTCGGGCATGACACCGAGCCGTTCCCGGACCACCCGCCGCATGAACTCGGGCGGGAAGAACCGGTCGTCCCGGCAGAGCAGGAACCGCGTCGGCACGTCGGGCCACGCCGCGCCCGGCCACGGCTCGACGGACGACTTCTCCGCCTGCGGACGCCCCCGAGACAACTCCTCCTGCGCCAGCTCCTCCGGGACGTCGTGCATGTACTCGGCGATCGTGTCCAGGCCCTCGGCGCCTCGGTAGCCGGTGTTGGCCCACCACTCGCCCGGCGGCTCGCCCGGGACCGGGATCATGGCCGTGACCAGCACGAGCAGCTTGACGGGCAGGCGGTCGCAGACCAGCGGGGCGACGAAGCCGCCCCACGAGTGGGCCACCACGACCAGCTCGTCCGCCTCGCCGACGGCCCGCGCCACCGTGTCGGCGTAGTCGGCCAGCCCGGCCGACTCGTCCTCGATCGGCAGGTCGACGGCCACCGTGCGGTGGCCCCGGGCGCGCAGCTCGGCCTCGACCAGGTGCCAGTCCCAGGCGGAGCTGCCGCCGCCGTGGATCAGCGCGAACGTCGCCATCCGCCTCACCTCCGCGCCGTCGTGCCGGAAACGCCCCGCGATGCCTCGCTCATGGCTGCTGCTCCCCTCGTCGGGTCCCTGTTCCCGACGCAGTATGGCGAACGGCTGCGACAGAAAATGTCTCGCAACCTCTATTTCGCACGGCCTCATCGAGGAGACGCAGGGCGGCCGGGGCGACGCCCGGGAGCGCTGGTGGCGGACGTCGGCGGAGAGCTTCTCCACCCGCAACTCCGACTTCCGCGACAGCCCCGAGGGCGTCGTGGTCCACCAGACCCTGTCCCGCCTGCACGCCCGTCAGCTCGCCGAGATGTACGACGGCTACCTCGACGCGCAGTGGGCCTGGAGCGAGGCCTGGCAGGACTCGTCTTTCGGGTCGGAGTTCCTGCTGTCGCTGACCGCGGAGGAGTTGCGCGACCTCAGGCAGGAGATCGACGACGTGGTCGTGAAGTGGACGGCCCGCGGCAGGGCGGCCGGCGAGGCGGGGGACACCGAGGGCCGCGAGAACGTGGCCGTGCACCTGTACGGGTTCCCGTTCACGACGTGAGGAGAGAGCAGGATGAATCCCGACTTATACCTACTTGTCGAGCGAGTGCGCGGGCAAGAACTGCGCGCCGCCGCCCGGACCCCCCGTCGGACAGCCCGGACGCACCCGGGGACGGTCGCCCGCGCCTGGGAACGACGGCTGGGCTGGGCCCTGGTGGAAACCGGCCTCCGCCTGGTCAGCCGCGGCACGACCAACCAGACACCACGCCTGGCGGACCACCACGCCTGAGACGCCCGGACCGCTCGGCGTTCTAAGCCGGAGCGGTCCCGTTCAACCCCTTCAGGACCGCGCGCTCGACCGGCGTCGGCGCGGTGCCGGTGGGGTCGAGCAGGCCGGTCGGCATCAGCGGCGGCTGGGCCATGAACCGCGGCACGCTGCCGCGATGCGGCTGGGCCGCGTGGATCAGGAACGGGTGGCACAGGAAGACGTCGCCGGGGGAGCCGGTGACGGTGACCTCCCGGCGCCCCTCGCTGAGCGGCACGGCCTCCCCGCACAGCGGGAGCCATTCACGCCCTTCGTCCCCGGAATCGGCGAGCAGGGCGGGCACGTCCAGATGTGAGCCGACGCGTACCCGGGTGGGGGCGTCGTCGGGACCGACCTCGGAGAACAGGAACAGCATGAGGAGGGCCCGGCCGCGCGAGCGCAGGTTCACCCGGTACTCGCCGGCGTCACCGGCGAAGCTCGCCTCCAGGTGCCAGCCGTCGTCGCCGGGCTCCTCGTCGCTGGGGAAACGCAGCGGGAAGGTGCCGAGGCCCATGGGCGCGGTCCACCGCCCAGAGCCCACGAGCTGGTCGTAAGCCTCGTGCAGCGCCTGCGTGTTGGCCGCCGCGCGGAACGGCGGGGTCGCGATCCAGCCCAGCCGCACGACCGGCTGGGTCCAGCTCGACGGGTCGTCGGGGTCGCAGCCGCTGGCCGCCCACAGCTCGGCCCGGCACTGTTCGGCGGTCTCCCGGGGAACCGCGCCGGGAAGCCGGACGAACCCGTCCTCGACGAACGACTCGATCTGCTCGTCGGTCAACATACGCAGCCCCTCCCGGCAGTTTCCGCGGAACGTCGTGCAGTCTGACGAACGCCGGCCAGGAAGGGCAACGCAATTTCCGCCCGGGGGCGAGAGGCGCGGCTCAGACGCCGAGCGCCGACGGCAGGCTCAGCTCCTGCAGGAACAGCGCCTCGGCGGTGGCCACCCGGCGCAGCTCCTCAAGGTCGACCCGCTCGTTGGGGGCGTGGATGGCGGCGTCCTCGTCCTCGGCGCCGAACAGCAGGATCTCGGCCGCCGGGTACTGCTTGAGCAGCGTGTTCACCAGCGGGATCGACCCGCCCGCGCCCACGTCGCGCGGCGGGCGGCCGAACGCGCGCTCCATCGCCCGGTTGAGCGCCGCCCGCGCCTTGCCGCCGGAGTCGGCCTGGAAGCCGGACCCGACGGTGAAGTCGTCGAAGGACACCTGCACGCCCCACGGCGCCACCTGGCGCAGGAACTCCACCACGGCGTTGACCGTGGTCTTCGGGTCGCCGGACGGAGGCACCCGGACGGTCACCCGGGCCCGCGCCGCCGGCTGGACCGCGTTCACGGCGCCCGACACGGTCGGCACGTCGAGGCCCGTGACGGTGATGGCGTACGAGGCCCACAGCCGGTCGGCCAGCGAGCCGGAGCCGACCAGCGAGACGCCGTCCGCCACGCCGGCGGTCTTCCTGAACTCCTCCTCCGAGGGCCCCTGGCCGAGGAAGCTGCCGCGCGGCAGGCCGGGCACCCGGATGTCGCCGTTCTCGTCGTGCAGCGCGGTCAGCATGCGCATCAGGGCGGCCAGCGCGTCGGGGGCGGCGCCGCCGAACGAGCCGCTGTGCACGGCCTCGCGCAGCGTGCGCACCTCGATGGTGAAGGCCGCCATGCCGCGCAGCGACGTCGTGACCGCCGGGTCGCCGACGCGCGGGTTGCCGGTGTCGGCGACCACGATGGCGTCGGCCCGCAGCAGCTCGGGGTTGCGCTCGACGAAGGCCTCCAGGCGCTCGCCCGCGTACTCCTCCTGGCCCTCGATGATGACCTTGATGCCCACCGGGAACCGGCCCTGGAAGGCGCGCAGCGCGGCGATGTGGGAGATGATGCCCGACTTGTCGTCGGCGCAGCCGCGGCCGTACAGCTTGCCGTCGATCAGGGTGGGTTCGAACGGCGGCGTGCGCCAGGCGGCCAGGTCGCCGGCGGGCTGCACGTCGTAGTGCGCGTACAGCAGGACGGTGGGCGCGCCGGGAGGGGCCGGGGCCTCGCCGTAGATCGCGGGGAAGCTGCCTTCGACGGCGACCTGCTGGACGTGCGGCAGGCCCGCCGAGCGCACGAGCTCCTCCGTCGCCGCCGCGGCGGCGTAGACCGGCTCCTCCGGGTGCCCGGGGAAGGCCACGGAGGGAATGGCGGCGAGCCGCTTGAGCTCCTCGATGGCTCGGGGCATCGCGGCGGCGACGGCGCTCTCGATCTGGTCAGGAGTCACGGGACGGTCCCCCGGGGGTCGTTCTCGGCAGTTTGGTCTCATTGGATCACAGAAGGTTCCACAGTATGGAAACGGGCATGACCCGCGCGTTAATCTACCTGCGGATTTCGTTGCCGTTACACAACGGTTCTGCGGATCTCGATTTTCTTGCATAGTGCTGCGACCGATTCGCTTGGCAAACCGCAGGTGAAGATGCACACTGTGGGGAGTTCGACACGAGGGAAGATAACCATGACGCAGCCGGAAAACGACGTCCTGAAGGCCGCGCAGGACAACCTGTGGTTGCACTTCACGAGGCACAGCGCCTACCAGGAGAACGAGATCCCGACCATCGTGCGCGGTGAGGGGTCCTATATCTACGACATCCACGGCAAGCGTTACCTCGACGGCCTGGCCGGGCTGTTCGTCGTCCAGGTCGGGCACGGGCGTGGCGAGCTGGCCGAGGCCGCCGCCAAGCAGGCCCAGGAGCTGGCCTTCTTCCCCTTGTGGTCCTACTCGCACCCCAAGGCGGCCGAGCTGGCCGCCCGCCTGGCCGAGCACGCGCCGGGCGAGCTGAACCGGGTCTTCTTCACCACCGGCGGCGGCGAGGCCGTCGAGACCGCGTGGAAGCTGGCCAAGCAGTACTACAAGCTCGTCGGCAAGCCGCTCAAGCACAAGGTCATCAGCCGCCAGATCGCCTACCACGGCACCCCGCAGGGCGCCCTGTCGATCACCGGCATCCCGGCGTTCAAGCAGATGTTCGAGCCCCTCGTGCCCGGCTCGGTGCGCGTCCCGAACACGAACCACTACCGCGCCGACGAGATCAGTGGCATCCCCGGCATGTCGCCGGAGGAGTACGGCATCTGGGCGGCCGACCGCGTGGCCCGCGCCATCGAGATGGAGGGCCCCGACACGGTGGCCGCCGTCTTCGCCGAGCCCGTCCAGAACGCCGGCGGCTGCTTCCCGCCGCCCCCCGGCTACTTCCAGCGCCTGCGCGAGATCTGCGACGAGTACGACGTGCTGCTCGTCTCCGACGAGGTCATCTGCGCCTTCGGCCGCCTCGGCACCATGTTCGGCGGCCAGAAGTTCGACTACGTGCCCGACATCATCACCTGCGCCAAGGGCCTGACCAGCGGCTACTCGCCCATCGGCGCAATGATCGCGCACGAGCGGCTGTTCGAGCCGTTCAAGCAGGGCGACAACATGTTCGCCCACGGCTACACCTTCGGCGGCCACCCCGTGTCGGCCGCCGTGGCCCTCGCCAACCTCGACATCTTCGAGCGCGAGGACCTGCTCGGCCACGTCACCAAGAACGAGCCCCTCTTCCAGGCCACCCTCGACGACCTGCGCGACCTGCCGATCGTCGGCGACGTGCGGGGCTCGGGCTACTTCTGGGGCATCGAGCTGGTCAAGGACAAGGCCACCAAGGAGACGTTCAACGCCGAGGAGTCCGAGCGGTTGCTGCGCGGATTCCTGTCCAAGGCGCTGTTCGACGCCGGACTCTACTGCCGGGCGGACGACCGCGGCGACCCCGTGATCCAGCTCGCGCCCCCGCTGATCGCGGGGCAGAGGGAGTTCGACGAGATCGGATCCATCCTGCGGGGTGTGCTCTCGGAAGCGTGGGCGCGCCTCTAACACCCTCCCCACCCGGTACGACGAAGTGCCGGTCTCCGAAAGGATCCCTACGATGAAGATCGGCGTCCCTGCCGAGGTCAAGAACCACGAATACCGTGTGGCGGTCACCCCCGCCGGTGTTCACGAGCTGGTGCGGAACGGTCACGACGTCACCGTCCAGCGGGGTGCCGGCCTCGGCTCACACATCACCGACGAGGAGTACCTCGCCGCGGGCGCGAAGATCCTCGACAACGCCGACGCCGTTTGGGCCGGGGCGGACATGGTCCTGAAGGTCAAGGAGCCCATCGCCGAGGAGTACCACCGCCTGCGCGAGGGCCTGGTCCTGTTCACCTATCTGCACCTGGCCGCCTCCCGCCCGTGCACCGACGCCCTGCTCGCCGCCAGGACGACCGGCATCGCGTACGAGACCGTGCAGGTGGGCCACACGCTGCCGCTGCTCGCCCCGATGTCGGAGGTCGCGGGCCGGCTCGCGCCGCAGGTGGGCGCCTACAACCTCATGCGCTTCAACGGCGGCCGCGGCGTGCTGCCCGGCGGGGTGCCCGGCGTGGCCCCGGCCAAGGTCGTCGTCATCGGCGGCGGCGTCTCGGGCCTCAACGCGGCGCAGATCGCCGTGGGCATGGGCGCGGACGTGACCGTGCTCGACACCAACATCGACCGGCTCCGCCAGATCGACGCCATCTACCAGGGCCGGCTCAAGACCCTCGTGTCCACCTCGTACGCGATCGAGCGCGAGGTCCTGCAGGCCGACCTGGTCATCGGCGCGGTGCTGATCCCCGGCGCCAAGGCTCCGACGCTGGTCTCCAACGACCTGGTCGCGCGGATGAAGCCGGGCTCGGTGCTCGTGGACATCGCCATCGACCAGGGCGGCTGCTTCGAGGACTCGCGGCCGACCACGCACGCCGAGCCGACGTACACGGTGCACGGCTCGATCTTCTACTGCGTGGCCAACATGCCGGGCTCGGTGGCCAACACCTCCACCTACGCCCTGACCAACGCGACGCTCCCGTACGCGGTCAAGCTGGCCAACCTGGGCTGGCGCGACGCGCTGAAGGCCGACCAGGGCCTCGCGGGCGGTCTGAACACCCATGACGGCCTGCTCACCAACGAGCCGGTCGCCCAGGCGCTGGGGCTGCCGTACACGCCGGTCGCCGACGTTCTCTGATCCTCTTCCGGGGGCGCGGCCGGCGGTCGCGCCCCTAACGCACTCCCAGGCGGCGCCGCAGGTCACGGGCGGTGGCGAGGACGTGCTGGATCTCGCCCGTGCCCGGCCACGGCGCGCTGCCGGGGCGCAGCAGCGTGCCGCGCACCGACGCCAGGTGCTCGACCGCGCTGCGGTGCACCCCGCTCCGCTCCACCAGCCAGCCGATCACGTCGGAGTGGTCGTGCAGCGGCCTGGTCACCAGGTCCCAGGTGCCCAGCACCTCCGTCAGCTCGGGCACCGACAGCGGCACGCCGCCCCTGCGGCCGGTGGCCGCGGACGCCAGCTCGGCG
Organism: Nonomuraea sp. NPDC049655; assembly: GCF_044465465.1. NCBI lineage: Bacteria > Bacillati > Actinomycetota > Actinomycetes > Streptosporangiales > Streptosporangiaceae > Nonomuraea > Nonomuraea sp. NPDC049655. Next base: position 184,601 of record NZ_JBITLS010000008.1, read on the forward strand.
CGGGCGGCCAGCTCGGGCTCGGCGGTGCGCGCCCACGCCTGCGGCGGCGGATCGGCCAGCCACTCCTCGGCCTCGCCCAGCTCGCCGGCGACCGTCAGCAGCCCGCCCAGCTCGACCGCCGCGCCGTGGTGGCCCGCCTGTGCCGCCTGGCGGAACCAGTGGCGGCCGCCGGCCAGGTCGCCGAACTCGGCGATCAGCAGCAGGCCGTAGTTGAAGGCGGACTCGGCGTCGCCGCCCGCCGCCGCCCTGCCGAACCAGTGGCTGGCCGCCGGGGTGTCGCCGAGCTCAACGCAGACGAACCCGGCCATGCGCTGGTCCTCCAGCCGCCCGGCGGCGGCCGCCCGCTCGTACCAGGCGCGGGCCGTACGCAGGTCGCCGCGGGACAGGGCGATGGCGCCGAGCCGGGAGGCGGCGCCCGGATGCTCGTTCTTGGCGGCCAGCCGGTAGTAGGCCTCGGCGCCCTCGGGGTCGCGGCTGGCGTGCAGGTAGAGGCCCATGCAGTGGGCGGAGTCGGCGTGGCCGCCCCTGGCGGCGTACTCCCACCAGCGCACGGTCTCCTCGTCCTCGCCGGCGGAGTAGGCCAGGAAGCCGAGGTCGTGGGCCGAGGCCATGTCGCCGTCGTCGGCCGCCCTGCGGTGCCACTCGCGGGCCACGCCGGTCTCGCCGGTGTCCTCGCACAGCAGCGCCAGCCGGCGGGCCGCGGCGCGCGACCCGGCCAGGGCCGAGCGTTCGAACCAGGCCCGCGCGGCGCCGGCGTCGCCGCGCTGTTCGAGCAGGAGCGTGGCCAGGTTGGCGGCGGCCTCCGCGTCGCCGGTGGCCGCGGCGGTCTCGTACCAGATGACCGCCTCCTCCAGGCTGCCGTGCTTCTCGTGCCAGACGCCCAGGTTGTACGCGCTGTCGACGTTGCCGCCCGCGGCCGCCAGCTCCCACCAGAGCCGGGCCGCCGCGCGGTCGCCGCGCTGGGCGTAGAGCCTGCCGAGCCGGTGGGCCGCCTGCGCGTCGCCCTGCTGCGCGGCCACCAGCAACTCCGGCTCGTCACCCACCCGTGGCGCCGGAACGGCCGGCGTCGCCACCTCTCCCTGCCACCAGGCCATGGCGACAGAGTGGCACGTGATCATACGATCGCGAACCGTAATCGCCGACAACGGCCCTAGGAGAACCTGATGAACCCGGAATACATCCCCATCCCGCACACGTAACGCAGCGAGCCGGGGCGGTGGGGCGGCAGCCGTACGGTGGCGGGCAGGGCCACATCGCGCCCGTCGATGGTGACGGTGCCCGTGCAGCCCTGATCGACCAGTTTGAAGATGACCTCGACCGGCACGTTCGCCGGGACGGACACGGCGGCGGGCCGGTAGCCCTCGCGGGTGGCGTAGACCGTGACGGTCCGGGCGGTGGGCCCGGCGGCGGCCGGTGCGGCCTCACCCGTCCAGCCGCCCAGGTTGAGCCCGGCCACGACGGTCCAGAGCCCGGCGGCGACGGCGACGACCCCGGCGAACCTGGCCAGCCGGGTGCGGGAGATCCGCCGCAGCACGTAGCCGAGCAGCGCGAACGCCGGCGCCGTGCCGACCACGAACCCCGCCATGGCCGCCGCGCCCGACAGCGGCGAGCCGCTGGAGACGGCGAGCATCTCCATGCCGATCGTCACCCCGCAGGGCACCAGGACGGTGGCCGCCCCCAGCAGCGGCGCCTGGTACCCGGACGGCCGGACGGGCTCGGCGCACGCGTGCCGCCCGCCGCGCATGAGCCGGATCGCGAACACGATCACGGCGCAGCCGGCCGCGACCAGGAGCACGGCCCGCGCCCGGGGCGGCAGGCCGACCGCCGAGCCGAGCAGCCCGAGCAGCGCCCCCACCAGCGTGTACGCGGCCAGCCGGCCGGCCAGGAACCAGGCCACCAGCGCCGGGTCGCGGCCGGGGCGGTGGCCGACCAGGCCCACGAGCAGCCCGCCCTGGGCGGCCGTGCACGAGGCGGTGCCCGCCACCAGCCCGGCTGCCACGCCCCCGGCGAACAGGGTGACCGCCTCCACGCTCAGCCCTCCCCGGTCGCGCGCGATGCTTTCGGGGGAAACGTAACGCGGCAGGCCGGATGCGGCCAGTGACAGTTCTTGTACCCTAAGTGATGTTTAGGTGGTTGCGCCCTTGAGCACGGACATCTTCTCGAAGAACTCGTCGTCGCCCATCTCGCCGCGGGCGTACCGTTCGGCCAGGATCTGCTCGGCCGACGCGGTGGGCCGGTCGGTGACGGCCGCCGGGCGGCGCCCCCACCAGCCCTTGCGGCGGGCGGTGACGGCGAACGCGATGAGCGCGACCCAGAACAGGCCCCAGAAGACCGGGAAGACCGGCCAGAGATGCGGATGCATGACTTCCTCCTTCGTCCTGCCTCCAGGGTCCGCCTTCGCGCGGCGCGGCGAATCGCCCCCCGGGAGCCGCCGCCGCTGCGCCCCGGGGAGTGCTCAGGCGGGCCCGGCGTACGCCTGAGGCGGTAGCGCGCCGGCGCGTTTCATCGTCCGAAGGACGGGTGCGCCCAGGGCCGCCGGGCCTCGATGAGGAATCTGGACGAATGGGCGACGAACGGGCCCTCGGCCTCGATGAGCTCGTGCAGCTCGCGCAGCCTGTCGCCGTAGCGGGCGACCGAGAAGCCGGGCACGATCCAGATCACCTTGCGCAGGAAGTAGATCACCGCGCCGATGTCGCGGAACTCCATGCGCAGCCGTTCGGCCCGCAGGTCTACCACCTCCAGCCCGGCCGCCTCCGCCTCCGCCACGGCCTGGCGCGGGTCGCGGGCCGAGCCGTCCTGCGGGCCCATGAAGAACTCGGTCAGCTCGAACACACTGCGCGGGCCGACCTGCTGCGAGAAGTACGCGCCTCCGGGACGCAGCACCCGGGCGATCTCCGCCCACCAGGTGGCCACCGGATGGCGGCTGACCACGAGGTCGAAGACGCCGTCGCGGAACGGCAGGCGCGGCTCGTCGTCGTCGGCCACCACGTACGCGCCGCGTGGACGCAGCCGGGCGGCGGCCAGCGCCAGGTTGGGCGGCCACGACTCGGTCGCCACCGTCACCTTCGGCAGAGTGGGCAGCCCGGCCAGGATCTCGCCCCCGCCGGTCTGGACGTCGAGCGCCGCCCGCGCCTGCGCCATCCGCCCGGCCAGCAGGCGGGAGTAGCCCCACGAGGGCCGCTCCTCGGTGGCCCGGCCCTCCAGCCAGGAGAAGTCCCAGCCGGCCACGGACACCGTGTCGGCCTCCTCGACCAGGTCATCGTATGTACGCCGCATCCTTCGACCATGTCAGCGCCCCGGCCGCGGCTTCAACCGGATTTCTCCCGTGTCGCCGATCAGGCGACCCGGGCGCGGACGGCCGCGCGGTCGATCCCGAGCTGGTCGATCAGCCGGGCCACCGGGTCGTGGCGGTCGCGCTCCAGGAGGGCGAGCAGGAGGTGGCGGGGCGCCTGCGGCCTGGTCTTCCGCCGGGTGGCCCCGATGGCGGCGTTGATCACCGCGCGGGCGCTCGACGTGAGCGCGGTGCCGGGGACCGGCGGATGCCTGCGGGGCGTCGCGCGCGGGGCCTGGCCGAGGTCGAGGCCGATCGAGCGCAGCGCCTCGCGGTCGAGCTCGTCGAGCGCGGCGCGCGCCCCGGCCAGGTCGACGCCGAGCGCCCGCGCCGGCTCGGCGGCGGGATCGTGCAGCAGGCCGAGCAGCAGGTGCTCGGTGCCGAGCCGCCGGTCGCCGCGCTGCCTGGCCTCGTCGAGCGCCGCGCTGACGACGGCCGCGAAGGGGCTCTTCTCCTTGCCGAACATGGCGATCCTCACTTTCCGTATCTGGCGTGCACGGACTGCCGCGACATGCCGAGCGCGTCGCCGATCTGTTCCCAGGTCCAGCCCTGCTCCCTGGCCGCCGCCACCGACGCCGCCTCGACCTGCTCGGCCAGCCGGTGCAGCGCGCCCACCGCCCGCAGGCCGAGGGCGGGGTCGTTCGACCTGATGCGTTGAGACAGCTCTTCCATGTCCACGTTGTCAGGCTAGATTGACAGGCGAGATTTTGTCAATCTAGCCTGACAGGCATGGACGACGTGATGATCGTGGGAGCGGGCCCGGTCGGGCTCATGCTCGCGGGCGAGCTGGCGCTGGCCGGCTTACGCCCGATCGTGCTGGACAAACGCCCGGAACCCAGCGAGCTGCCCAAGGCCAACGGGCTCGCCGGGCAGATCGTGGAGCTGCTCGGCCACCGCGGCCTGGTCGGCGTCCTCGCCGAGGGCAGCGGCTTCGCCGGCCCCGCCCCGGGGTTCCCGTTCGGGCAGGTGCCGCTGCGCTTCGCCGGGCACGACGACATGCCGCTGCGGCTGCTGCTGATCCAGCAGCCCCGGCTGGAACGACTGCTGACCGAGCGGGCCGCCCGGCTCGGGGCCGAGATCAGGCGCGGCCACGAGGTCCTCGGGCTGGCGCAGGACGAGGAGGGCGTCACGCTGGAGCTGTCCACCGGCCGGGCCCGCGCCCGGTACGTGGTCGGCTGCGACGGCGGGCACAGCACCGTCCGCGCCCTGGCGGGCATCGGCTTCCCGGGCACCACCGACGACGAGGTGCTGCGGCTCGGCCACTTCGCCCGCGACGAGCAGGGCCCGTTCCAGGCGCCGCGCGTCGAGGGCCTGGAACCCGGCTGGAACCGCACCCCGGCCGGCCGGCTGCTGCTCACCTCGCTGCGGCCCGGCGTGCTCATCGCGGGCGTGCGCGAGCGCGGCACGCTGCCCGGCGGCCCGGTGACCCCGGACGACTTCCGCGCGGCCGTACGCCGCGTGATCGGGCGGGACCTGCCGCTGGGCGAGCCGATCTGGCTGTCCGGCACGGTCGCCCAGGCCAGGCTCGCCGAGCGTTACCGGGCCGGGCGGGTGTTCCTGGCCGGGGACGCCGCCCACCTGTTCCCGGCGGGCGGGTCGGCGCTCAACGTCGGCCTGACGGAGGCGGCCAACCTGGCCTGGAAGCTGGCCGCCGTGCTGCTCGGACGGGTGCCCGCCGGGCTGCTCGACACCTACGAGGAGGAGCGCCGTCCGGTGGCCGCGCGGGCGCTGGCCCAGACCCGCGCCCAGGCGGCGCTGGAACGGGCCCCCGGCGAGGACGGCGACGCCCTGCGCGCGCTGCTCGCCGAGCTGTTCGCCGACGAGCAGCCGCTGCGCCGGCTCGCCGCGCTCCTGCACGGCTCCGACACCCGCTACCCGCCCGCGCCCGGGCTGGAGCACCCGCATCCGCTCGCCGGCCGGTTCCTCCCCGACCTGCCGCTGAACACGGCGGCGGGGGAGCAGCGGACCGCCGGGCTGCTGCGGGCCGGACGCCCGGTGCTGCTCGACCTCCGCGACGACCCGGCCCCGGTGCTGCCCGAGGGCGGCTGGATCGATGTCGTGCGGGCGCGGTGCGCCGAGCCGCCCGCCGACGTGCTGCTCGTCCGCCCCGACGGGTACGTGGCCTGGGCCGGGACCGGCGGCCTGGCCGAGGCGGCGCGGGCGTGGTTCGGCGCGGGGCCGTCCGCCGTCAGAGCCAGCCCGGCTTGACCAGGCCGGACTCGTAGGCGATGACCACGAGCTGGGCGCGGTCGCGGGCGTGCAGCTTCATCATGGCCCGGCTGACGTGCGTCTTGGCCGTGGCCGGCGACATGAACAGCTTGGCGGCGATCTCGTCGTTGGTCATGCCCGTGCCGACCAGGGAGAGCACCTCGCGCTCGCGTTCGGTGAGCTGGTCGAGGCCCTGGGTGGCGACCGGCTCCTTGGCGCGCGAGGCGTACTCGGCGATCAGCCGCCGGGTCACGCTCGGCGACAGCAGCGCCTCGCCCGCCGCCACCACCCGCACGGCCTGGATGAGCTCGGCCGGCTCGGTGTCCTTGACCAGGAAGCCGGACGCACCGCCGCGCAGCGCCTCGAAGACGTACTCGTCCAGCTCGAAGGTGGTCAGGATGACGATGTGCGGCCCGGGCGGCATCAGGCGGGTGGCGGTCAGGCCGTCGGTGCCGGGCATGCGGATGTCCATCAGCACGACGTCCGGGGCGTGCTCGCCGGCCAGGCGCACCGCCTCCGCGCCGTCGGCCGCCTCGGCCACCACGGTCATGTCGGGCTGGGCGTCCAGCAGGGCCTTGAAGCCCGCCCGGACCAGCGCCTGGTCGTCGGCGAGCAACACCTTGATCACGTTGGGTTCTCCTCGGGTAGGGGCAGACGGGCCTCGACCTGGAAGCCGCCGCCCGACGGGCCGGCGACGAGCGTGCCGCCCAGGGCGGAGGCGCGCTCGCGCATGCCGGGGATGCCGTTGCCGCTGCCTTCCTCCGACAGCACGGCGGGCTTGGTCGCCCCCGTGTCGGCGACCACGATGACCAGCTCCTCGGCGCCGTACTCCAGGCGCACCGACACCCGCGAGCCGGGCGCGTGACGGGCGGCGTTGGTGAGCGACTCCTGCACGATCCGGTACGCGGCCCGCTCGACCTGCGGCGGCAGCGGCCGCGACCCCACCCGCCGGAGCGAGACCTCCATCCCCGAACGCTGGACGAGGTCGTCGAGGCGGTCGAGCCCGGCCGTCGGGGAGCGCGGGGCGCCGTCGCGCAGCACGTTGAGCACCGAGCGCATCTCGCCCAGCACCTCCTTGGACGCCGTCTTGATCGTGGCCAGGGCCGAGCGGGCCTGCTCGGGGTTGGCGTCGATGAGGTGCAGCGCGGTGCTGGCCTGCACGTGGATGAGCGAGATGTTGTGCGCGAGCACGTCGTGCAGCTCCTGGGCCATGGTCAGGCGCTCCTCGCTGGCCTGCCGCCTGGCCTCCTCCTCCGCGACGCGCTCGCGCTCTGCCTGGCGTTCCCTGACGATCCTGACCAGCTCGGCCACGACCATGAACAGCAGTATGAACGCCAGGATCGCCACGCTGTGGAACAGGTCGCGGTTGCCCACCCACCAGGCGTAACTGAGGAGCGAGGCCACCGTCATGGTCGCCATCGTCCAGGCCATCAGCCGTCTGCCGCCCGTGACCAGGAGGAACAGCAGGACGCCCGGGCTGAGGAAGGCGGGGCCGTAGGCGTAGCCGCCGATGAGGAACAGGTCCATCGCGGCGAGCGCGAGGGAGACCGTCAGCAGCGGGAACCGCCTGCGGAAGAGGATGGCCAGCGGCCCGACCAGCAGCAACGCGTACGCGTAGGGGTCGAGCGGCTCCCTCAGGAGGCGCTGCTGGCCCCACGTCGCGCCCTGGGCGATCACCAATTGGGCGACCGCCACGATGAGGGCGAGATACGGGTCGAAACCGGACTTCCAGCGCACGCCTCCACGCTAGGCCACCGGCGGCGCGCGCGACATCATCCCCTTGTCCGAGGGGGCCCTACCACGACGGGCGTAGCTGGGTCATCGTGGACACCATGCGCCGTGTGATCTTCTCCGCAGCAGCAGTCCTCATCTCACTCCTGCCCGCCGCGCCCGCGTCCGCGGGCCCCCAGCAGAAGGCCCCGGTCGCCGAGGGGTACGGAGGCGCCGTCGCCACCGTCGACCTCGACGCCAGCAAGGCCGCGATCTCCGTGCTGAGACGCGGGGGCAACGCCGTCGACGCGGCCGTGGCCGCCGGAGCCGTGCTCGGGGTGACCGAGCCGTACTCGGCCGGCCTGACCGGCGGCGGCTTCATGGTGTTGTACGACGCCAGGCAGCGCAAGGTCGTCACCATCGACGGCCGCGAGACCGCCCCGCGCGCGATGACCGCCACCAGCTTCGAGGGCATCCCGTTCGACGAGGGCGTCACCAGCGGCCTGTCGGCGGGCGTGCCCGGCACGCTGGCGCACTGGGACCTGGCCCTGCGCCGGTTCGGCACCCTCTCGCTCGGCCAGGCGCTCCAGCCCGCCATCGAGGTGGCCTCCCGCGGCTTCGTCGTGGACCAGACGTTCCACGACCAGACCGCCGCGAACGCCGGCCGCTTCAAGGACATCACCTCGACGGCCCGGCTCTACCTGCCGAACGGCGCCCCGCCGCCGGTCGGCTCGGTGTTCAAGAACCCGGAGCTGGCGAACACGTACCGGGAACTGGCCCGGCGCGGCCCCGGCTGGCTGTACGGCGGCCGGCTCGGCGCGGAGATCGTCGCCACCGTGAAGAAGCCGCCGGTCACCCCCGGCAGCACCCGCAACGTCAGGCCCGGCCTGATGGAGCTGTCGGACCTGCGGGACTACCGCGCCCTCCTGCGCGAGCCCACCAAGATCTCCTACAACGGCCTGGACGTCTACGGCATGGCCCCGCCGTCCTCGGGCGGCTCGACCGTCGGCGAGGCGCTCAACATCCTCGAAGCCCTGCCCAAGGTGGGCCTGCACGAGTACCTGGAGGCGTCCAGGCTGGCCTTCGCCGACCGCAACGCCTACGTCGGCGACATCCCCGGCGTGCCGCTGCGCGAGCTGCTGTCCGACGGGTTCGCCAAGGAGCGCGCCTGCCTGATCGGCGACAGGGCCCTGACCAGCCCGGTCGCCCCGGGGAGCCCCGACGGCACGTACGGCGCCTGCGCCACCCCGACCGGCACCGCGACCCCGATCGCGGACGAGGGGCCGGAGACCACGCACCTGGTCGTCGCCGACCGCTGGGGCAACGTGGTCGCCTACAACCTCACCATCGAGTCGACCGGCGGCAACGGCATCGTGGTGCCGGGCCGCGGCGTGCTGCTCAACAACGAGCTGACCGACTTCACCTTCGGCCCCGCCCCCGGCGACCCCAACCTGCCCGGCCCCGGCAAGCGGCCGCGCTCGTCGATGGCGCCCACGCTGGTGTTCGACCACGGCAGGCCGGTGCTGGCCGCGGGCTCGCCGGGCGGCTCGACGATCATCACGACCGTGCTGCAGATCCTGGTCAACCGGTACGAATTCGGCATGAGCCTGCCCGACGCCCTCGCCGCGCCGCGGGCCACGCAGCGCAACACCGCCCAGACGCAGGCCGAGCAGGCGTTCCTCGACAAGTACCGGGCCGAGCTGGAGGCCAAGGGGCACGGCTTCGTGCTGAACCCCGAGATCGGCGCGGCCACGGCGCTGGAACTGCGCGGCCACGGCCTGGTCCAGGCCGTCGCCGAGCCCGTACGGCGGGGCGGCGGCAGCGCGCTGGTCGTCGACCCGCGCTGAGCGCGCACGGCGGCGGCCCCCTCGCGGGCCGCCGCCAGTCGCCGGCTTGACCCCGGCATGAGGGAATGTTTGCCCAGGTCACGGGGTTGTAACGGGCATCGCGACGCGCCATGCCGCCGGGCGGTAACCGCCTGCCGCAGCTCGTCAGCCGCCGTCGCGGCATCCCGACAGACACCCGTGGGCGGCTGCCGCCTGCCCTCAGGAGGAACCCCGTGAAGCCGAACGCCAAGAAGCTGTACGCGAGCGCCCTGCTGGCCGCCACCGCCGCCGTGTCGGGCCTCGGCCTGACGTCCGCCCCCGCCCACGCCGACGGCCTCACCTACGGCCAGGACGTCTCCCACTACCAGCCGGACCACGACTGGGCCGCCAGCGGCGCCGCGTTCGGCATCGTCAAGGCCACCGAGGGCGCCACCCGCGTGGACGCCTCCTTCGCCCGCCACTGGGCTGACCTGGGCGCGAAGGGCAAGGTGCGGGGCGCCTACCACTACGGGCACCCGTCGAACGACCCGATCGCCGAGGCCGACCACTTCCTGTCCGTGGTCGACCGGCAGCCGGCCGCCAAGGGCGACCTGCTCGCGCTCGACCTGGAGACCACCGACGGCCGGTCCGTGACCGAGGTCAACGCCTGGGCCAAGAAGTGGCTGGCGCACGTCCAGGCCAGGACCGGCGTCACGCCGCTGTTCTACAGCGGCTGGAACTTCGCCGACGAGTACGGCCACGGCCTCCAGCGGTACCCGCTGTGGGTGGCCCGCTACGGCAAGGGCCCCGGCCAGGTGACCGCCCCCGCCGACTGGAAGACCTGGACCATCCACCAGTACGCCGACGCGCCGGTGGACCAGAACGTCTCCGCGCTCACCCCCGTCCAGCTCAAGGCGCTGGGCCGCGGGTGACCCGCCGCCCTCAGTAGATGAGCTCGTACGCCTGCGGCCGCACCTTCCGCGTACGGGCCCAGTACTCGAAGGTGAAGCCCGGCCAGATCGTCCGGTTCACTCCGTGCTCGTCCAGATACCAGGAGCGGCAGCCGCCCGCGTTCCACACGAGCGGGTCCAGGCGCGCGTGCAGCCGGCGGTTGAAGGCGTCCTGGGCGTCCTTCCTGACGTCCAGCGCCCTGGCCTGGGTTCTGGAGAGCAGGCGCAGGCACTCGATGACGTAACGGACCTGCGACTCGATCATGAAGACGACCGAGTTGTGCCCGAGGCCGGTGTTCGGGCCGAGCAGGAAGAACAGGTTCGGGAAGCCGGCGGTGGTGATGCCGTGGTAGGTCTCGATGCCGTGCTGCCAGGCGTCCTGGATCTTCAGGCCGTTCCGGCCGGTGATGCGCTGGTCCTGGAGGGCCTCCACGACCTTGAAGCCGGTGCCGTAGACGATCACGTCGGCCGGGTGCTCCGCGCCGGTCGTGGTGACGATCGAGCGGGGCCGGATCTCGGCGATGCCGTCGGTGACCAGGGTGACGTCCGGCCTGGTCAGGGCCGGGTAGTAGTCGCTGGAGACGAGCACGCGCTTGCAGCCGATCGTGTAGCCGGGCGTCAGCCTGCGGCGCAGGCCGGGATCGGGCACCTGCGCCGCCAGGTGTTTGAGCGCCAGCACCTCGTGCGCCTTCATCAGGCGCGGGTGCACCGCGAAGCCGAGCGCCCGGCTCTCCAGCGCCCAGTAGATGGCCCCGCGCAGGGCCCGCGCCATGCCGGGCAGGGCCAGGACGCGCCGGGCGGCGGGGGAGAAGGCGAAGTCGGGCTTGGGATGGATCCATGGCGGCGTGCGCTGGAAGACGGTCAGCTCGCGCACCCGGGGGGCGAGCTGGGGGACGAACTGGACGGCGGACGCGCCGGTGCCGACGACGGCGACGCGCTTGCCGGTCAGGTCGACCGAGTGGTCCCATTCGGCGGAGTGGAAGGAGGGGCCGGCGAAGGATTCCCTCCCCGCAATTTCCGGAAATTTCGGGATGTGGAGGGCGCCGATGCCGGAAACGATCGCGTTCGTCCGGATGGGTGCGCCGTCGTCCGTGGTGACCGTCCAGTCGCGGCGGTCGTCGTCGTACTCCAGGGACGTGACGTGCTTGTCGTAGCGGATGTGGGGGGTCACTCCGTACTTGTCCGCGCACGTGCGCATGTAGTCCTGGATCTCGGCCTGGGGGGCGAACATCCGCGACCAGCCGGGGTTCAGCTCGTACGAGTAGGAGTACATGTGCGACGGCACGTCGCACGCGCACCCGGGGTAGGTGTTGTCCCGCCAGGCGCCACCGAGGTCGGCGGCCTTCTCCAGGATCACGAAGTCGTGGTAGCCGGCTTCCTTGAGCTTGATCGCCATGCCGATCCCGGCGAAGCCGGTGCCGATGATCACCAGTCCTGGCTCAGTCACCGAACCTCCTGAACTCCGCAGCGCGGCGGCGTGCTCTTCCAGGAGAAGCGCACCCGGCGAGGCTTGATGTCCGGTGTATTGGACATATTGTCCAATGTAGTCAGTCATCAGCCGCTGGTCCAGTCCGGACATGGAGCCCGTCACACCGACCGGCCGGTATGCGGGGGGTGTGCGGAGACGACAAAGACCCGCCACGGCGTCGGGGCGGGTGGGGTGTCCGTATGCGGTTGGGTGCTAGCGGAGCAGCAGGAAGGCGGCGACGCCGATGATCACGATGACCACGGCGACCGCGAGGATCGGCAGCAGCGGCGACTTCTTGGGGGCCGCCGCGGCCTCCTGCTCCTGGCGCTGCGCGAAGGCGCGGAACTGCTGGGTGTTGCCCGCGGGATCGATATGCTGGTCAGACATGGCCAGCAGCCTAGCGCGATGACATGGTCCATTTGCACCCCTTTGCCACTACCTATAGGCATGGGCTGATGAGGGGACCACTCCACCCGGCGGATAGCTTTGAGGCATGCTCCGGACCCTGCTCTCACCCCGCGTCGTGGGGCTGCATCTGCTGACGATCGGGGTCCTCGTCGCCTTCATCCTGCTCGGCCGCTGGCAGCTCGGCGTGTTCCAGGACTCCGGCAAGCCGCACGCGGCCGTCGATCCGGCCCCGGTGGGCGTCGCCACGCTGGCCCAGGTGGGCGGGCAGATGGACGGCGAGGCCGTCGGCCGCAGGGTCGCCGCCGAGGGCACGTACGAGGCCGCCCGGCAGCTCCTGGTCGCCGACCGGCGGCCCGACGTCGACGCCCCCGGCGGCAACGTCTCACGCGGCCACGGCTACTGGGTGCTCACCCCGATCAGGCTCGACGACGGCACGCTGATGCCGGTCGTGCGCGGCTGGGCGGCCGAGGCGGACGATCCGGGCGTCGCCGCCGTGCCGCAGGGCCGGGTCACGGTGCACGGGCGGCTGCGGGGCCAGCAGGGCACCGACAGCGTCCAGCGGCGGGCGGAGGGGCTGCCTCCGGGGCAGGTGCAGACCGTGTCCACCGGTGAGCTGATCAACCTGTGGACCGGCCAGAAGCTGCGGACCGGTTTCCTGGTGGCCCAGCCGCCGTCCGGCTCGCTCACGCAGGTGAAGATCCGGCCGCCGGAGGTCGGTGGCACGCTGACCTGGCGTAACCTGGCTTATGCCGCAAACTGGTGGATCTTCGCTGGATTCGCCGTCTTCATGTGGTTCCACTTCGTACGCGACGCCGTACGGGCGGATCGGGACCGCGACAAGTCCCCCGAGATGGTTCTGGAAGGTTAACGGTGGAATCGGCTCTCAAGCCCTTCCGGGTGCTCGCCTACGTGGTCGGCGTCATGCTGCTCATCTTGTGCGTCGCGATGGTGCTGCGCTACGGCTTCGGCGCCGCCGAGCTGTCGAAGATCGTCGCGCCCATCCACGGCGGCCTGTACATGATCTACCTCATCACCGTCATGAACCTGGGCATGAAGGCACGCTGGAGCTGGCCGTACATGCTCGGGGTCATGCTCGGCGGCACGGTCCCGTTCCTGTCGTTCTACGTGGAGCGCAGGGTGCACGGCCGGGTGCGGTCGGAGCTGAGCGCGGCGAGGGCCTGACGACCCCCGCCGCGGCCCGCGGGCCTCAGCCGCCGATCCCGCGCCTGCGGGCCCGCTTGAGCCGCTCGCGCTGCGACGGGTCGAGCATGAGGTAGCCGACCACCGGCGCCGCGACCGCGCCGAGCACCACCAGCAGGGTGATCCAGCCCGGCAAGAAGATCAGCGAGAGCAGAACCGCGGCGCCTGCGCCGATGACGTACTTCTGAACTGGCGACATCCCTGGCTTCCTCCGAACGCGGAGCCCGCGCCCCGCCTCTCCCACATTCTGCGTCGCCCGTCCAACGAGTGGACCCGTGCCTGAGGTTCCATGACGCGATGTATCTCAATTATTGCGGGACCAGAGGGTGAGGTGGATCGAGCCGTATGTGCGGGTCTGTCCTGGGACGAGCGTTCTTTTGAGGGTGCGGTAGCGCTCGTCGTCGGCGTACTTCGTCCCGATCCTGGGGGAGATGAGCCAGACCCGGTCCACGCCCTTGAGGGCCGCGTCCAGTTCGGCGGCCGTGCGCGGGCCGGGCGCGCCGGGCGCGCGGGTGAGGTCCGTCAGGCGGTCGTACGGGGCGCCGTACACGGCCACGAACAGCCGGAAGCGCTGCGGCACGAACAACACCCGGTCGCCCGGACGTTCCTCCGCGGCCAGCGTGGCGGCCAGCGTGCGCAGGTCGTCGGGACGCGCGGCGGGCTGCCTCATCGCCGCCTGCGCTGGCGACACGAGCACGGCGAACAGCACCAGGACGGCGACCGGCACGGCCCGCCACCGCACCCCGGCCAGGCCGATCCCGGCGAGCACCGCGAGCAGCGGCACCGCGAAGAGCACGTAACGCGGATGGTAGACGGGCTGGACCTGGGAGATCGCGAACGACAGCGCCACCGGCAGCACCGCCCACACCGCCACGGCCGGGGCGCGTACGGCTCCCCACAGCGCGGCGGCGAACAGCACGACCGCGCCCGCCCCCGCGACCTCGCCGGGGAAGGCGGCCAGCTCGGCCCAGCCGGGGGTCCTGAGCCAGAAGACCTGGGCGTCCCGCTGACCGGCGGCCAGGACGAGCAGCGGCACGAGCGCCGCTCCCGCCGCGCCGACCGCCACCGACGACCGTACGACGGCGGGCATCGGGTTCGCGGTGAGCCGGCGGCGGAGGGCGGGCAGCCAGGCGGTGAGCAGGTGGGCGGGGACGAGCAGCAGGGCGTACAGGTGCAGCCAGCCGAGCAGCGCCACGCTCGCGCCGTAGGCCGCGCAGACCCCCGCGCCGGGACGGTCGAGCAGCTTGACCAGGAGCCACGTGGCCAGCACGGCGACCGCGCTCACCAGGGCGTACGAGCGGGCCTCCTGGGCGTACCGGGCGGCGATGGGGGTGAGGGCGTACAGCAGACCGGCGTACAGGCCGGCGGAGGTGCCGGCCAGGCGGCGGCCCAGGGCCGCGACCCCGAGCGCGGCGCCCGTGAAGGCGAGCACCGAGGGCAGCCGGACGGCGATCTCCGGCGGCCAGGGAAGCGCGGCGAAGGGCCGCAGGAGCAGGTAGTAGAGGGCGTGGACGGCGTCGAGGTCGGCCAGGAAACGGCGCAGCTCGCCGAACGGCATGCGCGCGACCAGCGCGCTGACCGACTCGTCCCGCCACAACGACGGCCCCGAGAGCCCCCAGAACCCGGCCGCCGCGGCGACGGCCGCGGGCACGACCGGCCACCACCTGCCGGCGTCCCGCGTGGCGGCGGCGACGGGACGCGGCAGGACGGGCACGCGGGTCATCGGCGCGGGCCCATGACCGCCCGCAGCTCGTGCCGGAGAACCTCGGGGGCGGGACGGTCGGCCGGATTGCCGGACAGGAGGCGCACCAGGACGGGAGCCAGCGCCCCGGCCCGCGCCAGCGACGCCCCCGGCGCGGGCGGCACCCCCTCCACGGCCATGAACAGGGTCGCCCCCAGGGACCACAGGTCGGCGGCCGGGCTCGCCACCCCCTCCGGAGCCGTGTACGCCGGGACGGTGCCCGACCGCAGCGGCGCGACCAGCGTGGCCCGCCCCTGGTCGGAGATGAGCACGCCGCTCGGCTGCACCGCCCCGTGCCGCCCGCCCATGGCCTGGAGCTGGTCGAGCAGGGCGAGCCCGATCTCGGCCACCTCGGCGGGCGGGAGCGGTCCAAGGGCGCGGACGACCTGGTCGAGCGGCTGGTCGAGAGCCAGTCTCTCCAGCGTCTCGCGGACCACCTCCACCGGCGGCGACCCGGCGGGATGCAGCATGGCGCGGATCAGTGACCGCAGCGGGTCGGCGCCCTCGGCGGGCACCTGGCCGGGCGGGCGGCCCTCGACGGCGAAGTGCAGCGTGGCCGCCAGCGACCACAGGTCGGCCGAGGGCCGCATGCTGAGGCTCGGCACCCCGAACCCGGTGAGCACCGCCCTCCCGGTGCCGGTCAGCAGCACGTTCCCGGGGCTGACCTGCCCATGGACGATCCCGGCCGCGTGCGCCACGGACAGCGCCGACAACACGCAGACGCCCATCCTGGCCACCTGGACGACGGGCAGCGGCTGCCGCGCGCGTACGGCCTGCTCCAGCGACACCCCCGAGACGAACTCCATGACCAGCCAGGGCACCCGGTCCTCGACCAGCACGCCGAGCACCCGGGCGATCGAGGCGTGCCGCAGCCCCGCGGCCCTGCGCGCCTCGTGCAGCGCGGACTCGCGCAACTCGGGCGGGATGCGCAGCTCCCTGACCGCGACGTCGCGGTGTTCCGTCTCGTCGAAGGCCAGCCGTACGGACCCCGCGCCCAGGGGGTTGAGCAGCCGGTAGCGCCCGGCCAGCTTCCTGGTCTCAGCCATGTCGAGTGCACGATAGCGCTCGCCCGGCCCGCCCGGCCATCACGCGGTCCGGCCGGTCAGCCACGCCTCGTGGGCGTCGTGCAGCCTGCTCCAGAGCCGCTCCTCGTCCTGGTCGGTCAGGTCGTCGAAGGTCAGCGAGAACACGTCGGCCAGCGCCGCGAAGTAGTCACGCGCCGTGTCCAGGGTGATCGAGTGGCTGCCGGCGCCGACGCGGGTCAGGACGAGCCCGCGCAGCGTGTCCACGCCCGAGGCGTCGCGCCTCTGCACGACGGCGGTGCGCACGAACCCCGACGACGGTGACGTCGACAAATGGCTGTGCATATCAGCGAAAGCGGACATCCCTGTCGGGGTCCGCTCGAAATCCATCCCCACGAACGAACCGCTCGGGTCATGGTCGAACCGCCACCCGCCGGGCGCGACCTGCGACGGCCGCAGGACGTACGTGAACGGCCCCTGCCGGTACGCGCCCGCGACCAGCGGCAGCGGCTCGTGCACGCCGTCCCCGAGGCCGAGGTCGGCCAGCCACTCGCCGCCCGGGTTGTCCTGGCTCGGCAGGCCCCGCACGGTCAGCACGAGGTGGTTGCCGGTGACGCCGGGCTCGCTGCCGGGGTTCTGCACGCCGCCGACGTGCCTGGTGACGTCGTAGCCGAGGGCCCTGATCAGCTCGGAGAAGGCGCCGTTCAGGTGGTAGCAGTAGCCGCCGCGGCCCCTGATGATGCGCTCGGCGGACTCGACGGGATCGAGGGAGGTGGGGCGGCCGAGCCAGATCTCCAGCGCCTCGTAGGCGACCTTCTCGACGTGCGCCACGTGGAGCGCGCGCAGGCCCTCGGCGCTCGCGGGGGCGTCTATCAGGTGGGACAGGCCCAGACGGCTGAGGTAGCCAGCGGTGTTCACGCGGCAAGTCTGCACCAGATGTGCACAAATTATGGAGTGTCGTCTGCACAGTGCACTTCTAGGCTTTCGTACGTGGCAGAGCAGCGGCGTGTCCTCGTGGTCGAGGACGATGTGACGATCGCACTGGCCGTGCGGAACAGGCTGGCCGCCGAGGGTTTCGACGTCCGGGTGGCGGGCGACGGGCAGGACGCCCTCGTCCAGTACGGGAAGGCGGAGCCCGACCTGGTGATCCTCGACCGGCTGTTGCCCGGTCTGGACGGGCTGGAGGTGTGCCGCAGGATGCAGGCGGCGCGCCCGGTGCCCGTCCTCATGCTGACCGCGCTCGGCGAGGAGACCGACGTGCTGGTCGGGCTGGGGGTGGGGGCCGACGACTACCTGGCCAAGCCGTTCAGCATGCGCGAGCTGGTGGCCAGGATCCACGCGCTGCTGCGCCGGGTCGAGCGGGCCGCCCAGCTCGCCGTCGAGGACACGGTGATCAGGGTGGGCGAGGTGGAGATCGACACGGCCGCGCGCCGGGTGTTCGTGGGCGGGATCGAGGCCCAGCTCACCAGGACCGAGTTCGACCTGCTGCGGCGGCTGGCCGAGCGCCCCGGGCAGGTCTTCGAGCGCGACCGGCTGCTGTCGGACGTGTGGGGCTTCTCCGAGGCCGCCGCGACCAGGACCGTGGACAGCCACGTCCGCGCGCTGCGCCGCAAGCTCGGCTCCGACGTGGTGCGCACCGTCCACGGCGTGGGCTACGCCCTGGTCCGGCAATGAGGCCGCTCGACTTCCTCGGCCGCATCAAGGTCAAGCTGGGCATCGTCATCGTGCTGGCGGTGGGCACCGCGTTCGTGGTGAACGAGGTGGGGCTGAACGCCGGGTTCACCCGGGACGTCCGGATCGTGGTCGCGGTCATCCTCGCTCTGATCATGGTCCAGGTGCTGGCCATGGGCATGACCAAGCCGCTGCGCCAGATGGCCAGGGCCGCCCAGACGATCGCCAAGGGCAGCTACGGCCTGCGGGTCAGCGCCACCTCGCGGGACGAGGTGGGCGAGCTGGCCAGGGCGTTCAACGCGATGGCCGCCGACCTCGGCGAGGTGGACCGGCAGCGGCGCGAGCTCGTCGCGAACGTCAGCCACGAGCTGCGCACCCCCATCACCGGCCTGCGCGCGGTGCTGGAGAACGTCGTGGACGGCGTCTCCGCGCCCGACCCGGTCACCATGAGGACCGCGCTCGCCCAGACCGAACGGCTCGGCCGCCTGGTCGCGCAGCTCCTCGACCTGTCCAGGCTGGACTCCGGCGTCCGGCTGATCGAGCCCGAGGCCGTCGCGCTGGCGCCGCTGGTCGAGCAGGCCGTGCGGGAGGCGTCGCTGGCCCGTGAGGACGTCACGATCGAGGCGTCGGCGCCCGCCGGGCTGGGGGTGCGGGCCGATCCCGACCTGCTGGCGCAGGTGCTGGCGAACCTGCTGGACAACGCCGTACGGCACAGTCCTTCCGGGGGCGTGGTGACGGTGGCGTGCGGCGCGGAGCGGGACGGGGCTCGGCTGGTGGTGGCCGACCAGGGGCCGGGCATCCCGGCGGCGGCCCGGGGGCGGGTGTTCGAACGATTCTCCCGGCTGGACGCGGGGCGCGCGGCCGACTCCGGGGGCGCGGGGCTGGGGCTGGCGATCGTCAAGGAGGTCGTGGAGCTGCACGGGGGGTCGATCCGCATCGACGAGTGCGCGGGGTGCCGCATGGTCGTCGATCTACCAGGAAGGACGACGATGACGGACACACCGTTCGACACGGGGGCGAACCGGAGCCACGACGACCGCCTGAGAGACCCGCTCCCCCCAGCCGCCGCCCCCCACGCAGGCGGCGCCGTCCCCACCGCCCCCACCCCGGCTTCCGGCACCGTGGCGCCCCAGATGGCGGCCGAAGGCGCGACGGCGGCTCAGGGCGCGACGGGCGCGCAGCGCGCGACGGCGGGGGAGGGCGCGACGGCAGGGGAGGGCGCGGCTGCCTCGGGAACGCCGGTCCGGCCGGCCACGGCCGAGGACGCGCCGCCCGCGCCGGCGATGACGGACCCCGGCCCGCTCGCGGCGTCCGGCACCCCCAGAGGGCTCGACGCACCCGCAGGCTCCAGCATCCCCACAGGGGCCGGCATCCCCGCAGACTCCGACATCCCCGCAGGGGTCGGCCTGTCCGCAGAGTCCGGCATCTCCACAGGCGCCAGTGCCACCACAGGGTCCGGCGTGCCCGTGGGAGGCGGGGCCCATGAGGCAGGCGGTCCGGCGCAGCCCGTGTCGGCGGGGGTGGCTCCGGCGGGGGTTGGAAGCGGGGGGCTGGCCAGGATGGTCGGTGGCGGGGTCCTCGGGGTGATCGTCGGGTTCCTGGGCGGTCTGTTCGCGGCCGTGCTGGTTTCGATGACCGTCGGCGACGGTCTCGCGCTCGTCACCCTCGTCATGGTGACCGCCCTGGGCGGCGCACTCGGCATGGCGCTGGGCGCGGGCTCAGCGCGCAGGACGGCGGCCTACCAGGCCGCCTACCAGACCGCGACGCACCAGGGTGCCGTCTATCAAGGCGCCGCGCCCCAGGGCGCCGCTTATCAGGGCGCCGCGCCCCAGGGGGCCGCTTATCAGGGGGCCGCCTATCAAGGGGCAGCGCACCAGGAGGCCGCCTATCAGGGGGTGGGGCGGGCGGGGGGCGGGGGTGGGCAGGTGTATGTGCCGCCGCCGCTCTTCCCCAGGCCCGAGCTGCCCGCGCCGCCGCGCTGGCTGCTGCCGGCCGCCGCGGGGGCGGGCGTGTTCGCCGCCGTGGCGCTGCCCGACGCGCAGGTCGGGCTGGGGATCGTGCTCGTCGCCATGGTGCTCGGCGCGGCGGCGCTGCCGGCCGTGCTGCGCAGGATGACCCCCTGGACGCTGGCGTTCGGGATGACGGCGTACTGGCTGATCTCCATGACGGCCGTGCGCGACGCGGACTGGCTGGTCGCGATCCTGCTCATGGCGGGGGCCGGGCTGGGCGCGCTGGCGGCGTCCGGGGCGGGGGCGGGATGGCTGGGCGTGATCAGGGGCGGCATGTCCGTGGTGCTCGCGCTCGGCCCGGTGCCGTGGTTCCTCGCCGGGCCGTTGCGGAAGCTGACCGCCAGGCGGCGGATCCTGCCGGTGCTCGCGGGGCTCGGCATCACGGTCGTGCTGGTGCTGGTGTTCGGGCTGCTGTTCGCCTCGGCCGACGCGGTGTTCGCCGCGTACGTCGAGCGCCTGACCAGCACCCCTGCCTGGGCCGACTCGGTGCCTTCGCGGATCTTCGTCTTCGGGTTCGTCGCCGTGCTGCTGGCCGCCACGGTGCTGGTCGCGCTGCGGCCGGTGATCGACCCCGTCGGTCCTGAGCACAAGTTCGGCGTGAGCAGGAGCGTGTGGCTGGTGCCGCTGGTCGCGGTGAACCTGCTGTTCACGGCGTTCGTGGCGGTCCAGATCAGGGTGCTGTTCGGCGGCGACGGCTGGGTGCTGCGGACGGCGGGCCTGACCTACGCCGAGTACGCCAGGCAGGGATTCTTCCAGCTCGTGGTGGTCAGCGTGTTCGTGCTGGGCATCGTCGCGGTGGCCGGGGGGCTGCTGCGGACCGAGCGCGGCGAGCGCTGGCTGCTGGCCGTCATGCTCGGCGTGTTGTGCGGGCTCACCATGGTGGTGCTGGTCTCGGCCCTGCACCGGATGAGCCTCTACACCGACGCCTACGGCCTGTCACGGCTGCGGATCTCGGTGCAGGCGACGGTGTGGTGGCTGGGCGCGCTGTTCGCGCTGGTGCTGCTGGCCGGGGCGGTACGTCTGGCGGGCCGCGGCTCCGGCTGGCTGCCGCGCACGATCGTCCTGGTCACCGGGCTCGGCCTGGGGGCGTTCGCGATGGTGAACCCCGATCTGCAGGTCGCGCAGACCCAGGTCGAGGTGCGCGGCGTGACCAACATGGACTCCGACTACCTGGGCGACCTGGGCGCGGAGGCCGTGCCCGCGCTCGACCGGCTGCCCGAGCCGCAGCGCAGTTGCGTGCTGGCCGACGTGGTCCGCGCCAACGGGCTCGACCGCCCCGACCCGTGGAACGGCTGGAACCTCGCCCGCGCGCGGGCCAGGGACCTGCTGGCCGAGCGGCCCGTCGTCCGCTCGATCACGTGCCCATCGGGGTCCTCGCGCGGCTCTGATTGAATCTTGGTGTGAGGTTCGACGTAGTCATCAGCGGCGGCCGGGTGCTCGACGGCACGGGTGCGCCGCCGTACCGGGCGGATGTGGGCATCGCGGGCGACAAGGTCGCGGCGGTCGGCAGGCTGAGCGGGGCGCAGGCCGGGACGGTGATCGACGCGACCGGACGGTTCGTCGCGCCGGGCTTCGTCGACTGCCACGCGCACGGCGACGCGGCCGTGTTCGACCCGGCCGTGCAGCTCGCGGCGTTGCGGCAGGGGGTGACCACGTTCGTCCTGGGACAGGATGGTCTGTCCTTCGCGCCGGGGTCGGCGGCGACCGTCGCCTACGCCTCCCGCTACTTCGCCGCCGTCAACGGCGCCCTGCACGAGGGCCCGCTGAGCGTGGCCGAGCTGCTCGACGGCTACGACCGCGCGGTGGCGCTGAACACGGCCTACCTGCTGCCGCACGGCACGATCCGCTACGACGTCCTCGGGCCCTCGCCGGCATCGGCCTCGCGGGCGGAGCTGGCCGCGATGGTCGAGCGGGTCGAGCGCGGCCTGTCCGAGGGCGCGGTGGGGCTGTCCAGCGGGCTGGAGTACCTGCCGGGCCGCTACGCCGACGCCGCCGAGCTGGCCGCCCTGTGCGCGCCGCTCGGCGGCCTGCCGTACGTCACCCACATGCGGGCCTACGGCGCGAACGCCGGGGTCGGCATGGCGGAGGTCGTGGACATCGCCGGCCGTTCGGGCGCGGCCATGCACGTCTCCCACCTGCACGGGCCGGCCGACGTGCTGCTGCCGCTGGTCGGCAGAGCCCACGACGACGGCGTCGACCTCACCTTCGACACCTACCCCTACCTGCGCGGCAGCACGATCCTGGCCATGGTGGTGCTGCCGCCGTCCGTGCCGGGCGCCGACACCGACGCGGCGCTGGAGATGATCGGCTCGCCCGAGCTGGACGACTGGTGGGCGGGGCTCGGCGAGGTCTACCCCCGGCTGACCGTCTCCCACGCGCCCGGCCTGGAATGGGCCGAAGGGCTCGCCCTGCCGGACGCCGCGGAGCGGGCCGGCATGACGCCCGCCGCCTTCTGCCGCCACCTGCTGGTGGCGACGCGGCTGGAGGCCGGGTGCGTCTCCGCGCGTCCCGACGAGGGCCCGGCGGGTGAGGAGTCCGTACGCCGGATCCTGCGCCATCCCTCCCACACCGGCGGCTCCGACGGCATCTACGTGGGCGGTCATCCGCATCCGCGCGGGTTCGGGGCCTTCGCCAGGTTCCTCGGCCGGCACGTCCGCGAGCTGGGCGACTGGACGTGGGAGCAGGCGGTCGTGCACCTGGCCTCCCACCCGGCCCGGCGGTTCGGGCTCGACCGGCGCGGGCTGGTACGCGCAGGACACGTCGCCGATCTGGTGGTGTTCGACCCGCTCACGGTGTCGGACCGGTCGACGTACGCCGATCCGCGCACCCCCGCGCACGGCGTGGACGACGTGCTCGTCTCCGGCGTGCGGGTGCTGACCGGCGGCGAGCTGACCGGGGCCAATCCCGGACGGGCGCTTCGATCACGCTGATCCCGCCTGGGATAAGGTCAGACGCGGATAAAAGGGGGGTGTCGTGCAGGTGATCCTTGGGCAGTCCGTCCTCGACGGCGAGCTCGGCTTTCCGCTGATGATCGTGCACCGCGACGCGCTGGAGCACAACGTGGCCACGATGGCGGCCTTCGCCCGCGACCACGGCATGGAGCTGGCTCCGCACGTCAAGACGCACATGTCGCCAGAGATCTCCGCGATGCAGCTCGAAGCGGGCGCCTGGGGGCTGACGGTCGCCACGACCCGGCAGGCCAGGATCGCCCGCGGCTACGGCGGCGACCGGATCATGGTGGCCAACCAGGTCGTCGACACCGCCGGGCTGACCTGGGCCGCCGGAGAGCTCGACCGCGACCCCTCCTTCGAGTTCCTCAGCTTCGTCGACTCCGAGGCCGGGGTGGACATCCTCGCCCGGCACGCCTCGACCCGGCCGTTCCGGGTGCTGGTGGAGCTGGGGCACGAAGGCGGACGAGCCGGCTGCCGCACCCTCGACGAGTTGCTGAAGGTGGCCGCGTACGCGCAGGAGACGCCCGGCGTCGAGCTGGCCGGCGTCGCCGGGTACGAAGGGGCGCTGAAGAGCGCCGACGAGGTGCGGCGTTACCTGGGCGTGCTGCAGGAGGCCGTCGAGCACGTCCGCGTGCGCACCCCGATCCTGACGATCGGCGGCAGCCAGTGGTTCGACGTGATCGGGCGCGAGCTGGTCACCACGCACGCCAGGATCCTGCTGCGCAGCGGCGCGTACGTCACCCACGACGACGGCTACTACCGGGAGCGCACGCCGTTCAACCGGATGGAGGGCGAGCTGCGGCCGGCCCTTGAGGTGTGGGCGCACGTGTTGTCCACGCCCGAGCCGGGTCTCGCGATCGTGGGCATGGGCAAGCGCGACGCGCCCTACGACGAGGGCCTGCCGGTGCCGCGCCGCAGCGGCGTCACGATCACGAAGATGCAGGACCAGCACACCGTCGTCCGGGCCGACGGGCTCAAGCCGGGCGACCTGCTGGCCTTCGGGATCTCACACCCGTGCACCGCGTTCGACAAGTGGCGCGTGCTGCCGTTGGTGGACCGGGACTACCGTGTCGTCGGCACGATCCACACCGATTTCTAGGGAGATTCCGTGAAGAAAGAGCTCAAGACCACCGAGGGCGCCGCGCCGGTCGGGGCGTACTCCCAGGGGCTCGTGGTGGGCGACTTCGTCTTCACCTCCGGCATGGGCCCGCTCGACCCGCACACCGGCGAGATCGTCGGCGACGACGTGGCCGCCCAGACCCACCAGGTCATGAAGAACCTCGGGGCCATCCTCGCCGCCCACGGCCTCGGCTTCGACGACGTCGTCAAGTCGACGGTCCACCTCCAGAACGTGAAGGAGGACTTCGCCGCGTACAACGAGGTGTACAAGTCGTACTTCACCCAGCCGTACCCGGTGCGGACGACGGTGGGCTCGCAGCTCATGAACATCCTGGTGGAGATCGACTTCGTCGCGCACAAGAGCGCGTAAGGTCTGCACGTGGACAGTTCGGTATACGTCTTCGCCGAGGACCTGCACGGTGAGGGCGTCGAGCGGGTGCTCGACAGGATCAGCGCGTACGGCGTGGGCGGGGTCACGGTCGGCGCCGTCCACCACGCCGCGCGCGACGTCACCCCGCACGGACTGTCCCGGCTGACCGTCAGGCACGACGGCGCCCACTTCACCCCGCCGGCCGAGCTGTTCGACGGGCTGCGGCTCGCCCCCGTGCCCGGCCACGTCCACGCCCTCGACGGGCTGCGCGAGGCGTGCGCCGGGCGCGGCCTGAAGCTCCACGGCTGGACGGTCTTCCTGCGCAACGCCACGCTCGGCAACGAGCACCCCGACGTGACCGTGCGCGACTGCTTCGGCGACCGCGGCTCGCTCGTCGACCTGTGCCCGGCCCATCCCGACGTGCGCGCATACTCCGTCGCGCTGGCCAGGGCGGTGGCCCGGCTGGGCGTCGAGAGCGTGGTCGCCGAGGCGCTGCACTTCACGCCGGTCGAGCCGCAGCGCTCGTTCGTGCAGCTCGGCCCCATGGACACGTTCCTGTTCGGGCTCTGCTTCTGCGACTACTGCATGCGCCGGGCCACCGACCTGGGCGTGAACGCCGAGGTGGCGCGCGAGGAGTGCGCGCGGATCGTGGGCGGCGTCTTCGACGGCGACCCGGCCGCGCAGGGCGAGGTGACCAGGGCGGCGCTCACCGCCTACGCCGGGCCCGAGGTGGTGGCGTACGCGCGGGCGCGCTCGGAGACCGTCACCACGCTGGTCTCCGAGGTGTCGTCGGCGGTCGCGGAAGAGGGCTCCAAGCTGGTCTTCATCGACTCCACCGGGGCGGTGAAGGGCTACCGGGACGGCCTGCCGACGCCGGGCCTGGCCGCCCACGACGCCTGGCAGCTCGGCGTGGACCTGGTGGCGCTGGGCGACCTGGTGCCCGCCTTCGGCGTGCTGGCGTACGCGCGGGACGCGGCGCGGGTGGCCGACGACGTGGGCGCGTACCTGCGGTCGGTGGGCAAGGACCGCGAGGTGCGGGCGGTGCTGCGGCCCGGCTACCCCGACAGCGACTCGACCGACCGCCTGGTGGCCAAGGCCAGGGGCGCGAAGGCGGCGGGCGCGCTGGCGGTCGACTTCTACGCCTACGGTCTGGTGCCGCACCCGGTGCTCGACCGCATCCCGGCCGCCCTCGCCGCCGCCGGCTGACCTGCCAACTGCTCAGAAGGCGTCGAGCAGGGCCGAGACGGCCTTCTCTGCGAAGCCGCCGGGCAGCGGCAGGCCGCGGAAGACCGTGCGCATCCACACGGCCCCGGCCAGCAGATCCATGATCAGCAACGGGTCGGCGGACGCGCTCAGCTCACCGCGCCGCACCGCGCGCTCGAACACCACGCGTTCCCGCGCGAACCGGTCGGCGAAGAACCGGCGGACGTCGAGCTCGGGATGGCGCACGGCGGCGGCCAGCGCCGCGACCGCGATGTCGCTGCCGGGCGGCTCGGTGAGCAGCCGCTCGACCTGCTCGACCAGCGCCACTAGGTCGCCGCGGAACGACCCGGTGTCCGGCGGCTCGACCGCCAGCACGTCCGACTCGACCAGCGCGGCCCCCAGCAGCGCCGCCTTGGACGGCCACCACCGGTAGATCGTCGTCTTGTTGACCCCCGAGCGCTCGGCGACCCCCTCGACGGTGAGCCCGTCGTAGCCCTTCTCCGCGACCATCCACAGGGTCGCGTCGAAGATCTCCTGCTGCTTCCTCGGCGCCATAGGTCATTTTCTCCCGGCGAACGCCATGGCCACGCCGAGCCCCAGGTAGACGACGCCGCTGACGTACCGCAGGGCCTTGGCGCCCCTGGTCAGGCGGGTGCCGAGGGTGCCGGCGGTGAGGGCGTACACGACGTCGGAGACGAACCCCAGGAGCAGCAGCGTCAGGCCGAACACGACGATCTGCAGCGCCGGCGAGCCGGCGCCGGGGTCCACGAAGTGCGGGAGGAACGCCACGAAGAACAGCGCCACCTTGGGGTTGAGCACGTTGACCAGGACCCCTTCGAGGAACACCTTGGCCAGCGGCTGCACGGGCGGCGTCCCGGCCTGCGCGTCCTTGGCGGTGAAGGCGCGCACGCCCAGGTAGACGAGGTAGGCCACGCCGGCCCACTTGACGACCGCGAACAGCGTCGCCGACCGCGAGATCACGTACGAGAGCCCGGCCGCGGCGGCGGCGATGTGCACCAGCGTCCCGGTCTCCACGCCGAGCGCGCTGGCCAGCCCGGCGGCCCTGCCCTGGGCCAGGCCCCTGGCGGCGATGTAGAGGTGGTTGGGGCCGGGGACGAGCACCAGGGCGAGCGAGG
This sequence comes from Nonomuraea sp. NPDC049655, assembly GCF_044465465.1. Taxonomy (NCBI): domain Bacteria; kingdom Bacillati; phylum Actinomycetota; class Actinomycetes; order Streptosporangiales; family Streptosporangiaceae; genus Nonomuraea; species Nonomuraea sp. NPDC049655. The sequence continues at coordinate 210,903 of NZ_JBITLS010000008.1, forward strand.
CCGTCGTGAAGAGCACGAAAGTCGTCAAGGAGATCACGAAAGAGCAGCGTAGAGCGGGTCCGGTTCGACGATGAGGGCCAATCCCGCGGCGGCCGGGCGGACCAATGGAATGTCACAGGCGCGTGGCACACTTGCTGGCGTGAACGGTCTTCTCGTCGGGCGCTCGGCCGAGCTGTCCAAGCTCGTGCGTGTGCTGGAGTCCGCGGCCGACGGCACGGCCGGGGTCGCGCTCGTCGGCGGCGACGCGGGGATCGGCAAGACGCGCCTGGTCGGCGAGCTGGTCGCCGAGGCGCGCGAGCGCGGCTTCCACGTCATGGTCGGCCAGTGCGCCGAGCTGGGCGACGCACTGCCCTACCTGCCGCTGGCCGACGCGCTGCGCGGGGCCGAGCCCGGCGTGCGCGAGGCCGTCGCCGCCCATCCCATGCTGGGCCAGCTCCTGCCGGGCCGGGAGAGCGGGGCGCCGTCGGCCGGGCTCACCCAGCAGCGGCTGTTCGGGTCGCTGCTCGGGCTGCTGGCCGACGTCCAGCCGGTGCTGTTCGTGATCGAAGACCTCCACTGGGCCGACCGTTCCACCCGCGACCTGCTGGTCTTCCTCAGCCGCATGCTCCAGAGCGAGCGCGTCTGCGTGGCCGGCACCTACCGCACCGACGACCTCCACCGCCGCCATCCGCTGCGCGCGGTGCTGGCCGAGCTGAAGCGGCTGCCGTCGGTGACGAACGTGGAGCTCGGCCCGCTGGAATCCGGCGAAATGTCGGACTATGTCACCACCTTGGGGCAGGTGGACGCGCAGGAGCTCGGGCTCATCGTCTCGCGCGCCGAGGGCAACCCGTTCTACGCCGAAGAGCTGTTCGCGGCCATGTCCGAGGGCGACAGCCTGCCCGACGGGCTGGCCAGCCTGCTGCTGTCGCGGGTCGAGGTGCTGTCCGAGGCCGGGCAGCGGGTGCTGCGCGCCGCCGCGGTGGCCGGCCGCCGGGTGGAGGACGACCTGCTGCGCGAGGTGGCGGGGCTGCCGCTGGCCGAGTTCGAGGAGGCGGTCAGGGAGATCGTCTCGCGCGGCCTGCTCAAGGTGCGGGGCCACGGCTACGCCTTCCGCCACGCCCTGCTGCAGGAGGCCGTCTACACCGACCTGCTGCCCGGCGAGCGCACGCGGCTGCACGCCGACTTCGCCCGGCTGCTCACCTCGCCCGCCGAGCTGGCCCACCACCACCTCGCCAGCCACGACCTGGCCGGAGCGCTGGCGGCCTCGGCGCAGGCGGGCCGCGAGGCCGAGCGGCTGGGTGCGCCCGCCGAGGCCCACAACCACTACGACCAGGCGCTCGGCCTGTGGGACCGCGTCGAGGGCGCCGCCGGGCTGGCCGGGGAGAGCCGGGTCGCGCTGGCCTTCCGCAGCGCCGTCGCGGCGGCCGACAGCGGCGACAACCACCGCGCCGTCCACCGGCTGCGCGCGCTGCCCTCGACCTCCGAGGTAGAGGAGCGGCTGGCGTACTACCTCTTCGAGACCAACGACCCGCCCGGCGCGATCGCGGCGGCCGAACGCGCGGTCGAGGGCGCCGAAGACGAGCCGAGCCTCGCCCGTGCCCTCGCCACGCAGGCCCGCACGCTGCTGTGGACGCCGCGCCACCACGAGGTCGAGCCGCTGACCGCGCGCGCCCTGGAGACGGCCCGCGCCTGCGGCGCCGTCGACGCCGAGGTGGGCGCGCTGCTCACGCTGGCCAGCTACGTCGAGCAGCGGGGCGACGTCGCCCGCGCCCATTCGCTGGTCGAGAGCGCCTCCGCCCGGGAGACCGGCGACCTGGCGATGGACCTGCGGGCCCGCTTCCACCACGCCCGCATCCTCTACGAGCAGGGCCTGCTGGCCCAGGCCGCCGAGGTCGCCGACGACGGCATCAAGCTGGCCGTCCACACCGGCCTCAACTGGAGCACCTACGGCACCGACCTGCGCTTCCTGCGCCTGCTCATCCACTACGTCGCGGGCGAGTGGGACGCCGCGGAGGCGGTGGCCGCCGGGTTCGGCGCGCGGGTGGGCACGTTGTCGGAGGCCATCCTTTCGTCCTTCGCCCTGTTCATCGAGGTGGGGCGGGGGTTGCCCGCGGTCGAGGCGCGGCTGGGGTGGCTGCGCCCGTTCTGGCACGACCCGCTGGCGACGTACATGTCGCGGGGCATGGCCGCCGAGCACGCCCTGTGGAACGGCGACCCGGCCGCCGCGCTCGACCACGCCCACGCGGCCATGGCCACGCTCGACGAGGGCGAGTCGGGCACGCTGCGGCTGGCCGCCGTCAGCCTGTGGGCGATGGCCGAGCTGGGCACCACCGAGGGGGCCGACGACCTGCTGGCCCGCGCCCGGTTCGCCGCCACGAGAGGGCCGACCGGCGACGGCGGCCACCTCGGCCCCGAGGGCCAGGCGTGGGCGCTGCGCGTGGAGGCCGACTGGCACCGCCTCCACGGGCGGCTCGACGTCGAGCTGTGGCGCGAGGTGGTCGCGGCGTTCGACTTCGGCTTCGTCTACGAGGTGGCCAGGGCGCGCTGGCGGCTGGCCGAGGCGCTGCTCGCGGCCGGTGAGCGGGAGGCGGCGCAGCAGGAGTGGTCCCTCGCCAAGGAGGCGGCCGGCCGGCTGCGGGCCGCGCCGCTGGAGGCCGCGCTGCTGGAGTTCGGCAGGCGGGCCAGGTTCGGCGGCGGGCAGGCCGAGGGCGGGCTCACCGCGCGCGAGGTCGAGGTGTTGCGGCTGGTCGCCGAGGGGCTGACCAACAAGGAGATCGCCGGGCGGCTGTTCATCGCGCAGAAGACGGTGAGCGTGCACGTCTCCAACATCCTGGCCAAGCTGGAGGTCTCCACCCGTACGCAGGCGGCCGCCGCAGCCCGCGCGCACGACCTCCTCTGATCGCCCGCTCCGGCTGCCGGGCTTCCGCGCCTGCGCTGCCGGAGATGCCGAGGGCGGACAGGCAGGGGTGAGTCCGTACATCTGGGACGCCACGTGCGGCCATTTGGGGCGATGTTTGCGGTTCGCCTCGTAGCGTCCGAGATCGGGACCTCTCACCGGAGAGCGATGGCGGGCCCGGGCCGGCTCGCGTCGACCCGTCCTGTCGTGACAGGTCGGCCCGATGCGCCGACCCGTCCTGCCTCGAAAAGGAGCAGTCTCATGCCTACTCTCGCCACGTCACTGCCCGCCCTGGCCGCCGCCGGGCTGACCGTCCTGGCTCCGGCCGTCGTCCCGGGGGCCGCGCACGCCGCGGCCGTGATCTCCTGCACCGTGTCCGGCCAGGCACAGTACATTCCCGGGGCGCAGCGGCTGCTGCACCTGGACCGTTCCGTCAGCCGCCGGGAGCCGTGGAACTGCGTCGACCGCAGCGGCACGGGCGTCACCGCGGCACGGCTCAGAGCCAGCTTCAACGGCGTGAACCCGAGCTGCGGCGGACGAACCATCACCCGGGGGCGCCCGTCCGGCGAGGGCAACGCCTTCGACCGCGTGTTCGGCGACCGCGACGCCGAGGACCGCAGCCTGTCCAACCGCATCGTCTACAACCGCGAGGGCCGCAGCCTGGCCGACCGCATCGTCCACGACCAGGACGAGCGCAACCTGGCCGACCGCGTCGTCTACGACCGCGAGCGCTGGGGGCAGTCCGACGGCGTCATCCGCGACCGCGCCGCCGCCGCCGGGACCGCCGCGCCCGGGGGCACCGGCACGGTCACCATCGACTGGACCATCAAGGGCGCCAAGCAGACCAGCAAGGCCAGCGCGCGCATCGTCGAGGTCGTGCACGACACGGCCAAGGTGTCGGGGACGATCCAGTCCGGGCCGTTCAGGGGCAGGACGTTCACCGGCCGGTTCGACACCTACCTGCTCGGCGGGTCGGGCACGTGCGTCACGGGCTCGTCCGGCAGTGTGCTGCACGCGGGCTTCAAGGGGCAGTTCAACGTCGGCTGACCGGCCACCCACCGGGCGCGACCGGCGCCTGGCCCCGTACGGGCGGCCAGTACGCCGGTCCCGTCCGGCCGCGCCTCTTGGTAAGTTGTCCTGAGGTGTGCCGGGAAGTCTGGTCGGCGATTCTGTCGTCGATCGTGGAGTTCTCCTTGAAGGCTTTCCCGGGTGGTCCGCCGTGACCGTCACCGCGTGGCTGGCGGTCGCCGTCTTCCTCGTCTCGTACACGCTGATCGCCACCGAGAAGGTGCACCGGGTCGCCGCCGCGCTCGGCGGCGCGGGGATCATGCTGGTGCTGCACGCCACCGACGGCGGCGCGGCCTTCTTCGACGAGCACACCGGCATCGACTGGAACGTCATCTTCCTGCTGCTCGGCATGATGGTCATCGTCGGCGTGCTGAAACAGACGGGCGTCTTCGAGTTCCTGGCCATCTGGGCCGCCAAACGGGCCAGGGGGCGCCCGTTCCGGCTCATGGTGCTGCTGATCCTGATCACCGCGGGCGCGTCGGCGCTGCTGGACAACGTGACCACCGTGCTGCTGATCGCGCCGGTGACGTTCCTGGTCTGCGAACGGCTGGCGCTGCCGGTGGCGCCGTTCCTCATCGCCGAGGCGATGGCCTCCAACATCGGCGGCACCGCCACCCTGGTCGGCGACCCGCCCAACATCATCATCGCCAGCCGCGGCGGGCTGACCTTCAACGACTTCCTCGCTCACCTCGCCCCGCTGATCGTGGTGCTGCTCGTGGTCTTCATCGGGCTGTGCCGGGTGATGTTCCGCCGGTCGTTCCGCTACGACCCCGAGCTGGCGGCCGAGATCATGACGCTCGACGAGCGCGAGGCCATCGCCGACCGCAGGCTGCTGTGGCAGTCGCTGACCGTGCTCGCGGTGGTGATGGCGGCGTTCGTGCTGCATCCCGTGCTGCACTACGAGCCGTCGGTGGTGGCGCTGCTCGGCGCGGGCGTGCTGGTGGCGCTCACCAAGGTGACCACCGAGGAGGCGATCGCCGAGGTCGAGTGGCCCACGCTGGTGTTCTTCGCGGGGCTGTTCGTCATGGTCGGCGCGCTGGTGGAGACGGGGGTCATCGCCCAGGTCTCCCAGGCCGCCGCGGAGGCCACGCACGGCCGGCTCGGGCTGACCACGATGGTCCTGCTGTGGGCCTCGGCGGGCCTCTCCGCCATCGTCGACAACATCCCGTACGTGGCCACCATGAGCCCGATCGTCGCCGACCTCGTCCAGGCCAACGGCGGGGAGGGGCCGGCGCAGGTGTTGTGGTGGGCCCTGGCGCTCGGCGCCGACCTGGGCGGCAACGCCACCGCCGTGGGCGCGGCGGCGAACGTGGTCATCCTCGGCATCGCCGCCCGCAACGGCACCCCGATCAGCTTCTGGCAGTTCACGAAGTACGGTCTGATCGTCACCGCGACGACGGTCGCGCTGGCGACGCCGTACCTGTGGCTGCGCTACCTGGTGTGACGCAGTTCATGTCACACCCGGGGGCCACAAAGGCTCTCAAAGGACATGATGCCTGGAATGACGGACGTTTTCGGCGGCCACAGGGAGCTGCTGTTCTCCATCGTCTACAACATGCTCGGCAGCGTCTCCGACACCGAGGACGTGCTCCAGGACACCTGGCTGGCCTGGTCGTCGCGGGACCCGGACCCGCTGGAGCGGGCCGTGTTCGTCCTGCACGAGGTGTTCGCCTTCCAGCACACCGAGATCGCCGGCATGCTCGGCCGCAGCCCCGCCGCCGTACGCCAGCTCGCGCACCGGGCCCGCGAGCACGTGCAGGCCCGGCGTCCGCGCTACCGGGTGGACGCGCACGTCCAGCAGGAGGTGACCGAGCGGTTCGTGGCGGCGGCGTTCGGCGGCGACCTCGACGCGCTGATGGAGCTGCTGGCGCCGGAGGTGACCCTGTGGGCCGACGGCGGCGGCAAGTCCGTGGTGGGCGGGCCGCGTCCGGTCCGGGGCCGCGACAAGGTGGCCCGGCTGCTCGTCGCGCGCACCGCCCAGCCGATGGAGGGGCTGGACATCCAGTACCGGGAGACCAACGGGGACCCGTCGGCGGTGGTGTTCGTGGAGAACGCGCCGTTCGCCGTCATGGTCGTCGATCTGACCTCCGACGGGTCGCAGGTGCGCGACATCTACACGGTCGCGAACCCCGACAAGCTCTCCCGGGTGCGTGCGCCGGGGGGCGGACCCGTCCTAGCCGACGGTCTCGGGCACCGGGCTCTCGACGGGCGCGGCGGCGGCGCGGGCACGCAGGCCGAACGCGGTCACCAGCACGGCCGCCACCGCGACGGCCACCGGGACGGCCAGGGCGATCCGGAGCGAGTCCAGGGTCGGCGCGGCGCCGCCGCCGAGCGCGGCCACGTTCACGGCGGTGACCGCCGACAGGCCGAGCGCGGTGCCGAACTGCATCGCCGTGTAGAGCAGGCCGCCGGCCAGGCCCTGCCGGTCCTCCGCCACGCCCTCGGTCGCGGCCATGGTCAGCGGGCCGTAGGTCAGCGAGAAGGCCAGGCCGAGCAGGAGCATGGTGGGCAGCATGGCGGCGTACGTCCAGTCCGGGCCGACCGGCAGGAACAGCGCGTACGCCAGCGCCGACAGCACGATCCCGGCGAACAGCACGCGGGCGTTGCCGAACCTGTTCACCAGGCGCGGCGTGAGCGTGGGGGCCAGCACCGTGTCGATGCCGATCACCAGCATGGCCAGGCCGGTCTGCAGGGTGCTCCAGCCGCGCACCTCCTGCAGGTAGAGCGTGGCCAGGAACTGGAACCCGGCGAACGAGGCCAGGAAGAGCAGCGCGCCGAGGTTGGCCCGGACGAGCGGCCCCGAGCGCAGGATGTCCAGCCGGACCAGCGGGTTGGACGAGCGGCGTTCGATCAGCACGAACAGGGCGAGCAGCAGCAGCCCGGCGGCGAACGTCGCGACGGTGGCGCCGGAGCCGTCCGCGGGCGCCTCCAGGCGGACCACGCCGTACACGAGCAGCAACATCGAGCCGGTGATGGTCAGCGCCCCGGCCAGGTCGAACGAGCCCCGCACCCGTTCGCCGGAGTCCTTGACCAGCGGGACGGCGGCCAGCAGGATCACCGCCGACAGCACCACGGGGGCGAAGAACACCCAGCGCCAGCCGATCGAGGCCAGCAGGCCGCCGGCGACCAGGCCGAGCGAGAAGCCGCCCGCCGCGGTTCCGGCGTACACGCCGAGCGCCTTGGTGCGCTGCGGGCCCTCGGGGAAGTTGCCGGTGACCAGCGCCAGCCCGGCGGGCGCCATGAACGCGGCGGCGACCCCCGTGACGAACCGGGCGACCAGCAACATCCATCCTTCGGTCGCCAGGCCGCCCAGCCCGGAGAAGAGCAGGAACACCGTCAGCCAGGTCAGGAACATGCGGCGGTGGCCGAGCAGGTCGGCGGCCCGGCCGCCCAGCAGCATGAAGCCGCCGTAACCCAGCACGTACGCGCTGACCACGCCGCTGAGCGTGCCGGTGGACAGGCCGAGGTCGGCGCGGATCGACGGCAGCGCCACGTTGAGCATGGCCACGTCAATGCCTTCCAGGAAGACGGCCCCCGCCAGGACGAACAGCGCGCTCCACGCGCGCGCCCCCATGCGGGGGTGGTTCGAGGGAGACATGGTGAATTCCTTCCACAATGGTCGGTTCCTTCTTGTAACCAGCAGCATTTTTGGTCACCATAAGGAGCCATGGAAGACGGAACCTCGATGTCCCTCGGTCACTGCGGGGATACCGACTACGACGTGCTGCAATGGGACCAGCGGGAGGACTGCGAGGTCCGGCAGATCCTCGACCGGATCGCCGACAAGTGGTCGCTCCAGGTGATCGCGCTGCTCGACCGGCGCAGCCTGCGCTTCACCGAGCTGCGCCGCATGATCGACGGCGTGAGCCAGCGCATGCTGACCAGGACCCTGCGTCACCTGGAGCGCGACGGCCTGGTGAGCCGTACCGTCCACCCGACCGTGCCGCCCCGCGTGGACTACGCGCTGACGCCCCTCGGCGGCACGTTGCACGCCACCATCCGCGCCCTGGTTACCTGGACCGAGGAGCACCAGGGCGAGATCGCCACGGCCCGCGCCGCCTACGACGTGCGCATGGCGGCCGAGCAGGCGGCGGCGGCCGAGGAGGAGGCCGGGCGGGAGGCCGTCGCGCGCGGCGTGCTCGCGGGCCTGCGCTGACCGGCCTGGTGGAGGCGGGCCGGCCAGGACGGGGTCAGCGCCGGGCGGCGGCGAACTCCCCGATCGTCACCGGACGACGCCCGCCGACGCGCTCGATGCTCTCGGTGACCCGGTAGAGCGGGTGGTCGCCGGAGCCGATGAAGCGGAAGATCGCCCACAGGTGGCTCAGGTGCTCGACGGCGTACGGGTCGCGGTACACGTCGTGCGCCCGCCGCTCCCACTCCTCGGGCGGCAGGTCCGCGTAGCGCACGCCGAGGGCGTCGGCGGCCTCGGCGGCCGTCGCCATCTGGCCCGTCACCAGGCACACCGGGTCGGCCGGCGCCGGGTCCAGCAGCAGGCCCGCGCCCACCCGCGCCACGTCGGCGGCGGCGACGAGCGGGATCAGCGTGTCCGGCGGGCCCAGCGGGAGGGCCAGCTCGCCGTACGCGTCCGCCACGACGGCCAGGTTCTCGAAGAAGACCGCCGCGCGCAGGTGCACCGCGCCCACCCCCGCCCAGTCGAAGACCTGCTCCGACAGCCAGTGGCGGCGCATGCGCGGCGTCCCGGCCTCGGGCTGGGCGTCGAGCTGGGAGACCTCGACCACCCGCTCGACCCCCTCCTCCCTGGCCGCCGCCGCGAACGCGCCGGTCGCGTCGAGCAGCCCGGCCGTCACCGGATAGGTGAAGTACGCCCGCCGCACCCCGCGCATCGCGGGCCGCACGTCCCTGATCTCGCGCAGGTCGCCGACGACGACGTCCGCGCCGAGCTTGCGCAGCTCGCCGGCGCGCTCGTCGTCGGAGTGCACGAAGGCGCGCACGGCCTGGTCGCGCTGGAGCAGCTGTTCGGCGACCTGCCTGCCGGTGCCGCCCTGGGGGCCGCCGGCCGCGCCCGTGACCAGGATCATCGTCCGCTCCTTCCCGGCAGGGTGAGCCTGAGCAGCCCGAGCGCTTCGAGGTCGCGCAGGAACGGCTCGGCGGGGAACGCCTCGGCCGGGGCGAAGACGCCGGGCCCCGGCCCGTGCCCGCCGGCCAGCCGCACGGCGGCCTCGACCGAGGCCAGCGCGCTGAGCCGCCACAGGTCGCGGCCGGTGATCCGGCCGGCCGCGCCGCCGTCCTCGGTGACGACCTGGACGGCCACGGTGAACTCCGAGCTCGCCCTGGTCTCCGGGTCGACGGCCTCGCCGGTGAACGCGCCCTCCTCCTCGAAGGTGTGCGCGGTGAGCTGCGCCTCGACCCGGCGGGCCGGCACGTGCCTGGGCACGGTGACGACCTCCGACGACGGGATCGGCGCGATCATCGTCCGCGGTCCGAGCGGCGGCGGGAAGGGGAAGACGGCGTTGCGCGGCTCGACGTACCCGACGTGCTCGGCGCCGTCGCTGAAGGTGATGCGGCGGGTGTCGGCGAACAGCAGCTCGGCGGTCTTGCGCGCGCCGGTGGTCAGCCGCCAGCCGGACACGGCGTACGCGCTGGTCACCCGGTCGATGCCGGTCAGCCCGGCGGACACGGCCGCGGCCAGCAGGTCGCCCATGCCGCCGTAGAAGCTCATGGCCGTGATCATCGTGATGCCCGCGGCCGCGGCGGGCTCGGACATGGTGTCGAACATCCACTTGGTGTGGTGCTGCTCCAGGGCGTGGTCGACGTAGTGGCAGCCGGACGCCGCCGCGGCGCGGGCCACGGGGCGGCCGGTGTCGGTGAAGGGCCCGGCGCAGTGGACCAGCACGCCGGCCTCGGCGGTGAGGGCCCGCAGGGCGTCGGCGTCGTCGAGCGGGGCCTCGTGCACGCGGGCTCCGCCGAGCTCGTCGGAGACGGCCTTGAGCCGGGCGGCGTCGCGGCCGGCCAGGATCACCTCCAGGCCGCGGGCGCGTAATTCCGCCGCCACCAGGCGTCCGGTATGACCACTTGCTCCGTAGACGGCGATGGGTTCTGCGGACACGATCGGCCTCCATGTTCCATACTTCTGGTACGTGATTCGAACATACGTACCAGGAGTATGGAAGTCAATGAGCCGCCGTACCCAGGCAGAACGCACGGACGAGACGACGGCGCGGCTGGTGGGCGCCGCGCGCCGGCTGTTCGGCGAGAACGGCTACGCCGACACCTCGATCGACGCCGTCGCCGCCCGCGCGGGGGTGACCAAGGGGGCCGCCTACCACCACTTCGGCGGCAAGCCGGCGCTCTTCCGGGCGGCGTTCACCGGCGAGCTGGCCGAGGTCGCGGCGGCCCTGGAACACGCCGGGGCCCAGGAGGACGACCCGCTGGCGGCGCTGCGCCGGGGCCTGCGCACCTTCCTGGAGCACTGCCTCGACCCGGGCTTCCGGCAGATCGTGCTGCTCGACGCGCCCTCGGTGCTGGGCTGGGAGACCGCCCGCGAGATCGAGTACGACCACCTGCTCCGCGTCCTGGCCGGCGGCCTGCGCCGGGCCGCCGAGGGCGGCCGGATCGCGGGCGGGAACGCGCCCGCCCGCGCGCAGCTCGTGTTCGGCGCGGTCTGCGAGGGCGGCATGCTGCTGGCCCGCTCCGCCGACCCGGACGCCGACCTGCCGCTGATCGCCGCCGAGCTGGACCGGCTGCTGTCGGCGCTGCGGCCGTCAGTGGCCGGTTGAGTGGCCGGTTGAGTGGCCGGTCCGGTGACGGGGCGCGTGGGGCGGCGCGTGGCCCGGCGCCGCCGGAGTGGTCGCGGGGCCGGGCGAGCCGGCGGGGGACTGGCTCGCGTTCTGCTTCACGGGCACGTACACGCGCACGGCCCCGGCGTCGCGGAAGGTGAAGGTCATGGGCACGGTGGCGCCGCGTACGCCGGTGACCGTGCCGAGCGGCTGGTCGCCCGCGCCCACGGGCTGGCCGGGCCGGATGTCGGCGGCGGCGCCGGAGAGCTGCACCGAGCCGCCGCCGTCGACGGTGATCCGCTGGAGCTGGTCGGGCTTGTGGCCGTCGTTGATCAGCACGGCGTAGAGGGTCTGCTCGGAGGCGGGCGAGGACGGGGTGGCCGCCTGGCCGGCGGCGGCTCGCAGGTGGGCGTTGCGCACGTGTATGACGCCCTTGGCGTCGGCGTTCGCGCCCTCGTTCTGCGGCAGGTGCTGCCCTGTGTCGTATCCGGTGTTCGTGCAGCCCGTGACGCCCAGGGCCAGGATCGCGGCACAGATGATGGGACGCTTCACGACGCCCTCCCCGTTCGATACTCGACGTCACCGTTCCGTTACCCGCGATGATGGAGGCGAACCCTTGAGAAAAGGCCAATTTTCCTACCGGAAGTGTGGGAGAATGGAGTATGGGCTTGGACCGGACCCGCTCGCCGAGTGAGCGCGCCGAGACTCCGCTGACCGCCGCGATCATGGCGGGCCGCTGGATCCGCACCGCCGCCGTCGACGACGGCAGAGGCCGCCACTGGCGCGCCAACCCCGACCCCCGTGGCAGGTCGGCCGCCGCCGGCGACTCCGCCTCCCTGTACGCGGGCGCGGCCGGCATCGTGCTGTTCTTCCTGGAACTGGCCGCCGCCACCGGCCACGAGGCGTACCTGGACGACGCCCGCAGAGGCGCCCGCTACCTGGCCGCCACCTGGCGCGAACGCGCCGACCTGACCCTCTACCACGGCCTGACCGGCACGCTCGTCGCGCTGATCGAGGCCGGCTGGGCCTTCGGCGACGGCGTCTTCGAGGAGGAGGCCGTCGCGGTGGCCGACACGATCGTCCGCGCCGCCCGCCCGCTGGACGGCGGCCTCGGCTGGACCCGCGAGCCCGCCCAGCGCGGCGACGGCGGGATCGTGCTCGGGCTGCTCCAGGCCGCCGCCGCGCTCGGCGTGCGCGGCTACGAGGAGACGGCGGTGGCGGCGGGCGAGCGCATCGCCGGGCTCGCCGTGCCCGGCCATCGTTTCGGCGACTGTGCCGACCTGCCGCTCGACGCCGTCACCCCGGGCTTCCTGTCCGGCACGGCGGGCACCGCCTTCCTGCTGGCCAGGCTCCACGGCGTCACGGGCGAGCGGCGTTTCCTGGAGGCGGCCGCCCGTGGCGCGGGCTTCGTGCGCGAGGTGAGCGCGGTGGCGGGCAGGTGCGCCGTCGTCCCGCACCATGTGCCGCAGGGGCGCGAGCTGTACTACCTGGGCTTCTGTTCGGGCTCGGCGGGCGTGGCCCGGATGTTCTACGAGCTGTACCGGGTCACCGGCGACCCCGGCCACCTCGACTGGGTCGAACGGCTCGCGCACGGCGTCGTCGAGAGCGGCGCCCCCCTCCGGCAGACCGACGGCTTCTGGAACGTGGCCTGCCAGTGTTGCGGCGCGGCCGGGCTGCTCGAACTGTTCGTCGGCCTGTGGGCGGCGACCGGCGACGAAGCCCGCCTCGCGCAGGCCCAGGTGCTCGCCGGGCACCTCATCGGGCGCGGCGACAACCACGACGGGCAGGGGTTCCGCTGGTACCAGGCGTACCGGCGGCTGCGGCCGGGCGAGGTGAGCGCGGACACCGGGTACATGGTCGGCGCGGCCGGCATCGGGGCCGCCCTGCTCCACCTCGACGCCGCCATGCAGCCCCGGCAGGCGCGCCGGGTCATCCTGCTGCCGGACAACCCCTTCCCGGCGATCCCGGTGCCACCCGCCAAACTTCGCGATTCATCCCAATAAGGTATTCCCTTTAAAACCAGTAGGGAATATTGACTTGAGGCTCGCGGCGGCCTAGCGTCGTTGGCATGAGCCAGGGCACTCTCCTGACCAGGCGCCCGCACGTGGACTTCGGCCACGTCGCCAGCGCCCAGTGTCGTTGATCACGGACCAGCAGCCGCCCGCCTTCCCCTGAGCGCTCCAGCGTGGCCGACGCCGTCCACGCCTCCGCTGACGAACCCTCGCGTGCCCCCTTCCCGGCGCTCCCGGCCCGGCCGCCGGGAGCGGCGTGAGCACGCCCTCTCTCCCGTGAGGAGCCTTTCCGTGATCGCAATCAGACCCGTCCGCCCGTACCGAGCGGAGGCCGGCGCATGACCGACACCCTGCCCGACCAGCAGGCCGTCGGCGCCGACGTGTTCCGCCAGGCGCTCGCCGTGCACGCCAGCGGAGTGGTGGTGATCACCGCGCAGAGCGAGGGCATCCCCGTGGGGCTCACCGCCACCTCGTTCTCCTCGGTCAGCCTCGACCCGCCGCTCGTCTCCTTCTACGTGGACCAGTCCTCCACCACCTGGCCGTGGTTGCGCGGGGCCGACCACTTCGCGGTCAACATCCTGGCCAGCGACCAGGCCGAGCTGGCGGCGCGGTTCGCGCGCAAGGGGGTGGACAGGTTCGCCGCGCCCACGCGGTGGCGGGCGGGGCCGCTCGGCGCGCCGCTGCTCCAGGACGTCTCCGCCCACCTGATCTGCCTGCCGTACGAGACCGTCGAGGTCGGCGACCACGTGCTGGTCGTCGGCCTGGTGGCCGAGGCGGCCACGCACAACGCCGGCCGCCCGCTGCTCTACCACCAGGGCCGGTTCGGCCGCTTCCTACCCCACCAGGAGAACCTGTGACCGCCACCACCGGCACGCCGGTCTACGCCGGCCCGCTCGACCGGATCGCCTACGGCCGCTACGGCCCCGGCCGCCTGCACCTGTCGGCCGGCTGGGACCGCCCGGTCTACCCCTTCCAGGACCGCGTCACCGCCGACGGCACCAGCGGCTACCGCGCCGAGCCCGGCCGCTACCACGTCTATGCCGCCTGGACCTGCCCCTACGCCCAGCGCGTCGCGATCGTCCGCAAGCTCAAGCGCCTGGAGGACGTCGTCTCGTTGTCGTACGTGGACGACGAGCGAGACGGCCGGGGCTGGGCCTTCAGGGAGCGCAGGGGCCCGGACCCGGTCAACGGGTTCGCCTTCCTGGAGCAGGCCTACGACGCCACCGAGAAGGGCTACCCGGGCCACATCTCGGTGCCCGTGCTCTGGGACAGGGCACGGCGCAGGATCGTCAGCAACAACTTCCCCGACATCACGATCGACCTGGCCACCCAGTTCGAGAAGTGGGCCGACACCTCGGTCGACCTCTACCCCGAGCACCTGCGCGCCGAGATCGACAAGCTGAACGCGTGGATCTACCACGACGTCAACACCGGCGTCACCCGGGTGGCCCCCGCCGGCACCGAGGCCGCCCGCGAGGACGAGCGCCACCGCGTCGTCGCGGCCCTGGAACGCCTGGACGAACGCCTGGCCGAGCAGCGTTTCCTGACCGGCGACACGATCACCGAGGCGGACGTGCGGCTGTGGGTGACGCTGGCCAGGTTCGACGCATTGCACAACCGCGAGCACCTCATCAGCGAGCGCGAGCTGCCCGACTTCGAGCACCTCTGGGGCTACGCCCGCGACCTCTACCAGCGCCCGGCGTTCGGCGAGACCGTCGAGGGCCTGCCCGCCGCCTGGGACACGCCGCACGGGCGGGGCCGGTGACGCGCAAGAGGCAGGTGCACCTCGCCGCGCACTTCCCCGGCGTGAACAACACCACCGTGTGGGCCGACCCCCGGTCGGGGAGCCAGATCGACTTCGCCTCGTTCGTCCACCTCGCCAGGACGGCCGAGCGCGGCACGTTCGACTTCTTCTTCCTGGCCGAGGGGCTGCGGCTGCGCGAGCTCAAGGGCCGCATCCACGACCTGGACGTGGTCGGCAGGCCCGAGGCGCTGACCGTGCTCAGCGCCCTGGCCGCGGTGACCTCGCGGCTCGGGCTCGCGGGCACGGTCAACGCCACCTTCAACGAGCCGTACGAGCTGGCCAGGCGGCTGTCCACGCTCGACCACCTGAGCGAGGGCCGGGCCGCCTGGAACGTGGTGACCACCTCCGACGCCTTCACCGGCGAGAACTTCCGCCGCGGCGGCTTCCTCGACCCCGCCGACCGGTACCGGCGGGCCGAGGAGTTCGTCCGGCTGTCGCGCGAGTTGTGGGACTCCTGGCAGCCGGACGCCGTGCTCGCCGACCAGGGCGCGGGCCGTTTCCTGCGGGAGGGCGCGATCGGCACGGTCAGCCACCGGGGCAGGCACTTCACCGTCGAGGGCCGGTTCACGCTGCCGCGCTCCCCGCAGGGACACCCGGTGATCATCCAGGCCGGCGACTCGGACGACGGCCGCGAGTTCGCCGCCGCCCACGCCGACGTGGTCTTCACCCCGCACGGCAGGCTGGAGGACGGCAGGCGCTTCTCCGCCGACGTCAAGGGCCGCCTGGCCCGGTACGGCCGGGAGCCCCACCAGCTCAAGATCATGCCCGGTGTGACGTTCGCGCTGGGCGACACCGACGAGGAGGCCGCCGAGAACGCGGCCAGGATCCGGCGGCAGCAGGTCGGGCCGCAGACCGCGATCGCGTTCCTGGAGCAGGTGTGGGGGCGGGACATGTCGGCCTTCGACCCCGATGGACCGTTCCCCGACGTCGAGCCGGACCTGTCCCAAGGCGTCTCCCAGGGACGGGTGCCGATCAAGGACCGTGCCGAGGTGGCGGCCAAATGGCGGGCCCTGGCCGCGGAGAAGGGGCTGAGCATCCGCGAGCTGGTGATCGAGGTCACCGGACGGCAGACGTTCGTCGGCACCCCCGAGGGCGTGGCCCGGCAGATGGACGAGCACGTGCAGGCCGGCGCGGCCGACGGCTTCATCCTCGTCCCGCACCTGACCCCCGGCGGGCTGGACGAGTTCGTCGACCGGGTGGTGCCGGCGCTGCGCGAACGCGGCGTCTTCCGCACGGAGTACACCGGGACCACCCTGCGCGAGCACCTGGAGCTGTCATGACGCTGCACCTGGCCGTGGCCCTGGACGGCGCGGGCTGGCACCCCGCCGCCTGGCGTGCGGCCCCCGGCACGCGGCTCTTCTCGGCCGGTCACTGGGCGGGGCTGGTCGCCGAGGCCGAGCGCGGGCTGCTCGACTTCGTCACCATCGAGGACGCCCTGGGCCTGCAGTCCACCCGGCCCGACGGCCCCGACGACCGCACCGACCAGGTACGCGGCCGGTTCGACGCGGTGCTGCTCGCGGCCCGGCTGGCGCCGCTGACCACCCGGATCGGCCTGGTGCCGACGGCCACCACCACGCACACCGAGCCGTTCCACGTGGCCATCGGCATCGCCACCCTCGACCACGTCAGCGGCGGCCGGGCGGGCTGGCGGCCGCAGGTCTCGGCGCGGGCGAGCGAGGCGGCCCACTTCGGCCGCCGCCGGTTCGCCCCGCTCGACCAGGTGCTGAACCGGCCCGGCGGGGTGGACCTGTCGGCCGACCCGCACGTGCGCGCCCTGTTCGCCGAGGCCGCCGACGCCGTGGAGGTGGCCCGCCGGCTCTGGGACAGCTGGGAGGACGACGCCGAGATCAGGGACGTGGCCACCGGCCGGTTCGTCGACCGCGGCAAACTCCACCACATCGACTTCGAGGGTGGGTTCTTCTCGGTGCGGGGGCCGTCCATCACGCCCAGGTCACCGCAGGGGCAGCCGGTGGTGGCCGCGCTGGCCCACGCGCGGCTGCCGTACGAGTTCGCGGCGGGCGGCGCGGACGTCGTCTTCGTCACGCCGCGCTCGGCCGAGCACGCGCGGGAGATCGTCCAGGAGGTCCGGGGGCTCTCCGGCGACCTGCGGATCTTCGCCGACCTGCTCGTCTTCCTGGGCCCGGACGCGGCCCGGCGCAAGGCGCGGCTCGACGAGCTGGACGGGGCCGAACTGACCTCCGACGCGGCGATCTTCACCGGCGACGCGGGGGAGCTGGCCGGCCTGCTGCTGGAGTGGCGGCGGGCCGGGATCGAGGGCTTCCGGCTGCGGCCGGGGGCGGTGCCGTACGACCTGGAGCGGATCAGCCGGGAGCTGACGGCCGAGCTGCGCGGGCGCGGGGCCTTCAGGAGCGGGTACGAAGCCCGGACGTTACGCGGGCTGCTCGGCCTGCCGCGCCCGGCGAGCAGGTACGCGGAGGTGTCATGAAATTTCTGGGCATCACATTGATCGTCCACAGCGACGGCCGGTCACCCACGGAACGATTCCGCGAGGTCGTCGAGACCGCCGTGCTCTTCGAGGAACTGGGCTTCGACGGCTACGGCGTGGGCGAGCGGCACGAGCGGCCCTTCATCTCCTCCTCGCCCCCGGTCGTGCTCAGCCACATCGCCGCCAGGACGTCCAGGATCAGGCTGTTCACCGCGGTCACCACGCTGAGCCTGCTCGACCCGGTCCGCGCCTACGAGGACTACGCCACGCTCGACCACCTGTCCGGCGGCCGGCTCGAACTGATCGTCGGCAAGGGCAACGGCGCGGCGCAGGCCAGGCTCTTCCACGTCACCGCCGCGGACCAGTGGGAGCGCAACCGCGAGTCGTACGAGCTGTTCCGCCGCCTGTGGCGGGAGGACCGGGTCACCTGGCAGGGCCGCTTCCGGCCCGCGCTGACCGACGCCGAGACCTGGCCGCGCCCGCTGCAACGGCCGATCAGGGTCTGGCACGGCAGCGCGACCAGCAAGGAGTCGGTCGAGCTGGCCGCCCGCCACGGCGACCCGCTGTTCTCGGCCAACGTCACCAACCCCATCGAGCCCTACGCCGAGCTGATCGACCACTACCGCGAACGCTGGGCCCATCACGGCCACGACCCCGCCGACGCCCTGGTGGGGGCGGGCAGCGCGGGCTACTACGCGGCCCGCACCTCGCAACGGGCCCTGGCCGAGTACCGGCCGATCTACCAGGCCCGCCTGGAGACGTTCCGGCGGGCCGGCGTGCGGCCGGTCTTCCCCACCCTGGAGGACGCCGTCGAACGCGGCTCGATCCTGGTTGGCAGCCCGCAGCAGATCATCGACAAGGTGCTGCGCTACCACAAGCGGTTCGGGCACGAGGTCATGCACCTGCCCGCCGACGCCGACGGCCTGACGCCGGGGCAGCACCGGGAGACGCTGGAGCTGTTCCAGACCGAGATCGCGCCGGCGCTGCGCGCGGAGATCCCCAGCCGCCCGTTCCCGGGGAGCGCGTCATGAGCCTGTCCGTCCTCGACCTGGCCCCCATCAGCTCGGGCGGCACCGCGGGCCAGGCGTTACGCGACACGATCGAGCTCGCCCGGCGCGCGGAGGAGTTCGGCTACGCCCGTTACTGGCTGGCCGAGCACCACTTCGCCCCGGGCGTGGCCGGCTCGGCCCCCGCCGTGCTGATCGGCCTGGTGGCGGCGGCCACCTCGACGATCAGGGTCGGCTCGGGAGCCGTGCAGCTCGGCCACCGGACGCCGGTGTCCGTGGTGGAGGAGTTCGGGATCATCGACGCGCTGCATCCGGGCCGGCTCGATCTGGGCATCGGGCGCTCGGGGCGGCGCGGGGCCGAGCCGGCTCCCGCACGTCCGGCGAGCACGGAGGCCAGGGTGGTGGACGGGCTGCTCGTCCCGCCGCCCTTCGACTGGTCGCGGCTGGCGAAGATCCCCCGCCTGGCCTTCCAGGCGAGCCTGCTCCAGCAGCCCGGAGCGGTGACGCCCGACTTCGCCGACCAGGTCGACGAGGTGCTGGCGCTGCTCGGCGGGACCCACGAGGCCCACGTGACGCCCGGCGAGGGGGCCGACGTCCAGGTGTGGATCCTGGGCAGCAGCGGCGGGCAGAGCGCCCGGGTCGCGGGGGAGCGCGGGTTGCCGTTCGCGGCCAACTACCACGTCAGCCCGTCGAGCGTGCTGGAGGCCGTGGAGGCGTACCGCGAGGCGTTCAAGCCGTCGGACGAGCTGGCCGAGCCGTACGTGATCGTGTCGGCCGACGCGGTGGTGGCCGAGGACGAGGCCAGGGCGCGTGAGCTGGCCTCGCCGTACGGGTTGTGGGTGCGCAGCATCAGGACGGGGGCGGGCGCGATGCCGTACCCGACGCCGTCGGAGGCGGCCCGGCACGTCTGGACCGAGGCCGACCGCGCGCTGGTCAAGGACCGGATCGACACCCAATTCGTCGGCACGCCGCGGGCCGTGGCCGAGGGGCTGCGCGTGCTGCGCCGGGTCACCGGGGCCGACGAGTTGCTGGTCACCACCATCACCCACGACCCCGCCGACCGCGTGCGCTCCTACGAACTGCTCGCCGAGGCCTGGGCGCGTCCGTGACCCGGAGACGCCTGTGACGCTGCGACCGAAGCCCCTGGTGGCTTCGGTCGCGCGTTTGCTGTAGCCTTTTCCTACTTTTTAGGTATGTTTTGTCTGAAAGGCAGTACCCCCATGTCCTCATCCAGCCTGCGCACCGCAGCCGTCATGCTCGCCGTCGTTGGGCTCCTCGGCGCCTGTGGCGGCCAAGGGGGTGCTGCCGGCGCGGCGCCGTCCAGCGGTCAGCCGGTCTACGGCGGCACGCTGACCTACCTGGAGCACCAGCCGCCCACCTGCCTCTACCTGCCGGCCGCCGGCTTCTATCCCAACGGCGGCATCCTCAACCAGATCACCGACAAGCTGACCTGGCAGAACCCGCAGACCCTGGAGATCGAGCCCTGGATCGCCACCAAGTGGGAGGTGAACGAGGACGCCACCGAGTACACCTTCCACCTGCGCCAGGGCGTGACCTTCAGCGACGGCAGCCCGCTCGACGCCGCCGCCGTCGCCGCGAACTTCGACGTGTACGGCCTCGGGAACACCGAGCTCAAGCTGCCGGTCGCCGAGTTCGTCAACAACTACGAGCGCAGCGAGGTCGTCGACCCGCTGACCGTGAAGTTCCACTTCAAGAAGCCCTCTCCCGGCTTCCTCCAGGGCACCTCGGTCATCGGGGCCGGGCTGGTGTCGAAGAAGACGATCTCGCTGCCGTACGAGCAGCAGTGCCAGCTGAAGAACATCGTCGGCTCGGGCCCCTTCACGCTGAAGAAGCAGATCGTCGACAAGGAGGTGGACCTGGCCGCCCGCAAGGACTACGACTGGGCGCCGCCGTCGTCGAAGCACCAGGGGCGGGCGTACCTGGACGAGATCAAGATCATCGTGACGCCCGAGGACAACGTCCGGGTCGGCGCGCTGACCTCCGGCCAGGCTGACTTCGTGCGCTACGTCCAGGCGTACGACGAGAAGACCGTCAAGGACGCCGGCTTCCAGATCTACGCCGAGCCGACCAGGGGCGTGAACAACGGCCTGTACCTGCGGCCGTCCAACAGCATCCTGAAGGACCTCGACGTGCGCAAGGCGCTGCAGGCGGGCACTGACGTCAAGGAGGTCGTGGACACCCTGTTCACCGCGAGCTACCCGCGGGCCACCTCCGTGCTCAGCCATCTCGCCCAGGGCTACCTCGACCTGTCCAAGGACCTGGCCTACGACCCGGCCAAGGCCAACGCGCTGCTCGACAAGGCCGGCTGGACCAGGGGCGCCGACGGCGTGCGCGAGAAGGACGGCGTCAAGCTGCGGCTGGGCGTCTTCGTCGCCGGCCCGCAGCCGCTGTCCAAGCAGACGCTCGAACTCGTCGGCCAGCAGTGGGCCAAGCTCGGCGTGCAGCTGGAGATCCGCCCCGCCGACGCCGGCACCCAGGCCGTGGACATCAAGGACGCCGAGAAGACCGCCGTCGCGCACAGCATGGTCGGCCGCGCCGACCAGGACGTCATCAAGAGCCACTTCCACAGCCAGAACCGCGACGTCATCCTGTCCAAGGACAAGAAGCTCGACACCCTGCTGGAGGAGGAGTCCGCCGAGCCCGACAACGCCAAGCGCAACGCCAAGGTCGGCGAGATCCAGCGGTACGTGATCGACCAGGGCTACGCCATCCCCCTGTTCGAGGAGCCCCAGGTGTACGGCGGCGCGCCGTACGTCAAGGGCGTGGCCTTCGAGGCGGTCGCCCGGCCGTGGTTCTACTCGGCGTGGAAGGCCCAGCAATGACCAGGTATCTCCTGACGCGGGCCGGGCAGGCGGTGCTCGTGTTGTGGGCCGCCTTCACCGCGAGCTACGTGCTGCTGCAACTGCTGCCCGGCGACTCGATCCTGATCAAGTTCCAGAACCCCGAGCTCGGCCTGTCGCCGCAGCAGATCGCCGACATCCGGGCCTACTACAGCGGCGGCTCGCCGGTCGGCGAGTACCTGCGCACCCTGACCGGCTTCCTGACCGGCGGCTTCGGCTACTCGATCGACACCGGCACCCCGGTGGTCGAGCGCCTGGGCGAGGCGTTGCCCGAGACGGCCCGGCTGGCCTCGGCGGCGTTCGTCCTGGCGGTGCTGCTCGCCGTGGTGATCGCGTTCGTGGCGAGCTACAGCAGGACGTCGTGGCTGCGCGGGGCGCTGCTGTCGGTGCCGTCGCTGTTCATCTCGGTCCCGGCGTTCTGGCTGGGGATCCTGCTGATCCAGGTCTTCTCCTTCCGGCTGCGGCTGGTGCCGGTCATCGGGGGCGGCGAGCTGCAGCAGCTCGTCCTGCCGGTGCTGACGCTGGCCGTGCCGATCTCGGCGCCCATCGCGCAGGTGCTGGCGCGCGGCATCGACCAGGTGTACGCGCAGCCGTTCGTGCCGGTGATCGCGGCCAAGGGCGCCACCCGCTGGTGGATCCTGTGGCGGCACGTGGCGCGCAACGCCGTCCTGCCGACGCTGACCGTGGCGGGCCTGACGTTCGGCGAGCTGATCGCGGGCTCGGTCGTGACGGAGACCGTCTTCGGCCGCAACGGCATCGGGCGGCTCACCGAGCAGGCCGTGACCGCCCAGGACACGCCGGTGATGCTGGCCGTGGTGGTGCTCGCCGCGGCGGTGTTCGTCCTGGTCAACTTGGTGGTGGACGTGTTGTTCCCGGTGCTCGACCCGCGGCTGAAGGCGGCGTCGTGAGGGCGGGCCTGATCCTGTCCTGGACGGTGATCGCCGTGGCGCTGTTGTGGGCGGTCGTCCCGGGGCTGTTCACCGGGTACGACCCGATCGCCGGCGTGCCGGTCGAGAAGCTCCAGGCGCCGAGCGGGCAGCACCTGTTCGGCACCGACGCCGTCGGGCGGGACGTGTTCGCGCGGGTGGTGCACGGGGCCGTGCACTCGTTGTCGGGGGCGTTCGTCGCCGTCGCGGTCGGCCTGCTGCTCGGCACGCTGCTCGGGCTGCTGGCCGGCTCGCTCGGCGGGGTGCCCGACGCCGCCGTCATGCGGGTCGTGGACGTGCTGCTGTCGGTCCCCGGCCTGCTCCTGGCCCTGGTCGTGATCATCCTGCTCGGCCCGGGGACGGTGAACGTGGCCGTCGCGGTCGGCGTCGGCTCGGTGGCCGCGTTCGCCCGGCTGTCGCGGTCGGAGGTCGTCCGGGTGCGCCGCACCGACTACGTCGAGGCCGCGTTCGGCAGCGGCGGCCGGTTCACCGCGGTGTTGTGGCGGCACGTGCTGCCCAACTCGCTCGGTCCCGTCGTCGCGCTGGCCGCCCTGCAGTTCGGCGTGGCCATCCTGGCCATCTCGACGCTCGGCTTCCTCGGCTACGGCGCCGAGCCGCCGACCCCCGAGTGGGGGCTGCTCATCGCCGAGGGCCGCAACTACCTGGCCACGTCCTGGTGGCTGACCACGCTGCCCGGGGCCGTGGTGGTCGCGGTCGTGCTCGCCGCCGGCCGGATCAGCCGGTCCATCGCCAAGGAGTCCTCGTGAGCCTGCTCGACGTCCGCGACCTCGCGGTCTCCTACGACGGCCGCCCGGCGGTCCACGGCGTCTCCTTCACCGTCGAGCCGGGCGAGGTGGTCGCGGTGGTCGGCGAGTCGGGGTCCGGCAAGACCACGACCGCGCACTCGATCATCGGCCTGCTGCCGCGCAACGCCTCGCTCGACCGCGGCAGCGTGCTGCTGGGGGAGAACGACCTGGCGACCTGGTCGCCGCGGCGGATGGAGTCCGTCCGGGGGGCCCAGATCGGGCTGGTCCCGCAGGACCCGTCCAACTCGCTCGACCCGGTCAAGACGGTCGGGGCGCAGATCGCCGAGGTGCTGCGCATCCACAAGCGCGGCGACCGGGCCGCCGTCCGGCGCCGGGTCGTCGAGCTGCTCACCCGCGTCGGCCTGCCCGACCCCGAGACGCGGGCCCGTCAGTACCCGCACGAGCTGTCCGGCGGCATGCGCCAGCGCGTGCTGATCGCCATCGCCGTCGCGCTCGAACCCCGGCTGATCATCGCCGACGAGCCCACCAGCGCCCTGGACGTCACCGTGCAGCGGCGCATCCTGGACCTCATCGACGACCTGCGCGCCGAGTTCGGCACCGCCGTGCTGCTGGTCACCCACGACCTCGGCGTGGCCGCCAGCCGCTCGGACCGGCTGGTCGTCATGAAGGACGGCCGCGTCGAGGAACAGGGCCCGACCAGGGAGATCCTGGCGGCGCCCGGCGCGGACTACACCCGCGGGCTGCTGCACGACGCCCCCGCGCTGTCGGCCCGCCCCTTCCGCGAGCCGGTGGCCGCCGAGCCCGCGATCGTGGTGCGCGACCTGGTCAAGGAGTTCCGGTCGGGGCGGCGGCCTTTCCGGGCCGTGGACGGCGTCTCGTTCGAGGTGCCGCGCGGCACCACGCACGCGCTCGTCGGGGAGTCGGGGTCCGGCAAGACCACCACCGCGCGCATGGTGGTGCGCTTCGCCGAGCCCACGTCGGGCACGGTCACCGTCGCCGGGGCGCCCGACGGCCGCGGCTTCCGCCGGCACGTCCAGCTCGTGCACCAGAACCCGTACGGGTCGCTGGACCCGCGGCAATCGGTCGCCGACATCGTGGAGGAGCCGTTGCGCAACTTCCGGCTCGGCGACCGGGCCGCCCGCCGGGCCCGCGTCGCGGAGCTCCTCGACCGGGTGGCGCTGCCCGCGGACGTGTCGTCGCGCCGGCCGCGCGAGCTGTCGGGCGGGCAGCGGCAGCGGGTGGCCATCGCCCGCGCGCTGGCCGCAGGCCCGGAGGTGCTGGTGCTCGACGAGGCCGTCTCGGCGCTCGACGTCACGGTCCAGGCGCAGATCCTCGACCTGCTCGGGCAGCTCCAGCGCGACCTCGGCCTGACCTACCTCTTCATCTCGCACGACCTGGCGGTGGTGCGGCAGATCTCGCACACCGTCTCCGTCATGAACAAAGGACGCATCGTGGAATCAGGATCCACCCGGCGGGTCTTCACCGACCCGGCCGACGACTACACCCGCGAGCTGCTCGCCGCCATCCCGGAGCCGGTGCGATGAGGCTCGGCTTCTTCACCCGCGTCCTGGACGAGGCGCCCCCGGCCGAGCGCTACCGGCTGGCCGCCGAGCAGATCGCGCACGCCGAGTCGCTCGGGTTCGACACCGCCTGGGTGGCGCAGCACCACTTCGACGGCGAGGAGGGCGGGCTGCCCGCGCCGCTGGTGTTCCTCGCCCACGTGGCGGCCCGTACCAGCCGCATCCGGCTCGGCACCGGCATCATCACGCTGCCGCTGGAGCACCCGGTGCGGGTGGCCGAGGACGCCGCCGTGCTCGACCTGCTCACCGGCGGGCGGCTGGAGATCGGGGTCGGCAGCGGCGGGACGCCGTCGTCGTTCGGGCCGTTCGGGCACGACAGCGGCGACCGCGCCGCCCTGTACGCCGAGCACCTCTCGATCCTGCTCAGGGCCTGGTCGGGGGAGGACCTGGGCGGCGGCAACCGGCTCTACCCGCCCGCGCCCCGGCTGCCCGGCGCGATCTGGGAGGCGACGTTCTCGCCCTCCGGCGGAGCGCGCGCCGGCCGGGCGGGCAACGGGCTCATGCTCTCGCGCACGCAGCCCCGCCCGGCCGACGATCCCCAGGCGACGCTGGCCGACCTGCAACGGCCGATCGTGGACGCCTACTACGAGAACCTGCCCGCGGGCGTCGTCCCGCGCATCGTGGCCTCGCGGACCGCGTTCGTGGCCGACAGCCGGGCAGAGGCGCTGCGCTGGGCCGAGCGGGGGCTCGGGCGCGGCCGGCTGCCGTGGGAGCTGCCCGGCGGCGACCTCGACAGCCGCATCGCCGCCTTCGACGTGCACGTGGGCACCCCGCAGGACGTCATCGACGGCCTGCGCGCCGATCCGACCCTCGAACGGGTCACCGACCTGGTCTTCCAGGTGCACTCGGTGGACCCGCCGCACCCGCTGGTCCTGCGTTCGACCGAGTTGCTGGCGACCGAGGTCGCACCCGCGCTCGGCTGGCTCCCCTCCACCGAAATGAGCTCCACATGATCAACGACGTCATCGACCACCTGGCCGGGATAAGACCGGGCTCCCGTCTCGACAAGCTGCGCGACCTGCGGCCCGCCGCCCGCGAGCACGCCCAGCGCGGCTTCGACGCGCTCTTCACCCCCGACGAGGAGGGGGAGGTCACCCTCGTCGAACGCGACGCCGTCGCGGCCTTCGTGGCCGGGCTGCACCGTGACGCCGTCGTCGCCGGCTTCTACGCCGACCGGCTCGCCGAGCTGGCCCCCGGCCTGCTGAAGGCCGTCGAGACCGAGGTCGAGGCGGGCGCCACCACCGGCCCGTACGGCGTCTACCCCGCGCCGCTGGCCGCCGAGAGCGACGAGGGCCTGCGCTACCGGGTCCGGAACCCGGACGAGCTGGGCGTCCGGCTCACCGCCGCGTTCGAGCACGCGCACCTGCTGGTGTTCCGGCCCCGCGAGGCTGATGAGCAGGCCCTGGAGGCGCTGGCCGCGGCCGGCTGGAGCCCGACGGGCGTGGTGACGTTGTCGCAGCTCGTCGCCTTCCTCGCCTTCCAGGTCCGGGTGGTCGGCGGCCTGCGGCTGCTCAACGCGGAGGTGGCGGCGTGAGCACCGGCTTCACCCAGGAACAGCTCGGCTGGCGGCCCTGGCTGCCGCCGCTCGCGCCGGAGGAGCTGACCGAGACCCACTACGAGGCGCTGGTGGACCGGGCGCGGGCGTCGTCGCCGTACTTCCTGCTGCTGGCCCGCGACCCCGAGATCCTGCACGCGCGCACGAAGACCGACAACGACATCTTCTACAACGCCGACGGCGGGCTGCCGCGCGCCGAGCGCGAGCTGGCCGCGACCGCGACCTCGCGGCGCAACGGCTGCGTGTTCTGCGCGTCGGTGCACGCCCGCTTCGCCGCCCACCACTCCAAGCGCCCGAAGGACGTGCAGCGCCTGCTCGACGAGGGGGTGGACGCGCCGCAGGACGGCACCTGGCGGGCGGTCGTCGACGCCTCGGTCGCGCTGGCCGCCACGCCCGTGGAGTTCGGGCCCGAGCACATCGCGGCGCTGCGCGCGGCCGGGCTGGACGACCTGGCGATCAGCGACACCATCCACGCCGCCGCCTTCTTCAACTGGGCGAACCGGCTCATGCTCTCACTCGGCGAACCGGAGGACCACCGATGACCGACCGTCACCTCGACCACCTCGTCTATGCCGTTCCCGACCTGCTCGCGGGGGTCGAGGACTTCGCCGCGCGGACCGGCGTGCGGCCCGTCCGGGGCGGCAGCCATCCCGGTGGCACCGCGAACTACCTGGTGCGCTTCGGGCCGACCGCGTACCTGGAGATCATCGGGCCGGATCCGAAGTCGGAAGTGCGGCCGCGGGCGTTCGGGCTGGCGACGCTGACCGAGCCGCGCCTGGCCGCCTGGGCCGTGCATCCGCAGGACCTGGACAAGACCGTGGAGCTGGCCCGCGAGCGCGGTTACGACCCCGGCGACGTGCAGCCGCTGTCCCGGCGCACCCCGTCCGGCGAGCTGCTGGAGTGGCGGCTCACCCGGCGCGAGGACCCCGCCGCGATCCGTCCGGTGCCCTTCCTCATCGACTGGGGGACGACCACCCACCCGGCCGCCACGGACCTGCCGCAGCTCGGCCTGGTCTCCTTCGCCGCCGTCCACCCCGACCCCGGCGCGCTCCGCCGCGACCTGGCCGCCCTCGACGTGACGCTCGACGTCACCGAGGGGCCGGAGCCCGGCCTGCGGGCCGTCGTCGACACCCCGCTCGGCCACGTGACCCTGAGCTGAACCCCGTTCGAGAGAGAAAGACCCATGAGCACCCTTCGCGAGTACCTGTCGCACAAGCGCGCCGCCCTGCTGGCCCGCCGGGAGGCCCCGGCGGGCGGCCCGGTGCCGCTGCACGCCCACGTCACGGCCGAGGGCCGCAGCGGGATCCGGCGCATCAGGATCAGGGACTTCCAGATCATCAGCGACAGCGGCCCCGACTTCGCCGGCTACGACCTCGGCCCCGGCTCGCCCGAGCTGCAGGCCGGCGTCCTGGGGAGCTGCGTGACGCACATCTTCCTGATCAAGGCGGCCGAGCTGGAGGTGCCGATCGACTCCCTGGAGGTGGACGTCCGCGCCGAATACGACCCGAGGGCCCAGCTCCCGGGCGACCAGGGCGTCCCGGTGTACCCGCACAACTTCCGCTACGAGGTGCAGATCGGCTCGCCCGCCTCGGACGAGCAGCTGGCCGGGCTGCACGCCGAGGTCGAGCGGGTCTGCCCGATCCTCAACCTGATCCGCAACCCGCAGCAGATCAGCGGCTCGATCGTCCGGGTGGCGGATCCCGCGCAGCTGCCCGTCGCGTAGCGGGACGGCCCCGCCCCCCGAGGACGGGGCCCTCAGCCGGCCGTGAAGCCGGAGAACAGGGCCAGGGCCAGGGCCAGGGCGACGACCACGTTCACCACCGTCGCGGCGGCGAACACGGCGACCGGCCGCCAGCCGGCCGCCCGCAGCGCGGCCACCCGGAACTCCAGCCCGATGCTGACGAACGCCAGAATCAGGAACCAGGTCCGCAGGTCGTTGGCGACCCCGACGACCGCCTTGCCCTGGCCGGCGGGGACCGTCGTGAGCCACCAGGTGGCGATCACGGACGCGGCGACGAACCCGAGCACGAACTTCGGGAAGCGCCGCCACAACTCCGCCGCCCCCGGCCGCTCGGCGTCCGCCCGCCGCTCGACCCGGAAGGCGAACCAGGCGGTCAGCGCGACCACGACGACGCCGATGAGCGCGTTCTGGGTGACCTTGACGATCGTGGCGATGGCCAGGGCGTCCTCGCCCGCGATCGTGCCGGCGGCGGTGACGGCGGCGGTGGTGTCGATGTTGCCGCCGATCCAGGCCCCCGCCACCTCGGGCGGCAGCCCGAACGCCGAGGCCAGGGCGGGCAGCACGAAGATCGACGGCAGCGCGAACGCGATCACCAGGCTCGCGCTGTAGGCGAGCTGCTCCTTCCTGGCCTGGACGGCCCCCGCCGCCGCGATGGCCGCGCTGACCCCGCAGATCGACACGGCCGACGACAGCAGCGCGCGCAGCCGGTCGTCGAGCCCGAGCCGCCCGCCGAGCCACCAGGTGAACAGGAACACCGTGCTGATCAGCACGATCGCCTGGAGCACGGCCGGCCCGGCGGCGGTGACGATCACCTTGAGGTTGATGGAGGCGCCGAGCAGCACCAGCCCGGTCTTGATGAAGAACTCGGTGCGGAACCCGCCGGCCAGCCGCTCCCGCAGCCCGGCCGCGGTCAGCAGCGCGTTGCCGAGCAGCCCGAGGGCGATCGCGTAGACCGGGAACTCGACGGCCTTGGCCAGCCCGGAGTCCGGGAGCCAGCCGGGCACGCCCTTCTCCAGGAACCGGGTCGCGGCGGCCAGCACGAGGACGACCAGGACGCCGAGCGCCGTCCCGCGCCAGGTCGCGCGGTCGGCGGCGACGGTCGCGGCGCTCATCAGGGCACCAGCCCGACGGGGATGACGCCGGTGAGGACGAGGACGAGCAGGACCAGGCCGACGGCCGTGGCGGCCCAGTCCTCGTTGATCGCGACGCGGCTCTCGCGTCCGGTGGGGGATTCGCCGGTGCTCATGGGCGTGCCTTTCAGGTGGGGGATGAGAGGTGCGGGCGGGGCCCAGCCAACCCCGCCCGCACTGGCTTCGGCCGCTCCGCGAGGCCCCGGCCACGGCGACGTTCGTGGCCGGGGCGGCCCCGGGGAGGGTCAGGCGGCGATCGGCGAGTAGGTCGCGGCGTCGCCGCTGAGGGCGGTGCTGGTGCGGCCGTCCACGCCGACCGGCACGTCCCCGGCGATCGTGACCCGGTGCAGGCGGCGGGGACGGTCGCCGAAGTCGTGCACCACGCGGTGCTGGGTGGCCCGGTTGTCCCAGATGGCCACGTCACCGGGCGACCAGCGCCAGCGGACGGTGTTCTCCACCTCGGTGACGTGCTCCTGGACCAGCCGGATGATCGACCCGGAGGTGTGCCCGGACAGGCCGCTCAGCCGCTTGGCGAAGTCGCCGAGCAGGATCGAGCGCTCGCCGGTCTCCGGATGCACGCGCACGACCGGGTGCTCGGTCTCGAACAGGGTGGAGGCGAACACCTCGGCGTGCTCGCGGGCCCGCTCGTCGATGGTGGCCGTGCGGACGTAGTCGTACTGGTTGGTGTGCACGGCGCGCAGCCGGTCGAGCAGGTCGCGCAGCTCGGCGGGCAGGTTCTGGTACGCGCTGACGGTGTTGGCCCACAACGTGTCGCCGCCCGCCTCCGGCACGACGACCGCGCGCAGCACCGAGGCCAGCGGCGGCCGGTCCACGAAGGTCACGTCGGTGTGCCAGCGGTCGACCTTGTGGCCGTTGCTGTAGTCGAGGTCCAGGATGTGGGCGTTGCCGTGCAGCGCGGGCACGGTCGGGTGGGCGGCGGTCGGCTCGCCGAGCAGCCGGGCGAAGCCCACCTGGCTCTGCTCGTCGAGGTGCTCCTGACCGCGCAGGAAGATCACTTTGTGGGTGAGCAGGGCCTGGCGGAGCTCGGCCACGACGTCGGGGTGCAGATCGGGCGTGAGCCGCACACCGGTGATCTCGGCTCCTATACGGCCGGCGACGGGGGTGATGGTCAGGGATGGCATGGTGTCCTTCCTTCCGTACGCCTCCACCGTAAATAAAAACCAACTAAATTGGTAGGGCTTGACGGAATAAGATCGCCGTGCTGGGGTGAAAGGCGTTCACGACGCCAGAAAGGCCGCGACATGCCTGTGGAGTTCCTCGGTATCGGTGGCACCAACGACGGCTCGGAGACCTCGCCCCGCTCGGGCCCCTCCTTCGACAAGCAGTACACGCTCCGGCTCGCGCGGGCCCACCAGGAGCACGGCTGGGACCGGGTGCTGTTCGCCTACGGCTCAGGCTCGCCCGACCCGGCCCAGGTGGCGGCGTACGTCGCCGGCCGGGTCGAGGGCCTGGGGATCCTGCTGGCCCACCGGCCGAACGTGTCGTACCCGACGTACGCGCTCAAGACGTTCGCCACGCTCGACCAGATCAGCGACGGCCGCCTGACCGTGCACTTCATCACCGGCGGCAACGACCATGAGCAGGGCAGGGAGGGCGACGTCCTGGCCAAGGACGAGCGGTACGCCAGGACCAGGGAGTACATCAGGATCGTCAAGAAGGGGTGGACCTCCAGGGAGCCGTTCGACCACGAGGGCGCCCACTACTCCTTCCGGGACTTCGTCTCCGACGTCTTCCCGGTCCAGCGGCCGCGGCCCCAGGTCTCCTTCGGCGGCTCGTCGCCCGCGGCGTACGCGGCCGGCGGGGCCGAGGCCGACGTCTACTGCCTGTGGGGCGAGCCGCTGGCCGAGACCGCGCAGCAGATCGCCTCGGTCAAGGAGGCGGCCCGCGCGGCCGGGCGGGCCGACGCGCCGCGCATCCAGGTGGCCTTCCGGCCGATCATCGCGCCCACCGAGGAGCTGGCCTGGGAGAAGGCGCACCGGATCCTGGGGGAGCTGCGACACTCCCGGGCGAACCCGCGGCGGCGTCCCGGGGGGCCGCCGCAGAACGCCGGGTCGCTGCGGCTGCTGGAGGTGGCCGCCAGGGGGGAGCGGCACGACCGCGCCCTGTGGACGCCCACCGCGGCGGCCACCGGCGCCGCCGGCAACTCCACCGCCCTCGTCGGCACCCCGGAGACGGTCGCGCAGGCCCTGCTCGACTACTACGACCTGGGCGTGGAGATCCTCTCGGCGCGCGGCTACGCGATCCTGGAGGACGCCGTCGACTTCGGCCGGCACGTCATCCCGCTCGTCCGCGCGGAAGTGGCCCGCCGCGACGCCGCCCGCGCCGACGCCGCCCGCGCCGACGCCGCCCGCGAGGGAGTCGCACGCGAGGGAGTCGCACGTTCGGGTCGTGGCGACGACGTGCGTGCGGGCCATGGCGCTGCGTGACACGGCCGAGGCGGTGCCCGCCGCCGGGCTGGAG
This sequence comes from Nonomuraea sp. NPDC049655, assembly GCF_044465465.1. Lineage (NCBI taxonomy): Bacteria > Bacillati > Actinomycetota > Actinomycetes > Streptosporangiales > Streptosporangiaceae > Nonomuraea > Nonomuraea sp. NPDC049655. The sequence goes on from NZ_JBITLS010000008.1 coordinate 241,893, forward strand.
GAGCCCGCGCCGAAGGTCGTGACCGCCCGCCACCCGTCACGGGCGGTGGCCGCGCTCGCCGTGCTGGTGCTGCTGGCGATGGCGGCCAACGCCCTGGTCACCAACCCCGCCTGGGAGTGGGACGTCGTCGGCATGTACCTGTTCGCGCCCTCCGTCCTGCGCTCGGTGCTGCTCACGCTGGAGCTGACCGCGCTGGGCATCGGGCTCGGGTTCGCGCTCGGCACCCTGCTCGCCCTCATGCGCCTGTCGGCCAACCGGCTGCTGGCCTCGGTGGCCTGGGGGTACGTGTGGCTGTTCCGCTCGGTGCCGCTGATCCTGCAACTGCTGTTCTGGTACAACCTGGCGCTGCTGTACCCGAGGTTGTCGTTCGGGGTGCCGTTCGGGCCGGCCTTCTTCGACGTCGGCACGATGGACCTGATCGGGCCGGTCACCGCCGCCGCGCTCGGGCTCGCGCTGCACCAGGCGGCCTACGCCGCCGAGATCGTCCGCGGCGGCCTGCTGTCGGTCGATCCGGGGCAGCGCCTGGCCGCGGCGGCGCTGGGCGTGCCGCGGGCCCGCCGGTTCTTCCGGATCATCCTGCCGCAGGCCATGCGGACGATCGTGCCGAACGCCGGCAACGAGATCGTCAGCCTGGTCAAGGGCACCTCGGTGGTCTACATCATGGCCCTGCCCGAGCTGTTCTACCAGGTACAGGTGATCTACAACCGCAACGGCAGGGTGATGGCGCTGCTGCTGGTCGCGACCGTCTGGTACCTCGTCCTGACGACCACGCTCTCGGTCGGCCAGCACTTCCTGGAGCGCCACTACGGCAGGGGCCGCTCATGATGGTGGAACTGGCCGGCGTGCACAAGAGCTTCGGCGCGCTGCACGTGCTCAAGGGCATCGACCTGCGCGTACGCCAGGGCGAGGTGGCGGTGGTGCTCGGGCCGTCCGGCTCGGGCAAGTCCACCCTGCTGCGCGTGATCAACCACCTGGAGAAGGTGGAACGCGGGACGGTCACGGTCGACGGCGAGCTGCTGGGCTACCGGCGCGCCGGCGACCACCTGTACGAGCTGCCCGAACGCGAGATCCTCCGCCAGCGCACCAGCATCGGCTTCGTCTTCCAGAACTTCAACCTCTTCCCGCACCTCACCGTCAGCCAGAACATCGCCGAGGCCCCGCTGTCGGCCCAGCGCCGGCCGCGCGCCGAGGTGGCCGAGCTGACCGCCCGCCTGCTCGACCGGGTCGGGCTGGCCGGCAAGGCGGCGGCCTATCCGCGCACGCTCTCCGGCGGCCAGCAGCAGCGCGTCGCCATCGCCAGGGCGCTGGCCCTGGAGCCCAAGGTGGTGCTGTTCGACGAGCCCACCTCCGCCCTCGACCCGGAGCTGGTCGGCGAGGTCCTGGAGGTCATGAAGGACCTGGCCCGCAGCGGCACGACCATGATCGTCGTCACGCACGAGATCGGCTTCGCCCGGGAGGTGGCCGACACCGTCGTGTTCATGGACGACGGCCGCATCGTCGAGCGCGGCCCGGCCGCGCAGGTCCTCGACGCCCCGCGCCACGAGCGCACCCGCGCCTTCCTCGGCAAGGTCCTCTGATCACAAGGAACCCCCATGCGTCTCACCGCCGTGCCCGCACTCCTGCTGATCGTCTCCACCACCGTCACCGCCTGCGCGGCCGAACCCGCGCTCGTCCATAGAGCCCGCGAAGGGGCCGGCGCCGACGGCGCGGTCGCCGGCCGCGCCGTCGACACCGGCCCCGACCAGAAGCGGGTGCGCACCGGCAAGGTCGCGAGCATCGCCGCCCGGGTGCCCGCCGAGATCGCCCGGGACGGCCGGCTCACCGTCGGCTTCAGCGTCCAGAGCTCGCCGCCGCTGGTCTTCCCGGCCAGTGACGACGTCACGCCGATCGGCGTGGAGACCGACCTCGCCCAGCTCGTGGCGGACGTGCTCGGCCTGGAGCTGGAGCCGGAGAGCTCCTCCTGGGAGAACCTGTTCCTGGGGGCCAGGTCCGGCAAGTACGAGGCCGTGTTCAACAATGTCACCGTCACCGAGGAGCGCAAGGACGTCTACGACTTCGCGACGTACCGGATCGACCAGCTCGCCTGGCAGGTTCCCGGCTCCAGCCCGATCAGGAGGATCTCCGGGCCCGCCGACGTGGCCGGGCTGCGCGTCTCGGTCGGCTCGGGCACCAACCAGGAGAAGATCCTGCTCGACTGGGACGCCCAGAACCGGAAGGCCGGCCGGAAACCGGTCGAGATCCTCTACTACCAGAAGTACGGCGACGTGCTGCTCGCCCTGAAGTCGGGGCGCGTGCAGGCGTACTTCGGCCCGAACCCGACCATCGCCTACAACGTCGCGGTCAGCGGCGGCTCCAGGATCGTGGGCACCGCCTCGGGCGCCGGGCCGGGCCTGCAGGGGCTCATCGCGGCGATGACGAAGAAGGGCGACGGCCTGGTCGGGCCGGTGCACGACGCGCTGGCCACGGTGATCGGGAACGGGACGTACCGGCAGGTGCTCGACCGGTGGGGGCTGGGCAACGAGGCGGTCGCCGAGTCCAGGGTCAACCCGCCGGGCCTGCCGAGGCAGAGCGGTTGAGCGCGCCCGCCTTCGAGGTCCGCCTGGTCGCGCCGGACGATCCCGCCGTCCGGCCGCTGCTGGCGGACCTCGCGCTGGAGTACACCAGCCGGTACGGCGCCAACGACGAGCTGAACCGGTACCCGGCCGAGGAGTTCGCGCCGCCGGACGGGGCCTTCCTCGTCCTGGTGGTGGGCGGCGAGACCGTGGCGGGCGGGGCGTTCCGCCGCTACGACGCCGACACGGCCGAGCTGAAGCGGGTGTGGACGCATCCCGGCCATCGCAGGCGCGGCCTGGGCGCGGTCGTCGTACGGGAGCTGGAACGCGAGGCCGCCCGCCGCGGCTACCTGCGCATTCACCTGACCACCGGCCCCCGCCAGCCCGAGGCCGTCGCCCTGTACCTGGCCGGCGGCTACACCCCGCGCTTCGACCCGGACGACCGTCCGAAACGCGGCCCGCTGCCTTTCGTGAAGAGTCTGTGACCCAGAGTGGGATTGACGAGCGCCCTCCCTTGCTCCTATAAACACTCTAAAGCCACTAAATAAGTGGGAAATAGGGAGAAGAGATGAACGCTCGCAGGGTTCGCGTAACGGTGGCCACCCTGGCCGCCCTGGCGCTCACGACCATGGCGGCCGCCTGTGGGGGCAGCGGCAGCCCTGCGGACAGCGGCGCGAAGAGCGGGGGAGCCGGCGGCACGCAGGTGCGTCTGGGCTTCTTCCCCAACATCACCCACGCCACCGCGCTGGTCGGCGTGGAGAAGGGCATCTACGCCAAGCACCTCGGCACCGCGCCCAGGACCAGCACGTTCAACGCCGGCCCGGCCGCGATCGAGGCCGTGTTCTCCGGCGCCATCGACGCCACCTACGTCGGCCCCAACCCGGCCATCAACGCCTGGTCGAAGTCGAAGGGCCAGGCCATCAAGATCGTCGCCGGTGCGGCGTCCGGCGGCGTGTTCCTCGTGGTCAAGCCCGGGATCAACTCGGTGGAGGACCTCAAGGGCAAGAAGATCGCCACCCCGCAGCTCGGCAACACCCAAGACGTCGCGCTGCGCTACTGGCTGACCGAGAAGGGCATCAAGACCGACACCAAGGGCGGCGGCGAGGTCTCGATCGTGCCCCAGGAGAACTCCCAGACCATCCAGACCTTCGCCACCGGCGACATCGACGGCGCCTGGGTGCCCGAGCCGTTCGCCAGCCGCCTGATCAAGGAGAGCGGCGGCAAGGTGCTGGTCGACGAGCGCGACCTGTGGCCGAACAAGCAGTTCGTGATCACCCACCTGATCGTCCGCCAGGAGTGGGCCAAGGAGCACCCCGACCTGCTCAAGAAGCTGATCGAGGCGCACGTCGAGGCCAACGACGTCATCGCCAAGGACCCGGCCGGCGCCGCGCAGACCGCCAACGCCGCCCTGCAGAAGCTGACCGGCAAGGCGCTCAAGCCCGAGGTGCTGGACAGCGCGTTCAAGAACATCACCTTCACCAACGACCCGATCGCCTCGTCGCTGGTGGGCAGCGCCGAGCACGCGACCAAGGTCGGCCTCCTCGACCCGGTCGACCTGAACGGCATCTACGACCTCAAGGTCCTCAACGAGGTCCTCGCCGCCAAGGGCCAGCAGGCCATCTCCGACAAGTAGGAGGCGCACGCGATGTCCGCTCCGCTCACGGAGCAGGTCACCGGCCGGGTCGACGGGCAGAGCCCCGCGATCCGGCTGGAGGCCGTCTCCAAGCTCTACGGTCAGGGCCGGACGGCCCTGCAAGCCCTCGACCAGGTCTCGCTGTCGGTGGCGCCCGGCGAGTTCGTCTGCCTGCTCGGCGCGTCCGGCTGCGGCAAGAGCACGCTGCTGTCGCTGGTCGCCGGGCTCGACCGGCCCACGGCCGGCCGGATCGACGTGGACGACGCCCGCGTCGCGCTCATGTTCCAGGAACCCGCGCTGTTCCCCTGGCTGACCGTCTCTGCCAACGTCGAGATGGCGCTGCGCGCCAAGGGCGTGAGCAAGCGGGAACGCCGGGACCGGGCCGCCGAGTTCCTCGACATCGTCCACCTGAGCGGGTTCGGCAGGAAACGGCCGCACGAGCTGTCCGGCGGCATGCGCCAGCGCGTCGCCCTGGCCAGGGCGCTCGCCCAGGACGCCGACGTGCTGCTGATGGACGAGCCCTTCGGCGCCCTGGACGCCATGACCCGCGACCTGCTGCACGACGAGCTCGAACGCATCTGGCGGGAACGCGCCCTGTCGGTCCTGTTCGTCACCCACAACGTGCGCGAGGCCGTCCGGCTCGGCGACCGGGTCGTGCTGCTGTCCAGCAGGCCGGGGCGGGTGGTCGAGGACTTCCCCGTCGCGCTGCCGCGGCCCCGCCGTACCGACTCGGGCGAGGTGGCCGAGCTGGCGGGGGAGATCACCGGCCGCCTCCGCCAGGAGGTCCTGCGCCACGCCCGTCAGGAGGAGCCCGCATGACGACGACGGACACCCACGCCCAGCAGCTCGCCGGGCTCGACGCGCTGGAGCTGGGCACCGGCCACCGCGCCGGCCTGGCCTCCAGGCTGTGGGCGGGGTTGTGGCCGATCGCCACGGCCGTGCTCATCGTGCTGGCCGTCTGGCAGGCCGTGGTGTGGGCGGGCTGGTGGCCCGAGTACGTCTTCGCCGGGCCGGTCACCACGCTCGCCGAACTCGGGCACCGGCTCGGCGACCCCGAGTTCTACACCGCGCTGACGGTCACCATGCGCCGCGCGGTCACCGGGTTCGCCCTGGCGATCGCCGTCGGGCTGGTCGTCGGCGCGCTGGTCTCGCGGATCGGGCCGCTGCGCCGCGCCACGGGCTCGCTGATCACCGGGCTCCAGACGATGCCGTCCATCGCCTGGTTCCCGCTGGCCATCCTGCTGTTCGGGCTGTCGGAGAGCGCGATCCTGTTCGTGGTGGTGCTGGGCGCGGCGCCGTCCATCGCCAACGGCCTGATCACCGGGGTGGACTACACGCCGCCGATCCTGCTGCGCGCCGGGCACATGCTCGGCTTCCGCCGGATCGCGCTCTACCGGCACGTCATCCTGCCGGCCTCGCTGCCGTCGTTCCTGGCCGGGCTCAAGCAGGGCTGGGCGTTCGCCTGGCGCTCGCTGATGGCCGGTGAGCTGCTGGTCATCATCGCCAACCAGGCCTCGCTGGGCGAGCAGCTCCACTACGCCCGCGAGCTGGCCGACTCGCCCGGCCTGCTCGCCACCATGATCGTCATCCTGGTCATCGGCATCGTGGTGGACCGCGTCTTCGGCCTGGCGGACGACGCGCTGCGCCGCCGCTGGGGCCTGCACCAGGTGAGCGCCTGAGCAGCAGACGGTCATGCGGATCTCCGCCAGAACCCAGTACGCCCTGCGCGCCGCGGCCGAGCTGGCCGCAGCGCCGCCGGGCCCCATGCCCGCCGAGAAGATCGCCACGGCCCAGGGCATCCCCCGCAAGTTCCTCGACAACATCCTGCTGCAGCTGCGCCGGGCGGGCCTGCTGCACAGCCAGCGCGGCCCCGAGGGCGGCTACTGGCTGGCCAGGCCCGCCGGCGAGATCACCCTCGCCGACATCGTGCTGATCGTCGAAGGCGTCTCCGAGGGCGGCGACCACGGCGGCTATCCCGGTGTGGCCAGCCCGCTCGCCGAGGTGTGGAGCGCGCTGCGCGACCACGAGGAGATGATGCTGGCCGACATCACGCTGGCCGACATCGCCCGCGCGAGCGTGCGGCTGGGCGACGAGTCGCGCTGAGGGACGTCCCCCGGCCCGCGGTCAGCCCGCCACCCCGTTCTCCCAGGCCCACACGATGATCTCGACCCGGTTGCGTATGCCCAGCTTGTCGAGGATGGCGGAGATGTGGCCTTTCACGGTGCTCAGCGAGATGTGCAGGGCGGCGGCGATCTCCCGGTTGGTGCGACCGGCGGCCACCGCGCGCACCACGTCGGTCTCCCGCTCCGACAGCGGGTGCACCGCTCCCGTCGCGCGCGGCGCCCTCCTGGCCAGGCGGCCCAGCAGGCGCGGCGTGATCGACGGCGAGATCAGGGCGTCCCCGGTGCTGGCCGCCCGTACGGCCTCGCCGAGCAGGGCCGGGCCGGCGTCCTTCAGCACGAACCCGGCCGCGCCGCAGCGCAGCGCGTCGTAGACGTACTCGTCCAGGTCGAAGGTGGTGACCACGACCACCGGCAGCGGGTCGGGCACGCTTGCGCCGGCCAGGGCGCGGGTGACCGCGATGCCGTCCATGCCGGGCATGAGGATGTCCACCAGGCAGACGTCGGGGCGTACCCGCCGGGCCAGCTCCACGGCCTCCGCGCCGTCCCGGGCCTCGGCCACCACGCGGATGTCGGGCTGGTCCTCCAGGATCAGCCGCAGGCCCCGGCGGACCATCGCCTGGTCGTCGGCCAGCAGCACGCCGATCGTCATCGCCGCCCCCCTAGTGGCAGGGTCGCGTGGACCGTCCAGCCGCCCTCCGGCCGGGGGCCCGCGCGCAGGGTGCCGTCGAGGGCCTCGACGCGTTCGCGCATGCCGAGCAGGCCGTAGCCGCCGCGGCTCCGGGACGGCGGCGCGGGCGGCGCGTCGTCGGCGACCTCGACCACGACCGCGCCGTCCCGCCCGGTGACCGTGACCTCGACGGTGACCGCGCGGGCCGCGTGGCGGGCGACGTTCGTCAGCGACTCCTGGACGATCCGGTAGACGGTGCTGTTCACCTCCGGCGGCCAGCTCTCGGCCTCGCCGGGGACGCGCAGGGTCACGGGCGGGCCGTCGAAGCCGCCGACCAGGTCGGTGAGCCGGCCGGCCGGGCAGGGCACGTCGTCACCGGCGTCGCGCAGCAGGCCCACGACGCGGCGCAGCGCGGCCAGGGCTCCGGCTCCGGCGTCCTCGATGTCCTCCAGCGACTCCTCCAGCGGGCCTGACCCCCTGCGGGCCAGCAGCCGGGCCGCCTGGGCCTGCAGGACGATGCCGGTCAGGTGGTGGGCGGCCACGTCGTGCAGCTCCCTGGCCAGCCTGCGGCGCTCGTCGTGCCGGACGCGATCGGCGGCCGACAGGCGGCGCGCCGCCAGCAGCCGCAGACCGCCGCCGACGCCCAGGGCGGCCAGCCACCCGGCCACGTTGAGCGCCACCGTGGCCCCGTTGTGCGCCCCGGGCGCGCTCGCCGCGGCGACCGCGAGCCCACCGGCCGCGACGGCGCAGGCGGCCCGTACGGGAAGCGTCCTGACCGCCGACCCGACCAGCACGGACAGGCCGAGCACCATGGCCGGTCCGGGTTCGTTCGGCAGCCCGGCCCGCGCGGCGACCAGGACGGCCACGGCCGCCACCGCCAGCCCGGCCACGGCCGTCCACACCGGGGCCAGGCGGCGCGCCAGGGCCAGCGCGCACACCGCCGCCCCCGCCGCGCCGTCGAACACCCAGTAGCCGCCGCCCCAGCTGCCGGCGATCAGACCGGCCCAGAAGACCAGCACGGCGACGGCCGCCACCGCGAGCGCGGCCTGCGCCGTCACGGCCGCGGCCCGCCGCCCGAGGGGCCAGGCGAGCTCCGGCCGGTTCCGCACGTTCACGCACCCAGGCTAGGGAGGCGGGCCCGCCCGGCACACCGGCCGAAAGTACGGTCGCCGCGCGCACCCCAGGACAGGGAGGCCGGTCCGCCCGGCACACCGGCCGAAAGTACGGTCGCCGCGGCCCGGACCCTGCTTTGGACCCTCCCCGCGCCGTGCCGCCCGCCGCAGGATGAGGCTTCATGCCCCATGACGACCCGCGGCCCGCCCGCGCCCTGCCCCAGGGCACCACACCCCGCACCACACCCCGCACCACACCCCGCACCACACCCCCGGCCGCCCCCGGGCGGTCGCGCATCATCGCGCTCGACGTCGTGCGCGGCTTCGCCCTGTGCGGGATCCTGCTGGCCAACGTCCAGCCGATCTCGCACGTCGGCACCGACCCGGTCACCGCGCAGCAGGCGACGCTCGACGACACCGCCCGCTGGCTGGGCCTGCTCGTCGAGCAGCGCTTCTTCCCGATCTTCTCGCTGCTGTTCGGCGTCGGCTTCTCGCTGCTGCTCGACTCCGCCGCCGCCCGCGTGCCCCATCCGCGGGTGTTGCTGCTGCGCAGGCTCCTCCTGCTGGGCTGCATGGGCCTGGCGCACATGTTCCTGCTGTGGCGCGGCGACATCCTGACCGTCTACGCGGTCGTCGGCCTGGTGGTGCTGCTGCCCTCGACGTGGTTGCCGCGCTGGGCCGTGGCCGGGCTCGCCGCCGGGCTCGTCGTCGTGGCGCTGGTCGTCTTCGGGGGCGGCACGATGCTGGTGCCCGGACTGTTCCTGCTGGGCTCGGCCCTCACCAGGTACGGCGTGATCGACCGGGTCGAGAGCTCCACCCGCGTCCCGGCGCTGCTGGCCCTGGGTCTCGCCGCGGCCACCGTCCCGGCGCTCATGTGGCAGGCCGCAAGCACGGGCGTCTCCCTGCCGATGGCCGCGTCCGGGCTGCTCATGGCCGGTCTGTACGTGTGCGTCCTGCTCGTCCTGCTCAGGACCCCGCTGCGCCCGGTGTTGCGGGCCGTCTTCGCCCCGCTGGGCCGCATGGCGCTGACCAACTACCTGAGCGCCACCGCCCTGGTCCTGGTCCTCGGCAAGCTGGCCGGCGGCCCGCCGGAGGGCTGGACGCTGACCACGATCGTGGGGATCGCCGCCGTCATCCTGGCTCTGCAGTGGGTGTGGTCCACCCTCTGGCTGCGCCGGTACCGCTTCGGCCCGCTGGAATGGTTGTGGCGCTGGGCCACCTGGGGTCGCCGTCCCGCCCGGCGGGCCCGGTGAGGCCGTAGGGAATTCTGGGACGAACCTGCAACCCTCCGCCCGGCCGGCCGCGTTGGGAACGGGCGAAGGGAGATCACCACATTGGACGCTCATGACGGCTTCCGCGAGTTCGTCATCGCCCGGCAACAGGCGCTGATGCGGACCGCCTACCTGCTCGTGGGCGACCCTCACCAGGCCGAGGACCTGCTCCAGAGCGTGCTGGTCAAGGTCGTCCGGCACTGGCACAAGCTGGCGCGGGACGGCAACCCGGAGGCGTACACGCGTAAGGCGCTGGTCAACCAGTACATCTCGTGGCGGCGCCGGCCGAACCCCGAGCTGCCCAGCGCCGACCCGCCCGAGCGCGCGGTCACCTATGACGACGACGCGCTCGACCGGATCGTGCTGCGCCAGGCGCTGGACAAGCTGACGCGCAAGCAGCGCGCGGTGATCGTCCTGCGCTTCTGGGAGGACCTCACCGAGGCCCAGACCGCCGACGCGCTCGGCTGCGCGGTCGGCACGGTGAAGAGCCAGACCCATCACGCGCTGGCGCGGCTGCGCGCGCTGGCCCCCGACCTCGTGGACTCGCGAACCCCTCAGGAGGCGGCCCGATGACCAGACTGCGTGACGCGCTGAACGGCATCGCCGAGGAGGCGCCCCCGGTGAACCTGGCCGACCTGGCGGTGGCGGGGTACCGGCGCAGACGCCGCGCCTCGGCGACGCTGGCGGCCGCCGCGACGATCGCGGTGCTGGCCGGGGTGACGGCGGCCGTGCTGCTGGCCGGGCCGCGGCGGGCGCAGTCCGCCGCGCCGCAGGCCGCGGCCGCGGCCGTGCCCGTGCTGCCGGAGGGGAAGGTGGGGACGCTCAGCCACGCCTACCGGCAGAGCTGCCTGCCTCCCAAGGGGAAGAGCGCGCCGCCCGGCTGCGTGGACGGCGAATGGCGGGTGGTCACCGGCGACGGCAGGACGTACCGGGTGCCCCAGGCGCTCGGGACGACCGCCAGGAACGACCGCGTGCCCGTCGCCCTCAGCCGCGACGGGCGCATGTTCGCCTACTACGACGAAGACGCGCAGGCGCACGTCGTCCGGGACATGGTGACCGGCGCGGAGACGGTCTCCGCCGCGAGGGTGACGGAGGAACGCCTCGGCATGGGCTCCCTGCTGGTGGTCTCCGACGACGGCCGCCACCTGGCGTTCGACCCGCGCGAGGGCACCAAGGACCCCGGCCTGCTGATCGACGTGCGGACCGGCGGGACGGTGTCCGTCCCCGGCGTGTACGAGCCGGTCGCCATCAAGGACGGCGTCGCCGAGCTGGTCCGCTACCGCAAGACCGACCTGCTGTTCATGCCGGTCACCGGCGGCGGCAGGCCGGTGCGCTTCGACGGCGTCTTCATCATGTTCAGCGAGCTCGCCCCGGACGGCCGCACGGTGGTCGCCTTCGAGTTCCCGCCCGGCAAGAAGGTCCTGCCCGAGTACATGACCCACCGGCTCACCGTGCTCGACGCCAGGACCGGCCGCACCGTGCGGAAGGTCCCGGTCAAGGGCCTGCCGAAGGGGGCGCGCATCGACAACGCCACGATCTGGCGGAGCCCGTCGGAGGTCACGCTCGCCGTCGAGGTCGGGAAGGACACCCGGGCCTACGCGGTGGACGTCCGCACCGGCAGGACCAGGCTGGTGGCCAGGTATCCCGGCTCGGCCAGGGGGCTGGTCACGCCCGGAGCCGTCGGCGGGCTATGAGGCTCCCGGGAGCGCTGCCTGTACGGAGGCCAGGCAGCGCTCCACCACGGGACGCGGGTCGAAGGCGTAGTCCCCGGCCCCGAACAGCTCGAACGTCATCGCTCCCCGGTAGCCCCTGCGGTCCAGCGCGGCCAGGTACTCCGTGAGCGGCAGCTCGCCGTCGCCCCAGGCCAGGTGCCCGGTGGGGGAGCCGTCGATCAGGTGCACGTGCCTGACGCGGTCGCCGAGGGCGTCGAAGTAGTCGTCCACGCCCTCCCCGGCCGCCGCCATGGCCACGGTGTCCAGCACCGCGCCCAGGTTCGGGGCGCCCACCTCGTCGATCATGCGGGCCAGCGTGGGCGCGTCGTTGACCAGGTTGGACTCCACCCGCTGCAACGCCTCCAGCACGCACGACACGCCGAGCGTGCGGGCGTAGGCGCAGATCTCGCCGATCGCGTCGGCCGAGCGCCGCCAGGCGGCGGCGACCGGCTCGTCCTCGAAGCCCCGGCCCGGGGTCAGCAGCAGCAGCTCGGCCCCCAGCTCGGCGGCCAGTTCGGCGGCCCGGCGGAACATCGCCACGCTCGCGGCCCGCAGCCGGCTGTCCGGCGAGGCCAGGTTGACGGGGTAGGCCACCTGCTCGGGCGTCAGGCAGCGGACGGTGAGCCCCCGCCCGGCGGCGCGCCGGCGGATCGCCCGCGCCTCGGCGTCGCTCAGCCACGGCACGTGCAGCTGCGGCGCGACGCCCCACAGCTCCAGGTGCTCGCGACCGAGCGCGGCGGCGTCGTCGAGGAAACGGTCGAAGGGCAGGTGCTGGTAGGCGAAGTTCGAACCGGTGACCTGCCGCAGTGACAACGACATCGGACTCACTTCCCGACCCCGTCGGCGAGGCCCTTGACGATGTAGCGCTGGCCGAGGAAGAACAGCAGCACCACGGGCAGCGCCGCGATCACCATCCCGGCGAAGACGACGGGGAAGTCCGTGCCGTGCTTGCTCATCAGGCCGGTGAGGCCGACCGGCAGCGTCTGCACGCCGGCGCCGCTGGTGAAGACCATCGCGAACAGGTACTCGTTCCAGGCGAACAGGATGTGCAGCAGCACGGTCGAGGTGAGGATCGGCTTGCACATCGGCAGGATGATCCGCCAGAACGCGGTCCAGCGGCCGCACCCGTCCATCTCGGCGGCCTCGTCCACCTCGCGCGGCAGGTCGATCATGTACGCCCGGATGAGGAACGTCGTGAACGGGATCCGGAACGCGGTGTAGAGGATCAGCAGCGCCCAGAAGCTGTTGTACAACCCCATGGCCTGGAACATCTTGACCAGCGGCACGAGCGCCACGGTCGGCGCGAGCATGAGCCCGCCGAGGATGGCCATCGTGACGAACCGGTTGAAGGGGATGTCGACCCGGGTCAGCCCGTAGGCCGCCCACGCGCTGACGAACACGGTGGCGACCGTGGAGGTGAGCGTGACCAGCACGCTCGTCGTCAGGTAGTCGCTCACCCCCCGGTTCCACGCCTTCTGGTAGCTCTCGAAGCTCCAGCTCGACGGCAGCGCGAACGGGTTGCCGAACAGCTCGCTGTTGGACTTGAACCCGTTGAGCACCATCCACAGCAGGGGATAGAGCACGACCACCGCGAGGCAGAGCAGGAACGCCCAGAGGAACACGCGCGCGATCACGCCGAGGAAGCCGCGGCGACTCACCATTCCACCCTTCTCTTACGGGTGACCCACATCTGTCCCACGGCGATGCCGAGCGTGATGACGAAGATCACCGTCGCGATGGCGGCGGCGTAGCCGAAGTTGTTGCGCACGAAGCCGCTGCGGTAGAGCCAGGTGCCCAGGACCTGGCTGGAGTTGTCGGGGCCGCCGCTGGTCATCACCATGACCTCGTTGAACACCTGGAAGGCGCCCGAGACGGTGACCATCATCATCAGCCCGGTCATCTCCCGCACGAGCGGCACGGTCACGTGGAAGAACCGCCGGACCGGGCCGGTGCCGTCGATGGCGGCGGCGCCGTAGATCTCGCGCGGGATGCGCTGGATCGCGACCGCGAACAGCAGCGTCGAGTAGCCGAAGCCCTGCCACTGGCTCATCGCGATGATCGCCGACATGGCGGTGCTCTCCTGGCCCAGCCACGCCTGGGCCAGGCCGTCCAGGCCGATCGCCCTGAGCAGGTGGTTGAGCGGGCCCAGGTTGGGCTCGTAGATGAAGTAGAAGAGCAGGCCGGCGACGGTCATCGAGATCGCCGACGGGATGAAGTACACCGCCCGCAGGCCGCGCTGCCACCGCTCACTGCGGACGCCCTCGATCAGCGCGGCCAGCAGCAGCGCGCCGAACACCTGGAAGACGATCGAGACCACCGCATACAGGACGTTGTTGCCCAGCGAGGACCAGAAGACCGGGTCGTCGATCAGCTTGCGGTAGTTGTCGAGCCCGACGTACTCCTGGGTGCCGCGGTAGATGTCCCATTTGAGGGTGCTGAACTGGAAGTTCTGCACCAGCGGCAGGTAGACGAACACCACGACCAGCGCGAGCGCGGGAGCCACCCACGCCAGGCCGAGCGCCCGTTGACGTATGGCACGCACCGGCATGCTCTCCCTCCGGCCGCCCGGCCTACTTCGCCGACTCCGACGCCTCGCGGACGCTCGCCAGCACCTTGTCGGGGGTCGAGCCACCGCTGATCAGCGCCTCGCCGCCGGCCAGCCAGGCGTCGGCGACCTCGGGCACGGTGACGGTGTCGAGCCACGCGGCCAGCCGCGGCGCCTTGTTGACCTGCTCCATGCCCTCGTAGACGGCCTTGCTGGAGGTCTCGGGGCTGACCGCGCCGACGACCGTGCTGGGCTGCCCGTACGGGGGCGCCGACAGGGTCTTGGCGTTCTGCGTGGAGGTCACGAACTTCATGAAGTCGACGGCCAGCGCGGCCCGCGGCGACCTGGCGTTGATCAGGTAACCCTCGGGAGCGCCCTCGATGGTCTTGGGGTCGCCGGCCGCGTTCTGGGGGGCGGGGAGCTGGAAGATGCCGAAGTCGTCCGGCTTGAGGCCGTTCTTGTCGGTGGCGTTGTCGAACTCCAGGACCTCCTGGTAGTACATGGCCGCCTTGCCGTCGTGGAAGGCCTGCTGCGCCGAGCTGTAGAGCACGCCGTTGGTGCCCTTGCCGGTGTCGGTGCAGGTGTCGACCAGGGTCTTGAACCGGTTGAGCGCGGTCACGTAGCCCGGGTTGTCGAGCTTGGCCGTCTTCGGGGTGAAGTCGGCCTGCAGGACGTCGGCCGGCACGTCGTAGGCGAAGAGCTGCTGGAGGTAGTGCAGGGCGGGCCAGCCGTCCTTGTTGCCGAAGGCGATCGGCTCGTAGCCCGCCTTGCGCAGCGCCGCGCAGCTCCCGACCAGCTCCTCGAACGTGCCGGGCACCTTGACGCCGGCCTTGTCGAAGGCGGTCTTGTTGTAGCCCATGAACTTGCCGTTGCCGTACAGCGGGATGCCGTAGTACTTGCCGTCGTAGGCGAAGGCCGACAGCGAGCCGGGGCTGAACGTCCTGCCCCACTCGGTGTCCGGGCCGATCACCTTGCTCAGGTCGGCGGCCCGCCCGCCGCGCACGAAGTTCTCCGCCCAGTTGCCGCTCCAGGTGAAGAAGACGTCGGGCAGCGCGTCGGAGGCGGTCAGCGTCTTGGTCTTGTCCTTGATGCTCTGGTCGGTCTCCTGGATGAGCTCGACCTTCACGCCCGGGTGCTGCTTCTGGTACGCCGCGGCCAGGTCCTCGAAGTACGGCTGCAGCGGCTCGCCGGCGAACTTGGTGAGGATGCTCAGCGTGCCGGAGAAGTCGGGCGTGGCGGACAGGTCGGCGGCGGGGGCCGTGGCCGCTCCGTCGCCGCCGCCGGAACAGCCGGCCAGGGCGAGCGTCCCGAGGAGCGCCGCGAACGACGTCATTGCGCGAGGGCGCATGGGCTTCCTTTCTCTCGGAGGGAGAGGGGGACCTGCCGGTCCGCGGTGGGGGTGTTGGCTGACTGTACAGATGAACTGATACCGGTACCAGACCGCGAAGCAAGATTTTCTTTCCGAGCGCCTGCATGTGGGCTTTTTCCTGCGATGAAACAGCAGTACGGGACGGGTTCTCGCAGGTGGGGTGTTGACGCGTGGCCGGATCCTGTGTCAGCGTGACCTCCGCGTGATACCGGTATCAGGCCGCTGGACGCCGCCGGCCCGCAAGCTTTCCCGAAAGGACGCGAAGATGCTCGGATTCAACGAGCCGGAATTCCTGTCGCAGCTGGCCAGCACCGTGGCCCTGCGCCCCCAGATCGAGGAGCTCGTCGATCGGCTCGTGGACCAGGGGTTCGACACCCTCCTGCTCGTCGGCGCCGGCGGCACGTACGCCCAGATGTGGCCCTACGAGCACCTGGCCAGGCGCAGCTCGACGCTCGACGTGCGCGCCGCGATCGCGGCCGAGCTGGTCGTCTCGGGCGACGCCCGGCTCGGCGAGCGCACGGTCGCGATCTTCACCTCGGTCTCCGGCACCACCGAGGACAGCCTGCGCGCGATCGAGTACGTCAAGGACAAGGGCGCCTACACGGTCGGTTTCACCGGCTACCCCGACTCGCCGATCGCCAAGGCCGTGGACGCCGTGCTGGTGTCGGAGCCGAAGGCGTGGCCGTTCGACCAGCAGATGTTGCTGTTCATGGGCCGCCTGCTGTCCCGCCGCGGCGAGTTCGAGGGCTACGAGAAGCTGGCCGGCGAGCTGGCCGGGCTGCCGGGCGTGATGCTGGAGGTCGCCCGGCAGGCCGAGCCGGTGGCCGCCGCGTTCGCCGAGGCCCACAAGGACACCGACTACCACTTCCTCATCGGCGGCGGGAATCTGTGGGGATTCACCTACCTGTACTCGATGTGCATCCTTGAGGAGATGCAGTGGCTGCGCACCACCAGGGTGCACAGCGCCGAGTTCTTCCACGGCTCGCTGGAGCTGCTGGAGGAGGACACGAGCGTGCTGATCTTCCAGGGCGAGGACGAGACGCGCCCGCTCACCGACCGCGCCGAAGCCTTCGCCAGGCGCATCTCCAAGGACGTCACCGTCTTCGACACCCGCGACTACCCGCTCGACGGCATCAGCCCCGAGTTCCGCGGCCTGCTCGCGCCGCTGGTGCTCGACACGGTGCTGGGCCGGGTCAGCAAGCACCTGGAACGGGTCCGCGACCACTCGCTCGACCTGCGCCGCTACTACCGGGTCATGGACTACTAGGCCGCCGCCACCCCCGCTCCCGCTCCCGCCCGCCGGGACGGGAGCGGCCCCGGCCTGCCCATCCCGAACCCCCTCGGCACAGGAGAAACATGAGAGTCCTCGGCTTCGGCGACAACATCGTCGACCGGTTCGTCGATCGGGGCATCGACTATCCGGGCGGCAACAGCGTGAACGTCGCCGTCTACGCGGGCCGCCTCGGCGTCGAGGCCGCCTACCTCGGGGTCTTCGGCGACGACGACCTCGGCGGCTTCCTGCGCGAGGCCGTCGCCGCGCAGGGCGTCGCGGTCGATCGCTGCGTGGTGCGTCCCGGCGAGAGCGGCGTGTCGCGGCTGCGCGTGGACGACGGCGACCGGGTCTTCCTGGGCTGGAACGGCGGCGGCGTCACCGTGCGGGAGCCGCTGGCGCTGACCGGCGACCTGCTCGCCTACGCCGGCTCGTTCGACCTGGTGCACTCCAGCGTCTACTCCGGCAGCGAGGACGAGCTGCCCGGCCTGGCCGGCCTGCGTCCCCTGGTCAGCTTCGACCTGTCCAGCGAGGACGACTACCGCGCCCCCGCCTACCTGGACCGCGTCTGCCCGCACGCCGACCTGGTGCTCCTGTCCTGCTCCCACCTGGACGCGGCGGGCACCCGCGACCTGCTGGCCCGCGCCGTGGCGAGCGGCGCCCGCCTGG
Organism: Nonomuraea sp. NPDC049655; assembly: GCF_044465465.1. Taxonomy (NCBI): domain Bacteria; kingdom Bacillati; phylum Actinomycetota; class Actinomycetes; order Streptosporangiales; family Streptosporangiaceae; genus Nonomuraea; species Nonomuraea sp. NPDC049655. Next base: position 258,816 of record NZ_JBITLS010000008.1, read on the forward strand.
CCCTCGGCACCAGGGGTGTGGACGGCGCGATGGCCTACGACGGCCACCATCTGGTCGCCGCCCCCGCCCGGCTGGTCGAGGACCCGGGCAAGATCGTCGACACCATGGGCTGCGGGGACGCGTTCCTGGCCGGGTTCGCCGTCTCCCTGCTGCGCGACGGCTGGCGCAAGGGCGCCGCGCCCGGCCGCGGGGCGGTCCTGCGGGCGCTGCTGGCCGGCGCGGAGACCGCCTACGACCAGTGCTTCGTCGAAGGCGCCTTCGGCTTCGGCAGGCCCGCCCCGCGCGGCTAGCATGGGCGTGCCCGCGACCCCCCAGAAACGAGGAACCCGTTCGATGGCAGCCGACCGGAGCCAGTCGGGGCGGCCGACGATCTCGGAGGTGGCCGCCGAGGCCGGCGTCGGCCGCGCCACCGCGGCCCGCACCCTCGGCGGCTACGGCTATGTCAGCCCGGAGCTGCGCGAACGGGTGCTGGCGGCGGCCGAGAAGCTCGGCTATCGCACCAACGCCCTGGCCCGCAGCATGTCCACCGGGGTCAGCCACACGCTCGGCGTGATCCTGGCCGACATCGGCAACCCGTTCTTCGCGGGCGTCATGCGCGGCATCTCCGACGCCTCGCGCGCCCGCGGGTTCGACACGATCGTGCTGAGCACGTACGAGCGGCTCGACGAGGAGGTGGCGGCCACCGACGTGCTCATCGACAAGCGGGTCGACGGCGTCATCATCGCCTCGGCGGCCGTGGGGCGCGACGAGGTCAAGCACATCAGGGCGGCCATGGGCCGGGGCATCCCGATCGTGCTGGTCGACCGCGCGGTCGCGCCGCTCGACCTCGACACGGTCGTCATCGACAACCGCGGCGCGGCCCGCGAGGCCGTCGAGGTGATGATCGCGGCCGGCCACCGGCGCATCGGGTTCGTGTGGGGGCCGTCCTCGGTCGATCCGCCCGTGACCAGGCGGGCGCTGCTGGAGAAGGCCCGCAACGTGTGGACCGACGGCGAGCGCCTGCGCGGCTACCTCGACGCGCTCGACGACGCCCGCATCCCCTTCGATCCCGAGCTGGTCATGACCGGCCCGAAGACCGAGGAGTGGGCCACCCAGGAGGTGGCCCGCATGCTGGCGCTGCCCGACCGCACCACCGCCCTGTTCTGCACCGAGACCGACGCCGTGACCGGGGCGCTGCGGGCCGTGCGCGCCGCCGGGCTGTCCTACCCGGCCGACATCTCGCTCATCGGCTTCGACGACAGCGCCTGGGCGGCCGTCATGGACCCGCCGTTGACGATGATCGAGCAGCCGGTCCACCAGCTCGGCGCGAAGGCCGCCGAGGTGCTGCTCGACGTGCTCGACGGCGCCGAGCCGCGGCACGACGTGCACACGCTGCGCTCGCGCCTGGTCACCCGCGCCTCGGTCGCCCCGCCGCCGTCCTGAGCGGGCGGCCGGCGGTCATGGACGGGTGACCTGGGGCGAGGTGGTCACCACCTCACGGGTGGGGCGCGGCGCGGGCGGGGTGCGCGGACGGCCCGCCGCCACGAACACGACCGCCGACAGCAGGGTCATCGCGACCACGATGACCAGGATGAACGCCATCTCCCTGCGGGTCACCGGGCAGCGGCGGCGGCGGGCCGGTTTGGCGTTGAGCGCGTCGATGCGGCAGGCGAAGTCGCGGTCCTGCCAGCGCAGATCCTGCTCGATCTCGGCCAGGATGCGGCGTTCGCGGTCCGACAGGCTCATGGCCGCCGCTCCCGTCCCGCGACGCCGTGGGCGGGGGCGGGCGGTGAGGTCAGCGGTTGGGTCATGTCGTTCTCCGTCGCTCCCGGTCAGAAGTAGCCCCCGTCAGGGCGGCCCGGTCGGGGTCGGCCCTGGTCAGAGGGCGTCCCGCTGGTGAGGCACGCCTTCGTGGCGGCGCGCTCTGGCGGGTCGCCGGCGGCCCCGAAGGCCCGCGATTCCTCCGTACCCGGCGGTGCGGGCTCGATGCGGCGCCTTACTGCGCCCGGTATGAACCGTTACGCCCGGTGTGCTATGTCCGCCTAAATCCAGACATTTCCTTCACCTGGCGTCGATTTCCGGCTTACCGGACATCGGGTGGCCGGTCAGCTGTCCGGCTTCTCCACCAGCGGGGTGTCCACCAGGTGCTCGATCAGGAACCAGGTCTGGAGCTCGTTCGTCCTGATGACGTCGGAGACCAGCAGGTCGTTGGTGCCGTCGTCGCCCATCTCCTGCGCCCGGGCGGCCGCGTCGTGGGCGGCCACGAGGATGGTCTCGTGCGCCTCGATCAGGCGCGAGAGCATGGCGGGCACCTCCTCGCAGCCGTTCGGCGGGCGCGGGATCACGGTGATCTCGGCCACGTGCCGGGGGTCGCCCACCGCGACGCCGCCGAGGGTCTGCACGCGCTCGGCCATCTCGTCCACCAGCGCGATCTGCTCCGAGGCGTGCTTGTCCAGCAGCAGGTGGAGCTGGTAGAAGGTCGGGCCGCGCATCAGCCAGTGGTGCTTCTTGTACAGGCTGTAGAGGATCTGGGTGTCGGCCAGGATCTGGTTGAGGCGCTGGCAGGAGTACTCGCGCGCGTCACGGGAGAGGCCGAGCGGGAACATCCGCACGGTGCCGTACTCCTGGATCTCCACGCCGTTCACGTGCAGCCACGGCTGGCTGTCGGGCTTCGACCGGGTCGGCTTGGCGGAGCGTTTGGTGGGCACGTACATCTCCTCAGATAGTCGGAACAATCGCCCGGAAACCTCCCCTTCGGCGCGCCAAGCGCCCCCACGAGCCCGCACAAGAGCCGGTCAACATCCGGCGTCCGCGATCGTTTGCCCGCAGGTCAGAGGGGTAGCCGGACCGATGGGCGCGGGGGAGCCCCGTGTCCGGTCCGCCGGGAGGGGGATGAGCATGCGACGCAAAGAGCCCGAGGACGAAGAGACGCCCGCGGCCGATCTAGAAGGCCCCGCAGGCGAGGAAGAGTACGACGAGGAGCGCGAGCGCTTCGAGCACATGAAGGAACTGAACCCGGACGACTTCGAGTGACCGCCGCCGCCCGGCGACCGGGCGGGAGCGGGCCGGGCCGGCGCCGGCGGCCGGCGAGGACAGTGCGGGCTGAGAGGTCGGCGGCGGCGCAGGCCGAGGGGGTCAGCGCAGGTCGATGAGGGCCAGGCCGGTGGCGGGGTCGTGGCGGCGCCGCAGGTAGCTGGGGGACTGCGTGACGATCACCTCCAGCGTCGGCCACACCTGGCCGGCCAGCAGGTGGCCGCCGCGGGTCGTGCCGTCGGGCAGGCCCACGACCGCATGGGCGTGCAGGGTGGGCCGCACGTCGTCGTCGGGCATGGCGAAGTCGCCGATCAGGGAGAGCACCTCGGTCTGGCGGTCGACCGGGATCGGGTCGTAGCGGAGCGCCGCCGGGTCGAAGAAGCCCAGCGTGACCTGCCGGAACCCGCCGATGCCGGTCAGCCGGGCGGCGCGGACGCCGTTGTCGGCGGCCCACGCCGTCAGGCTCTCGACCACCTCGTCACCGGGGTCGAGGACCACCGCGTACGTCTGCTCCTCCACCGTGGAGAGCCGCTTGCTGCGCATGACGATCTCCTGCCCGCACGGCGCGCGGGCAACCCGGTCACTTCCAGACGGCCTTGGCCAGGATGTTCCCCAGCCCGGGGGTCTTCCACTGGTCGACGACCAGCACCTTCTCCTTGCGCAGGTACCAGATGCGCTGGGTGAAGGACACCGGGGCCGGCTTGCTGGTCTTCGTCTGGCAGCCCAGTCTCCACTCGGTGAAGCGGGCCTGGTGCCCCGCCCCCACCTGCACGGTCGCGGTGCGGGCGGGCCGGACGGGCTGGACGCCCTCCCAGTAGCGCCGGTCCGGGACGCACTCCACGACCCCGGTGCTGGGGTGGTACGGCTGCCCCGGCCGGTACGTGCCGCCCTCGGAGGCGTAGGCGATGGCCCGCGGCCCGCCGAGGGAGAAGCCGGGGCACTCCGTCGCCCGCTTGGAGCAGGCCCCGGTGACCACGTCGAGCCCGCCGACCGGGTCCTTCTTCACCTTCCAGGAGACCGGTATCTGGATGGTGAACCCCTGGAACGACACGGGTTTGGTGGCCTGCGCGGGCGTTCCGGTCAGAACGAGCGCCGCGCTGAGCGTCAAGGTCATGAGCACGGCGGCGATCCTAGATCCTGACGCCGCTGGAATGTCAAGCACCGATAAATCGGCAAAAATGACCACAACTTTGCCGGCGATCATCGCATCCAACCAGCCGTGAACGCGTTGACCCCCGACGACCCGCAACGCCTGGGCGGCTACTGGCTCGCCGGACGGCTGGGCGCCGGCGGTCAGGGCGTCGTCTACGAGGCCTACGCCGAGGACGGCGCCCGGGTGGCGATCAAGGTGCTGCACGGCGACGAGGCCGGACGGCTGGCCAGGGAGGCCGAGGCGGCGCGGCGGGTCGCCTCGTTCTGCACTGCCCGCGTGCTCGCCGCCGAGCTGGACGGCCCGCGCCCCCACATCGTCAGCGAGTACGTCGCCGGGCCGAGCCTGCGCCAGGCGGTCGCCGCCGGCCGCCGCTTCCTCGGCGGCGACCTGCACCGCCTGGCCACGGCGGTGGCGACGGCGCTCACCGCCATCCACGAGGCCGGCGTGGTGCACCGCGACCTCAAACCGGACAACGTGCTGCTCGGCCCGGACGGCCCGCGGGTCATCGACTTCGGCATCGCGCGCACCGCCGAGATGTCGCTGACCGCGACCGGCCTGGTGACCGGCACACCGACGTACATGGCGCCCGAGGTGTTCGGCGGCCAGCGGGCCGGCGCGCCCGCGGACGTGTTCGCCTGGGGCTGCGTCGTGCTGTACGCGGCCACGGGCGCCGACCCGTTCGAGGCCGAGAGCCTGGGCGGGGTGATGCACCGGGTGTTGTCGGCCACGCCCGACCTGGCCGCGCTGCCGGACTCGCTGCGCCCGCTGGTGTCGGCGGCGCTGAGCAAGGAGCCCGGCCGGCGTCCCGAGGCCCGCCGGCTGCTGCTCGCGCTGGTCAGCGGGGACGGCGGGCTCGACACCGCGCGGCTGCTCGAACGCGGGCGACAGGCCGCCCACGTCGCCGGGACGGTCGCCGACCCGTCGCTCGGCACGCTGGCCGAGGACTCCTACACCCTGCTGTCCCCCGCGGAGCGGGAGCTGGCGCCTGAGGTGTTCCTGCGCCTGTTCACCGTGGACGGCATGGGCGAGCTGGCCACCCGGAAGGCCGCCCTGGACGAGCTGGTGGCCGGTCGCCCGGCGGCCGAGATCCCGGCGGTCACCAGGATCCTGGAGGTGTTCGCGTACCTGCTGGGCCGTGACGGCCGCGAGGTCTGGCTGGCCCGCCCGGCTCTGCCGCACGCCTGGCCGCGGCTGCGCCGCTGGATCGAGGCCAACAGGGAGGGGCTGGCCGTCCACGGCCCGATCCTGGCCGCCGTCCGGCGCTGGGACGACGGCGGCCGCAGGGACGGCGGCCTGTTCCACGGCACGATGCTGGACGAGGCCCTGAGCTGGGCGGCGACCGCCCGCCGGGACATCAGGCTGTCCCAGGCCGAGCGAGACTTCCTGGAGTCGTCGGCGCGGCTGGCCAAACGCCGGGCCCGCCGCGCCCGGCTGCTGACGCTGAGCCTGGCGGGGCTGCTGGTCGTCGCGCTGGTCGCGGGCGGCGTGGCGGTCCAGCAGAGCAGGCTCGCCGCCGCCCGCGCCGACGAGCTCCAGGACCGCCTGACGACGTCGGAGTCCACGCGCCTGGCCGCGCGCGCCGAGGCGACCCGGCGGAGCGATCCGGTGCTCGCCGGTCTGCTCGCCGTGGCCGCCTGGCGGCTGCGGCCCACGCCGCAGGCCAGGGCGGCGCTGACCGCCGCGCTCGCGCAGCGCGAGCGCGGCATGTTCCGCGACCCGGCCGCCGCCCGCAGCACCCTGCGGGCGCTGGGCGCCGACGGGCGCACGCTGCTCAGCGTCGGCCAGGACCAGGCGCGGCTGTGGGACGTGCGCACGGGCCGGCGCGTCACCCTGATCTCCGGGCTGGGCCTCGGCCGCGACCCGGTGTCCGACATCGGGCTGTCCCCCTCGGGCCGCACGCTGGTCGCCGCCACCGGGCGCCGCGCCCGCGCCTGGGACGCCGGCACCGGCCGCCCGGTCGGCGACTGGCCGGTCCACCGGACCAGGGACCTGGTCGAGGGCTGGCAGGACGTCGTCCGCCGGCACGAGGGCCGCAAGGTGATCGTCAAGCCGGACGACAGCGAGCAGTGGGACGTCACCGACCCCGCCGCCCGGCGCGGCACACTGAGCCCCGACGGCCGGTGGCTGGCCACGTCCGGCGACGGGACCCTGACCCTGAGGCAGACGGAGGAGGGCTGGACCGAGGAGGTCGGCGAGGGCACGGAAGGCGTATGGAACAAGGGCGATCCGGTCTTCGACCACACGGGCCGGCTGCTGGCCACCGTCACCGACGCCACCGTCCAGTTCTGGCGGCTGCCCGACAGCCACCTGCTGAGCGCCGTCCCGGTGCGCGGGGACGTGGACACCGGAAGCCGCCCGGCCGCCGCCTTCGACGGCACGACCTTCCGCTACCTGGTCGGCGACCAGGTGTTCGCCGTGGACGTCGCCGACCTGGTGAACGAGCCGGTCGAGGGCCCGCCGTACGAGCGGGCCGACCTCGGCGAGGACGGGCTGCACCTCGTCGTGGACGGCGCGCTCCGCCAGGTCGGGGGCGGGACAACCGGCCGCCTGCCCACCGCGCACGCGCTCGCCTTCAGCCGCGACGGCCGGAGCCTCGCGCTGCTGTCCGGCCTCGACGTCAGCGTCCTGGACCCCACGACCAGGCAGCCCGCGGGCGGGTTCACCGCCGGTGCCGGGCGGGCGCAGCCCGAGCTCGTCCGCTTCAGCCCGGACGGCGCCCGGCTCGCGCTCGTGCTCGACGGTCCGGGAACCGGCGAGGACGCGGTCGAGCTGTGGGACTGGCGGTCGCGCCGCCGCCTGTGGAGCACGCCCCTGAGCCAGGTCGTGGACCTGGCGTTCGCGCCCGACGGCGGACGGCTGGCGGTGACCGGCCTGGACGTGCGCGTGTTGCGGGCGGCCGACGGCCGGGCCGCGGGCCCGCCGTTCAGCGTCTTCGGCAAGGACGTCCTGGGCTCCTGGGTGCGTTTCACCCACGCGGGGGACGGGCTGGCCGTGTTCGACTCGCGCGGCCGGCTGAGCACGTGGGACGCGGGCGGCCGGCGGCTGACCGAGGGGACCGAGGGCTTCTCCTTCCTCGGCACGCCGGCGTACTCGCCGGTCGAGGACCTCGTCGCGGTCAACGCGGGGCAGGGCCGCGTCCGCCTGATCGACCCCACGACGGGCGGCGACCTCGGCCTGTCCGCCGACCCGGGCGGCGGACTCGACCGCGACGAGGGCGAGCTGCTGTCGATCGCCTTCGCGCCCGACGGCTCGCACGTCCTGACGGTGGACGCCGGCGGGACCGTCGGGCGCGTCCCGGCCGCCGCCGAACTGGTGGCGAAGACGGTCTGCGCGCGCGCCGGGCGGGCAATGACCGAACGGGAGTGGCGGACGTACGTGCCCACGCTGCCCTACCGGCCCGTCTGCGGCTGACCGCGCCGGATCAGGTCAGGGTCCCTCACCCGGGATTGTCAAAACGCCGTCGCGGGGGATGTACTGCCGTCCGGAAAGCCGATCTTTCGGTTCGGCCACGAGGGAGGCACGGTGGACTTCGCGATCCTCGGCACGATCCGGGTCAACGGCCCCGGCGGGCGGGTGCACCTGAGCCGCAAGCAGCGGGCCGTGCTCGGCGTCCTGCTGCTCCACCCGAACGCGACCGTCTCCAGGGAGCGCCTGATCTCCGCCGTCTGGGACGATCCGCCGCGCTCGGCCCTGGCCAACATCCAGACCTACGTCCACCAGCTCCGGCGGTCCCTGGCGGGCGGCGGCCTGCTGGTGCGCACCGAGGGCTCTGGCTACGTCTGCGAGGTCCCGCCGGGCAGCCTGGACCTGCTGGTGTTCGAGGACACCCTGCGGCTGGCCCGGCGGGAGCGGGCGGCGGGCGACCTGGCCGCGGCCGAGCGCGCCTACGCCGAGGCCGTCGCCCTATGGCGCGGCGCGCCCGCCGAGGACGTGCCGCTCACCGGCGCGATGGCCCCCCGGCTCCTCGAACTGGAGGAACGCCTCGCGGTCGCCCGGTCGGAGTGGATCGACGCCCGGCTCGCCCTCCGGCAGGACGACCTCGTCGCCGAGCTGCGCGCCCTCATCGCCGCCCACCCGCTGCGCGAGCGGCTGTGGGAGCAGCTCGTGATCGCCCTGCACCGCGGCGGGCGGCGGGACGAGGCACTGGACGCCTTCCGCGAGGCCCGCGAGCTGCTGGTCGCCGAGCTGGGCCTGGAACCCGGCCCCGAGCTGCGCCGCCTGCACGCCGCGCTGCTCGCCGGCGACCCCGACCTCGACCGGCTGCCGGGGGCGACCGCGGCGGCCGAACCGCGCTTCCCGGCGGCCGGCCCGGCCGCCCAGTGGCCCGGGGCGGCCGTGCCGCTTCAGGCGTTGTGTCAGCTCCCGGCCGACACCGCCGACTTCGTCGGCCGGGAGCCGGAGATCGCCGAGCTGCTGCAGCTGTTACGGGCGCGGCCGGACCGGCTCAGCCCGCCGATCGCGATCCTGTCGGGCCTGCCCGGCATCGGCAAGACCACGCTCGCCGTGCACCTGGCCCACCTGCTGCGCGCCGACTACCCGGGCGGCCAGCTCTTCGTCCGGCTCGGCCAGGACGCCCGCGGCGCGCGCGACCCCGGCGAACTGCTCGACGTGCTGCTGCGCTCCCTCGGCCTGGACGGCGCCATGATCCCCGCCTCGGCCGAGGAACGAGCCGGGCTGCTCCGCCAGCGGCTGGCCGACCAGGCGGTGCTGGTCGTCCTCGACGACGCCGTGGACGAGGCGCAGCTCCGCCACCTGCTGCCGGGCACGCCGCGCGGCGCGGTCCTGGTGACCTCCCGCTCGCCGCTGCCCGCGCTGGAGGGCGCCGTCCGGATCCGGCTCGACCTGCCCGGCGAGCGGGACGCCCGGCTGCTGCTCGAACGCGTGGCCGGCCGCGACCGGATCGGCGCCGCGCCGGACGCCGCCGAGGAGATCCTGCGTTCCTGCGGCCGGCTGCCGCTGGCGCTCAGGGTCGCCGGCGCCCGCCTGGCGATCCGCCCGGTCTGGCCGGTCCGCGAGCTGGCCACCCGCCTGGCCGGCCACGACCTGGACGAGCTGGTCGTCGGCGGCCTGGACGTCCGGGCGACGTTCGAGCCCGGCTACGCGGCGCTGCCGGAGTGGGCCAGGCACGCCTTCCGCCTGCTCGGGCTGGCCGGGCTGGACAGCGTCGCCGAGTGGACCACCGCCGCCCTGCTCGGCCTGCCCGCGCGGGAGGCCGACGCCGTCCTGGAGACGCTGGTCGCGCGCGGCATGCTCACCTCCACCGAGATCGACGCCGCCGGTCAGCCCCGCTACCGGCTGCACGACCTGCTGCGCGTCTACGCCAGGGAACGCGCCGAGGCGGAGGAGCCCACCGGGCAGCGGCACGCCGCGCTGACCCGGCTCGCGCTGGAAAGCCTCCGCAGGACCAGGGCCGCCGCCCGCGGCCTGCCCATCCCGCTGTCCCCGCCCTACGAACGCGGAGAACCCGGCCCCGGCACGCCCGCCGGCCCGACTTCCAGCACGCCCACCGGCCCGGCTTCCGGCCCGGCTTCCAGCACGCCCACCGGCACGGTGTGGTTGTCGGCCGAGCGGCGCACGCTGGTGCTCGCCGTCACCACCGCCGCCGAGCTGGGGCAGGTCGCCACCGCCGCGGAGCTGGCCCACCACCTGACCGGCTACCTGACGATGGAACGTTTCCTGGCCGACGCCGAGCGCGTCCAGCACGCGGTGATCGCGGCGGCCACCGCGGCGGGCGACGAGCGCACGGCCCTGCGGTCCAGGCTGCTGCTGGTCAACATGGACATCGAGCGGGGCCGCTACCCGGCCGCCGACGCGGCGTGCGGGGAGCTGCTGGCCGCCTTCGATCGGGTCGGCGACCCGCACGGGGCCGCGTACGCGCTGATCAGCCGGGCCGCCGACCGCCACGGCTCGGGCCGGCTGGACGAGGCGCTGGCCGACGCGTACGCGGCGATCGAGCTGCTGGCCGCGCACGACGACGCCGCCGGCCTGGCCTACGCCTGGACGTGGCCGATCTGGATCCACATCGAACGCGGCGAGCACGAGCAGGCCGTCAAGATCGCGCGTGCCCGGCTGGCGGAGACCGGCGAGGAGGACCACGGCACCCGCGGCAACCTGCTGCGCGCCCTCGGCACCGCCTGCTACCAGGCGGGCGAGACGGCCGAGGCGGTCGCGTGCTACCGCGAGAGCCTGCTGACCGCCCAGGCCGTCGGCGACCGGGTCGAGATGAGCAAGGTGCTGCGCAGGCTCGGCGAGGCGCTGGGCGCGCTCGGCCGGTTCGAGGAGGCGGCCGAGACGCTGGCGGCGAGCCTGCGGCTGTTCGTGGAGTGCGGCGACGTCCTGGGCGAGGCGCTGAGCGGGCACGCACTCGGCGTCGTCCGGCTGCGCCAGGGCGACCCGCGCGAGGCGCTGCGGCACCTGGCCGCCGCGCTGGACCGGCTCGGCCGCGACGGCCCGCAGGTGTGGCGGGCCCGCACGCTCACGGAGATGGGCCGGGCCCACGCCCGCCTCGGACGGCACGAGGAGGCGACCACGGCCTGGCGGCACGCCCTGCCCCTGTTCGGCGACACCCCGGAGGGCCGCCAGGTCGCCGCATACCTGAAGAACCACCCCCGCGACAAGCCGTGACGGTCAGCCTTCCGGCCGGCCGTGACGGTCACCTCCGGGCCGGGCGCGGGCCTGCGGCTCAGTCCTGGAGCCACCGCACGACCGGGGTGCCGGTCGCGCCTGCCAGCCGGGCCTCGCGGCGGGCCTGGCCCGGGGTGGCGCCCTCGCCGACGAGCGCGCCGCCGTCGTCCAGCGCGGCCCACACCCCCGCCGGCGCGCCGGCCGGGACGTCCAGCGCCCGGTTCACCGCGGGCCGGACCGGCGCGGGCGTGCGCCGGGCCGACCACCGCCGCCAGTACAGCCACTGGACGAAGATCAGCGGGCCGAGCGCGGTCAGCAGCGGGATCGGCCGCCCGCCGCCCAGCACGACGGCGATGGAGACCGCCAGCAGCACCGCCTCCAGCCCGGCCGCCCACCAGGCCGCCGCCTTCCCGTACGCCCGGACCGCCACCGCCGGCCAGATCGACAACATCAGGCAGTCCCCGAGGCCGATCAGCGAGGGGTTCTCGCCGTAGGAGGTGGCCAGCACGGGAGCGAACGGCAACCCCTGCATGCGCTGCACGAAGTCGAGGGTCAGCGAGGACAGCCCGGTGGCCAGCGTGTCGTAGCCGGTGAGCGCCACCGCCAGCGCGGCCACCTGGCCGGGCGTGACCGCCGCCTGCACCCACAGGTTCACCGCCCCGACGACGAGCAGCATCAGCAGCACGTCGTTGACCACCAGCACCCCCGCCGGCCATCCGGCGAGGTAAACGGCGACGTCGGCGGCGCACAGCAGCAGCACCGCCGCCGTCGCCCATCGGCCGCCCAGCACGGGCGCGAGCGTGAGCTGCCCCAGCGTCAGCACCACCAGCCCGAAGACCGACACCACGACGCCGGTCGGCAGGTGCAGGTACGCGAACGGCATCACCACCAGCGCGGCGACCATGACCGCGATGTCGGAGCCCACCATCCGGCCGACCGGCGGCCTGGCCATGACGTAGCGGCCCAGGTAGGCGGCGGTCAGCGCGACGGTCAGGGCGACGAGCGCGTACAGCGCCGGCACGTACGGGGTCATCACAGTCCTCGCTCGAAGCTGAGCTCCAGCAGGTCGGCGCGGAGCCGGCAGGGGGCAGGCAGGTCGTCGGCGGTCTCGACCAGGACGATGCCGTCCAGGGGCAGCCCGTGCGCCCGCTCCTCCAGGCGGCCGAGCAGGCCCGCGTCGGACTTGCCGGCCACGACGTACAGCAGGGAGCCCTCCAGCGACCAGCGGGTGGGCAGCGGCAGCGCGTGCTCGGCCTGCAGCACGTCCAGGACGTCGCGCGTGGTGAGCCCGCCGGGCGACACCCGCCCGAGCACGCGCGAGGTCGCGGGCAGCGCGGCCAGCGCGCACGACGGCTGCTCGTCCGCGCGCAGGACCCTGACCAGGTCGCCGGTGACGTACCGGAGCAGCAGGGTGGTGTCGCGGTAGGTGGAGTACGGGGTGACCACGATGGTGCCGACGGCCCCCGGCTCGGCGGGCCGCAGGGTGACGGGGTCGAGGATCTCGACCAGCCCCTGGTCGGCCGGCAGGTGCAGGTGGCCGTCGGCGCAGACCCGGCCGCCCACGGGGGCGATCTCGGTCATGGAGTAGCCGTCGCGGACCTGCGCGCCGAACGTGTGCTCCGCGCGCACGCGCAGCGCGTCGGTCAGCACCTCGCCGCCGGACCAGATCGTGCTCAGGCCGAAGTCGCCGGCCTGCCAGCCGCCCCGCTCGGCCTCCTGGACCAGGGCCGCCAGGTAGGAGGCGGTCACGTTGAGCTGGGTGATCTGCGGGTGTTTGCCCGGCACGTGCATCGGGGTGGCCAGCCGGTCGAGCGCGACGGCCGGATCGACCGCGCCCAGGTGCACGAACGCGGCCCCGGTCCGCGTGACGGCCCGCTCGGTGAGGATCTGGGCGATGGACCGCGAGCTGATCGCGTTGGCCCACAGGTCGGCGGAGCGCAGGTTGCCGGCGAGCATGAGCGCCAGCGCCGACATCGAGGACATCAGCTCGATCTCGTACGCCGAGAACCACACCATGGTGGGCGTCCCGGTCGTCCCCGTCGTGTGCGCGAGCACGACCGGGCGGGCGCGGTCGGAGACGAACGCGGCGGGCATGCCGCGCAGGTCGGCCTTGGACGTGGGCGGGATCGTGGACAGCGTCGCGGGCGTGATCGAGCCGGGGTCCACGCCGTTCGTCTCGAACCAGCGCCGGTAGTAGGGGCTCTCGGCGGCCGCGTGGCTGACCGTGCGCCGCAGCCGCCGCCGGGTCAGGTCCTCCTGGAGCTCGGGGTCGCTGCCCGCGAGCAGGTCGTCGGCGCCCTCGCCCGGGGACCCGAACGTCTCCAGGGTCACGCGCATGTCGTCGGCCAGCGCGTTCACGTCCCGCAGGCGGAACCTGCGGCCCGACATCATCGACCAGGCATAACCGAGCTGGCGTACCGCGGTGCCGAACACGCCTCGTCCTTCCGCTCGTGTGGGGGGTGGCCCCCCGGGAGACGCGGTCCCCCGGGGGTGCACGCGAGGGTGATCAGCCGTTCAGCACGAAGATGGCGGTGGACAGGGCGCTGACGGCGTACTTGGCGTAACGGCGAGCGGTCTTGACCATGAGGATCTCCCTGGTTGCTCGGGGCGCACGGGTGGCGCCCGCTGAGATCCAAGGATGTGCGGGGGCGCAAGAGAGCCACTACAGGTCCACTACAAAGGGGGCCTCACACCAGCGTCAGGTAGTGGGCCAGCTCGGCGGCGGAGTCCGTGGCGATCCCGACGTGGCCGTCCGGGCGCACGAGCGTGTGCCGCGCCCCGCCGTACGGCTCGGCCGGCGCGTACGCCCGCACCTGCGGGCCGTCCGGCACGCGGGGCGCGGGGTCCGGCGACAGCAGCGTGAAGTGCGGGCCGCGCAGCAGGTCGAACAGGCGCGCCCGGGAGCCGTCGGCCAGCCGCAGCGGCCCGTCGGGCATCCGCTCGCCGCCCGCGCGGGCCAGCGAGCCGCCCCGGTAGCCGACCCGGAGCTGGTAGGTCTCCTCGTCCCGCTTGTACGACTTCCGGTCGTGCAGGTCCGTGCTGAGGCCGAGCACGCGGGCGGCGACCGGGCGGCGCTCCTCCTCGTAGGTGTCCAGCAGCGACGCCGGCCCGCCGGTCAGCGCGCGGGCGAGCTTCCAGCCCAGGTTGTAGGCGTCCTGGACGCCGGTGTTGAGGCCCTGGCCGCCCGCCGGGGAGTGCACGTGGGCGGCGTCCCCGGCCAGCAGCACGCGTCCGGCGCGGTAGGCGTCGGCCAGCCGGATGTTGACCCGGTAGAGCGAGGACCACAGCAACTCGGTGACGCGGGCCGCGCGCAGCATCGAGCGTTCGGCGAAGAGCCGCTGGAAGCCGGCCAGGGTCAGGTCCGGCGTCGCGCCCGGCCTGAGGGGGGCCATGAACTGGAAGGCGTCGGTGCCGGCCATGGGGTACAGGGCGACCATCCCCCTGCCCGGCCGCACCCAGGCGTGGATGTGCTCGCGGTCCAGCCCCTCGACGCGCACGTCCCCGAGGACCATGCGCTCCTCCTCGCGGGTCTGGCCGGTGAACCCGATGCCGAGCGCCTTGCGCACCGTGCTCCTGCCGCCGTCGGCGGCGACCAGGTAGCGGGCCCGCAGCGTCGTCCCGGTGCCGAGCCGGGCCGTCACGCCGTCCGCGTCCTGCTCGAAGCCGGTCAGCTCGGCGCCGTGCTCGACCGCGCCGCCCAGCTCGGCCAGCCGTTCCCGCAGCAGCGCCTCGGTGCGCCACTGCGGGTGCATGCGCACCGTCGGGTACGGCACCTGCTCGCTCGCCGCCGCCGGCCGGTGCATGCGGCCCTGGTAGACCGGCAGCCGCCCGATCCTGACCCGGATCGGCGGGTAGGGCGTCGTCCCGGCCAGGACCCGGTCGACGATCCCGAGGTCGTCGAAGATCTCCAGCGTGCGCGGCTGGAGGCCCTTGCCCTTCGAGCCCGCCGAGGGCGCCGCCGCCCGCTCGACGACGCGGTGGGCGATCCCGCGCCGGGCCAGCTCCACGGCGAGGGTGAGGCCGGTGGGCCCGGCGCCGACGATGAGCACGTCCGTCTTGTCCGTCATGAGGGGACCGTGCCAGGTAGCGCTGCCAGATCTCTGTCAGCGCCCTGCCGGAGGTCACGAGCAGGGCGGACGGTAGGGCAGGTCGTCGAAGTAGCGCCGCCACTCGGCCCGGGTGAGTGGCATCCCGGCGGCCTCGCAGACGCGCTCGGCCACCGACTCCGGCCGCAGGTCCCACAACCGCAGGTCGTGCCCGGCGGCCGAGACGAGGGTGTGGTCGTCGGCGTACAGGACGGTCCCGAGGTCGGGATGGGACAGCTCGGCGATCGGCCGGCGGGAGCGCAGGTCCCACAGGCGGGTGGTGCGGGAGGCGTCCGTGGTGGCCAGGGCGGCGCCGTCGGGGCTGAACCCGGCGACCAGGACGGTGCCGCCGTGCCCGCGCAGGACCGCCGGACGGGGGGCGCGGCCCGGGCCGGCGATCCGCCAGACCCGGGCGGTCCGGTCGTGGCCGGTGCTGACCAGCACGTCGCCCTTCGGGCCGAAGCGCACGCCGGCCACCGCGTCGGCGTGCTCCTCGTGGTGGGCGACCTGGTCGAGGGCGCGGCGGCGCACGTCCCACAGCCGTACGCCGCGGTCGGCGCCGCCGCTGGCCAGCAGGCCGCCGCCGGGGCTGAAGTCGAGCGCGCCGACGTCGCCGAAGCCGTCGCGGGCGGCCAGGCGGCGCGGCGGGCCGGTGACGTCCCAGAGCAGCAGCCGGCCGCCGTGGTCGCCGGTGGCCAGGACGCGTCCGTCGGGGCTGAGCGCGGCGACCGCGAGGCCGCGTACCGGCAGCCGGACGTGCCGGGCCGGGCGGTAGGGGTCGCGGATGTCCCACACGGTCACGGCCACGCCGCGCTCGACGGTGGCCAGGCGGCGGCCGTCGCCGCTCAGCGCCGGAGCGGCGGTTGCTGGAACGTTCCATCGTGACAGCAGCACGCGGTGGCGGGGATCGCGGACGTCCCACAGCGCGCCGCCGCGCGCGCCGGTCGTGGCCATGAGCGTCCGGTCCCGGCTCAGGGCCAGCCCGGTCACCGGGTCGGGCACGCGCACCGGATGGCGCCACTGGTAGAAGGCGCCGGCCGCCGACCCGGTGGCCAGTGCCTGGCCGTCGGCGGTGAAGGCGAGGCCGAGCACGCGGTCGGGATGCGGGAACGAGGTGACCTCCGCGCGGCTTGCGACGCTCCACAGCCGGACCGCGCGGTCGTCGCCGGCGGCGGCCAGGACGGTGCCGTCCGGGCTGAAGGCCAGGGCGCCGGCGGGGTCGCCGTACCGGACGGGCCGGTCGCAGCGGCGGGCGCGCAGGAGGCAGAGCCAGGTGCCGCGGGCGGGCGCCGACCAGGCCAGCGCGCCGCCGTCGGGGCTGATCGCGAGCGCGGCGGGGCCGTCCTGGATGCCGGTCGCGATCGTGTCCGCGGGGGAGGCGGGCCGCGCCGGGTCCCACAGGCGCACGCTGCCGTCGTCGTGGCCGGTCACCACCGTGTCGTCGCCGACGGCGAAGCGGGTGACCTGGGCGGAGGCGCGTACCGGGGGCAGGGCGACCGGGCGGCCGGCGAGCCGCCAGCGCCGGACGCCGTGCGCGGCGGCGGCCAGCACCGTGCGGCCGTCCGGCGTGAACGCCGCCGTCGCCGCGCCGGGCAGGGCGGCGACGTGCCGGGGGCGGGCGGGGTCCACGACGTTCCACACCTCCACCCCTTGCCGAGTGGCCGCCAGCAGGACGCGGTCCCCGCCGGACGGCCGGAAGGCGAGCGCGCCGACCGGCCCGGCGGCCCGCGGCAGGGTGGCCAGCGGGGTGCGGCGGCGCGAGTCGGTGGCGTCCCACAGCTCGACCACGCCGTTGTCGGCGCCGGTCGCGAGCAGGGCGTGGTCCTGGCTGTAGGCGATCGCCCGCAGCCGGTCGCCGGCCGAGCGCAGGCGGGTGGCGTACGGCTCGGCGGTGTCGAGCAGCGTGCCGCGGGTGCCCGGGGTGTCGGCCAGGCCCTGGGCGGCCACCGCCACCTGCATCGCCAGCGCCGGGTCCGTGGCCCGCAGCGCCCGCGCCTGGACGGCGGCCCGCTCGGCGAGCGCGGTGACGCGGGCGGCGCTCGCCCGGCCGCTCTTCTGCCACGCCAGCCCCGCGCCCGCCCCGGCGACCACCACCAGCACCACCAGCGCCACGACCAGCCCCCGCACCCTCCGCCCGACCGGACACCCCCTGCCGCCCCCACCGAAGCCGGAGGAGAGTGCCGCGGGCCCCACGCCAGAGGCGGAAACCGCCGCCTCCGGCCCAGGAGAGGGCCCAACGGGTTCCAGAGGAGGGGGCTCCTCCCGGTCGGGGGAGGGGGAAGCTGGCGCGGGGCCGGGGGGGAGGGGTGGCGCGGTGGCTTGCCGGTAGGCGGCGTGGGTGAGGGTGTCGCCGTCGCGGCGGTGCCAGGTGGCGCGCATCGCGTGGGACAGGCGCGGCAGCGCGTCGGCCGCCGCCGGGGCGTCGTCGCGGACGCCCAGGTCGTGCAGGATCGTCTCGGCCAGCCCCGGCTCCAGGGACAGCCCGGCGACCCGGGCCGGTTCGGTGATCGCGCGGCGCAGCTCGTCGCCGGTCATCGGGCCGAGCGGCAGCGACCGCGTCCGCAGCGCCTCGACCAGCGGCGGAAACCCCAGGCACCGCTCGTAGCAGCCGGCCCGCATCCCGATCACCACCGGCAGCCCGCCCGCCGCGAGCGCGCACAGCTCCTCGACGTACGCCTTGCCCCCGGACCCCGCCCGAGCCGTGAACAGCTCCTCGAACCGGTCGACCACCAGCAGCGCGCACTCCTCCACCGGCCGCCCCCCGCCCCGGACCGGCGAGCCGGGCGTACGCCACAACACCCCGGCGCGCCCCCGCTCCGTCGCCCCCGCCGGCGAACCCGCCAGGACGGCCGGCACCAGCCCGGCGGCCAGCACCGACGTCTTGCCCGACCCCGCCGCCCCGGCCAGCACCACGGGATGGGCGGCGCGCGGCGCCCCCAGCAGCCCCACCAGCTCGGACACGACCCGCTCGCGCCCGAAGAACCACCTGGCGTCCCCGGTCGTGAACGGCCCCGGCGGCCAGGGGCACGGATCCCGCGCGCACCGGTCCCGCTCGCTCCCCAGCCCCGCGCCGAACCCGTCGTCCATCCCGCTCCCGTCACTCAATGAAGTTGATCGGGGACTCAGGGTACGCGGGCCCGCCAGGCGGCGTACGCCGGTCGGCAAGGCGGCATCGCCCGGACCGGCGCGAAGCGGGGGACGGTCAGCGCTTGCGGCCGACGCCCGCGCAGTAGACGGCCTCGCGGTCGGCGTACAGCGTCTCGGGGACGGGACGCCAGCGCGGCAGCGGCACCACGCCCGGCTCCAGCAGCTCCAGCCCGTCGAAGAAGCTCGTGACCTCCTCAAGGCTGCGCAGCGTCATGGGCGCCCCGCCGCTCTCGTTCCAGTGACGGACGCCCTCTTCGAGCTGCCTGCCGACCACGCCGTGGGAGATGGCCAGGTGGCTGCCCGGCGCCATCGGCTCCAGCAGCTCGGCGATGATCGAGCGGGCCTGGCCGGTGTCGGGGAGGAAGTCCACGACGCCGAGCAGGGTCAGCCCGATCGGCCGGTCGAAGTCGAGGTGCTCGGCGGCGGCGGCCAGGATCTTGCCGGGCTCGCGCAGGTCGGCGTCGACGAAGGCGGTCGTCCCCGCGGGCGCGGCCCGCAGCAGCGCCCGCGCGTGGGCCAGGACCATGGGGTCGTTGTCGACGTACACGACGTGGCTGTCCGGGGCCACCGCCTGGGCGACCTGGTGGGTGTTGTCCGCGGTGGGGATGCCGGTGCCGATGTCCAGGAACTGCCGGATGCCCGCCTCCCCGGCCATGTACCGCACCGCGCGGCCGAGGAACTCCCTGTTCGTACGGGCCAGCACCGGCAGGTCGGGCACGGCGGCGAGGATCTGCTCGCTCACCATCCGGTCGATCTCGTAGTTGTCCTTGCCGCCCAGCCACAGGTCGTAGATACGGGCGGGGCTCGGAACATCGGTGTTCAGCGAACGTTCGCTCATCGCGACGCCTTCCGGACGAAAGGGGCTACGGGGGAGATCGTAGCCCCAAGATCCCTCCCACGGGCCACGTCCGGGCGGCCGGGCCTAGGCTTCCAGGGGTGATCCACTTACCTCCCGCCCGAGCCAGGGCCGACGTGCACGTCACCTATCACCAGATCGTGGTCGGCGAGCCGGGCCGCGCCCATCCGGGAACCGTACCCAACGGACTGACCGCCTCGGCGCCCGGCGCCGCCGTGATCCGGACGGGCATCCACACCGGCGTCGTGGACGTGACCGTACGGCTGGCCGAGACCGCCCCGCCCCTCGACCCCGAGGGCTGGGACGAGAGCGAGGAGGTGGAGCTCGTCACCTTCACCGGCGAGGTGCGCCTGTCCGGCATGATGCACTCCCCGCCGGACGCCCTGCCCCTCCTGACACCCCAGGGGCCGGGCCGTTACGGCATGCGCGTGCAGGCCCGCGGCCGGGACGTCGACCCGGCCGCGGTGCCGAAGGTGCCGTTCGAGTTCTACCTGGTGACCGTCTGGCCGGTGGAGACCGGGCCGGAGGCGGCGGCGAGGCTCGGCATCGGGGTCGCCGAGGAGCTGGGCCTGCCCGACAAGTCGGCCGAGATCCGGCGATGGACGCGCGAGCACGGCCTCCCGCACTCGGAGCGCGGCCGCAAGGCGTCGGGCCGGGACGAGCGGCCCGCGCTGCCGCATCCGGTACGGGTCACGGTGGGGACCGCCGACCACCGGATCCGGATCGTCAACCCCTTCCAGGACACCGCCGTCCCGCCGCCGCTGCCGGACGGGCTGGTCGCCGTCGCCCCCGACTCTCTGCTCATCCGTACGGCCAAGCGCGCGGGACGCGTCGGCCTGCACGTGAACTGGCAGGACGGCCCGCCCGCGGCGGCCGCCCGAGGCTGGGAGGAGAGCGAGGAGGTCGAGTTCGTCACCACCACCGGCGTGATGCGCGTGCGAGGCGTCGCCGACGGGCCGATCGACCTGACGCCCCAGGGCGCCGGGCGGTACGGCCTGCGCGTCCACGGCCGTCGCCGGGACCGGCCGACGCCGTCGAACCAGCCGTCGGAGGCGTACCTGCTGGTCGTGTGGCCCATCGCCCTGGGGGCGGCCGCGGCCCGGTGAGGCGGGGGTTCAGAGCAGGCGGCGCTGGACGGCGTCGGCGATGGCCGTGGTGACGATCCACTCGACGACGGCGGCGTCGGGCGGGTCGTCCTCGCGGCCGGCGAACAGCAGGTGGGCGCTGCCGATCAGGGTGAGCGCGAGGGCGTCGACGTCGGCGTCGACCGCGATGCGGCCCATCTCGCGCTCGGCGGCGAGGTAGGCGGCGATCATGGTCGTGGCCTCGCCGAGCAGCGGGAGCCCGGCCGACCCGGCCTGGCGCAGGCGGGCGCGCAGGCCGTCGCGGGAGATGACGAGACTGACGACGGCCACGGCGACCGAGCCGAACAGCTCCAGCAGCGCGAGGGTGAGGTTCCCCGCGACGGTGCCGGTGCCGGCGCTGGCCCGCAGGGCGGCGGACTGGGCCTCGACGCGGCGGATGCGGTCGGTCACCAGCTCGGCGAGGAAGGCGTCGAAGTCGGCGAAATGGCGGTGGAGCACGCCCTTGGCGCAGCCCGCCTCGGTGGTGACCGCGCGGCTGGTCAGGGCGTTGGGCCCGCCGCGGAGCAGGATGCGCTCGGCGGCGTCGAAGAGCTGTTCGCGCACGTCGCGGAGGGCTATGCCGGTGGGCACCGGGCCGGTCTCCTTTCTCGGCGAATCCCGTTCAGGGTAGACGAGTGGGCACGTGCCCATTAGAGTGGGCGCATGCCCACTAACACCTCCGAGAACGAGCCGCACCTGCATCGGCGGATGGCCGAGTCCTTCGGCGCCGACGCCGACCGCTACGACCGCACCCGCCCCCGCTACCCCGAGGAGATGGTGGCCCGGATCGCCGGGTCGAGCCCCGGCCCCGACGTGCTCGACGTCGGCATCGGCACGGGCATCGCGGCCCGCCAGTTCCAGGCGGCCGGCTGCCGGGTCTCCGGCGTGGACGTGGACCCGCGCATGGCCGACCTGGCCCGGCGCGACGGCATCGAGGTGGACGTGTCCGCCTTCGAGTCCTGGGACCCGGCCGGGCGCACGTTCGACGCGGTCGTCGCCGGCCAGACCTGGCACTGGATCGACCCGGTCGCGGGCGCGGCCAAGGCGGCCCAGGTGCTGCGGCCCGCGGGCAGGCTGGCGCTGTTCTGGAACGTCTTCCAGACGCCGGACGCCCTGGCCGAGCCCTTCGCCGAGGTCTACCGCCGGGTGCTGCCCGACCTGCCGGCGCTCGGCCAGGCCGGCCCCGCCGTGGGCATGTACACGTCGCTGCTCGACAAGATCGCCGACGGCGTCCGGGCATCGGGCGCGTTCGGCGCGCCCGAGCGGTGGGACTACGCGTGGGAGCGCGACTACACCCGCGACGAGTGGCTGGCGCAGGTGCCCACGCACGGCCCGGTCACCGGGTTGCCGCCGGAGCGGCGCAGCGCGCTGCTGGCGGGCATCGGGGCCGCGATCGACGCGGCGGGCGGCGCCTTCACCGTCCACTACGACGTCCTGGTGCTCACCGCCGTCCGGCGGGCTGAGTAGCCGTTACTCATGCGGCCATGGGAGCGCGCGCGGACGATCCTCCTCAGAGCGACACCCCAGGAGGAACCACCGTGAGCGTCACACATGGCATGAGAACCGGGCGGAAAGGGTCGGCGCGGTGGCGCGGGCGGCTCTCGTTCGCCGCGATCGGCGTGCTGGTCGCCGCCCTGATCCCGGCGCTGGCCACGCCGGCGTCGGCCGCGGTCCCCGGCTTCTCGCTGACCTTCTCCATCGACTATCTCCGCCAGATCGAGGACCCGGACAGCGGCGGCGTCGGCGACGGCGACTACTACCCGAAGGTCAGGATCGCCGACGGCCCGCTCGAAACGGGCCCGCGCATCGAGGACGACGAGTTCGAGCCCCTCGGCCTGCCCGAGGCACCGGGCGGCTGGGTCTTCACCAAGTCCGACCTGCCCGGCGACCAGCCGACCGTGAACATCACCGTCGCCCTCTGGGACTATGACGGCGGCCTCAACACCAACGACGACCGCATGGACATCAGCCCCCAGAACGACGACCTCGACCTCGACCTCGTCTACGACGTGCGCTCGGGCACCCTGTCGGGCGACGGCGTGCAGTTCGGCACGCCGTGCGTCGACTCCCAGGGGCGGCAGAAGGGCCAGACGTGCGCCGAGGGCGACGGCGACCACGGCTTCCCCAGGGACAACGACGGCAGGAAGACCAGGATCGGCTTCACCGTCTCCACCGTGATGCCCGACACCGACCACGACGGCATCCCCGACCTCGTCGAGCTGTCCGGGATCCGCGACCGGAACGGCGGGGTCATCGCCGACCTCCCGGCGCTCGGCGCGGACCCGTGCCGCAAGACGATCGTGCTGCAGGCCGACTACATGGCCGACGCCAGGCACTCCCACCGGCCCAAGCCGGACGCGATCACCCTGGTCCGGAACGCCTTCGACGCCGCGCCGGTCAAGGCCGAGAACCCGTGCCCGTACCCCGGGACGCACCGGGACGGCGTCGACTTCGTCTACCTCCAGGGCACGCAACTGCCCGAGCAGGTCGCCATGGGCCTGGCCGACGACAGCGACTTCCGCGACGCGCGCACCGCCGACTTCCCCGCCGAGCTGGCCAGGTACGCCCATTACGCGATCTTCGCCCACGACCTCGTCGTCACCACCGCGACCGGGAGCTCGACGTCGCCGGGCACGTCGGGGCAGTGCTGCGAGCCCACCAGGGACAACAACAAGGACTTCATCGTCACCTTCGGCTCGTGGCGGACGATGTGCGTGGCCGACTTCGGCGTGGACTACGGCGGCGACGGCCGGCTCCAGACCACCGCGGCGGGCGACGACGTGGTGATCGGCACCCAGATCCACGTGGGCCCGGACCGTACGTGCGACACCACCAGCGCGGACCCGACCGACCGGCAGGTGCTCACCGTCGGGACCGGCCGGGACGACGCCGAGGTCGGCACCGTCCAGGACCAGGCCGGGACCATCATGCACGAGCTCGGGCACGCCCTGGGCCTGCGGCACGGCGGCGACGTCAACGACCAGTGGAAGCCCAACTACCTCAGCGTCATGAACTACTTCTTCCAGTCGGGCATCCCCACCGGCCCGCCGCCGCTGCTGGTCAACCAGCTCAGGGACTGGAAGATCGGCGCGATCCGGGTCGGCTACTCCAGCGGCCGCCTGCCCCCGCTCGCCGAGGGCACGCTGAACGAGTCCGCCGGCATCGGCGACGGCACCGACCACACCTTCTGGTGGACCGACAACCTCGCCAACCCCACCAGCACGTTCCGGCCGCTTCGCTCGGCCGCCGGCAACGCGCCGATCAACTGGAACGACAACACCGCCCCCGGCACCGGCGCCCCGCTCATCGACACGGGGACGGTGAACGTGGACGTCAACGCCAGCGGCGGCAGCACGACCCTGCGCGACCACGACGACTGGGCCGCCGTCAAGTACCGGGCCGCGCTCTCGCCCGACGCCAAGGGCTGGGCCTGCAGCAGCTTCCCCGTCTCCGCGCCCACGTGCAGCGGCTCGGGCGGCGAGCCGGAGAAGGAGCTCGACTTCACCGCCGCCGTACGGCAGGAGATGTCGTTCTTCAACCTCTACGACCCCGACATCGTCACCGCCAAGAGCGTCGACAAGCGCGACGCCGAACCCGGCGACACCCTCACCTACCAGGTGAAGCTGGACAACGTCGGCACCGGCCCGGCGGCCTCCGTCGGCGTGACCGACACTCCGCCCACCGGGCCGGCCCAGGCCCGCCAGGTTCCCTACCTGGGCGCCGGACGGTCCACGACCGAGACGTTCACCTACACGGTGCCGTGCGACACGGCCGACGCGGCCGTCCTGACCAACACGGCCACCGCCACCGCGACGGACACCGCCGGCGGCCCCGAGGCCGACACGGGCGACAACACCGCCAAGGCCGCCACCACCGTGCACGCGCCGCGGCTCACCCTGACCAAGACCGCCCCGGCCACGGTGAACGCCGGCGAGGCGATGATCGTCGGGCTGCGGGCGGCCAACGTCGGCAGCGGCAGGGCCACCGGCGTCGTCCTCACCGACACGCTGCCCAAGGAGGTCTACTACAGCAGCGCGCTCGACCGCGGCACCGGCCCCCGGCCCGGGACGGTCATCCGCAACCCGGACGGCACCACCACCCTGACCTGGACGCTCGGCCCCCTCGACCCCGGCGCGGACGTGTCCGTGGGGTTCACGGCCCGGCCCGGCCTGCTGTTCACGAAGGGCGCCGAGCTGCCCGACACGGCGGCCGCCGCGTACCGGAATGCCAACGGCTGCGTCTACGAGCCTGCCACGGCGTCCGCCACGACGACCGTCACCGAGGTCGCCCCGACCCGTGACCCGCGCTCGCACGGCTACTGGAAGACGCACCAGGAGGCTCGCACCGCCGAGTTCCTGGCCCGTGTCCAGGCCACCGACCAGCGCTTCGACAGCCAGGCGGACGGCGAGCTGGCCGACGCCGAGGCCGTCGCCGCGCTGTCGGCCGGCGGCCCGCAACCGGGGCCCGTCCGGTTCCAGCTGCTGGCCACGCTGCTCGACCTGGCGGCCCGGCAGGTCAACGCGAGCACCCGGCTCGACTCGCCGCTCGTCCGGCGGCTCGGGGTGCGCACGGTCGGCGAGGCGGTCAGGTACGCCTTCGCCACCCTCGCCCTGCCGCCCGGCGGCGCGGCGGCCGGGCGCTGGTCCGACACCACCTCGATGCTCGACGAGCTCGTGAACAACCGGGGCGAGGTCTACTGACCCCGCCATGAGGGCCCCGCCATGAGGGCCCCACCATGAGGACGCCGCCATGAGGACGCCGCGGCCGGCTCAGGCCGGTTGCGGCGTCCGCGGCTCGGCCCTGGCCGGGGCGTAGAGGCCGAGGCGGCGCAGGGCCGGCGCGGTCATCATGGTGGTGATCAGGGCCATCAGCACGAGCACCGTGAACGTGCCGGGCGCGATCAGTCCCATGCCGAGCCCGGTGCTGAGCACGACGATCTCGGTGACGCCACGGGCGTTCATGAGCACGCCGAGCCCGAGCGCGAGTCGCCCCGGCATGCCGCCCGCCCAGGCGATCACCCCGGCCGCGCCCAGCTTGCCGAGGACGGCGGCCACCAGCAGCACCGCCCCGCCCAGCAGCACCACCGGATGGCCGAACGCCAGATGCACGTCGGTGCGCAGCCCGATCGAGGCGAAGAACACCGGCAGCAACATCGCGCGGTTGAGCGAGCCCAGGCGTTCGGGCACCGCGCCGAGCACGGGGGCGTCGCGGGGGAAGGCCACCCCGGCCAGCAGGGCGCCGAAGATGGCGTGCACGCCGATGGCGTCGGTCGCCGCCGCCAGGGCGAAGATCAGGCCCAGGACCAGCGCGAGCGCGGCCGGAGCGGGCAGCCGGCGGGCGGCGTGCCGGGCCGCCAGGGCGGCGAGCGCGGGGCGTACGACGAGGGTCACGGCGAGGACCAGGGCGGCGGCCAGCCCCAGCGAGGTCAGCACGCCCGCCGGGGAGCCGGCGTGCGCGAGGGCGATCACCGCGGCCAGCGCGCACCAGGCGAGCACGTCGGCCAGCCCCGCGCACAGGATCGCCAGCGAGCCCAGCCGGGTGGCGGTCAGCCCGGCCTCCTGGAGGATCCTGGCCAGCACGGGGAACGCGGTGACGCTCAACGCCGTCCCGGCGAACAGGACGAACGCCGTGCCCGACGCCGACGGCCCGGCGAGCGCGTCGGCGAACGGGACCGCCGCGACCGCTCCCAGGGCGAACGGCACGGCCGTCATCGCCAACGCGGCGACCCCCACGACCACGCGCTGCCGGCCGAGGGCGGCCGGGTCGAACTCCCGCCCCACCGTGAACATGAAGACCGCCAGCCCGGCCTGGGCCAGCAGTTCGAGCTGCGGCGCGACCCAGCCGGGCAGGATCAGCGCGGACACCCCCGGCGCCAGCGAGCCCAGCGCGGACGGCCCGAGCAGCAGCCCGGCCACCATCTGCCCCACCACGGACGGCTGGCCCGCCCGGCGCGCCAGGACGCCGCCCAGCGAGGCCAGCCCGCCGATGACCGCCACAGCGAGGAACAGCCGCAGGATCGACTGGGCGGGCGGCACCCCGGCGGGCGCGGCCGGCGCCGCCGGATGCCCCGGCTGCTGCGCGCCAGGCCCGAACACCAGCAACATCGACACGCCCGCCACGGCGATCAGCAGCAGCGCGACCGCCAGGCCCCGGGCCGGGGCGGGCAGCAGGGCCTGTTCGGTGTCGTCGAGCGGGTCGTGTCCGCGCATGGTCGCACCTTCCTGCGTATCCCGCGATGGGCTCCCGGCCCTTCGCCGGGTCAGTCGGCGGCTGGGAGCGGCCGGGCCGCCCGCCGGCCGATCAGCAGCAGGGCGCCGACGGCGGCGACGATGCCGACGGCGATGACGGGGATCAGGGCCCGATAGCCGAGCTCGCTCGCCACCAGGCCGAACAGCGGGGGACCGAGCAGGGAGCCGAGGCTGCCGGCCTGGGCGATGACGCCGTTGCCGACGTCGGCGTGGTCGAGGCGCTCCAGGATGAGGGGGAGCGCGGCGAAGACCAGGGCGCCGAGGAAGCCGTTCTCCATGGAGATGACGCCCGCGCCGGTGAGCGCGCCCCCGGCGGAGCCGCCGGCGTACAGGATCCAGGCGGCCGGCACGACGAGGAAACCGGACAGGGCCAGCACGCCGACCCGTACGCCCCTGCGCAGCAGGACGCCCACCGCCAGCCCGCCGGCCACGCCGAGCAGCGAGATCACCGAGGTGAGCGCGCCCGCGGCGGCGGCCGAGCGGCCGTACTGCTCGATGAGCAGCGTGGGCAGCAGCACGATCACCGGGATGGTCACCAGCGCCGTCAGGCAGAAGGCCGCGGCCAGCACGCCCGGCCAGGTCAGCGCCCGCGCCCGGGGCACCGGCCCGGCCGCCTGCGCCGCGCCGCCGCGCGGCAGCCGCGCCCACGTCACCGCGGCGACCAGCAGCGTCAGCCCGGCGATCAGGCCGGTCCAGCCGCGCCACCCCAGCGCGTCGCCGGCCGCGCCGCCGGCCAGCGTGCTGGCCCCCAGCCCGACCGGGACGAACGTCGCCCAGACCGACAGGGCGGTGCCCCGGTCGCGCTCGTGGGCCAGGCGCAGGATCAGCGCCGGGCAGGAGATGGTGACCAGGACGTAGCCGACGCCCTCGACGCCGCGGGCGACGAGCAGCCAGGCGAAGTCGTTCGCCGCCATGCTCGCCGCGCCCGCCGCCGCGATCAGGACCAGCCCGGTGACCAGCGACCGCCCGGTGCCGAAGCGGCGGACGAGATAGCCCGCCGGCAGGCCGACCGCGGCCCCGACGCCGACCACCGCCGAGATCACCCAGCCCAGCTCCGACAGCGACAGCCCCAGCTGGGCCGCCATCGCGGGCCCGACCGAGGAGAACTTGCCGAGGCTCATCGCGCCGACGACCCCGCCGACGTAGACGAGCAGGATCGTCAGCCAGGGGGAGCGCCGCGGGGACGCCTCCGTGATCTTCGCCGCCGACCGGGGGTCCATGAGTCTCCTTCGCACTGCGCTCCGCGGGCCAGGGTTCCCACGTCCGATCTTCGCCATGCCGGCGGCGCCGATCAACCCGCTTCCCCCGTGGCGAAGATGCCGATGCCCGACTCGGTGACGTTGACGGCCCCGGCCGACAGCAGCGCGTCGATCGTCTCGGGCACCTCCCGCCTGGGCAGGACGCCCTGGAGCACGACCATGGTCCCGTCCGCGAGGTCGGCGCCCGCGCGCCACGACCGGCCCGGCATCGCGGGCACCACCTCGGCCAGCCGGTCGGCGGGGGCGCGCACGGTCAGCAGCACGTGGGCCGGGCCCACCCAGGCGGCGCGCAGCAGCAGGGCGACGTTCCTGATCACGCCGCGCCTGGCCGGGTCGGCGTAGGCGGCCGGGTTGGCGACGAGCTGCGCGCCGCAGGTCCGCACGGTCTCGATGACGCGCAGGTCGTTCTGGCGCAGCGAGTGGCCGGTCTCCACGACGTCCATCATGGCGTCGGCCAGCTCGGGGATCTTGGCCTCGGTCGCGCCGTAGGACACGACCACCTCGGCCCGGCGTCCGGCCTCGCGGAAGAAGCGGCGGCCGATGTTCGGGTACTCGGTGGCCACCCTGACGCCGTCGTCGAGGTCGGCGGCGCTGCGGGCCGGATGGCCGGACGGCACCGCGAGCACCAGCCGCCACGGCCGTTCGGTGTTCCTGGAGTAGTCGAACGACTCCACCACCTCGACCTCGGCCCCGGTCTCCTCCACCCAGTCGGCGCCGGTCAGCCCGAGGTCGAAGGTGCCGTCGCCGACGACCAGGGGGATCTCGCGCGGCTTGTAGAAGGCCACGTGCGACACGCCGGAGTGGTCCACCGTGCCGCGGTAGGAGCGGTCCGAGCGCCGCCGTACGGGCAGCCCAGCGGTCGCGAACAGCTCCAGGGCCCGCCGCTCCAGCGAGCCCTTCGGCAGGGCGAGCGAGATCATGGTTCCTCCTGACGGGCGCGGCGGGGACGGCGGGGCGGCGGGGTCACACGTGCAGCAGCCGGTCGATGCCGACGACGGGCGGCTCGGGCAGGGAGGACGGCCGCACCTCGATCTCGCCCACCACGAGGTCGTCCGGCCAGGAGTCGACGATGGTGGCCACGCAGCGGGCCACCGACCGGGTGCTCATCTTGTGCGGAGAGCCGTCGCCGTCGAGGTTGGCGATGGCGCCCGGCGAGACCAGGCAGGCGCGCACCCCGTTGCGGCGCTCCTCCAGCAGCAGCGTCTCGACCAGCGCCTTCAGCCCGGCCTTGGTGGCGCTGTAGGCGGCCCCGCCCTCGAAGTACCGCGTTCCGGCGTGGCTGCCCATGGCGACGAACATCCCGCCGGCGGCCCGCAACGCCGGCAGGACGGCTTTGAGCAGGTGGAAGCAGGCGCTCAGGTTGATCGCGACCAGCCGCTCCCAGTCCTCGGCGCGCAGGTCGGCGATCGGGTCGAGCACCCGGTCCACCGCGTTGGACACGCAGACGTCGAGCCGGCCGGCCGCGCCGAGCACCTGGGCGGTCGCCTCCGCGATCTGCGCCGGGTCCGCCAGATCGCACCTGTGCTCGCCGAGCCAGTCCTCGCCCGTGAGCGAGCGATTCAGGGAGAAGACGCGGTAGCCGCGCTCGCGCAGCTCCTCGGCGATGGCCCGCCCGCTGCCCCGGTTGCTGCCGGTGACCAGCGCGGCCGGGGTCTCATGTGATGACATCGAGGACGCGGCTCCACTGGTTCACGATCTCCTCGCCCGCCACGCCGTCCCGGAACAGGTCCTTGTCCAGCGGGGAGCCGTCCTGGTGGCGCAGGCGCATGCAGTCCTGGGAGATCTCGGAGATGACGGTCAGCCCGCCGTCGGCCGTCCGGCCGAAGATGAGGCAGAAGTCCCACACCTCCAGCGGGCGCAGCCAGGACCGCAGCACGTCGTTGACGGCGAGGGACAGCTCGCGCATCTCCTCCACCGGCAGGCCGAGCGCCCGCAGGTAGTCCTCGCCGATCGGCTGGTCCTCGGGGTCGGTCCGGTAGTCGAACTTCACGACCGGGCGCGGCAGCGGGGCCCCGTCCTCGAACAGGCCGGGGTACTTGCGGGTGGTCGATCCGGTGGCCCGGTTCTTCACGATCACCTCGAACGGCGGCGCCGGGCAGTAGTCGGCCACGTACGAGTCGGCCGAGACGCGTTCCCGGAACGCGCACGGCACGCCGGCGTCGGCCAGCCGGGCCGCCGCCCTTTCGTAGAAATCGAGCCGGAGCGGCCCGGTGCGCTCGACGATTTCATCGCGGTGGTACGTGAAACTGCGCAGGCTGGGGATTATCTGCACCAGGCACCGCCCCTCGGGCAGCAGCCACAGACGCTTACTGCGCCCGACGATATCCGGCTCGCCCCGGCCGGCCGGAGTTCCCGGATCTGATCCGTTATCCACGTCGCCTCCATCCGCCGACAATGGCCCACACAACTTGATATTGCGGGCACCTCGCTGTCAAGGCGGCGTGACCCTGGAAAAAGGAGCACTTGACGTGGCTCTCGCGGTCTTGATATGTCGTCCGCCCTTGCCCGGAGCACTGGAAGAAAGAGTACTTGACGGGTCCCGGCGACCGGACGGTACTGTCTTCAGAAATTGAAATTCCGAGCCTAATTAGAATCCCAATGGGGGGAGGATCGTTGTCGGAATATGAGCGCATAGCTCACTCGAAGATCACGCGTAAGTTCAGGTCCGCGGGGCAGCAGCTCTTGTTCTCGCGGGGGCGGCGGGGCGAGGTGTCCGACGCGAACGGCGTACCGTACATCGATTTCGTCATGGGTTATGGCCCCGTGATAATCGGTCACGCGGACGCCCAGTTCAACGAAATTCTCTGCGGTTATCTCGGCAACGGAGTCATGCTGCCGGGCTACACCACGTTCCACCAGGAATACCTCGACCGGCTGCTCGGCGAGCGGCCCGGCGACCGCGGCGCGTTCTTCAAGACCGCCTCAGAGGCGGTCACCGCCGCCTTCCGGCTGGCCGCGATGCGCACCGGGCGGCTCGGCGTCATCCGCAGCGGCTACGTCGGCTGGCACGACTCCCAGATCGCCGACTCGCTCAAGTGGCACGAGCCGCTGCACTCCCCGCTGCGGGAGAAGCTGCGCTACACCGACGGCATGCGCGGCGTCGGCGAGTCCGAGCCGGTGGCCAACTGGGTGGACCTGCGCCTGGAATCCCTCGCCGAGCTGCTGGAACGGCACCGCGGCCGGCTGGGCTGCTTCGTCTTCGACGCCTACCTGGCCTCCTTCACCACGGCCGACGTGCTGCGCCAGGCCGTCGCCATGTGCCGCGAGGCCGGCCTGCTCACCGTCTTCGACGAGACCAAGACCGGCGGCCGGATCTCGCCCCTCGGCTACGACCACGACAACGCCCTCGGCTCCGACCTGATCGTGATCGGCAAGGCGCTGGCCAACGGCGCCCCGCTGAGCATCCTGGCCGGCGACGCCGACCTGCTCGCGCTGGCCGAGAAGGCCCGGCTGAGCGGCACGTTCTCCAAGGAGATGATCGCCGTCTACGCGGCGCTGGCCACCCGCGACATCCTGGAGAAGCCCGTCGGCGACTCGCCGGACGGCTGGACCGAGCTCGGCCGGATCGGCACGCAGGTGGCCGCCGCCTTCACCGCGGCCGCCGCGGACGCCGGGGTCGAGGCCCTGGTGGGCGCCCGTCCGGTGCTCGGCGGCGGCATGTTCGAGCTCGTCTACCACGACGTGGGGCTGCTGGGCGACAAGGAGCGGCGCGAGTCGCTGCTGGCCGAGCTGGCCGGGGTCGGCATCCTGCTGCTCGAAGGGCACCCGTCCTTCGTGTGCCTGGCCCACCGCGACATCGACTGGGGTGACCTGCGCGACCGGGTGCGGCAGGCGTTCGAGGCGTGGAGCGCGCCCGCGGGGGCCGGCCGTGGCTGACCTCCTGCGCCTCGCCCTGGTCGGCTGCGGCCGCCAGATGCAGCAGAACCTGTTCCCGTTCCTGCAACGCATCCGCGGCCACCAGGTCGTGGCCTGCGTCGACCCCGACCTGTCGCTGGCCGCCGACGTGCAGTCGCTGGCCGGCGGCGCGACCTGCGTCTCCTCGGTGGACGAGCTCGACCTGGAGATGGTGGACGCCGCCGTGCTGGCGGTCCCGCCGGAGCCGTCGTACCTGCTGGTCCGGCAGCTCGCCGAGCGCGGCGTGGACTGCTTCGTCGAGAAGCCGGCCGGGCCGTCCACGCCCGCGCTCCAGGACCTGGAGCACGTGGTGCGGCGCAGCGGGCGGCACGTCCAGGTGGGCTTCAACTTCCGCTACGCCGAGACCCTGCAGCGGCTGCACGAGCTGAGCGAGGAGATCCGGGCCACGCCGTGCTCGGTGACCATCGACTTCTACAGCCGCCACCCGTCCGCGCCGCAGTGGGGGGTGGACACCACCCTGGAGGCGTGGATCCGGCACAACGGGGTGCACGCCCTCGACCTGGCCCGCTGGTTCGTGCCGTCGCCGGTCGTCCAGGTGGACGCGCACGCCATCGCCAGTGACGCCGACCGGTTCCAGATCAACCTGTTCCTGCGGCACCACGACGGCTCGCTGTCCACGCTGCGCATGGGCAACCACGTCAAGCGGTTCATGGTGGGCGTCACCGTCCAGGGCATGGACGGCAGCCGGTACAGCGCGCCGTCGCTGGAACGGGTGACGCTCGAACTGTCCGACGGCGTGCCGTACGGCCAGGAGCTGCACGCCACCCGCAACCTGGACCACGGGTGGGGGCGCAGCGGCTTCGGGCCCGAGCTGCAGGCGTTCGTGGACGCCTGCGCGCAGCGGTCGGCCGAGCCCCAGACGGGCGGCCGTCCTCCGGTCAAGGGCGTGCCGTCGGTCTCCGACGCGCTGGCCGCCTCCGCCCTGTGCGACCGGGTGATGGCCGAGCTCAACACCGCCGCGACGAACGGCCTCGGCCTGCTGACCGGGTCCGTCCGGGCCTCGGCCTAGGCCGGGCCGCCGACGAGGAGGGGGAGGAATGACCGAGCGGGCGCGACCGGCCGCGGGCGGGCGGCCGGTCGCGTCGCGGGATCCGGCCGGGTCACCTGATCCGGCCGCCACGCGGGATCCGGCCGCCACGCGGGATCGGGCCGGATCGCGGGGGGTGGGCCGGTGGATCGCCGGTCACCTGCGCCGGCACCGGCCGTCGTTGCTGCTGTTCACCGTGGCCGCCGCGGCGGCGAGCCTGTGCTCCACGCTCGTCCCCGTGCAGGTCGGCGCGGCGTTCGCCGAGGCCACCGGCCCCCGCCACGACCTCGGCGCGGTCGGGGTGGCGGCGCTGGCGGCGGCGCTGCTGGCGGCCGGCCGGTTCGTCGCCGACCTGCTGTCGAACGGCTCGATGGAGGTCGTCGCCCAGCGCGTCAAGCGGGACGTGCGCGACGAGCTGTACCGCAGCCTGCTGACCAAGCGCATGGCCTTCCACGACCAGCAGCGCATCGGCGACATCCTGGCCCGCGCCATCAACGACGCCAGGCTCGTCGACTACATGCTCAGCCCCGGGGCCGCCACCGCCGCCAACGGCGTGCTGGCCCTGCTGGTGCCGATCCTGTTCATCGCGTCGCTGGACCCGCGGCTGCTGCTGGCCCCCGGCGTGCTGGTCCTGGTCTTCGCCTACGCGCTGCGCTACCACCTGCGCCGGCTCTACCCGCTGGTCATGCGCACCCGCGAGACCTTCGCCGACCTCAACGAACGCTTCTCCACCACGCTGTCGGGCATCGCCACGGTCAAGGCCGCCACGCAGGAGGACTTCGAGCGGCACGCCCTGAGATCGGCCGCCGCCGCCTACCGGGACGCCTTCGTCCGGCGCGGCCGGGCGCAGGCGGTCTACCTGCCCGCGCTGAGCTTCGCCCTCGCCATGGTGACCGGCTCCCTGCACTCGCTCTACCTCTACTCGCAGGGCGAGCTGGCGCTGTCCCAGGTGGTGACCTATCTCGGCTGGCTGCTGCTGTTCGCGCAGCCCGTCACCATGTCCGAGCAGGCCGTGCCGGTCATCCAGGAGGGCTTCGCGGCCGCCGCGCGCATGCGGCAGATCATCGACGGCGCCCCCGGCGAGCGCGAGGACACCCGCGGCACCGCGGCCGCCGTCGAGGGCACGATCACCTTCGACCGGGTGTCGCTGCGCCACGAGGGCCGAGACATCCTGCGCGAGGTCTCCTTCCACCTGCCCGCCGGCCGCACCCTCGCCGTCGTCGGCCCCACCGGCAGCGGCAAGAGCATGCTGATCAAACTGGTCAACCGCATGTACGACGCCACCGAGGGCCGGGTGCTGATCGACGGCCGGGACGTGCGCGAGTGGGAGCCCGGCGCGCTGCGCCGCCAGATCGGCCACGTGGACCAGGAGATCTTCCTGTTCTCCAAGAGCGTGCTGGACAACATCGCCTTCGGCGCCCCGCACGCCGCCGGGTACGAGGACGTCCTGCGCGTCGCCAAGCAGGCGTGCGCGGACGAGTTCGTCCAGGGGATGGCCGACGGTTACGCCACCGTGCTCAACGAGGGCGGCACGACGCTGTCCGGCGGGCAGCGGCAGCGGCTGGCCATCGCCAGGGCCCTGCTGACCGAGCCGCGCATCCTCACCCTCGACGACGCGACCAGCGCCGTGGACGCCCGTACCGAATCGGCGATCACCGAGGCGATCGAGCGCGCGACGGCGGGCCGCACGACGGTGCTGGTCTCGCACCGCCCCGGCCAGATCCGCCGCGCCGACCTCATCCTGCTGCTGGACGGCGGCCGGGTCGTAGACCAGGGCTCGCACGACGAACTGATGGCGCGCTGCGCGCTCTACCGGGAGATCTACAGTGGCTGACGCCCAGGATCGGCGGCGCCCGTGAGCGACCTGTTCGCGGGCCTGCACGCCGACGCCTACGACCGCGTGTACGGCAACCGCCGCCTGCTGGCCCGCATCCTGCGGCAGCTGCGCGCCCACCGCGCCGGCATGATCGGCTCGGCCCTGCTCGTCGCGGGCTCGGTGCTGCTGACCGCCTCCGTGCCGATCGTCGTCTCCCGCCTGATCGACCAGGCCGGCGGCGGCAGCGGCCCCGGCCTGCTGCTGTGCCTGTTCGTGGTCGCGGCGGCGGTGCTGGCCTGGGCGATGAACTGGGCCCGCCAGGCGATCACCGCGCGGCTGGTGGGCGGCATGGTCTACCGGCTGCAGTGCGAGGCCGCCGACGCCGCGCTCGCCAAGGACGTCGCCTTCTACGACGAGAACTCGGTCGGCAAGGTGCTCAGCCGGGTCACCGGCGACACCGAGGGCTTCGGCTCGGTGCTCACCCTCACCCTCAACCTGATCAGCCAGCTCTTCCTGGTGGTGCTGCTCGGCGGCGTGGTGTTCTGGATCGACCCCGGCCTCGGCCTGGTCATCCTGGCGGCGCTGCCGTTCCTGCTGGGCACCGCCCTGGCCTTCCGCCGGGTGGCCCGCACGGCGGCGGCCGCCACGCGGCGGGTGATGGCCAAGGTCAACGCCAACGTGCACGAGACCATGCTCGGCATCGCGGTCGCCAAGAGCTTCGGCCGCGAGCGGGCCGTCCACGACGACTTCGACGACGTCAACCGGCTGTCGTACCGGGTCTACGTCCGGCAGGGGCTCATCTACGCGGTCATCCTGCCGGTCCTGACGCTGCTGGCGGGCCTGGCCACGGCGGTCGTGCTGTACCAGGGCGGGCGGTTCGCGGCGATCGGCAGGCTTTCGGCGGGCGAGTGGTACTTCGCCCTTCAGGCGCTCGGCATGCTCTGGCAGCCGGTCACCCAGGCCGCCTCGTTCTGGAGCCTGTTCCAGCAGGGGCTGGCCGCCGCCGAGCGGGTGTTCGCGCTGATCGACAGCGACCACGCCGTCGTCCAGAGCGGCAACGAGCCGGTGACCGAGCTGACCGGCGCGATCGAGGCGCGCGGCCTGCACTTCCGGTACGGCTCCGGCGCCGCCGTGTTCCGCGACTTCGACGTGCGCCTCGCCGCCCGCGAGACGGTGGCGGTCGTCGGGCACACCGGCGGCGGCAAGTCCACGCTGGCCAAGCTGATCGCCCGCGCCTACGACTTCCAGGGCGGCGAGCTGCTGGTGGACGGCCGCGACATCCGCACCCTGGACCTGCGGGCCTACCGGCGGCGGGTGGGCGTCGTCCCGCAGCACCCGTTCATCTTCGCCGGCACGCTCGCCGAGAACATCGCCTACGGCCGCCCCGGCGCCGGCCGCGACGACGTCGTCCGGGCCGTCGAGCGGATCGGCCACCGCGTGTGGGACCGCAGCATGCCGATGTCCCTGGACGACCGCCTGGCCGCCGGCGGTCAGGGCGTGTCGGTCGGGCAGCGGCAGCTCATCGCCCTGGCCAGGATGTTCGTCCGCGAGCCGGACATCCTGCTACTGGACGAGCCGACCGCCAGCGTCGACCCGCTGACCGAGCGCGGCATCCAGGACGCGCTGGCCCGGCTGTGCGCGGGCCGCACGGTCGTGGTGATCGCCCACCGGCTGTCCACCATCCGGCGCGCCGACCGCGTCCTCGTGCTGCACGGCGGCGAGATCGCCGAGCAGGGCCGGTTCGACGAGCTGCTGCGCCGCGACGGCCCGTTCGCCGAGCTCTACGCCACCTACTACGCGCACCAGGAGACCGCATGACCTGCGCCCCCCATCCGGCGGAGTTCGAGCCGATCCAGCGGGAGGCGTCCGCCACGGGCGTGCGCTGCGTGGTCGGCGCCGTGCTGTTCAACCCGCTCGGCGAGGTGTTCCTGCAACGGCGGGCGGCCCACGTGCGGCTCTTCCCCGGCTGCTGGGACATCGTCGGCGGGCACGTCGAGCGGGGCGAGACGCTGTGCGCGGCGCTGGCCAGGGAGATCGCGGAGGAGACCGGCTGGCGGCTGCTGCGGGTGGGCGGCCTGGTGGACGTCTTCGACTGGACCGGCGGCGACGGCGGCCTGCGCCGCGAGATCGACGTGCTGGCCACGGTCGAGGGCGACCTGACCCGGCCCGCGATCGAGCAGGACAAGTTCGACGAGGCCCGCTGGCTGGACGGCGACGCCCTGCGCCGCCTGGCCGCCGAGTCGCCCGGCTCGGGCATGGTCGAGCTGGCCCTGCGCGCGCTGGCCATGCGGCCGGTCTAGGACTCCGGTTTGCGTACCGCGTCCAGGGCCTGTCGCAGGGTGAACCGGCCGGCGTACAGCGCCTTGCCCACGACCACGCCCTCGACGCCGAGCGGGGTCAGGGAGGAGACGGCGCGCAGGTCGTCCAGGCTGGAGACGCCGCCGGAGGCGACGACGGGCCGGCCGGTGGCGGCGCAGACGTCGCGCAGCAGCTTCAGGTTGGGGCCGCCGAGGGTGCCGTCCCTGGCGATGTCGGTGACGACGTACCGGGCGCAGCCGGCCGCGTCGAGGCGGGCCAGGGTCTCGTACAGCTCGCCGGCGTCGCGGGTCCAGCCGTGGCTGCGTACGGTGGTGCCCCAGACGTCCAGCTCGACGGCCACCCGGTCGCCGTGCCGGGCGATGACCTCCGCCACCCACGCAGGACGCTCCAGCGCGCCGGTGCCGAGCACCACCCGGCCGCAGCCGGTGGCCAGCGCCGCCGCCAGGCTCGCGTCGTCGCGCACGCCGCCGCACAGCTCGACCGGGATGTCCAGGGCGCCGACGACCTCGGCGATCCGCGCCCGGTTGGAGCCGGTGCCGAAGGCGGCGTCCAGGTCCACCAGGTGCACCCAGTCGGCGCCCGCGTCCTGCCAGGCCAGCGCCGCGTCGAGCGGGTCGCCGTACCAGGTCTCGGATCCGGACTCGCCGCGCAGCAGGCGGACGGCCCGGCCGCCGCGCACGTCTACGGCGGGCAGGAGGGTCAGGCATGTGGACACTCGTCGTTTCCTCTCCCGTGAACCCCCCCTTTTCCATCATCGCGAACACTGGTCAGGAAGCGAAGTCAACCTTCGGCCACCACCATGGTTCACTTGCCCCCGCCCGGCCGGACGGGAACGCTTGCCGGTGCGCGCCGCACGCCCAGTCGCCGGGGGCCGGTCCCCCTGTTCCGAGGAGGACTGCATGGTCTCGCTCGCGCTGCCCAAGGGCACGTTCCTGGAGCGTCCCGTCCTCGACCTGTTCGCCGCGGCCGGGCTGGAGGTGCGCCGGCCGTCCGAGCGCAGCTACCGGGCGAGCATCGCCTACGACGGCGGCGTCGACGTGGCCTTCCACAAGCCGCGCGAGATCCCGCTCGCGGTGGAGCGAGGCGTCTTCGACTTCGGCGTGACCGGCACCGACTGGATCGAGGAGACCGGCGCGAAGGTCGAGCTGGTCGAGGCGAGCGGGTGCGTGCCGCCCTGGCGGCTGGTGCTCGCCGTCCCCGCCGGGCATCCCGCCGTGGACGCCGCCGGCCTGCCCGCCGGGGCCCGGGTCGCGACCGGCTTCCCGAAGATCTCCCGGCAGTTCTTCCAGAGCGTGCCGCTGCCGGTACGGATCGTCCCGTCGTTCGGCGCCACGGAGGCCAAGGTCCCCGAGCTGGCCGACGCCGTCATCGAGACCGACGGCCCCGGCTCCGCCCTGGACGAGCACGACCTGCGGGTCGTCGCCACGTTGCGCACCTGCCTCCCGCAGGTCGTCGCGAGCCCCGCCGCCTGGCGGGACGCCCGCAGACGCGCCGCGATCCAGCGGGTCGCGCGGCTGCTGGCCTCGGTCGACGGGGGAGCGGCCCACGTGCTGCTGACCGTGCGCACCACCACGCGCGACCTGCCGCGGGTCGCCGGGTCGATGCCGGAACGGTCCTGGCGGGCCGGCACCGGCCTGACCGAGAGCCTGGTGGTCGTGCAGGGGCTGGCGGCCCGGCGCGGCCTGGCCGAGACCATCGGCGGCATCCTGGCCGCCGGGGCGCTCGACGTCATCGAGTCGCGCGTCGGGAAGGACGTCACGCCGTGAGCCGCCGGATGATCGTGTGCGACCTCGACGGGACGCTCCTGGACTCCCGCGGCCAGGTCTCCGAGCGCACCAGGACCGCCGTGCGCCGGGCCCGCGCCGCCGGGCACGTGTTCGTCATCGCGACCGCGCGGCCGGTCCGCGACACCCGTCCGGTGGCCGCGGCCCTGGACCACGCGGCCGTCGCCGTCTGCGGGAACGGCTCGATCACCTTCGACTTCGGCAGCGAGGAGGTGGTCGACTACCGCCCGCTGGACCGGCAGCCGCTCGCCGCGACGCTGGCCCTGCTGCGCGACCGGTTCCCCGGCGTGCGCCTGGGCGCCGAGTGCCGCCTCGAACTGCTCCTGGAGGACGCCTTCCACCTGCCCGAGCCGCTGGCCCGCGACGCGCGCCGGGTGCCCCGCCTGGAGCACGAGATCGACCGGCACGACGTCGGCAAGCTCATGGTCCAGCTCGAAGGCGCCGCCCGCCAGTATTACGAGACCGTGCGCGGGCTGCTGACCGGCTGCGAGGTCACCATCTCGGCCGACGTGTTCTGCGAGGTCATGCGGTCCGGCGTGACCAAGGCCGCGGCCCTGGAGTCGATGGCGTCCCGGCTCGGCCTGGGCAGCGCCGACGTGATCGCCTTCGGCGACATGCCGAACGACCTGCCCATGCTGACCTGGGCAGGAACCGCGGTGGCGGTGGCCAACGCCCATCCCGCCGTGCTCGGCGCGGTGGGCGAGGTGACCGCCTCCAACGACGACGACGGGGTGGCCGCGTGGCTGGAACGGCACGCCACGGCCGATTTCTCAGAGAAGTATTGACGCTTGTCTGACGAGTATTCATGATGGTCGCTGGAGCCGGGAACGCACCGGCCAGGATCGGCCTGCGGAGGCAGGCCGCCAGGGCCCGCGCCGGGCGCGGGCGTCCCGTCTGAGAGGTGCCCCAGTGCCCCGATTAGCCGTTGCCCCTGTGCTCGTCCGCGTCCTAGCACTCTTCGCGGCGCTGTGCTCGCTCGCCGCCTGCACCGCCGTCAGCCCCGCCGCCGGGAAGAAGGGCGCCACCTCGGTCGGCGTGGCCTTCAGCCGCGGCGGGCGCGGCGACAGATCCTTCAACGACTCGGTGGGGGCCGGCGTCGACCGCGCGAAGGCCGAGCTCGGCGTCGCGGCCAAGGAGCTCAGCCCCAACGCCGCCGGGTCCGACCTGGAGGAGATCCTGCGGCTGCTGGCCCAGACCGGCCACAACCCGGTGCTGGCCGTCGGCTTCTTCTACGCCCAGCCGCTGGCCAAGGTCGCCCCCGCCTTCCCCCGCACCCAGTTCGTCATCATCGACGACGCCACCGTGAAGCTGCCCAACGTCACCAACGTGGTGTTCCGCGAGGAGCAGGCCAGTTACCTGGTCGGCGCGGCGGCCGCGCTCAAGTCCGCCAGCGGGAAGATCGGCTTCGTCGGCGGGGTGCAGACGCCGCCGCAGGAGAAGTTCCTCGCCGGGTACGCGGCCGGCGCCCGCGCGGTGAAACCCGGCATCCAGCTCTCCAGCGTGTTCATGTCCCAGCCGCCCGACTTCAGCGGCTTCTCCGCCCCCGACAAGGCCCAGGAGGCGGCCCGCGGCATGTACGACGGCGGCGCCGACGTCGTCTACCACGCCGCCGGGGCATCCGGGCTCGGCGTCTTCCAGGCGGCCAAGGCGGCCGGCAAGTGGGCGATCGGCGTCGACGTCGACCAGCGCAAGACGGTCGATCCCGGGCTCGCCGGGGTGATCCTGACCAGCGCCACCAAGCAGCTCGACGTCGCGGTGCTGAGCATCGTCCGGGACGCGGTGGCGGGGCGGCCGATCGCCGGGGTGCGCGAGTTCGGGCTCAAGGAGGGCGGGGTCGGCTACGCCACCAGCGGCGGCGAGCTCGCCGACATCCAGCCGCGGCTGGAGGAGCTGCGCAAGCGGATCGTCTCGGGCGAGATCAAGGTGCCCGCCAGGCCGGCGGAGAGCCGGTGAGCCGGGCGCGGGCGGCGGGCCGGGAAGCGCTGGGCGTGCTCGCCGTCCCGGCGCTCGCGCTGCTGATCGCGCTCACGGTCGCCACCGCGCTGCTGGCCGCGGTGGGGGCCGCGCCGGGGCGGACGTACCTGACGATGCTGGAGTTCGGGGTCCGGCCGGACTCGCTCGTCTCCGCGGTGAACCGGGCGGCCGTCTACTTCTTCGCCGCCCTCGCGGTGGCCGTCACCTTCCGGATGAAGCTGTTCAACATCGGGGTCGAGGGCCAGTACCACGTGGCCGCGCTGTTCGCGGCGGTCGCCGGGGCGGCCGTGCGGCTGCCGGGCCCGCTGCACCTGGCGTTCGTCTGCCTGGTCGCCGTGCTGGCCGGAGCCCTGTGGGCGGGGATCGCCGCGGTGCTCAAGGTGTGGCGCGGGGTCTCGGAGGTGCTGTCCACGCTGCTGCTGAACTACGTCGCCACCGCCGTCGTCGCCTACCTGCTGGCCGAGGTCTTCGCCGCCGGCAGCACCTCGGGCTCGACGCGGGAGCTGCCGCCGTCGGCCCGGCTGCCGCAGCTCACGCTGCCGTCGGGCGACCAGCTCGGCTCGGCCACGCTGGGCGCGGTCGTGCTCGGGGTGGCGGTGCACGTGCTGCTCACCCGCACCCGCTACGGCTACGAGCTGAGGGCCGGCGGCCTGAACCCGGTGGCGGCGCGCGTCCAGGGCATCGACCCGCGCCGGATGATCCTCGTCACGATGGTGCTGTCCGGCGGACTGGCGGGCCTGGCCGGGCTGCCCGACCTGCTGGGCCAGACCTACCGGTACGGCATGGACTTCCCCTCCGGCGCGGGCTTCACCGGGATCGCCGTGGCCCTGCTCGGCCGCAACACGCCCGCGGGCATCGCGCTGGCCGCCCTGCT
The DNA here is from genome assembly GCF_044465465.1 of Nonomuraea sp. NPDC049655. Taxonomy (NCBI): domain Bacteria; kingdom Bacillati; phylum Actinomycetota; class Actinomycetes; order Streptosporangiales; family Streptosporangiaceae; genus Nonomuraea; species Nonomuraea sp. NPDC049655. The sequence goes on from NZ_JBITLS010000008.1 coordinate 300,033, forward strand.
CTTCGGGTTCCTGGAACGCTCGGCGCTGATCCTCGACATCGAGGGCATTCCCAAGGAGATCGTCACGATCATGCAGGGCGTCATCGTGCTCAGCGTCGTGGTGGCCTACGAGGTGGCGCGGCGGATGGAACGCCGACGGGCCGAGCGGCTCGTACGGGAGCAGGCGTCCCCGGCGCTGGAGCCGACCGCATGAGCGCGGGACGGTACCGGTGGTGGCGGGCCGCGCTCGTCCTGCTGCTGGCGATGTCGGTGGTCAGGGTGTTCACCGGCGCCGACGAGCTCACCGGGTCGGGCGTCGTGGGGGCGGCGCTGCGGCTGGCGGTCCCGATCGGGCTCGCCGGGCTGAGCGGCCTGTGGAGCGAGCGGGCGGGCGTCGCCAACCTCGGCATCGAGGGCATGATGATCATCGGCACGGTCTGCGGGGCCTGGGCCGGGTACGGGTTCGGCGTCTGGGCCGGGGTGCTGGCCGGCACGCTCGGCGGGGTCGCGGCCGGGCTGCTGCACGCGGTCGTCACCGTCACCTTCGGGGTCGACCAAGTGGTGTGCGGCATCGCGATCAACATCCTGGCGGTGGGCGTGGCCCGGTTCATGTCGGTCATCGCCTTCAGCGGCCTGCCGGGGGCGGGGGCCACCCAGTCGCCGCCGGTGAGCGGGTCGATCGGCACGATCAGCGTGCCCGTCCTGGCGGGCGGCGGGGGCACGGCCGACCTGCTCGGCGCGCTGGAGCGCGGCCGGTTCTTCCTGGTGTCCGACCTCGCCGGGATCGTGCGGGGCTTCCTGCACGAGGTCTCGCTGCTCACCGTGGTCGCCGTCGCGCTGGTCCCGGTCAGCTTCGTGCTGCTCTGGCGGACCGCGTTCGGGCTGCGGCTGCGGTCGGCGGGCGAGCACCCGGCGGCGGCGGACTCGCTCGGGGTCCCGGTGCTGCGGATGCGGTACTACGGCGTGCTGGTCTCCGGCGGGCTGGCCGGGCTCGGCGGGGCCTACCTGGTCACCGTCTCCTCGACGGTCTACCGCGAGGGCCAGACCGGCGGCCGGGGCTTCATCGGGCTGGCCGCCATGATCTTCGGCAACTGGCGGCCGTCCGGCACGGCGGCGGGGGCGCTGCTGTTCGGCTACGCCGACGCGCTGCAACTGCGCCAGGCGAGCGCGGTGCACGTGCTGCTGCTGCTCGGGGCCGTGCTGGCCTGGGTCGCGGCGGTCGCGCTCGTCCGCACGCGGCTGCGTCCGGCCGCGACGCTGGCGCTACTCGGCGCCGCCGCCTTCGCGGTCTTCCAGGGCACCGACTCGGTCCCCACCCAGCTCGTGTACGCCACGCCGTACCTCACCACGCTGCTGGTGCTGGTCACGGTCGCCCAACGGCTCCGCATGCCGGCCTACGTCGGCATCCCCTACCGGCGAGGAGACGCGTGATGGCCGTCGACCGGGCACCCCGCCTGATGGGGTACGCCGACCGCTGGTCCGCGGCGCCCGGGGAGCCGCTGGCCGTGCACGCCTCCGGCCCGGACGGGGACGCCGACGTCACCCTCGTGGACCTCGTCCGGGAGGCCGACCTGACCCCGGCCGTGCCGGTGACGATCGCGCCGCGGCCCCTGCGGCCCGGCTCCCGGCTGGAGGCGGCCTCGGTGCCGACGCCCGCCAGGGGCGGCCTCGCCCTCTGGATCCGGCCGAAGCGGCTCGGGCCGCGCCAGGTCGTGGCCCGGCTGGGGGCCGCCGGATGGCGGCTGCTGCTCGCGCTCGACGAGGAGGGCCGGCCCGAGGCGACCGTGCTGACGCCGTCGGGGAGCATGGGCTGCCGGCTGCGCTCGGCCGTCCCGGCGGGGGAGTGGTCGCTGCTGGCCGTGGCGTGGGAGGCGGCGCCGCTGATGACCGTGCTGCATCTGAACGACTTCCGCGCCACGGGGGTGAGCGCCGGGCGGGCCCGCCTGCCGCTGCCGTCCCCGTCGGGCGAGCTGCTGATCGGGGCGGGCGACGAGCATCCGTACGCGGGCCGGATCGCCCTGCCCATGCTGACCGAAGGCCCGCTCGCCATGCCCGGCCGCGTTCCGCTGACCGACCTGACCACCGGTCCCGAACTGGTCAAGCACCTCGGCCCCGAGCTGCTGGCCCTGTGGGACCCGTCCGCCGGCCCCGGCGCGCCCGTCGTCCCGGACGTCAGCGGCAACGGGCGCCACGCGAGCGCCGTCAACCGGCCGCTGGCCGGGCTCCTCGGGCCGGGCGGCGACGCCCGCACCGCGCTCCAGGTCAGCCCGGAGGACCTCGACGACGCCCGCTGGCCGGTGACGTGCGAGCTGACCGTCCCGCAGGACGCCGGCTCCACCGTGCTCGGCGTCCGCCTGCGGACCCGGGGGCAGTCGTGCGTGCTGCCGGTGGTGGCGCGGCCGGACGCGACGCGCAGGAGCCCGGTCGCGGTCGTCCTGCCCACGTTCACCTACCTCGCCTACGCCAACCACCGGCAGTCCAGCGAGGCCGAGTACTTCGGCGACTACCGGCAGGTCACCGACCGCGTGATCACGCTCTCCCCGGTGGACGCCTACCTCAACGAGCATCGCGAGCTCGGCCTGTCCCTGTACGACCAGCGGCGCGAGGGCGGCCACGTCACCCACTCCTCCAGACGCCGCCCGGTGCTCAACCTCACCCCCGACTACCGCTGGTGGATGACCGGCGCGCCGCGCCACTTCGCCGCCGACCTGCTGCTGCTGCGCTGGCTGCGCGCGGCGGGCTTCGCCTTCGACGTGCTGGCCGACGAGGACGTGCACGACGGCGGCGCCGACCTGCTGTCCGCCTACCGCGTCGTCCTGACCGGCAGCCACCCCGAGTACGTCACCGCCCCCGGACGCGCGGCCTTCAGCGCGTACGTGTCCGGCGGCGGCCGGCTCATGTACCTGGGCGGCAACGGGTTCTACTGGGTGACCGGCGTCGACCCCCGCCACCCGCACGCCATCGAGGTCCGCCGCGGCCACGTCGGCGACTGGTGGGACGACGAGCCCGGCGAGGACGTGCTGACCTCCACCGGCGAGCCCGGCGGCCTCTGGCGGCACCGCGGCCTGGCGCCGCAGGAGCTGCTCGGCGTCGGCTTCGCCGCCCAGGGCTGGGGGCCCGCCCCCGGCTACACCCGCCTGCCCGACAGCCACCGGAAGGAGGCGTCCTGGGTGTTCGAGGGCGTCGGGACCGACCCGGTGGGCTGCTGCGGCCTCGCGCTCGGCGGGGCGGCGGGGGACGAGATCGACCGGGCCGCGCCCGAGCTCGGCACCCCGCCGGACACCCTGGTGCTCGCGACCTCCGCGGGCGGCCACGGCCACCACTACCGGCCCCCCACCGAGGAGGCCGGTTCGGGCGCGCAGGCCGTACGCGCCGACATGACCCTGCGACTGCTCGGATCCGGCGGCGCGGTGTTCGCCGCCGGATCCGTCAACTGGGTGACCAGCCTCGCCTGCTGTGACGGTGACATCAGGCGAATCACCCGGAACGTCCTGTCCCGATTCCTGCAACCCGCAGCTTGTGAGGAGGAGTGACGTGACCACCGCGAGCGCGAGGCACCTCGACTACCCCTATCCCCGCACGTCGGCCGAGCTGACCGACGAGATGTTGTCCATGCCGGCCGAGGAACTGGCGGCCATCGCCCGCCACCCGCTGACCGTCTACCCCGACACCACCGAGCTCTACTACCGGCTGGCCCGGGAGATGGCCGACGAGTTACGCGCCCGCAACATGCGCGGCGAGCCCACCCGCTGGATCCTGCCCGTGGGCCCGAAGGCGCAGTACCCGATCCTGGCGCGCATCTGCAACGAGGAGCGCATCAGCTGGGCCGACGTGTACGCCTTCCACATGGACGAGTTCCTCGACTGGCAGGGCCGGCCGGTGGACCCCTCGCACCCCTTCAGCTTCCGCGGCTACTGCGACCGCAACCTCTACCAGCTCCTCGACCCCGACCTGCGGCCCCACCCGGGCAACGTCGTCTTCCCCGACGTGTTCGACCCCGACGCGTTCGGCGCGCGCCTGCGTGCCGAGGGCGGGGCCGACACCTGCTACGCGGGCTTCGGCTACCGGGGGCACCTGGCCTTCAACGAGCCGCCGTCCACGCGCTGGCACCAGTACACCGCCGCGGAGTTCGCCGCCTCGACCACGCGCGTCGTCCCGCTGCTCGACGACACGATCGTGGCCCACTCCCACCGGGTGACCGGCGGTTACACGCAGGCGATCCCGCGGATGGCGATCACCGTCGGCATGTCGGAGATCCTCTCCGCCCGCCGGCTGCACCTGATCACCGACGGCGGCGCCTGGAAGCGGTACATCGTCCGGGTGCTGCTGCTCACCACCGAGCCGGACGTGCTGCTTCCGGTGACCTTCGCGCACCACCACCCCGACGTGCGGGTGACCGTCGACGCCGACAGCATCGCGCCCTGCGCCCTGGGGCTGGGCTCGTGACCGTCGTCGCGGTCGGGGCCTACATCGTCGACCTCTACATGTTCGGCGACCGTCTGCCGGAGCCGGGCGAGAGCGTCAACGCCGCCGACTACGCCACCGCGCACGGGGGCAAGGCCGCGAACGTGGCGGTCGCCGCGGCCCGGCTGGGCGCCGCCGCCCGGTTCGTCGGCTGCCTCGGCGACGACGCCGCCCGGCCGGTGGCGCTGGCCGAGCTGCGCGCCGAGGGCATCGAGGTCGGCGAGTGCACCACGGCCGTCGGCGTCGCGACCGGGCGCAGCTTCGTCTACGTCGATGCGGCCGGCGGGCAGATGGTCATGACCTGGCCGGGGGCCGCCGACCTGCTGCCGCCCGCCCAGGCGGCCGCCGTCGTCGCCGGCCTGCCCGCCGGGTCCGTGCTCGTGCTGCAGGGCGAGATCCCGCTGGAGATCTCGTACGCGGCCGCGACGGCGGCCCCGCCGGGCGTGCGCGTCCTGCTCAATCCGAGCCCGGCGGGACCGTTCCTGGAGGGGACCGGGAAGGAGCTGCTGGCCCGCGCCGACGTGCTGGTGCTCAACGAGGGCGAGCTGGCCGCGCTGGCCGGCGAGACCCCCGGCGACCTGGACGACCTGCGCGGCAGGACCAGGGGACGCATCGTCGTCGTCACCCGCGGCGAGCACGGCGCCGAGATCGCCGACGACGGCGGCACTATGCTGATCGACGTCCCCAGCGTGCGCGTTGTGGACACCACCGGCGCGGGTGACGCCTTCACCGGCGCCCTGGCGGCCGCCCTCTGCGCCGGCACGGGCCTGGTGCGCGGCGTCCGGCTCGCCTGCCAGGTGGCGACCGTCTCGGTCACGCGCCGGTTCTGTGCCCCCAGCTACCCATCGGCCGCCGAGCTCGGCATCGCCCCGCTCCGCGGTCCGTCCGTGCAGGAGAGACCCGCGTGACACGACGTCATCCCACCCTGGCCATCCAGATCCGTGACCGGCTGCACGCCCTGATCGTCGAGCAGGGGCTGCGCCCCGGTGACAGGCTGCCGTCCGAGAACGAGCTCATGACCCTGTTCGACGTCGGGCGCACCAGCATCAGGGAGGCGTTCAAGCTCCTGGAGCAGGAAGGGCTCATCCAGGCCAGGCACGGCGACGGCCGCTACCTCACCTCGCAGCCCAGCCTGGACCGGCCGCTGACCCGCCTCGAAGGCGTCACCGAGATGCTGGCCAGCCGCGGGTTCACCGCCGACAACACCGTCCTCGACGTCGTGGCCACCGAGCCGGACCGCCACCAGCGCGAGCTGCTGCAACTGCCGCCCGGCGAGGCCATCGTCCGGCTGGAACGCCTGCGCCGGCACCGGGACGACGCGCTGCTGTACTCCATCGACCTGTTCCCGCGCTCGCTCATCGGCCGCCCCATGGACGAGGTGGACTGGACCGGCTCGCTGTTCCAGCTCCTCACCGAGCACGGCCACACCATCGCCTACGCCGTCGCCCAGGTGCGGGCGGTGACCCTCAGCCACGCCCAGGCCGAGCGCATCGGCACCCACGAGGACGGCGGCGCCTGGCTGCTGCTCCTCCAGACCCACCACGACAGCGCCGGACGGCCGGTGCTGTATTCGCAGGACTACCACAGGGGCACCGACTTCTCCTTCCACCTGGTGAGACGCCGCGACTGAGTGAGCCGCCGCCGCGTACCGACCGACCGCCGTTCGCCGACGCAGAGAGGATCATGCGATGAGTGCCATCACGCTGGAGGCCGGCCACCCCATCCCGGCCTCCCCTTCCAGCCTCCGGGCGAGGTGCACCAGGCTGTCCGTCTTCTGGCTCGCCGAGGACGAGGTCTCCTTCTACGGGCTCCCGCCGCTGCTGATGAAGGTGTCGAACGTGGCCGGGGTCGCGGTCGTGCGCAGCTGCGCGGAGGCCCGGCTGCTGCTGGCCGGCGAGGACTTCGACGTGGCGGTGATCCCGCTCGCGGTCCTGCCGGACGTGCTCGGCGGACGCCCCCGCCGGGCCCGCCCGCAGATCCTGGCCATGGTGCGTCAGGGGGAGGAGCTCGCCCCCTGCGTCGCCCAGCGGTACGGGCTGGCCGGTTGCCTGCTGTGGGACGAGATCAATGTCGCCGGCTTGTCGGGCACCTTCGATCGGCTGCTGCGCGGCGACGCGCCCGTCCCGTCCAGGGGCGGCCCCGACCTGCTCGGCCGCCTGACCGAGCGCGAGCACATGGTGCTGGCGCTGCTGCTGCGCGGCATGAGCAACCACCAGATCGCCCGCTCGATGGGCATCTCCATCCACGGCGTCAAGCGCCACATCTCGAACCTGCTCGTCAAGTTCAACTGCTCCAACCGCACCGAGGTCGCCCTGGTCGCCCAGCGGCTCGGCCTCGACCCCGCCGCCCGCACCCCGCGCCACCTGAGCAGCACCGGCACGTAGCACGTACGACGAACCATCCCCGAACGGTCATCGAGAAACGGAGTGACAATGGACGTCCCTCTCATGGAACTCAGCGGCCGCGCCCCCGTCGTCAGGCTGCATGACATCGAGGCCGACATGGCCGCCGCCACCGACGCCATCAGGTCGCAGCTGACCGGATGGGGCTTCATGGCCGCGGAGGTGCCCGGCATCGGCGAGCGCGTCGAGGCCATGATGAACGAGTTCGCCGCGGCCTGCCGGGCGACCGGGCCGAGCCTGTCCGACTACGCCTACGACGTCGTCCCGCAGCTCGCCGTCGGCGGCACGCACGGGTTCTTCCCGTACAACTCGGAGATCCCGCGCCTGGCCAACGGCGTGCCCGACCCGAAGGAGTTCATCCACGTCAGCGGCGCCATGATCGGCGACCAGCCGCCCGGGGCGGGTGACGTGCTGCGGGCCTTCCCGGCGTTCGGCGCCCGCGCCGCGGAGGTGTTCGACATCGCCTTCCGGCTGATCTCGCTCTTCGGCGAGGTCGTCCGGGGCATGATGCCGCCCGGCACGCCGGAGCTGGACCTCTCGCACGACGCGACGAACCTGCGGGTGATCCACTACCGGGACGTCGGCGACCGCGAGGTGCTGGCCCACGAGCACTCCGGCATCCAGATGCTCGGCCTCCAGCTTCCCCCGTCCGACCAGGGCCTGCAGTACGTGCTGCACGACGGCACCTGGGTCGAGCCGGTGATCGCCGGGACCGACGTCGTGCTGTGCAACATCGGCCGGATGCTCACCAGCGCCTCCGACGGGCGGTTCCGGCCGTCCACGCACCGGGTGCACACCAAGCCGATGCCCGCCGGCTACGAGCGCCTGTCGTCGGTGCTCTTCGCCTACCCGCAGCACAAGGCCCGCCAGTGGAAGATGGTGGACGGCGAGCTGATGTCGCTGAACGCCACCTGGGGCGACTTCATCGACAGCCGCTTCCAGGGGCTCGGCAAGCAGTCCTGACCGCCCGGCCTCCTGGCGGCCGGGCCGGCCGTCAGGAGGCGATCATGAGGCACTGGCCCGGACGGCCGCCCGGATCACGTCGGCGACCTCCTTCGGCCGCGACACCGCGACCGCGTGCGAGGCGCCGGCGACCTCCACGGCGGTCGCGCCGGCCCGCTCGGCCCCGAACCGCTGCACGTCGGGGTTGATGGCCTGGTCGGCGTCGGCGATGACGGCCCACGACGGCTTGGCCCGCCAGGCCGCCGTGGCCGCGCCCTCGGTGAACGCCCCGGCCGCCAGCGGCCGCTGCGCCACCGCGAGGACCCGGGTGACCTCGGCCGGCACGTCGGCGGCGAAGACCTGCGGGAAGGCGTCGGCGGCGATGGTGAACTCGACGGCGGCGCCGCCGTCCGCCAGCGGGTAGGACGCCTGCCGCAGGCTCGCGCCGAGCGGCGGCTCGGGGAATCGGCCCTGGAGCTCGCCCAGGCTCTCGCCCTCGTCCGGGACGTACGCGGCGACGTAGACGAGGCCGACGACGTTGTCCGCCGCGCCGGCCACGGTGATGATCGCGCCGCCGTACGAGTGGCCGGCCAGCACGACCGGGCCGTCGATCTGTGCCGCGACGGAGGCGACGTACGCCGCGTCCGAGGCCAGGCCGCGCAGCGGGTTCGGCGGGGCCACCACGGGGATGCCGTCCCGCTGCAGCTCGGCGATGACGCCGGTCCAGCTCGCCGCGTCGGCGAACGCGCCGTGCACGAGGACGACCGTCGGGGTGGTGCTCTCCGTCATGGAAAAACTCCTTCTCAGGGCGAAAGGGACCGGTCGGCCCCGGTGGCGATCCAACAGCCGGGCCGCTCGCGCGCACGAGGCGGAAACGTACTTCTGCCTGTGGTTCCGCCTCGTCTTTCGGGCAGGCCGGTCGCTTGGATGGGTGACGGCCCCCCTGCTTCCAACCCCTTCTTCCTGGAGCGATCATGATCAAGCCCGTCCTGGAACCAGCCGCTCAGGCGTTCGCCGAGGCCACCGCCGAGCCGCCGTACCTCTTCCAGCTCCCGCCGGAGGAGGGCCGCAAGGCCGTGAACGAGGTGCAGTCCGGCCCGGCCGAGCTGCCCGCCGTGGACGAGGAGTGGGTGACGGTCCCCGGCGGACCCACCGGCGAGGTCAGGGCCCGCATCGTGCGGCCCGCCGGCAGCACCGGCGACCTGCCCGTGATCATCTACATCCACGGCGCCGGCTGGGTCTTCGGCAACGCCCACACCCACGACCGGCTGGTCCGCGAGCTGGCGACCGGCGCCGGCGCCGCCGTGGTCTTCCCCGAGTACGACCTGTCGCCCGAGCACCGCTACCCGGTCGCCATCGAGCAGAACTGGACGGTCGCCCGCTGGATCGTCACCGACGGCGCCGCCAAGGGCCTGGACGCCACGCGCGTCGCGGTGGCCGGCGACTCCGTGGGCGGCAACATGACCGCCGCGCTGACCATCATGGCCAAGCGGCGCGGCGGGCTGTCGCTGCGCCGCCAGGTGCTGTTCTACCCGGTGACCGACGCGTCCTTCGACACCGAGTCCTACCGGCAGTTCGCCGAGGGCTACTTCCTGCGCCGGGACGGCATGCAGTGGTTCTGGGACCAGTACACGACCTCGGAGGCCGAACGCGCCGAGATCACCGCGTCCCCGCTGCGGGCCACCGTTGAGGAGCTGGCCGGTCTGCCGCCGGCGCTGGTCATCACCGGCGAGGCGGACGTGCTGCGCGACGAGGGCGAGGCGTACGCCGCCAAGCTGCGCGCCGCCGGGGTGCCGGTGACCGCCGTGCGTTACCAGGGCATCATCCACGACTTCGTCATGCTCAACGCGCTGCGCGGCACGTACGCGGCCGAGTCGGCGATCGAGCTGGCCGCCGGCACGCTGCGCCGGGCCCTGCACGAGAGCTGACCTCCCGCGCCATGCCCTCCGCCTACGACCTCGACCAGGTGCGGCACGCCAACGCCACCGGGCGGGTCCCGGTCGTCTTCGTCCACGACCCGTGGTTGCTGGCCGAGAGCTGGGAGCCCTGGGCCGAGGTGTTCGGGCAGGCGGGGTTCGTCCCCGTCATCCCGGCCTGGCCCGAGGACGGCGAGGCCGCCGGGCATCCCGCAGGCCACTTCGCCGGGTTGATCGGCGGGCTGGCGCGCCGGCCCGCCCTGGTCGGCCACGCCGCCGGCGGCCTGGTCGCGCAGATCCTGGCCGGACGCGGGCTGGCCTGCGCCTGCGTGGCGATCAGCCCGGCGCCGTTCCGCGGGGCGCTCACGTACGGGCGCTTCCGGCACGCCGTGGCCAACGCCGTCGGCGAGGAGGAGGCCAGGCGGCTGTACGAGACGTACGCCGTCCGGGCGGCGGAGGCGGGCGACCCCACGGGCCTCGACGGCGCCGCGCCGGACCGGGGGCCGCTGCTGCTGGTCGCCGGCGAGATGGACCGCACGGTCCCGTGGGCCGCCGCGCACGCCGCCTACCTGTGGCAGGCCCGCAACCGGCACCATCTGACCGAGATCGTCGAGCTGCCGGGGCGCGGGCACTCGATGACCGTGGACAGCGGCTGGCGCGAGGTCTGCGGCACCGCCCTGACCTTCATCGAGCGGTTCGTGGACCCCTGACCGGCCCGCTCAGCCGGTGGCTTCATGCGTTGTCACCGGGGCCAGCCGGGTGAGTTCGGCGGTCACGCGGGCCGCCCGGACGGCGTCGGCGGAGGCTTCGTACAGCTCCAGGGCCTCCTGGAACGCCTCGCGCGCCGCCTCCCGCCGTCCCAGCTCGACCAGCGCCCGGCCCAGGTTCGTCAGCGTCTGGGCCGTGGCCCGGTTGATCGGGCGCTTGCGCAGCTCGACCAGCGCCTCGCGATAGTGGTCGGCGGCCTCCTGCCAGCGGCCGAGCGCGAAGTAGCCGTCGCTCAGCAGGTCCAGCGCCGCCCCGACGGCGTGGGCGACGATGACCGGCGTGCCGCCGAACGCCGGGTCGCGCAGCCGTTCCAACAGCTCCAGCCCGTGCCGTACGGCCTCCTCGATCCGGCCCAGCCGGCGCAGGCCGTTGCCGACGCTGAGCATCGCCTGGGCGTAGCCCTCGGGGTCGCCGGCCTGCCGGAAGCACTCCGCCGCCCGCCGCGCGTGCTCCAGGCCGGTCTCCGTGGCGCGCCGGTCGTCGCGCCCCCACAGCGCCCAGGTGGCGTAGGTCAGGGCCCAGCCCTGCTGGCGCACGTCCCCGACCTCGCGGGCCAGCTCCAGCGCGCGCAGCGCGGTCCGCTCGCCCTCGTCGTAGCGGCCCTGGCAGTACGTGCGCGCCCAGGACAGGTAGTTGAGGTGCACCGCCTCCTGCAGGCGGTCGCCCGTCTCGCGGGCCGCGCCGGACGACAGCTCGAACACCTCGGGCCAGTACCCCCAGTGCATCCACAGGTCGGAGAACCAGTGCATGGCCTCGGCCACCTCGACGACCCGCGCGTGCTCGCCGGCGCGGGCCGCCTGCCGCAGCGCGGCCAGCCACGCCGCGCCCTCGGCCTGGAGCCATTCCTGCGCCTGCCGCGCGCTGTCCAGCTCGACCAGCGAGCTCCACCCGGACGGCGGCGCGCCGTAGCCGGGCTCGAACCAGCGCCCGGCGACGGTCGCGATCTCCAGCAGCCAGTCGTCCATCCGCCGCCGCGCCTGCCGCTGCGCCGTCATGGGCTCCTCGTCGGACAGCCGGGCGCGGGCGAACAGCCGTACCAGGTCGTGGAAGCGGTAGCGGCCGGGGTACGGCGACTGCAGCAGCCCGAGATCGACCAGCTCCTCCAGGGCGTCCTCGGCCTCGTCCGGGCCGAGCTCGGCGAGGACGGCCGTCATCGGCGCCCCGAAGTCCGGCGCGGCGGCCAGCGCCAGCCGCCGGAAGCCGCGCCGCGCGGGCGCCGACAGCTGCCGGTACGACAGCGCGAAGGCCGCCGCCACCGACAGGTCGCCGGCGGCCAGCGACTCCACCCGGCGTCCCTCGTCGCCGAGGCGGGCGGCCAGGTGCCCGGCGGTCCAGCCGGGCCTGCTCTGCAGCCGGTTCCCGGCGATGCGCAGCGCCAGCGGCAGGTTCCCGCACAGGTCGGCGACCTGGGCGACCCCGTCCGGGTCGGCGTCGGCGCGCTCGGCGCCGACGATCGCGCGCAGCAGCGCGGCCGACTCCCCGGCCGCCAGGTGCGCCAGCGGCACCTGGTGCACGCCCTCCAGCCCGGCCAGCGGGCGGCGGCTGGTGACCAGCGTCATGGACGGGCCCTCGGCGGGCAGCAGCGGGCGCACCTGGGCCTCGTGCGCGGCGTTGTCCAGGATGACCAGGCAGCGCCGGCTGCGCAGCAGGGCGCGGTACTGGCCGGCGCGGTCCTCCTCGTCGGCCGGGATGCGCCGCTCGGCCACGCCCAGGGCGTTGAGCAGCCGGGACAGCGCCGTGCCGGGGTCCAGCGGGACCGGGTCCATGCCGCGCAGGTCCAGGTAGAAGCGGCCGTCGGGGAACAGGTTGGCCAGGTGGGCGGCGGCGCGCACGGCCAGGGCGGTCTTGCCGATGCCGGCGGCCCCGGAGACGGCCGCGACGACGGCGGGCGCGTCCTCGGCCCCGGCGACGGCGGCGACGACGGCGGGCGCGTCCTCGGCCGTGCGGGCGGCCAGGTCGCGCAGCAGGCGCAGCTCCCGTTCGCGGCCGGTGAAGTCGCCCACGCCGCGGGGCGGCTCGCAGGCGCCCGGCGCGGCGTCCTGGCGCGGGCGGCCGGCGCGGGCGGCGTCGGACAGCGCCGTGCGCCGCGGCTCGTCCAGCCGCAGCGCCTCGGCCAGGGCCTCGACGGTGCGCCGCTGCGGGCCCCGGCTGGCCCCGCGTTCCATGTCGCCGATGGCGCGCACGCTGACGCCGGAGGCGTGGGAGAGCTCCTCGATGGTCAGCCCGGCGGCGTGTCTCAGGCTCCGCAGCATCGTGCCGAACGACTCCGCCACCCGTCCCCCTCGAAAGTTGTGAGCGGCGAAATCCCCCGAAACGCCGCATACCAACCTTATCTGCCGGAAAACGGGGTGAGGTGCTGGTCGATCGAGGTGTACGTCACGGTCCAGAAGTCCTCGAAGACCTTGGGCGCCACCGGCGACGTCATCGCCACCTGGGTGAACAGCACGCCCACCAGCCCCTCCGACGGATCGGCGTAGGCCGTGGTGCCGAGCCCGCCGGTCCAGCCGAACCGGCCCGGCCGGGTGTACAGGCGATCGGCCCGGGTGTCCACCTGCATCCCGAACCCCCAGCCGCCCGACCCGAGGAACGTCTCGGCGCCCGCCTTCTGAGCCGGCGACAGATGGTCGGCCGTCATCAGCTCGACCGAGACCCGCGACAGGATCCGGCCGCCGTCGTGCCGCCCCTTCTCCAGCAGCATCCGGAAGAACGCGGCGTAGTCGAGGGCGGTCGAGAGCAGGCCGGGGCCGCCGCCGCCGGACGGGAAGGCCGGCGGCTCGTGCCACACGCGCGGGTCGGGCCTCGGCGTCACGCCCCCCGAGCCGTCCGGCCGGTAGGAGGCCGCCAGGCGGTGGAGCTTGTCCGCGGGCAGGTGGTAGCCGGTGTCGCGCATGCCCAGGGGCTCGAAGACGCGCTCGGTCATGAAGTCGTGCAGCGGTTTCCCGGCGGCCCGCGCGACCAGCACGCCCAGGACGTCGGCGCTCGTGTGGTAGGTCCACCGCTCGCCCGGCTGGAACATCAGCGGCAGCGCGCCCAGCCGGGCGAGCCATTCGTCAGGGCCGCCGGCGGGGCCGTCGGGGCCGCGGTCGATCCGCGGGTCGCGCATCGCGCGCACGATGGGCAGCTCGTCGCCCTCCACCAGGAGCTGTCCCGTGCCCAGCCGGAAGGTCAGCAGGTCGCGTACGGTGATCGGCCGCGTGGCGGGCACCGTGTCGTCCAGCGGCGCGTCCAGGGCGCGCAACACCCGGCGACCGGCCAGCTCGGGGACGAGGTCGTCGATCGGGTCGTCGATCCGCAGGACGCACTCCTCCACCAGGATCATCGCCGCCGCCGCGGTGACGGCCTTGGTCAGCGACGCGATCCGGAAGATCGAGTCCGCCTCGACGGCCGCCCCGCCGCCGCGCTCCAGCGTGCCCATCGGCACGACGTGCGTCTTGCCCCGATGATGGACGAGCCCGACCAGCCCCGGCACCTCGCCCCGCGCCACGAACCCGCCCAGCACGCCCCGCATCCGCTGTTCCAGTACGCTCATCGGTCCTCCTGAAGTGACGTGTCGTGACAATGACCGGACGGACCCGGAAAACTCATCGTCATGGCGTGTCCATCCGGGCGGGTCCCGTTCGTGGTGAAGGCGTACGGCGGCCCCGCCGTACGCCGACCGCGAAGGGAACACCGATGAAGTACATGCTGCTGATCAACGCCGGCACCTCCGACGAGCAGGAGCCGGGCGACTTCCAGGAGTGGATGGCCTACGACAAGTCCGTCCGGGAGGCGGGCATCCTGGTCTCCGGCGAGTCGCTGGCCGACCTGGTGACCGCCACCACCGTACGGGTGAGCGCAGACGGCACGCCGACCGTCACCGACGGCCCGTACGCCGAGACGCGCGAGGTGCTGGGCGGCTTCTACGTGATCGACGTGCCGGACCTCGACGCCGCCCTCGACTGGGCCGTGCGCTGCCCGGGTGCGCGCGGCGGCGGCTCGGTGGTGGTCCGCCCGGTCGCCGACTTCGATGCGTGAGATCGAGGCCGTCTTCCGTGAGGAGCGCGGCCTGCTGCTGGCCGCGCTCGTCCGCCGCTTCGGCGACCTCGACCTCGCCGAGGAGGTCACCTCCGACGCCGTCGAGGCGGCGCTGAGGCACTGGCCCGCCGAGGGCGTGCCGCCCAATCCGGGCGCGTGGCTGATGACCACCGCGAGGCGCAAGGCGGTCGACCGGCTCAGACGCGAGCAGGCGCTGGCCACCCGGCTGGCCGTCCTGGCGGCCGAGGCCGAGCGGGCCGCCCCCGAAGCGCCCCCCGGCGAGGACGGCGGCCTCCCCGACGAACGGCTGCGGCTCTTCTTCACCTGCGCCCACCCCGCGCTGCCGGCCGAGGACCGCGGGGCGCTGACGTTGCGCTGCCTGGCCGGCCTGACCACCCCCGAGGTGGCGCGGGCCTACCTGGTGCCGGCCCAGACGATGGCCAAGCGCATCGTCCGGGCCAAGAAGAAGATCCGGGAGGCGCGCGTCCCGTTCCGCGTGCCCGAGGCCCACGAGCTGCCGGAACGGGTGCCCGGCGTGCTCCAGGTGATCTACTCGATCTTCACCGAGGGCTACGCGGCCAGCTCCGGGCCCCTCCTCCAGCGGCTCGACCTGGCCGAGGAGGCGATCAGGCTGGCCCGGATCCTGCGCCGGCTGCTGCCCGCCGAGCGGGAGGTCGCCGGGCTGCTGGCGTTGCTGCTGCTGGTGCACGCCCGGCGCGACGCCCGTGCCGGGCCCGAGGGGGAGCCGGTGCTGCTCGGCGAGCAGGACCGCGGCCTCTGGGACCGGGCCATGATCGAGGAGGGCTCGGCGCTGGTGGTGACCGCGCTCAGCGGCGGCCCGCCCGGCCCGTACGCCGTCCAGGCCGCGATCGCGGCGCTGCACGACGAGGCCCCGGACCTGGCCACGACCGACTGGCCGCAGGTCGTGGCCCTGTACGACGTGCTGCTCGCGCTCGACCCCTCTCCGGTGGTGGCGCTGAACCGGGCGGCGGCCGTGGCCATGCGCGACGGGCCCGAGGCCGGGCTGGCGCTGCTGGAGGAGCTGGCCGGGGCGCGGCGGCTGCGCGACTACCACCCGTACCTGCTGGCCCGCGCCGACCTGCTGCACCGGCTCGGCCGGCTGCCCGAGGCCGCCGAGGCGTACCGCGCCGCGCTCGGGGCGGCCGGGAGCGAGCCCGAGCGCACCCACCTCCGCCGCCGCCTGGCCGCGCTGGAGGAGGCCGGGCACGAGGTTTGAGCACCGCCCTGACCAGGGAGAACTGCTGCGATGGGTGGAGCAGACGGTGACCGCTACCTGCCGATCGCCGAGCACGGCCTCATCGGCGATCTGCGCAGCGTGGCCCTGGTCGGCACCAACGGCACCATCGACTGGTACTGCTGCCCGGCCTTCGACTCGCCCAGCGTGTTCGCCTCGATCCTCGACGCCGACCGGGGCGGGGCGTTCGAGCTGGGCACCGACGTGCCGGCGCGGACCAAGCAGTTCTACTTCCCCGACACCAACGTGCTCATAACCCGCTTCTTCACCGAGAGCGGGGTGGGCGAGATCCAGGACTTCATGCCGATCATCGGCGAGCCGGGCGGCCGTGGCCGGCAGCGGCTGATCCGCCGGGTGCTCTGCGTGCGCGGCTCGCTGCCGTTCCACGCGCGGGTGGCCCCCCGCTTCGGCTACGGGGCCGACCCGCACGTCGTGCGCGAGGTCGACGGCCTGACCGTCTTCGAGTCCGCCCAGCTGACGCTCGGGCTGAGCGCCACCGTCCCGGTCGAGTGCGACGGACGCGACGTGCGGGCGTGCTTCACCCTCGTGGAGGGCGAGTCGGAGGTGTTCGCGCTCGACCGGATCGAGGCCGAGATCCCGCCCCTCGGCTGCCCGCACGTCGAGGCGGAGGAGGCGTTGACCGCCACGGTCGCCTTCTGGCGCACATGGCTGTCGGCCTCCCGCTACCGGGGCAGGTGGCGGGAGATGGTCCACCGCTCGGCCCTGACGCTCAAGCTGCTGACGTACGCGCCGACCGGCGCGATCGTCGCCGCCCCGACCACCAGCCTGCCCGAGCTGATCGGCGGCGAGCGCAACTGGGACTACCGCTACCTCTGGGTCCGCGACGCCGCCTTCTGCGTCTACGCCCTGCTCCGGCTCGGCTTCACCGGCGAGGCCGAGGCGTTCATGTCGTTCCTGACCCGGCACGTCAGCCTGCGCCCCGCCGGCCCCAACGGCCCCCTCCAGATCATGTACGGCATCGACGGCCGCACCGACCTGCCCGAACGGCAGCTCGACCACCTGGAGGGCTACCGCGGCTCGGCCCCGGTGCGCGTCGGCAACGCCGCCGCCGGCCAGCTCCAGCTCGACATCTACGGTGCCCTGCTCGACTCCGTCTACCTCTACGACAAATGGGGCAAGCCCATCTCCAGCGACCACTGGGACGCCGTCTGCGCCCTGGTCGACTGGGTCTGCGACAACTGGGACCAGCCCGACGAGGGCGTCTGGGAGACCAGGGGCGGACGCAAGAAGTTCCTGTACTCCCGGCTGATGTGCTGGGTCGCCATCGAACGCGCCATGCGCATGGCCGCCCGCCGCGGCCTGCCCGCCGACATCCCCCACTGGCGCGGGGCGCGCGACGACGTCTACCGGCAGATCATGGCCCACGGCTGGTCCGACGTGCGGCAGGCGTTCGTCCAGCACGAGGACGGCGACGTGCTCGACGCGGCGCTGCTGATGATGCCGCTGGCCAAGTTCGTCTCGCCCACCGACCCGAAGTGGCTGTCC
The DNA here is from genome assembly GCF_044465465.1 of Nonomuraea sp. NPDC049655. Lineage (NCBI taxonomy): Bacteria > Bacillati > Actinomycetota > Actinomycetes > Streptosporangiales > Streptosporangiaceae > Nonomuraea > Nonomuraea sp. NPDC049655. Next base: position 317,279 of record NZ_JBITLS010000008.1, read on the forward strand.
ACCCTCGACGCGCTCACCGCCGACCTGGTGTCCGACTCGCTGGTCTACCGCTACGACCCGGACGCCAGCCCCGACGGCCTGCGCGGCCAGGAGGGCACGTTCTCCATCTGCTCCTTCTGGTACGTCGAGGCGCTGGTCCGCGCCGGCCGGGTGGAGGAGGCCCGCCTGGCCTTCGAGAAGATGCTGACCTACGCCAACCACCTCGGCCTGTACGCCGAGGAGATCGGCCGGACGGGCGAGCAGCAGGGCAACTTCCCGCAGGCGTTCACCCACCTGGCCCTGATCAGCGCCGCCTTCAACCTCGACCGCGCCCTCGGCTGACCGCGGGATTCCCGGCGCTCCTGGGCGTTCAGGACTCGCCGGACAGCACGGCCGTCCCCAGGGACGCGCCGGAGATCACCCTCGCCGCGGTCGTCGTGGACGAACCGGAGCCCAGTTCGGTCAGGGCGGCCCGGTCGAGGGCGTGCACGGTGAACTGGTAGGTGTTGACCGACCAGGGGGAGCACGGCCCCTGGTAGCCGTACAGGCTGGCGCTGCCGCGGTAGTAGATCTGCCGGGCCCCGGCCGGTGCCGTCGGACGGTAGGCGTGCTCGACGTTCTGCGGCAGCGAGGTCACGTCCGCCGGGATGTCGTAGATCACCCAGTGGATGAGGTTGTTGTTGTCCAGGTCCCGCATCACCAGGGCGTAGCCGCGGGTGCCGGCCGGGCCGCCGCTCCAGGTCAGGGGCGGTGACCCGTTGCGCCGGCCGGGGTCGGTCTGGCCGCCGCTGGTGCACTCGTGCACCTTCGGGATGATCCCGCCCTGGGTGAAGGCGGTGCTGGTGAGGGTGAAGGCGGTGGCGTTCGCCGGCGCCGCGGCGGTCACGGCGGCGGTCGTCGCCTCCGCCACCACCGCGAACGGCACACCCTCATGGAACCTGTCCGCCATGAACCGATATCAGGCTGAGTGGTCCGGTTTCTTTGTGATGCTGCTGGGAAGCAATGGCGCTGTCAGGCCGGGGGCACTCCTTCCCCACAAGGGGTGGCGACACCCGGCGCGGCAGAACGGGAGTGTGAAGCGTGGAAGTCACCGGCATCATCTCCGCCCTCATCATCGGGCTCGTCATCGGCGTCATCGGCCGGCTGGTCGTGCCGGGCCGTCAGAGCATCCCCATCTGGCTCACCATCGTGATCGGCATCGTCGCGGCCCTCATCGGCACCGCGATCGCCGCCGCGGTCGGCGTCGCGGACACCCGTGGCATCGACTGGATAGAACTGGTCATCCAGGTGGTGCTCGCCGGTCTGGGGGTGGCCCTGGCGGCGGGCCTCTACGGCAGACGCAGCGTCCGGTAGAGCGGAACGCGCCGGGATCCCGGAGTGCGGCGAACGCGCCGCACTCCGGGATCCCGCCGTTCCCGCTCCCTTTTGTACGGCAGACGTTTTCGGCATGGCCGGAACCGGGGCCGGAGGGAGATCGTTGTGCGGGTCGGCTGCACACATTCGATCTTCGACAGGGAGAACAAGCCGTGGTCTTCAAACGCATGCTGGGTGCCTTCGGCGTCGGCGCGCCCTCGGTGGACACCGTTCTGGCGACGCCGCGCGTCCAGCCGGGCGGCACGCTGTCCGGCGAGGTGCGGCTCAAGGGCGGCGACTTCGACGCCGAGATCGAGCACGTCACCCTCGGCCTGGTCGCCCGCGTGGAGTTCGAGCACGGCGACGGCGAGCACGTGGGGGCCGGGGAGTTCTTCCGCGTCCAGGTGTCGGGGCCGTTCGTGCTGCGCCAGGGCGAGGAGCGCACGATCCCGTTCCAGATCGGCGTGCCGTGGGAGGCGCCCGTCAGCCAGATCGGCGGGCAGCCGCTGCACGGCATGGCGCTGGGCGTGCGCACCGAGCTCGCCATCGCCAAGGCGGTGGACAAGGGCGACCTCGACGAGGTCGCGGTCGAGCCGCTGCCCTCGCAGCTGCGCATCCTGGAGGCGCTGCTGCAGCTCGGTTTCGCGTTCAAGTCCGCCGACCTGGAGGCCGGCCGCCTGTACGGCGTGCGCCAGGAGCTGCCGTTCTACCAGGAGATCGAGTTCTACCCGGCCGGCCGGTACGCCGGCGTGCTCGGCGAGCTCGAAGTGACCTTCGTGGCCGACCCGGCGGGGCTGGAGGTGGTCCTGGAGGCCGACAAGCGCGCCGGCCGCTACTCCGGCGACGCGATCGGCCGCTTCACCGTCAGCCACGCCGACGCCCTGCAGACCGACTGGGCCGCCGAGCTCGACCGCTGGCTGTCCGGCCTGGCCGCGCACGCCCACGGCGGCTTCGGGCACGGCGACCACCACGGCCACGGCGACCACCACGGCCACGGCGACCACCACGGTCACCACGGCTACGGCCACCACGAGCAGCACCACGGCGGGCCGGGCTGGGGCGCGGTGGCCGCGGCCGGCGCCGCCGGCGTGGTCGGCGGCCTGGTGGCCGGGGAGATCGTCGAGGAGATCTTCGAGGGCGACGACGACGAGGGCGGCGACGGCGACTGGTGACCCTCGACCGGTGATCCGCCCGTCACGGGCGGGTCACCCCGGTTCCGCCGCACGTCGACGTGAGGTCTGTGTCGCGGGGCGAGGTCTGTGTCGCGGAGCAAAGTGGCAGAAAAAGGAGCTTCTACTCCTTTCCACTCTTAACGTATAGCGCACCGGGGGGCTTGCGGCAAGACCCCCGTCGTGGCGCAGAATCGTCCGCCGAGGCCAAAGCCTTGCCACGCGAAGACCGACCTCGTTGCGGAGCCACATACATGAATCCCCTGACCACCGGCGTGTTCGACCTGCCCGGCAACCTCGCCGCCAAGGCCGACCCGGCGCTGATCGCCGTCGACGAGCGACACTTCGCGGCCCTCGCCGAGAGCCTGGAGCAGTCGATCGCCGACTTGTCCGCCCGCCTCGACGCCGAACGCATGGCCCCCGGCGGCAAGGGCCGGCAGGCGCTCGACCGGGACCTGGAGATCCACCGCCTGTCCGCCCGGCTGCGGACGCTGCGCCGCTTCGGCCTCGACCTGTGCCTCGGCCACATGGTCACCGCCGACCACCCCGAACCGGTGTACATCGGACGGCTCGGCCTCACCGACAGCGACGGCCGCCGCCTGCTGCTCGACTGGCGTTCGCCCGCGGCCGAGCCGTTCTTCGGCGCCACCCACGCCAACCCCATGGGCCTGGCCAGCCGCCGCCGGTACCGCTGGACCCGCGGCCGGATCAGCGACTACTGGGACGAGGTGTTCACCGCCGACGGCTTCGAGGGGCACGCCGCGCTCGACGACCAGTCCGCCTTCATCGCCAGCCTCGGCGGCAACCGTTCGTCCAGGATGCGTGACGTGCTCGGCACCATCCAGGCCGACCAGGACGCCATCATCCGGGCCGGCTCCCGCGGCGCCCTCGTCGTGGACGGCGGCCCCGGCACCGGCAAGACCGTCGTCGCCCTCCACCGCTCGGCCTACCTGCTCTACTCCGACCCCCGGCTCGGCCACAACAAGGGCGGCGTGCTGTTCGTCGGCCCGCACCAGCCCTACCTGGCCTACGTCGCCGACGTGCTGCCCAGCCTGGGGGAGGACGGCGTGCGCACCTGCACCCTGCGCGACCTCGTGCCCGAGGGGGCGGCGGCGGCACCCGAGCGGGACCCGGAGGTGGCGCGGCTGAAGGCGTCCGCGGACATGGTGAAGGCGATCGAGCCGGCCGTCAGGTTCTACGAGAACCCGCCCGCCAAGGGCATGACGGTCACCACGCACTGGTCGGACGTCTGGCTGAGCGCCGAGGACTGGGCCGAGGCGTTCCAGGCCGCCGACCCCGGCACCCCGCACAACGAGGCCCGCGACCAGATCTGGGAGGAACTGCTCACGATCCTCGTCGACAAGCACGACCCGCATGACCAGCACGGCGATCACGAGGTGTCGCCGGAGCTGCTGCGCAGGTCGCTGCGCGCGAACCGGGAGCTGCTGGCCGCCTTCAACCGCGCCTGGCCGCTGATCGAGCCCACCGACCTCGTCGGCGACCTGTGGACGGTCCCCGCCTACCTGCGGTTGTGCGCCCCCTGGCTCGCCCCGGACGAGATCCGGCGGCTCCAGCGCGCGGACGCCCAGTCCTGGACGGTCTCCGACCTGCCGCTCCTGGACGCTGCCCGCCAGCGCCTCGGCGACCCGGAGGCGTCCCGCCGGCAGCGCAGGCAGGAGGCCGCCCTGGCCGTCCAGCGCGAGCGCATGGCCCAGGTCGTGGACAACCTGATCGAGGCCGACGACGACGGCGAGGGCCTGGTGACCCAGCTTCGCCGGGCGGACCTCCAGCGCAACCTGGTGGACGAGTCGGAGCTGCCCACCGTGGAGCCGGACCTGCTCGCCGGGCCGTTCGCGCACGTCGTCGTGGACGAGGCCCAGGAGCTGACCGACGCCGAATGGCAGATGTTGCTGCTGCGCTGCCCGTCCAGGAGCTTCACCATCGTCGGGGACCGCGCCCAGGCCAGGCACGGGTTCACCGAGTCGTGGGCGGAACGGCTGGGCCGGGTCGGCATCGACCGCGTCGAGCTGGCCGGCCTGAGCGTCAACTACCGGACCCCGGCGGAGATCATGGCCGAGGCCGAGCCGGTCATCAGGGCCGCCCTGCCGGACGCCAACGTGCCGGTCTCCATCCGGGAGAGCGGCATCCCGGTCCAGCGCGGGCCGGTCGCCGAGCTGGACGCGATCCTCGACGCCTGGCTCGCCGCGAACCCCGAGGGGATCGCCTGCGTGATCGGGGACCCGGCCTTCCCGGAGCGGCCCCGGGTCCGGTCGCTGACGCCGGAGCTGTCGAAGGGGCTGGAGTTCGACCTGGTGATCCTCGTCGATCCGGACCGGTTCGGCGAGGGCGGCGACGGCGTCGAGGGCGCGGTCGACCGTTACGTGGCGATGACCCGGGCGACCCGGCAGCTCGTCGTCCTCACGACCCCCTGACGGGGGACCGCCGCCGGGTGCGCCGCGCCGTCCGTCGTCACGCACGCGCCCTGGCGGCGGCGGGGCCGGCCGGGGCGTTCGGACGGGTGACGCGGCGGCGCCGGGCCGGCTTGCCCATCATCGGGTTGGCGACGCCCCAGGCGGCGCTCTTGCAGATCAGCTCCTTGTAGACGGCGGCGACCCGCCCGGTCAGCACCCTGGGCAGGGCGCGGTCGTCGGCGGTGACGAACTGGATCAGGCCGTTGCCCCGGCCCAGCGAGACGCACTGGTTGAAGTAGCGCGGCGAGGTGTTCGGCAGTTTTCCGCCGGTCAGCCGGGCGGCGATCGAGTCGGCGGCCTGACAGGCGGTCGGGATGCCCGACGCGCACGACATGCGCAGCGGCTTGCCGCCGGGGCCCATCGCCATGGCGGCGTCGCCGACGGCGTACACGTTCGGGTGCGAGACCGAGCGCATGGTCCCGTCGACCACGATCTGGCCGGTGCCGCTGACCTCCAGCGTGGTCGCCCGCGCGATCGGGTGCACGGCGAAGCCGGCCGTCCAGACGGTCACCTCGGCCGGGATGGGCTCGCCGTCGGTGATGATGCGGTCGGCCTCGACGCCGGTGACGGCCGTGTGCTCGTGCACGGTCACCCCGAGCCCGGCGAGCACCTTGCGCACGTGCGCGCGGCCCTTCGGCGAGAGCCAGTCGCCGAGACCGCCGCGGGCGGCGAGGGCGACGTCGAGGTCGGGACGGGCCTCGGCGATCTCGGCCGCGGCCTCCAGCCCGGTGAGCCCGCCGCCGACGACGACCACACGCTGACCGGCGTCGAGCCGGGCCAGCCGCTCGCGCAGCCGCAGCGCCCCCGGCCGGCCGGCGACGTCGTAGGCGTGCTCGGCGGTCCCGGGCACGCCCTCGGCGTTCCAGCCGCTGCCGAGCGCGTAGACCAGCGTGTCGTAGGCCAGCTCCTCGGCGCCGCCCGCGCCGGTGACGGTGACGGTCCCGCGGTCGGCGTCGAGGCCGGTGACCGTCCCGAGCCGCAGCTCGACGCCGGTGCCGGCGAACATCTCGCGGAACGGCCGGGGCCTGAGGTCCTGCCCGGTCGCCACCTGGTGCAGGCGGACGCGCTCCACGAAGTCGGGCTCGGCGTTGACGAGGGTGATGGCGACGTCCTCACGGCTCAGCCGCCTGGCCAGGCGGCCGGCGACGACGGCTCCGGTGTAGCCGGCTCCGAGGACGATGATGCGGTGCTGCATTTCCTCGCTCCTGTCTGACGCGGGTTCGCCACCTGAACCGGACGGCCCGCGCTTTCCTGACAGGATCACGGTGTGAAGCGCGTCACACCGTGTCTCAGAAGGCTCTGAACACCGGCTCTCCGTGGTCGCTGGCCGCCCAGCGCGCGGTCGCGCGGTCCAGCTTGTCGGGGTTGACCTGGTTGCGGAACGCGGCGATGCCCTCGGCGGTGACTTCCAGGCACATGACGCCGACGACCCGGCCGTCCAGGACCGCCACGACGGCCGGCTCCCCGTTGGCCGTCCAGGGGTAGATCTCGGGCGAGCCGCCGATGATGGCCCGCTTGGCCTTGCCGGGCTTGACCAGGCCCCACAGGAACTTCGCGACCGCGACGGCGCCCTCGAACGCCTTGGCGCGGGCCGGGACCTTCCCGCCGCCGTCGCCGACCGCGATGGCGTCCTGGGTGAGCAGGCGGACGAGCGGCTCGGTCTGCCCGCTGGTGGCGGCGGCCAGGAACTCCTCGACGATCCGCCGGGCGGCGGCCTCGTCGACCTCGGTACGGGCCCGGCCGTCGGCGACGTGCCTCTTGGCGCGATGGAAGATCTGCTGGCTGGCCGACTCGGTGATGTCGAGGATCTCGGCGATCTCCCGGTGGGAGTGGTCGAAGGCGGCCCGCAGCACGTAGACCGCCCGCTCGTTCGGGGACAGGCGCTCCATCAGCGTGAGGACGGCGTACGAGACCGATTCGCGCTGCTCGGCGGTCTCGGCCGGGCCGAGCATCGGGTCGCCGGCGAGCAGCGGCTCGGGCAGCCACTCCCCGACGTACGTCTCGCGACGGGCCCGCGCGGAGCCGAGCTGGTTGAGGCACAGGTTGGTGAGCACCTTCGTCAGCCACGCCTCGGGCACCTCGACGCGGCCCGCGTCGGCGGACTGCCAGCGCAGGAACGTCTCCTGCACGGCGTCCTCTGCCTCCGCGGCGGAGCCGAGCAGGCGGTAGGCGATGGCCTCCAGGCGGGGTCTGGCGGCCACGAACCGGTCGACGTCGTCCACGGTCAAAGGCATGGCCTGATCCTAGAACGTCCCCTTATATGGTGGAACGCCGGTGTTGATCCGAGACGGTCCCGGGTAGAGGCGGCCGATGTTCGACGACTTCGCGACCGACGTGATCGACGTCGGCGAGACCGACCTGTTCGTCCGGTACGGCGGCTCCGGCACGCCCCTCCTGCTGCTCCACGGCCACCCCCGCACCCACGCGACCTGGCACCGCGTCGCACCCCTCCTGGCCCCCCACCACACGGTGGTCTGCCCCGATCTGCGCGGGTACGGCCGCTCGGGCAAGCCGCCCACCACCCCCGACCACGCCCCCTACTCCAAGAGGGTCATGGCCCGCGACATGGTCGCCCTCATGCGCTCGCTGGGCCACGAACGGTTCGCCGTCGCCGGCCACGACCGCGGCGCCTACGTCGCCCACCGCCTGGCCGCCGACCACCCGGCCGCCGTCACCCGCCTGGCCGTGATGGACGGCATCCCCATCGGCGAGGCGCTGGCCAGGGCCGACGCCCGCTTCGCGGCGTCCTGGTGGCACTGGTTCTTCCTCGGCCAGACCGCCAAACCCGCCGAACGCGTCATCAACGCCGACCCTGACGCCTGGTACAAGGGCAGCCCCGAGCAGATGGGCCAGGAGGCGTACGAGGACTACCGCCGGGCCATCCACGACCCGGACACCGTCCACGCGATGTGCGAGGACTACCGCGCCGGCCTGACCGTGGACCGCGCGGCCGACGACGCCGACCGCGCCGCCTCCCGCCGCCTCACCTGCCCCACCCTGTTCCTCTGGACGTCCAAGGACGACATGGAGGACCTGTACGGCGACCCGCTGGCGATCTGGCGCACCTGGGCCGACGACGTGACCGGCCACCCGATCGACAGCGGCCACCACGTGGCCGAGGAGGCCCCGGACGAGCTCGCCGCCTCCCTGCTGGCCTTCCTGCGCGAATGACGCCCTGACGGGGGCGGCCGTCCCGGACACGTGATTCATGCCGTTTTCCGCGTTCACCTCCATCGCCGGGCCCCTTCCGTGAGGATGGAGCTCCTGCACAGCGTGGCGGGTGCGTCACAGAACGCGATGCGGAAAGGGGCGTCATGAGTTCCGGAGCAGCTTCGCCCAGCGGCGGCGGTCCTGCGAGCAGGGCGGCGACGACCAGGGTCCGCGACGTCGTGCGCGATGTGGTGGCGGCGACCGCGCCGGAGGAGCTCCTGCTCGTGGACGGGCTGGCCGGGCTCGACGACGACGTCGTGATCCGGCGGCTGGGCCGGCGGGGCGCCAGGCGTGAGCCGTTGGGGTTCGGTCTGGGGGAGATCGCGGCCCTGGTGACGCCGGTGGTGTGGCTCATGGTCGACGAGGCCGCACGGCGGGTGGGGACCGCCGCCGTGGACGGCGCGGCGGCGCGCACGAAGGCCGTGCTGCGCAAGGTCTTCCGGAGGCGGGCGGCGGCCGTCTTCGTCCCTGACCTGACCCGTGACGAGCTCGCCGAGATCCACCGCAGGGTGCGGGAGACCGCTGTGGAGCACGGGCTCGGCGACAGCCGCGCCAGGCTCATCGCCGACGCCGTGGTGGGCCGGCTCGCACTGGCCGCACCGGAACTCGACGCGCGGGAACCGGACGGCCCGGCCGACGGCGCCCCCCTGACGAAGAACCAGTGATGCCGGCCACGGCCTCCGCCCCGCGGATCGACGAGCGCGCGATGGGCGCGGGCACGACCGTGCGCTTCGTGCTGCTGCTCACTCTGCTGCTGGTGAGCAGCGGTTCGATGATGCAGGTCGTGGCCCGCGGATACCACGGCGGCTATGGATACGGCTGCCTGCTCGCCGCCGGCGGCGATCCCACCCAGGGCACCGACCGGGGCATCTCCGCGCGGATCATCGCCAACCATGACGCCTACTGGGCCTGCGTCGATCGCTACGAGCCCGCGGCGCCCTGGTGGCTGCCGCTCCTGGGGCTCGTCCTGGTGGCGGCGGCGGCCGTGGCGCTGTTCCTGGCCCTGCCGCACTGGAAGGTCCGGCGGGGCCGCCTCGTACCGCTGGACGTGATCGACCACGACGGCGAGATCGGCCGCAGGATGGCGGAGCTCGCCGCCGTGGCCGGCCTGGCCCGCGTGCCCAGGATCGTCGTGGACCTGACGGCGGTCACGACCGACGCCGTGGTGTTCGGCAGCGACCGCCGCCCGATCGTGTGCCTGCACGGCGGGCTGGTCGCCCGCAGGACCGCCGATCCCGGCGGCTTTCGCGCGCGGGCGATGCACGAGTTCGCCCACATCCGCAACCGCGACCTCACCATCACCTACGCCACCGTCGTCGTGTGGCGGGTGTTCGTCGTCCTCGTGCTCCTCCCGTACGTCGTCTGGTACCTCACCGCGATCCCCACCTCCGCGCGGTCGCCGTTCTGGCCCGGCGAGACGGCGTTCACCACGCGGGGCCTGCTGCTTCCGGTCTGCATGATCCTCCTGGTCTATCTCGCCCGCTCGGACGTCCTGCGCAGCCGGGAGATCCACGCCGACCTCGCCGCGACGCGCTGGGGCGCCGACCTGCGCTCTCTGGCGTTCACGGTGCCCGCCCCGGTCACGGGCCGGCTGCGGCGGGCTCTCGGCTCCTTCGTCGAGCTGTGGCGCATGCACCCGCGCTGGACGCTGCGCCGGGACGCCGTCACCGACCCGGCGGCGCTGTTCGGCGTGCAGGCGCTGCCCATGTTCCTGACCGGGGCCGCCGCTCCGCTCATCGACGTCCAGGTGGCGGACTACCTGCCTCCCGTCGCGAGCGGCACCTGGCTGGGCCGGCTGCCGGCCCTGCTGGTGGCGGGTCTGGTCACCGGCGTGGCCGGGATCGCGCTGTGGCGTGCCGTGGTCCATGCGGTGCTGACCGGGCGTCGGGCGCCGTCCGGTGTGCGCGCGGGGCTGTGGCTGGGAGCCGGCGCAGTGGCCGGCGAACTGGTGCTGAACCGGGTGACGGTCCTGCGGTGGTTCCCGGACCACCCGGTGGTGCTGGCGCTGGTGCTGTTCGCCGGGGTGGCCTTCGCCTGGTGGACCGCGCAGTGCGCCGAACTGTGGGTCAGGGCCTGGCCGGGGCGTACGATCCGGCCGGCCATGCTGCTGGGGCTCGCGGCCGCGTGGCTGGTGCTGTTCTCGTGGTTCGTGTGGTGGCAGAGCGAAGGCGCGCTGCTGGCGAGCACCGGAACGGTCGACCCCGCCGGGATGCAGTTGATCCTGCGGGAGCTGTACGGCGCCTCACCGGAGGAGCATCCGGCCGTGCAGTCCGCGATCGGCGCGGTGTGGCCGTTCCTCACCAGCCTCGACACGCCGCTCGTCCTCTCTGCGGTCATGGCCCTGTGGGTGGTGCCACTGCTCACCTGGACGTTCCGCCCGACCACCGCTCCGCCCTCGTGGACGCTCGGCTCGTCGACCGAGCCCGGCCGGCGGGAGGCCAAGGGGGTGCCGCTGCAGCGGCGGGTGCTGCCGGCCGTGCTGCTGGGGATACCGGCGAGCTGGGCCGCCGTCGCCGTCGTGATGGGCTACATGCACACCTGGCAGCCCCCACCCGCGGATCGAGGAGGCCTCTACGCCCTGGTCTACCAGGCGTGGACGCTCGTGGCCCTGGTGGCGGCGGCCGCGACGGCAGCCACCGTCGCGAGCGTGCCGGCGAGCCGTCACCGGCTGCTCGTCGCGCTGATCACCGCCGAGGTCGTGGCGCTGGGCGGCCTGGCCGGCCGCTTCGTGTTCGCCGCCGCGGACGGCTGCTTCCAGCCGCTCAACACCTTGGCGGTTCGCTGCCACTGGCTGCCGGATCCGGCTTGGACGCTCGTGCAGAGCATCATGGGCTACGTTCTCGTGCTCGCCGCGGTCGCCGCGGTCGCCGCCGTCCTGGCGGCCGGCATCGTGTCGGCGGCCCGGAGGCTGCGGCCCACGACCCGAAGCGCGACCCGCGACCTCCCTCCCGGCCCGCGGCCGACCGGCCGGCTCGCCGCGCGGCGAGCCGCCACGGCCGTGCTCTGCGCGGCGGCGGTGGCGGCGCCCCTCGTGGCGGCCGCACAGCAGGAATCGCCCGGACCCGCCACCCTCTCCCAGGTCCAGCGGGTGGTGGGCCTCGACGATGCGGTGGTGTCCGCCGAGATCAGGCAGCTGCAGGTGAAGGCCTGGTGGGCACACGGCGGGTGGGATCTGCGCGAACGCTACAGGACCGATGTCGTACGTCTCTCCAAGAGCCTGAACGACGCCGCGCAGGCCGGGCGCGGCTCCGTCGAGCCGGCGATCTTCGGCCCCCTGTGCACCCACATGGGGGAGATCGCCCGGGACGCGGGCCGCTACTTCGACGCCCCCGACCAGGAGACCCGGGCCTTCTGGCGGACGTTCGTCACCCAGGCCGGCAACGGCGGCCGAAACTGCCGGAAAAGCCTGGCGGACGAGAACGGCGACCTCTTCATCACGTCCATGAACGAGCTCATCGAGGCCGGGAAGGCGCTCGAAGCGGTCACCGCCAGGATGCCGAGGTGACCTCCGCGGGGCGGGCGGCGCCGAGCCTTGCCTGGTCAACTCCGTCAGGGACGCGGAAGGTCACCCCCGGGGAACGGACCCGGCCGGATCGGCGCAGTGGGGCATGAGCAGGTCGATCGCCTCCTGCCGCGGCAGGTCCGCGCCACGCCGGTACGCCTCCCGGTAACCCGCGTCGCCGAGCCGCCCGGCCAGGACGGGCACCAGCCGCCGCAGATCGGGGTCGCCCTCGTCGAAGACGCCCCGGATCACGTGGCTCATGCCGAGCGCCGTCGCGGCTCCCGCCGGGTCGCCCTCCAGCCCGAGCAGCCTGGCCAGCAGCTCAGCGGCGCGGGCCAGGGCGTTGGCGTTGGTGTGCCCGAGCACGCCGCGCATCGCGCGGGGCAGCAGCTCGCGCGCCCGTTCCGCCGCCCCCTCGGTCACCAGGACGGCCATCCGGGAGGACACGATCACGTCGCCGTTCAGCTCGGGCGGGCCGGGCAGCCGGTGGACGACCGTCTCCAGCTCGTCCACGACCTCATGGGCCCGGCCCAGGTCGCCGGCGTGGCGGTGCACCTCGGCGAGCGGGAACAGCATGCTGGCCGCCAGCCGCCGGTGGCCGTGTTCGCGGCCCACGCGTCGCGCGGCGTGGATGTCGTGCAGCGCGCCGTCCAGGTCGCCGCCGCGCATGCGGTTCTGAGCGAGATGCGACTTGGTGATGAACAGGTGTTCCTCGGTGCCCAGCTCGGCGGCGATCGCGACGGCGCGCTCGCAGGCCGCGACCGCGTGTTCGTGCTCGCCGCGCAGGCCGTGGACGCGGCTCCGCCGTACCAGGCTCATCACCAGGCCCCAGCGGTCACCGACCTGCTCGAACAGGCGTAGCGCCTCGTCCCTGTGGCGGGCGCCGGTCTCCTGGTCGCCCTGTTCCGTGAGCAGGAAGTCGTAGGCCCAGCGGGCGCTGGCGCGCACCCACGGGTCGGGGGAGTCCAGGGCCTCCAGGTCTCCGGCGTCCTGGGTGGTGAGCCTGGACAGGCGGAGCAACGGCAGCGCGTTGTGGAACTTCGTCACCCCCGGACGGCTGAGGTTCTCCCGGACCTCCGGCCCGCCCCGCCGGCCCGCCGTCGCCCGTACCACCTCGAAGGCGGCACGGACGTCGTCGGGCAACTCGTCGCCGAACGCCAGCACCTCGCTCAGGAACGCGTCGGACTCGGCGGACATCCCGCGCATGCCCCAGTACCAGATCATGGACCTGACGAACCGGGCGGCCGTGGCCGCGTCGCCCGCCCCGATGGCGGCCCGCAGCGCGGCGACCAGGTTGTCGTGCTCGGCGTCGAAGACCTCGACGGCGCGCAGCTGGTCCCGGGTGCGCAGCAGCGGCTCGTTCTCCTCGGCCAGCGCCAGGAAGTACCCGCGGAAACGGTCGCCGACCGGCGGCTCGGCGAGCTGGGCCGCCGCGTAGGCGCGGACGGTCTCCAGCATCCGGTACCTGTCGCCGACCTGCTGGATCATGGACTTCTCGACCAGCGCGCCCGCGACGTACACCATGTCCTCGGCGGGCAGGGACGCGTCGGAGCAGATCGCCTCCAGCGCGGCCAGGTCGGCTCCGCCGGGGAAGGCGGCCAGGCGCGCGGCCAGCACCCGCTCGGGCTCCTCCAGCAGGTCCCAGCTCCACTCCACCAGCGCGAGCAGCGTGCGCTGGCGCGGCAGCGCGGTCCTGCTGCCCGAGGTGAGCAGGCGGAACCGATCGTCCAGGCGCTGGGCGATCTGTGTCACGGTCATCGCTCGCAGCTTGGCCGCGGCCAGTTCGAGGGCCAGCGGCATGCCGTCCAACCGGCGGCAGATCTCCACCGTGGGCTCCAGGGTGGCCCGGTCGAGCGCGAACCCCTGGCGCACCCTGCCCGCCCGCTCGACGAACAGCCGCACGGCGTCCGACTCGGCGGCCTCGGCCAGGTCCGCGTCCGGCACGGGCAGGCCGAGCGGGCCGAGGTGGCACAGGGCCTCGCCGTCGATCGCCAGAGCCTCCCTGCCGGTGGCCAGGACGCGCAGCTGCGGAAGCCGGCCGAGCAGCTGCTCGGCGAGCTCGGCGGCCGCCTCCACCAGGTGCTCGCAGTTGTCCAGCACCAGCACGGCGGGGCCGACGTCGAGCTGGGCGGCCAACCGGGCGGGCGCGGGAGCCTGCGGCTTGAACCCGCCCTCGAACAGGCCGCCGCAGGCGCTGAGCACCGCGTCGGCGATCTGGTCCGGACGGGTGACCCCGGCGAGCGAGACGAACCACGCCCGGTCCCCGACCTGCTCGGCGGCCTCCAGCGCCAGCCTGGTCTTGCCCGCGCCGCCCGGCCCGACGATCGTCACCAGCCGCGCTTCGGCAAGCAGCAGGGCCAGCTCGCCGAGCTCACGCCCCCGGCCGACGAAGGTGGTCAGCCTGGCCGGGAGCCGGTTGGACGCGGCCTGCGGCCGTACGGCGGGCCGGCTCAGCTCCCCGCGCAGGAGGGCGAGGTGGACCGCGCGGAGCTCGGGCGAGGGGTCGATGCCCAGCTCGTCGCCGAGCCTGCCGCGGACCTCGTCGTACACGGCCAGCGCCTCCGACTGGCGTCCGGCGGCCGACAGGGCCCGGATCCGCAGTTCGGCCAGGCGCTCGCTCAGCGGGCGCGCGACGGCCGCGACCCGCAGGTCGGCCAGCACCTCGGAGTGGCGGCCGAGCCGCACCTCCGCGTCGAAGAAGTCCTCGGCGACGGTGGCGCGCAACTCCTCCAGCCGCGCCGCCACGTTACGGGCGAACGCCGCCTCCAGCACGTCCGCCAGCGCGTCGCCGCGCCACTGCTCCAGGGCGGCGCGGAGCAGGGAGGAGGCCTCCCGCGGCCGGCCGGCCGCGAGCTCCCGCCTGGCCTGCCCGGCGAGCTGCTCGAACCGGTGGGTGTCCACGTCCTCGGGACGCAGCGGCAGCCGGTAACCGCCGGCCACCAGCTCCACGGACTCCGGTCCGCCCAGCGTCCTGCGCAACCGGGAGACCAGCCCGTGCAGCGCGTTGACGGCCCCGGCCGGGGGCTCCTCGCCCCAGACGCAGTCGATCAGCGCGTCCGCCGACACCGGCCGGCCGGCCTCCAACGCGAGCCGCGCGAGCAGCACCCGCAGACGTACGCCGGGAATGTCGATGGGGGAGGCGTCGTCGGACGCGGCCGCGACCGGGCCGAGGAGGGAGATCTGCACCCAGCCACCTTCCCACCCACCCCTCCACCCACCACCACCGCACCCCCGCCACCCCATCGCCCCCGCCGCTCCGCACACCGCCGCTGGACCCAGCCACCCCGCCACCCCGTCGCCCCCGCTGCGCGACCGGCCCTGGGGCCGGGGTCAGGGGAGGCGGTTGCGGTAGATCTGCCTGGCTTGCTCGTACAGGGCCAGGTGGTCGTCCACCTGGGCGGGGGTGTCGAAGCGGCCGGACTCGCGCAGGATGGATTCCAGCCGGTCCAGCCAGGCCAGGCACCACCGCACGTCCGCCTCCCTGGCCACGTGGACGCCCGCGACGTCGAGGTACACAGGGCTGGTGTGGGCGTAGGCGCCGCGCCGGTGCTGGGAGCGCTGGTGCGGCCCGCCGGTCGCCACAGCCACCACGTACGTCGGTTCGTCCGCCGTCATCGTGGCCACCAGCCGCCCGGGAGGCCCCTGCGCGAGCACGCCCGCAGCGGTACGGATCTCCAGTTCCTCGACCTCCGGCCCGATCGTGGAGACCACGATCTCCACCTCCTGGCCCGGCAGCAGCTCCAGCGTGTCGCCGGGGCCGTGCCCGTTCACCGTGAGCTCCAGCCACGGCCCGGTGGTGGCGAACGTACGACCGTGCAGGATCGCCTCGGCGTAGGACTCGGCGGTGAGGGGGCCGGCGACGTTGGCGTACACACGCTCCCAGCCGGGCGGGGCGGAGGCGGTGCCGCGGCGGCAGAACGACAGCACGGCGTCGGTGCCCGCCGTCACCGCCAGCCTGTTGCCCGCGCCGATGAGACGGCGGTACACGGCCGCCGTGGCCAGGACGGAGGAGTGGTTGAGCACATCGAGCGAGTCGATCAAGCCCAGTGCGGCGTCGGCCACGATCTCCCTGGCCGCGCAGGACCGTCCGCGATCGAGTACGACGTCCGGCGGGTCGTCGTCGCCGAACGCGGTGTGGAACGGGTGACCGTAGGAGACGATCCCGCCGAGCGCCCTCAGCTCCTCGCACGCCGCCGCGTTGGGCGGCCAGTCCGCCGTGCCGCCGAAGCCCGTGTGGTAGCGGCTCGGCAGCCCGCGCAGCCCGAACGCCGTGCAGTGGCCGAGCACGTCGTTGCGGTACTCGACGCCGATCCTGGCCAGATGCCGGTCGTCGGACCACGGCAGGTCCTTGCCCACCCACTGCTCCAGCGCCTCCGCGTCGTAGACGCGCTCGCTCGCCACGTTGCCCGCCACCAGGTTGAGCACGTGGAGGTCCTCGCCGTGCTGCGCGGCGGCGGCCAGCTCGGGCGCGGCGGGCTCCTCGCCCATCCAGTTGAGGTGGACGTGCAGGTCGCCGCCGTACCAGCCGCGGGCGGCCGCGTCGTACAGCCGTTCGGGCGTCAGCTCCACCAGCGTCTCCGCGCCGGCCTGCGGAGTGACGGTCACGTCGGCGGTGCCGTACTCCATCCCCCTGGCCACGGTCACGGTGACGGGCTCGGCGGGGACGCGGACCACGAGGTCGTCGCCGTGGAAGAACGGCCGGCAGTGCGCGTCCAGCTTGGGCGGCGCGCCTTCGGGGTACCAGCCCTGGCCGTTCGCGCTCGTCACGCTCCACCGGCACGGGAACCCCGCGCGCAACCGCACGCCGGCCGCCGCCACCCGCCTGCTCAGCGGCGTCAGGTCGACCGGCTGCCCGTCGACGACGACGGACTCGGCGACCTCGACCACCTTGGCCCCGCACGCCTCCACCGTGTAAGGGGTGCCGTCCACGAGCACGGTGACCGGTTCGTCCCGGCTGGAGTCGAGCAGCAACGCCGTACGAAACGGCTCGCCCTCCAGCACGATTCGCGTGACGGCCGCCACCGCGTGACCGCCGGGCGTCAGGCGCAGCACGGGCAGGTTGTCCACGACGTCGCCGGCGAGCGCGTCACGTACCACCCGGTCGGGATCCACCTCGCCGAGGTGATCCTCCAGCTCGGCGGCGGGCAGGTCGGGATGGCGCTCGGCCAGTTGGCGCAGTCCGGTGGTGTAGAAGTTGTAACGGCGGTCGAGGAAGACGGTCGCCCATGCCTGGACGACGTAGGACAGAGACGGTTCGCCCCAACCGGGGCCGTGCGCGTCACGGAGCGCGCGGTACTCGGCCAGAGCGGCGGAGACGGGGCCAGGAAGCAACGCATCGTCACACATCGGACACTCCTCGCAGGGGACCCATGGTCATACTGACACGGCCCTCCCGCTGTGTCCCGCTTTGCGGCAAAGGGAGAAAGTCATCCCCAAACCGCCCGCCGCGCCGAATCCAGCATGTCCCCGCGTCTGGTCCCTGATCCACATGCTTGCCGTCGGTGACATCGGGTGGCGGGCGGCCAAGGCCGCACCCAGCTCACCTTCGACGCCTTCGACCAGCTCGCCGCCGACGCCGACAGCCTGTACGCCTACGCGTCGCCAACGCCAAGCCAAATGCTCCCGCGACGCGTTCGGCGCCTTGCTCGGCCTGCAAGAAGACGCCAACCCCGCCGTAGGCGCACTGAACGCGCTGCATGGTGACCCGGTCGGTAGCTACACCGGCACCGCGCCGGCCAACTCGACGAGCTACGGCCCGTTCGGCGAGGTATCGGCACAAACGGTGAGCCCAGCTACCCTCTGCCATCAGGGCGAGTAAGCCGATCCGGACGCCGGCAAGGTCGACATGCACGCCCGCTGATACCAGCCCGGCACTGGCACCCTCACCACCCGCCCCGCCGCCCGAACTGCCCTCGATTTTTGCAAGGGTTTCACGCCAAGTCCCGGACTGGCAATCGGTTACGCCGATCCATGAGGTTGATGAGTTCAGCATGTCTGACACGATGGACGGACCTGGCGAGATATAGGAATCTCTCCGCTCCGCAGATTCCAAAGCAGTATGGGCCCGCGTATCTGCTTGTCCGGCATTCTCTACGCCGAAGTCGGCGGAGACCCGCCGCGTTCTGTGCTTATATGTGGGCTGTGGCGTGCATGGCGCTCGGATCGAAATGCGAGGAGGAGACTTGGAGTCGTTCGGTGGCCTGTCCGACCTGGTCGTTCGGCGGACGCAAGAGGAGCAGCGCCGCTTGGCGGCGGCACACGAGAAATCCCGGGTAGCGCGTATCGCCATGGGTGTGCTGACGGGGTCGATTGGGTTGCTTGCATCTCTGGCCAGCCTGGTGCCTACCAACCATAATTGGGATCCGGCCATGCCGGACTACAGCGATCCCGACCTGGTGATGATAGCGACGACCGCATCTGGCTTCGCCGTCCTCCTGTTCGTGATGACCCTGCTATTTCTCTGGCGGAGCAAAACAGCGGTTGCCTTCTCACTCCTCTTTCTCGTCGGCGATATTTATCGATTCGTTACCGTGGTCCCTCATTACACAGGTTGATTCTCGTCACGGACGAGGGCGCCGAACTGGTCAGCCATCCCAAGACGGAGCGGGAACAGCCCGGTGGGAAACAGGTCTCCTGTAAAGAATCCCATTGCAGGCGCAGTGGGTCGGGCGATGGCTGGTGCCCGTGGTCTTTCCCTACTGGTCTGTGTCCCGGTCGCCTTCGAGGGCTGGACGTCGTCTGCGAGCGACCGGGCGGCCCGGCTAAGCGCCATCGAGATCGACCAGTGAGATGGCCCTGCCCTGATTGCCGGTCACTGCCGGGGGCGTCCCTGATACGGCGTACTGGACACTTGCCCTCCATTGCGCCAGGCGACAACACCAGTGTGGGCGTGATCCCCTCGCTCGTCATACCGCACGGCACGGCCAGGAGCGAAGTCGATACTCACGTTCGTTGACGTGACGGCGCCCGAGACGGTTAGGTCGTTGCCACCCAGACGCCGCACTCTGTATGCCTGACGCTGATGTCTTCGTGGACGCTGCTGTCGCGTCGTTGGTCAGTCAGGCGGCGTTGCGAATGGTGGGTGGAGCAGGCCGCACACACGGATCATCGTCCACAACCAGCGAGCGTCAACGAGAACGGGCAGGACTCCGTGAGACTGGAGGCCCGCCCGTTCTTGCGATGTTCGCCCTGGTCAGCGGCCTGAATCGCTGATCAAGATTGTGTGCCCCCTGTAGGATTCGAACCTACGCACCCGGCTCCGGAGGCCGGTGCTCTATCCCCTGAGCTAAGGGGGCGACGAGTGATAAGGCTATCAGCATCCGGGGACCACTCGGCACCAGATAACGCTCCTTGAACGCATCCCGCGAAAACCCCACGTGACCGGCCCGCTACGGGCTAGCTTTGCGCCCGTGAGCGACGTTCTTGGCAAAGTACTGGTCGTGGATGACGACGAGGTCATCCGGCAGCTCATCGCGGTCAACCTGAACCTTGAGGGGTTCGAGGTGTCGACCGCCACCGATGGGCAGGACTGTCTGGATCGCGTGATGGACGTCATGCCGGATGTGATCACGCTGGACGTGATGATGCCCTGCCTCGACGGGTGGGCGACGGCGGAGAAGTTGCGTACGGAGGAGGCGACCAGTCACATCAAGGTCGTCCTGATCACCGCGCGGGCGCAGGACGACGACCGGAGGCGGGGGCTGGGGATCGGGGTCGACGCGTACCTGACCAAGCCGTTCGATCCGGCCGAGCTCATTCAGGTGGTGCGGGAACTCGCGTCCGGGGCGCCGAGTTGATGGGGTTGTAGAACGGCGCCGGATGGTGTGCCGGAGGTGGTGGGAGCGGCGGAGATGACGCCGCTCGGGCCGGCTCCGGATGCACGTCGGCGGCGACGACCATCGACGTGAGAGGCGCGACGTGCGTAGTTCGATCTTCGGCAACCTGGCCGGCCAGCCGCTTCCCGGTGGGTTCGCGCTGGAGAACAGCAAGATGCTGCGGGTCCAGTTGCCGCACGAGGTGCTTGCCAAGCAGGGGTCCATGGTCGCCTTCCAGGGGCAGATGGACTTCGACTACGAGGGGGGCGGGCTCGGCAGGCTGCTGAAGAAGGCCGTGACGGGGGAGGGGGCCTCCCTGATGCGGGTACGCGGCCAGGGGCAGCTCTATCTGGCCGACAACGCCGACGACATCCACCTCTTCTACCTGGAGAACGAGGGGCTGACGGTCAACGGGCGGAACCTGCTGGCGTTCGGGCCGGAGCTCAGGTGGGACATCCAGCGGGTGCAGGGGGCCGGGGTCGCGGCCGGTGGGCTGTTCAACACCACGGTGACGGGCACGGGGTGGGTGGCGGTGACCACGCACGGCACGCCGGTGTTGCTGGACGTGGCGCGGATGCCGACGTTCGTGGACGGGCAGGCGGCGGTGTGCTGGAGCACGGGGCTGCAGGTCGGGGTCAACCGCACGATGAAGGTCGGGGCGTTGATCGGGCGCGGCAGCGGCGAGGCCATGCAGCTGGCGTTCCGGGGGCAGGGGTTCGTCCTGGTGCAGGCCAGCGAAGGCGCGCCGGTGATACAGGCGTCCTGAGGTCGTACGGACGGGGGCCATGCGGTCCAGGAGGCCGGGCGTGGACAGGTAATTAGCTTATTGCCATACTGGCTCGGTGGATGTGGATCTGGTCAAGGCGCTGGCCAGTGACAAACGGCTGCTCATCCTTGAGTGGCTGCGCGACCCCGAGCGGCACTTCGGCCCGCAGCGCGACGGCGATCTCGTACGCGACGGCGTCTGTTCGTTGTTCATCGCCGAGAAGCTGGGCGTGAGCCGGCCCACGTGCGGCGAGCATCTCAAGGTGCTGGCCCAGGCGGGGCTGATCCGGGGCACGAAGATCAAGCAGTGGGTGTTCTACCAGCGCGACGAGGGCCGGATCGCCAAGGCCAAGGAGATGTTGAGCAGTGACTGGTGACGCCTACGAAGGTCCCGACGGCTCCGAAGGCGCCGATGCCGGAGAAGGCCCCGGAGCCCACGGAGGTCCCGATGCCGGGGAAGGTCCCGAGGCCGGGGAAGGTCCCGAGGCCCACCGGCGGCCGGACGCCTATGAGCGGCTGATCGCCGATCTCGATGCCGGCGGGGCGCGGTACCGGGTGATCGACCATCCGGCGGAGGGCCGTACCGAGCAGGTTAGCGCCCTGCGCGGGCACGGCGTCGAGCAGGCGGCCAAGTGCCTGATCGTGATGGTCAAGATCGGCAAGAAGCGCACCCGGCACGTGCTGGCCGTCGTGCCGGGCGACGCGCGGCTGGATCTGCAGGCGGTCAAGGGACTGCTGGAGGGCACGTACGTCGCCTTCGCCGACAAGGACCGCGCGGAGGAGCTGGCGGGCAGCGTCAGCGGGACGGTGTTGCCGTTCAGCCATGACCCCCGCCTTGAGCTGGTCGTCGATCCTTCGCTGCTGGAACTGCCGGAGATCTACTTCAACGCCGCGCGCCTCGACCGCTCCCTGGCGCTCGCCACCGACGACTACGTACGTCTGGCCGCGCCGCGCGTGGCCGCCATCGTGGCGGCGGCGGTGCCGGCCGCCGGTTAGCCACCGGGGGCGTCCGGGGCAGGGCGGCCGGAGGCGGGAGCGGACGGCGAAGGCGGTGACCTGCGGGGACGTCCCCTAGGCGGAGGTGGCTTTCACGATCGCGAGCGGGCCGGGCGCGTGGTGCAGCATGGCCTGGCTGACCGAGCCGATGAGCATGCCCTTCAGCGTGCCGTGCCCCCGGCTGCCGACGACCAGCAGGTCGGCCCCGGCCGCCACCTCGCGCAGCACCTCGACGGGATGGCCGTGCACGACGTCCTCGATCACCTCCACGCCGGGATGGCATTGGCGGGGTATGGCGAGGAAGGTCCGCAGGGCCTCGCGGGTCTCGCGTTCGGCCTCCGGATCGGCGGGCCCGAAGCCCGAGGGGCGCGGCCAGGCGAACGCCTCCACCGCGCGCAGCCTGGCGCCGCGCAGCTCGGCCTCGGCGAAGGCGAACTTCAGCGCGCGGAGGCTGCCCTCGGAACGGTCGACGCCGACCACCAGCTCACCGCGCGGAACGGCGGGCGGATCGCGGACCAGGACGACGTCCGTCTGGGCGTGCGCGGCCACCCCGTGGGCGACCGAGCCGAGCAGCAGCCCGCGTACGCCGCCCAGGCCACGACTGCCGACGACGAGCAGGTCGGCCTGCTCGGCGGTCTTGATCAGCGCGGCGCGGGGATCGCCGGGCACGAGTTCCGTGGTCACCTCGGCGCCCAGTTCGCGGGCCTGCCGTTCGGCGGCCGCGAGCACCTCCTTGGCGCCGTCGCGCATCCACTTGCCCACCTCCGCGTACCGGCCGGAGATCGGGCGGCAGACCCAGTCGGGCACCACGTGGGCCACGGTCAGCGACACCCCGCGCAGCACTGCCTCCTTGGCGGCCCAGTCGACGGACAGCAGTCCGGTCGGCGAGCCGTCGACACCTGCGACGATCATGGTCAGGCCACGTAACATTCCACTTCGGCGCGGCGATAGGCCAAGCCCTGTCTGGTGGACTCGTCGATGCACGCGCGCTCGGTCTTGCTGAGGAGCAGTTCGCCGCAGACCGTCACGCCGGAGTACGTCCGGCAGTCGAGTGAACGGTTGCGCCGGCCGATACGGTAGTTGTCCTTGACCGCCTGCCTGCACTTCTGGCGCAGGGCCGGTGTGTCGGCGTAGCGGCACTGGGCGGTCAGCGTCCGGTATTGCTGCTTGCTCACTTCCTGCTGCTCGATGCCGTCCCCAGAGGCGGCAGCCGGTCCGATCGTGGCGAGAGCCACGATCGCGGCCACAGCGGCGATCTTCATCATAGTTCCCCTGAGGGAGTCCGTACCGCCAGGGGCGATCGCCAAACCTTAGGCTGATCGCCATGCTGACGCTCCGGTACGACGAGCCCGCCCCCAGTTGGGAAGGACACGTCCTTCCGATCGGCAACGGAGCACTCGGCGCCTGCGTGTTCGGGACGCTTGAGACCGAGCGCGTCCAGCTCAACGAGAAGTCGTTGTGGACCGGCGGTCCGGGCAGCGCGGAGCCCGGTGGATCCGGCAACTGGTCGGCGGACCGTCCCGGCGCTCTGGAGGCGGTGCGGCGGGTCATCGACGAGCGGGGTTCGATGGCGCCGGAGGAGGTGGCCGCGATCCTGGGGAACCCGTCCTACAGCACGGTGGGGCACATTCCCGGCTTCGGGGCGTACCAGAACTTCGGTGAGCTGCTGCTCGACGTGACCGGCGGTTTCTCCGGCGGCTACCGGCGCACGCTCGACCTGGAGACGGCGGTGGCCGCCGTGACGTACGAGGACGCCGACGGCGTGGTCCTCACCAGGGAATATTTCGCCTCATACCCGGCGCACGTCATCGTCGGCAGGCTGACGGCGAGGCGTCCGGGACGGGTGGGGTTCACGTTGCGCTTCGGCACCGCGCATGACGGCGAGGAGGAAGTGACCGCCGAGTCCGGACGGCTGCGCGTCCGGGGCGTGCTCGCCGACAACGGCCTGGTGTACGAGGGCCAGGTCCAGGTGCTGACCGAGGGCGGCACCCGTTCGGACGAGGGCGACCGCGTCGTGGTGACGGGCGCCGACAGCGCGGTGTTCGTCTTCTCGGCGGCCACCGACTACGCGCCCGTCCACCCCGGCTACCGCGGCCCGGACCCGGCGGCGCGCGTCACGGCGGCGGTGGACGCGGCGGCCCGGCGGCCGTACGCCGAGCTGCGGGCCGAGCACGAGGCCGACCACCGGGCGCTGTTCGGCCGGGTCCGCCTCGACCTCGGCCAGCGCATGCCCGACCTGCCGACCGACCGCGTGCTGGCCGCCTACGAAGGCGCCGGCACCCCGTCCGACAAAGCCCTGGAGACGCTGTACTTCCAGTACGGCCGGTACCTGCTGATCGCCTGCTCCCGCCCCGGCTCGCTGCCGGCCAACCTCCAGGGGGTGTGGAACGCGTCCAACTCGCCGCCGTGGGAGTCCGACTACCACACCAACATCAACCTGCAGATGAACTACTGGCCGGCCGAGCCGGCGAACCTGGCCGAGACGGCGGTGCCGTACCAGGAGTTCGTGGCGGGGCTGCGCGCGCCCGGACGCGAGACCGCGCGGTCGATGTTCGGCTCGGCGGGGTGGGTGGTGCACTCCAACACCAACCCGTTCGGGTTCACGGGGGTGCACGACTGGCCCACGTCGTTCTGGATGCCGGACGCCGCCGGCTGGCTGGTGCGCCAACTCTACGAGCGTTACCTGTTCGACGGCGACGAGCGCCACCTGCGCGGGCACGCCTATCCGGCGATGCGCGAGGCCGCCGAGTTCTGGCTGGCCAACCTGTGTCCCGACGCGCGTGACGGCAGCCTCGTCGTCTCGCCCGCGTACTCGCCCGAGCACGGCGACTTCACCGCGGGCGCGGCCATGCCGCAGCAGATCGTCCGGGACCTGTTCGCCTGCACGGCCGCGGCCGCGCGCACGCTCGGCGTGGACGCCGAGTTCGCCGGACGGCTGCGCGAGGCGGCCGACCGGCTCGATCCCGGGCTACGGGTCGGTTCCTGGGGGCAGCTCCAGGAGTGGAAGGCCGACCTCGACGACCCGTCCGACCGGCACCGGCACGTCTCCCAGCTCTACGCCCTGCACCCCGGGACGCAGCTCACCGCTCCCGAGCACCTGGCCGCGGCGCGCACCACGCTCGAAGCGCGCGGCGACGGCGGCACGGGCTGGAGCATGGCCTGGAAGGTCAACTTCTGGGCCCGGCTCAAGGACGGCGACCGCGCCCTGGCCATGCTGAGCGGGCAACTGCGCGCCAGCACGCTGCCCAACCTGTGGGACACGCATCCGCCGTTCCAGATCGACGGGAACCTCGGCGCGACCGCCGGGGTGGCCGAGATGCTGCTCCAGAGCCACGCCGGCGTCATCGAGCTGCTGCCCGCGCTGCCGGCCGCCTGGCGCGCGGGCTCGTTCGACGGGCTGCGCGCCCGCGGCGGCTTCACCGTCGGGGTGACCTGGGCGGACGGCGTGCCGGTCGAGGTCAGGCTGTCGTCGGCGCGCGGCGGGACCGCCCGGCTGCGCGGCCCCGGGTTCGCGCTCGACCTGGAGACTAGGGCTGGGGAGAGCTGCGCGCTGTCGCCAGCACGCTGAACCACGTGCGGTGGGTGACGTTCGTCTCGTGCCAGGCGACCGCGAACCCGGCCGCGTCCAGCACCGCGAGCAGGTCGCCCGCGTCGCGGTGGACGAACCAGCGCTCGTACTCCGTCCGGTACGGCACCGGCTCCCAGCCCTCGCCGTCGCCCAGGGCGGTGGTCAGCGCGAGCACCCCGCCGGGGCGCAGCGCCGCGTGCCAGGCGCGCAACGTCGCCTCGGTCTGCTCGGACGGCACGTGCACGAGGGCCGCGGCCGACCAGAGGCCGTCCAGGGAGGCCGGCGACAGCGGCGGGCGTCGCAGATCGCCCAGGACGGTGGGCACGCCGTGCCCGGCGGCGAGCCTGGCCATCTCGATCGACAGGTCCACACCCACGGTGGTCAGGCCGCGTCCGGCGAACCAGGCCGACTCGCGCCCCGGGCCGCATCCCAGGTCGGCGACCGTGGCTCCGGCGGGCAGGGCCGAGGCGAACCGGTCGCGGAAGGCCGCGAACGAGGGTGGCGGTTCGGTGAACTGCTCGTCGAACTGGCGCGCGATGCGGTCGTAGGTGGCGGTCGTGTGCGCAATGGGATCAGACATCCCCTTGATCCTGCCACGCGCGGGGTTATGATCGCGATGACCAACGCGGGAGCCCGGTGCGGACCGGGCTGAGAGGACGGCTGTCAGCCGCCGACCGCCAGAACCTGCTCCGGATAATGCCGGCGAAGGGAGTTTGCGCGATGAGCGACGCGCGCTTTTCCAAGATCTACATCGGTGACCTTCAGGTGCCGATGCGCGAGGTCAGGCTGTCGAACGGCACGTCGGTGCGGCTCTACGACACCTCGGGGCCGTCGCGTGCCGACCGCTCGGCGTGGGGCTCGCCGGTCACCCAGCTCGGCGCGGCGCGGCGCGGCGTGGTGACCAAGGAGATGGAGTTCGTGGCCGTCCGGGAGGGGATGACGCCCGAGTTCGTCCGGCAGGAGGTCGCGGCCGGGCGGGCGGTCATCCCCGCCAACGTCAACCATCCGGAGTCCGAGCCGATGGCGATCGGCCGGAACTTCCTGGTCAAGATCAACGCCAACATCGGCAACTCCGCCGTCACCTCCTCGATCGAGGAGGAGGTCGAGAAGATGACCTGGGCCACCCGGTGGGGCGCCGACACCGTCATGGACCTGTCCACCGGGCCGAACATCCACGAGACCCGCGAGCAGGTCATCCGCAGCTCGCCCGTCCCGGTCGGGACCGTGCCCATCTACCAGGCGCTGGAGAAGGTGGGCGGGCGGCCCGAGGCGCTGTCGTGGGAGGTCTACCGCGACACCCTGATCGAGCAGTGCGAGCAGGGCGTCGACTACGTGACGGTGCACGCGGGCGTGCGGCTGGCGCACGTCCCGCTGACCGCCCGCCGCAAGACCGGGATCGTCTCGCGCGGGGGCTCGATCATGGCCGCCTGGTGCCTGGCCCACCACCGCGAGAGCTTCCTGTACGAGCACTTCGACGAGATGTGCGCCCTGCTGGCCCGCTACGACGTGACGTTCTCGCTGGGCGACGGGCTGCGCCCCGGCTCGATCGCGGACGCCAACGACGAGGCCCAGTTCGCCGAGCTGCGCACCCTGGGCGAGCTGACCAAGATCGCGCACGCGCACGACGTGCAGGTGATGATCGAGGGCCCCGGCCACGTGCCCATGCACAAGATCAAGGAGAACGTCGACCTGCAGCGCGAGCTCTGCGACGACGTGCCCTTCTACACCCTCGGCCCGCTCGTCACCGACATCGCCCCCGGCTACGACCACATCACCTCGGGCATCGGCGCCGCCATGATCGCCTGGTACGGCACCGCCATGCTCTGCTACGTCACCCCCAAGGAGCACCTCGGCCTGCCCAACCGCGACGACGTCAAGACCGGCGTGATCACCTACAAGATCGCGGCGCACGCGGCTGACCTGGCCAAGGGGCACCCGCAGGCCCAGGCGTGGGACGACGCCCTGTCGGACGCCCGGTTCGAGTTCCGCTGGGAGGACCAGTTCGACCTGTCGCTCGACCCGGACACCGCCCGCGCCTTCCACGACGAGACCCTGCCGGCCGCGCCCGCCAAGACCGCGCACTTCTGCTCGATGTGCGGCCCGAAGTTCTGCTCGATGAAGCTCAGCCACGAGGTGCGGGCGGGCATGGCCGACAAGGCGGCCGAGTTCCTCGGGAAGGGCGGCTCGATCTACCTCTGACCCGCGCGGTCAGCCCGGGAGCGTCTCGCCGCCGATCGGGGCCAGCACCTCGCCCGTGTAGTACGAGGACAGCCGGTCGGCGGCGAAGAACACGTACGAAGGGGCGATCTCGTCGGGGTCGGCGGCCCGCTTCATCGGCACCTGCGCGCCGAACTTCGCCACCTTCTCCTCCGGCATCGTGGCCGGGATCAGCGGCGTCCAGACCGGGCCGGGGGCGACGGCGTTGATCCTGATGCCGCGCTCGACCAGGTTCTGGGCCATCGAGTAGGTGAAGGCGTTGATCGCGCCCTTCGTCGCGGCGTAGTCGATGAGGGTCTTGTTGCCGCGCAGGCCGTTGATCGAGGAGGTGTTCACGATCGCGCTGCCCTCCCGCAGGTGCGGCAGCGCGGCCTTGGTGACGCGGTAGTAGCTGTGGATGTTGACCGCGAACGTGTGCTCCCACTGCTCGTCCGTCAGCTCCTCCAGGGAGTCGACCGGCGCCTGGTAGGCCACGTTGTTGACCAGGACGTCCAGGCCGCCCAGCTCGGAGACCGCCTGCTCCACGACCGTCGCGCAGTGGTCGCGGTCGCCCAGGTCGCCGGGCAGCAGCACGCACCGCCGTCCCTCCTGCTCGACCAGGCCGCGGGTGTGGTTGGCGTCGTCGTGCTCGTCGAGGTAGGCGATGGCGACGTCCGCGCCCTCCTTGGCGAACGCCACCGCCACCGCCCGGCCGATGCCCGAGTCGCCACCGGTGATCAGCGCCTTCTTGCCCGTCAGCAGGTCCCTGCCCTCGTAGCCGCGCATCTCGTCGCGCGGCTCGGGGGACATCTCGTCCGTACGGCCCGGGTACTGCTGGGTCTGGGGTGGTGGTGTCTCCGACATGTCCGGCGATCTTCCCGTGACGGGGTATCGGTAACGTCATGCTTCGCCCAGATCCGTGGTCTCCTCGTCCAGCCTCCAGGTGACGGCCGTCGGGGAGGAAGCCGGTCGCAGGTGATCAGCTCAGTTTGAGGAGGCCGGCGTCCACCACTCGGCGGCCGAAGGGGCGGGCCAGGGCGGCGAGGCGTTCGCAGTCGGGTTCGCCCAGGGCGCCGTAGGCGGGCATGGCCAGGGTGTCGGTGCGGGTTTCGAGGTGGTGGCGCAGGGACTTGCCTTCGGGGGTCAGGTCGTTGTCGGCGGTCAGGAGGCCGCGGGTGCGGAGGGTGGTCTCGGCGTGGGCCCACTGGTCGGGGGGCCAGGCGCGGCTCATGGTGAGGAACGGCTTGGCGACCTCGCCGCTGGCCGCGTGCAGGACGAGGGCTTCGAGGCCGGTGATGCCCTCGGCCAGCAGTGTCGCCACGTGGCCGTCCCCGCGGAACTCGCGCAGGAGGGTCTGGGCGTGCCAGAGCTGGAGGAGGGGGTCGTCGGGCCAGGGGAGGGCGGCGTGGGCGGCGAACAGGGGGCGGCCCTGGGGGTGGTCGCAGGCGGCCTCGGCGGCGCGCCTGGCCAGGGTGAGTACGGGGACGAGGTCGGGAAGCTCGTGCACGGCGGCCCGGCGGAGCGCTTCGGCGGCGGCTTCGAGGCGGGCTTGCAGGACCTGGGCGGGGGTGACCTTGTCCCAGGGGAGGGAGCGGCGTACGAGGTCGGGGTTGAAGTTGTAGAACGTGGCGATGACGAGGTCGGCGGGGGCGGGGCCCAAGGGGGCGGAGCGTGAGGTGAAATATCCGGACATGCCGGTGAGGCCGAGGGCGGCGTAGCGGGTGGTGGCCTCGGGGACGAAGTAGATCATCCCGTGGACGGGTTCCAGGCGGCGCCAGGCTTGGCGGGCGGTCCGGGTGAGCTGCTGGTCCATGGTCAGGTCGGGCCTTTCGCGAAGGGCGACGGCGAGGGGGAGCCCCTTGTGGGGTGTGGAGGAGGCGGCTCGTGGTCAGTCGGTCGGGGGGGATTGGAGGGTGGTGATGAAGGTGGACATTCCGGCTAGCCATCTGTCCGGGGCTTCGGCCTTGCGGCGGTAGAAGTCGGCCACCTCGGGGTGGGGCAGGATGTGGAACCGTTCGGCGGCCAGGCCGTCGATCACGGCGGTCGCCACGTCGGCGGGATCGAGGATCGCGCCCGCCGCCCCCACCGCGCGCGCCGTCAGGTGGTCCTCCTCGACGCCGCGTTCCAGCATCCCGGTACGCACGCCCTGCGGGCACAGCACGCTGACCTTGATGCCCTGCGCGGCGTAGTGGATGGCCACCCACTCGGCGAAGGCGATGGCCGCGGCCTTGGTGACGGCGTACGGCGCGTCGCCGGGGCAGCTCACCAGCCCGGCCGCCGAGCAGGTGTTCAGCAGGTATCCGCCGCCGCGGGCGACCATGCCGGGGATGACGGCGCGGGCGGCGTGCACGTGGGCCAGGACGTTGACCGCGTACAGGGAGGTCCATTCCTGGACAGGGGCGTCGAGGCCGGAGCCGCCGATGATGCCGGCGTTGGAGCAGAACACGTCCACGGGGCCGAAGGGGGTGGGCTCGGCCAGCGCGGCCACGTCGGACTCGACGGAGACGTCCGCGCGGACGGCCACCGCCCGGTCGCCGATCTCGTCGGCCACGGCCCTCGCGCCGGGCTCGTCCAGGTCGGCCAGCACGATCCCGGCGGCTCCTTCGGCGGCGAAGCGCAGGGCCATCGCCCGTCCGATGCCACCGGCCGCGCCGGTCACGACGATCACCTTGTCCCGCACCCTCATGAAGACCTCCTGACCGACCAGCCGGTATCAGAACATGATTCTAATGATGACGGGCTGGATGGGAAGGGATGAGAGGTTCCTCATCCTGGCCTCAGGATGGTCTCCTCCGCGCGGCAGACGCTCTACCTCATGAAACGCGTGATGCTCATTCTCGTGGCGCTGACGGCGGCGGGGTTCCTCTCGGCCGGGTGGGTACGGGCGGCCGGCGACGGGCCCGATCTGGGGGAGTCCGTCACGGTCTCGACCTCGCCGGGGACGTCGGCCGGCGACGTACGGCCGTTCACGTCGCCGGGAACCGAGGCGGAACCCGTCAAGCCGCCCGCGCCGAAGCCCGGAGGCGGCGATGATGATGGCGACGACGACCACCATCGCGCCTGGAGCGGCGGAGACGACGACGATGACGACCGCGACGACGACGAAGAAGACGACGTCGATGACGACGACGAAGACGACGATGACGATGGCGACGACTGAGCGGGGAGCCGGATGCGGGTGAGTGCCCGCGCCCGGATCGTGGGCTGGATGCTCGCCGTCGTCGGCCTGGCCCTGGCGGTCTCGATCTTCGCGACCTGGACCGTCCTGCTCGCCCGCCTCGACGACCGGATGAACCTGGAGTTCACCAACGAGGCCGAGAAACTGCGCAGGTACGCCGCCACCGCCCACGACCCCCGTACCGGCCGGCCGGTCTCCGACGTGCGGGAACTGCTCACCGGCTACCTGGCGATCAACGCGCCCGACCGCTGGGAGACCTTCTTCACCATGGTGGGCGGCAGGGCCGACCGGATCACCGCCGTCACGCCCCCGGCCCGGCTCGACACCGACGAGAAGCTGGTCAAAGTGCTGGCCGCGGCCACCAGGCCCGCCTACGGCGACACCGAAAGCGTCGAGGGCACGGTCAGGTACGCCGTCATCCCGGTCAGGGTGGCGGCCGACCCCCGTCCCGGCCATTTCGTCGCCGCCGTCTTCTACGACCGCCATCGGGGCGAGATCGTGGACGCGGTCGGCGTGCTCGGGCTGTCGGCGCTGGCCGCGCTGGCTCTGGCGGGGGCGGCGGGCTGGTTCGTGGCGGGGCGGGTGCTGGCTCCGGTGCGGCTGGTGAGCCAGACGGCCGAGCAGATCAGCGACTCGGCGGACCTCACCCGCAGGCTCAAGGTGACCGGTGACGACGACGTGGCCGCGCTGGCCGCCACGTTCAACCACATGCTCGACCGTTTGGAACGTTCCTTCGCCGTCCAGCGCACGTTCGTGGACGACGCGGGGCACGAGCTGCGTACCCCCATCACGGTCATCCGCGGGCATCTGGAGCTGATGGGGGACGACCCGGCCGAACGGGCCGAGACCCTCGCCCTGGTCACCGACGAGCTGGACCGCATGAACCGGATCGTGGACGACCTGCTCACCCTCGCCAAGGCCGAGCAGCCCGGCTTCCTCGCGGTCGAGGAGGTCGAGCTGGCCGACCTGACGGTGAGCGTGGTGGCCAAGGCCCGGCCGCTGGGCGACCGGCGTTGGCGGGTCGACCAGGTGGCCGAGGCGCGGATCCCGGCCGACCGGCAACGGCTCACGCAGGCGCTCATGCAACTGGTGGTGAACGCCGTCCGCCATACCATGGACGACGATCTCATCGCGGTCGGATCGGCCGTGCGGGACGGGCGGGCCGAGCTGTGGGTGCGCGACAGCGGGCCGGGCGTCGCGCCCGCCGACCGGGAGCGCATCTTCCGCCGGTTCGTCAGGGGCGCGGGACGTACGGGCGGGCACGACGGGGCAGGACTGGGGCTGGCGATCGTCAGGTCGATCGCCGAGGCGCACGGAGGCGGTGTGAGAGTGGCGGACGTCCCGGCGGGGGGCGCTTGTTTCGTGATGACGTTGCCGCTGGCCAGGGCATGAACCGGATCCTGATCGCCGAGGACGAGAGCAGGATCGCGGCCTTCCTGGAGAAGGGCCTGCGCGGCAACGGCTTCGTGACGGCCGTGGTCACGGACGGCGTCGCGGCCTACGACCTGGCCGGTTCGGGCGGGTTCGACCTGTTACTGCTCGACATCGGGCTGCCGCTCAGCGACGGGTTCACCGTGCTGCGGCGGCTGCGGGAGGCGAAGGTGGCCATCCCGGTGATCATCCTGACCGCCCGGGGCGGCGTGACCGACACGGTCGCCGGGCTCGAAGGCGGCGCCGACGACTACATCGCCAAGCCCTTCGCCTTCGAGGAGCTGCTGGCCCGGGTCAGGCTGCGGCTGCGGGCCGACCGCACGCCCGAGCCGACCGTGCTGCGCGTCGGCGACCTGGCCCTCGACCTGCGGACCCGGCGGGCGCACGTCGGCGACCGCGTGGTGGACCTGTCCACCAGGGAGTTCGCGCTGGCGGAGATCTTCTGCCGGCATCCCGACCAGGTGCTGACCCGCGAGCAGCTGCTCAGCCACGTCTGGGGCTTCGACTTCGACCCGGGCTCGAACGTCGTGGACGTCTACGTCCGCTACCTGCGCAGGAAGATCGGGCCCGACCGCATCGAAACCGTGCGCGGCACCGGTTACCGGATGAGAGCCGCCTAATGGGCGCCTCACGGCTCCCTCACCGGCGAGCCGCAGGCTGGTGGACATGAGAACGAGGGGCAAGACACCGTGACGGCCGGACTGGCGATGGACCTGGCGGCGATCACCGTCCTCGCCTACGGCCTGTACTACCGGCGACACCACCGGCGCGACCTGCTGTTCGCCTACGTGGCGCTGAACGTGGGCATCTTCGCGGTGGTCTCCCTGCTGCTGGTCCAGCGGGTGGACCTGGCGGTCGGGTTCGGGCTGTTCGGGGTGCTGTCGATCATCCGGCTGCGGTCCAGCGAGATCACCCAGCAAGAGATCGCCTACTACTTCGTGGCGATCGTCCTCGGGCTGGTGAACGGCATCGCCTCCCAGCTCCCGCTGACCGCGCTGCTCCTGGACGGCGTGCTGCTGGCCGTCGTGCACGTCGCCGACCACCCCCGCCTGCTGGGCCGCACCAGGCAGCAGGTCGTGACGCTGGACGTCGTGCACGCCGACCCCGAGCTGCT
Source organism: Nonomuraea sp. NPDC049655 (assembly GCF_044465465.1). Lineage (NCBI taxonomy): Bacteria > Bacillati > Actinomycetota > Actinomycetes > Streptosporangiales > Streptosporangiaceae > Nonomuraea > Nonomuraea sp. NPDC049655. The sequence goes on from NZ_JBITLS010000008.1 coordinate 350,025, forward strand.
CAGGGCCGACCTGGAGAGCCGGTTGCGGGGCCGCGTCCTGCACTGCGTCGTCACCCAGGTGGACTATGTGCGCGACGTGACCGTGGTGGACGTGCGCTTCCAGGTCGCCGAGGTGGCCCGATGAGGGACGCGGGCGCGCTGATGGCGGGCGTCGCGGCCGGGTTGCCGCCGGTCGGGCTGGACGACGTGCCGGAGCTGATGAGCCGGGTGGACCGCAAGTACGTGGTCAGCGTCCCGGCCATGGCCGAGCTGGTGGCCGAGCTGGGCGACAGGCTCTCGGTGCTGCGGATCGGGGCGTTGCGCCAGTTCCGCTACACCTCGACCTATTTCGACACGCCCGATCTGCTGACCTTCCGCCAGCACCGGCAGGACCGGCGGCGCCGCTTCAAGCTGCGCACCCGCACGTACCTGGACGGGGGCGGGCGATGGCTGGAGCTGAAACTGAACGGCACCCGCGGCAACACCGACAAACACCGCATCCCGTACGACGCCGCGGCGGCCGGTGAGCTGACCAGCGAGGCCATGGAGTTCGTCGGCGATACGCTGAGCAGCGAGCTGAGCGTCGTCGTGCCCGACGCGCTCGGGCCCGTGCTGTCCACCGACTACCGGCGGGTCACGCTCGTCGACCGAACCGGGCAGGCCCGGCTGACCTGCGACACCGGCCTGCTCTGCCACGACGGCGGCCGCCGGGTGCCCGCCCGCCGCGACCGGGTGCTGCTGGAGTCGAAGTCGGCCGACGGGCGGGCGCTGGTGGACCGGGTGCTGCGCGGGCTGGGGGTGCGGCCGGTCAGCGTCAGCAAGTACTGCCTGGCGGTGGCCGCGCTCCGGGGCGTCCCGGCCAACCGCTGGCAGCCCGTCATGCGGGGCTATCTTGCGCTATAGCGGCAGGCCGCCGGTCGCCGCGCTCGTCGAACCGGTCGCCTGGTAGGCCGCGATCGTGCGCTCGGCGATGCGCATCTGGTGGATCTCGTCGGCGCCGTCGGCGAAGCGGGCCCAGCGGGCGTGCTGGAACATGCTCGCCAGCGGCGTGTCGGTGGAGTAGCCAAGTGCGCCGTGCACCTGGATCGCCCGGTCGACGATGCGGTTGAGGCTGTTCGCCACGAAATGCTTGGCCATCGACACCTCCGTACGGAAGTCCTCGCCCCGGTCGATCTTCGAAGCGGCGTGCAGCACCATGAGCTTGCACTGGTAGAGCTCCATGGCCGAGTCGGCGATCAGCCACTGCACGCCCTGCTTCTCGGCCAGCAGCGAGCCGTGGCTGTAGCGGTTGAGCGCCCGGTCCACCATCATGTCCAGCGCCGTCTCGGCCTGCGAGATCCACCGCATGCAGTGGGCGAGCCGCGCCGGGCCCAGCCGGTACTGGCCCAGCCGGTGGCCGTTGCCCCGGCCGCCGAGGATCGCGCTGTCGGGCACCCGCAGGTCCTCGATCACGATCTCGCTGTGGCCGGTCGAGCCGTGCATCGTCTCGACCTCGCGCACGTCCTTCCAGCCGGGGTTGGGCAGGTCCACCAGGAAGGCCGTGTTCGCGCCGCGCGAGCCCTCGGGCACGTCCTGCTCGGTGCGCGCGATGAGGATGGCGAAGCTCGCCCGGCGGGCGTTGGAGATGAACCACTTGTGGCCGTTGATCACCCACTCGTCGCCGTCCTTGACCGCCTCGGTGCGGATCAGGGTCGGGTCGGACCCGGCGACCTCGGGCTCGGTCATCGCGAAGCACGACATCTGGACGCCGTCCAGCAGCGGCCGCAGGTACTTCTCCTTCTGCTCGTCGTCCGCCCAGTGGAGCAGCGTGTGCATGTTGCCCTCGTCGGGGGCCTGGCAGTTGAGCACCCACGGGCCGATGCGGGTCTTGGCCGCCTCCGACTGCACCATGGCCAGCTCGACGTGGCCGAGGCCCATGCCGCCCCACTCCTTCGGCATGTGCGGCAGCCACAGGCCCTCGGCCCTGGCCCGGCGGCGGAGCTCGAAGATCGTGCGGAGGTAGGCATCCCGGTCGCCCTCCTCCACGCCGGACATCGCGGGGATCACGGTCTCCTGGACGAAGGACCTGACCCGCTTGCGGATCTCCTCGTGCTCGGGGGCGAGAGTGAAATCGATGGCCATGACTCTCCTTCGGCAATTTCACCGATAGTACTATCGGTGAAATCAGACACAAGTCCCGTGAGGCGATCGTGACCAGCACACCGCTCAGCAGGAGCGAGGCGAAGGACCTGACCCGGCGCAGGCTGATCGGGGCAGCCCTGACCATCCTCGACGAGGAGGGCGAGACCGGCCTGACGACCGGCAAGGTCGCCAAGGCCGCCGGCATCGCGCAGTCCAGCTTCTACGTGCACTTCAAGGACATGCAGGAGCTGCTGCTGGTGCTCGCGGAGGAAGGCGGCGACCGGCTGCGCGGCGCGATGCGGGAGGCCCGGCGCAGGGCCCGCGAGGCGCCCGGCGACCTCGAACGCCATCGCGACACCTTCCGCATCCCGCTGGAGGCGATCTGCCGCCACCCCGAGCTGCTGCGCATCCAGCTGCGCGCGCGGCACGACCCGTCCTCCTCGCTGCGCGACTTCGCCGCCCGTACGGCCGCGGCCTACCGCGAGCACCACGCGGCCGACCTGGCCGCGCTCGGCTACACGGCCGGCGACGAACGGGACCGGCGCCGCCTGGAGATGATCGCCGAGGGCGTCAACGCGGCCACGAACGCTCTGGCCATGGGCCACCTGGAAGGCCGCTACCCCGACCTGGACGAGTGCGCCGACATCCTGGTCGCGCTGTCCAGGGGCGCGCTGCGGCTGCTCAGGCACGAGTCAGGCGGGGCGGCGGAGCGGGGTGAAGGCCCAGGTCATGCGGGGCTCGACGGCCCAGCGGAACAGCCCGCGCACCCAGGGCGTGCACAGCAGGGTGGCGGTCAGGAAGCCCAGCAGGAGTGACAGCGGCAGCCCCAGCCCGAGCCGCTCGGCGCCCTTCACCACGAACCCGTGCAGCAGGTACGCGTACATGGTGGCCGAGCCCAGCCCGCTGAACCAGGTGCGCCGGGCCGGGGTGACCGCCAGGAACGCGGCCACCAGCACCGCCCCCGCGGCCAGCAGCCCGAGCCTGATCGCGGTGCCGGTGAGGTCGTCCACGCCGATGGCCGCGTTGGAGTGCCGCCACCTGATCCACTCGGTCGGCACCCGCTCGTGCACCAGCAGCGCGACCGCGAGCCCCAGCCCCAGCACGCAGAACCCGGCCAGCCGCATGGAGGGCCGCCGCAGCAGGGCGAAGTGCTCGGGCCGCACCATCAGGCCCAGCACGTAGAAGGGCAGCAGCGCGAACGTGCGGTTCATGGCCAGCTCGCCGGGCAACCGGTCGAGCCCGGTCAGCAGGGACAGCGCGACCGCCACCGCGAGCGGCCACTTGAGCTGCTGCCACACCGGCGTGGACAGCCGCCACAGGAACAGCGAGAGCAGGAACCAGGTGAGGTAGTACGGGTCGAGCAGGCTCAGCTCGAACTCGCCGTACAGGATCGGGCGGGGGAGCGAGTAGGCCAGCTCGAAGATCAGGTAAGGGACGGCGAGGGTGGAGAGGAGTTTGCGCGCCTTGCCCCCCGAAAACGTGAAATTTCGGGACAAGTAGCCGCTAAGCACGATGAACAGCGGCATGTGGAAGACGTACACGTAGAAGTACAGGGCGTGGGCGAGCGGCGCGTCGCGCTGGTCCTCGATCAGGTGCCCGCACACGACCAGCACGATGGCCAGGTACTTCGCGTTGTCGAAGAACGGGTCCCTGGCGGTGGCGGGCCGGGCGATGACGGGTGCGTTCACAGACTCCGCACCCTAGCCGCGGCCCGCCGAACCGCCGGGAAACCGGGAATGAGGGCTTACCGAAGAGCGGGTGTCACGCGCGCTCCCCGATCGCCGTGCCCCCGATCGCGGTGTCCCCGATCGTCGTCTCCACGGTGGCGGCCAACGCCGAGACCGACGGCCCGTCGAGCCGCCCGTCGGCCACGACCGTCACGACCCGCCTGCTCAGCGTGTCCTCGACGACGAGCGGACGGTCCCACGCGAGCGCCTGCCCGACCCCGGGATACTCCGCCACCCGCACGAACCAGGGGTCGTCGCCGGCCTGCACGAACACCAGCGTCCAGGCCCGCCCGTCCGGGCCGGTCCCGGCCATGGCCACCCAGCGGCCCCGGCTGCCGTGCACGGCCTCCTCGTCCCCGGGAAAGGCCACCCGGCCGGTCGAGGCGCCGGGGGCGCGCCAGAAGAACCCGCCGTAGCCCGCGCCGGGCCGGCCCTTGGTGGCCGAGCTGTTGACCTCCAGCGGCGAGCCGGTGAGGTTGGTCAGCGTGAACGCGAGATCGAGCGCCCACGCGTCGCCGACCGGACGGGCGGTGACCGTGCGCCGCTCGCGGGCGATCAGCCGGTCGTCGGGGCCGATCCACTCCAGCTCCTCGGTGAAGCCGTCGTCGGCCAGCCGGGTGAACGCGACGTGCCGTTGCCTGCCGTGGTCGTCCAGCCAGGCCGGTCCCCGGCCCCTGACGTAGGTGCGGCCGCCCCAGAAGTTCGCGCCGCCCAGGTCGGCGATCGCCACGCCGGCGCCGAGGTGGTGCACGTGGTCGTCGGGCCGCACCTCGGTGACGGTGACGCCGCCCAGCGTGCGCACCGGATGCAGGTACGGCCGCGGCGAGTCGGCGGCGGGCAGGTCGGGCCGCCACTCGTAGGCCGCGACCGGCGCGCCCGCCACCCGCAGCTCGACCTCCGTCCAGGGCGCGCCGAGCTCGGAGTAGAGCGCCAGCTCCGCGGCGCTGCGCGCGGTCAGCTCGGCGATGCCGGGCAGGTACCGGTGGGTGACCGCGCCGCCGCCGTCGCGCTCCACGACCTGGTGCCGTTCGGCGATGGGCAGCGGCTCGGGGGCGAGTCGCACCGCGTCCAGGACCTGGGTGAACGTCTCGGTGCGGGAGAGCGGGACGAGCAGCTCGGCCCCCGTGCGGATGTGCGCGACGAGGTTCTCCAGCAGCCCGTCGCGCTCGTGCACGGTGGTCTCCACCGAGCCGTCGGCCCGCTCGACCCGCAGCTCGTCCAGCGTGTACGTGAGCGTCGCCCGCCCCGCCTCCCCGTGCACCACCAGGTACGGCTCGCTGCGGCCGGTCGCGCACAGCGACACCGCGATCGTGATCACCGGCCCGCCGGCGATCCGGACGCGCAGGCAGGAGGTGTCGTCGGCCTCGATCGGATGGGCGTGGTACAGCTCGGTCTCGACCGCCTCGACCGGGCCGTCCACCAGGGCCAGCGCGGTCGCGACGGCGTGCGCGAAGGGGTTGGTGAGCGCGCCGTCCACCACGTCCGCGCCGTGCAGCCTGCGCCGTCCGGCCCAGGACGAGCGGGTGAAGTACGACGAGGGCCGCTCCCACGCGCCCGCGCCGCCGATGCCGCGGATACGGCCGAGCGCGCCGCTCGCCATCAAGTCGCGCAGCGCGGGGACCGCCCGCGAGCCGAGGCTCTGGAAGCCGACCTGGCAGGCCAGCCCGGTCTCGGCCACCGCCGCCGCGATCCGCGCGTGCGCCTCGGGACTGGCCGCGGGCGGCTTCTCCAGCAGCACGTGCGACCCGGCGCGCAACGCCGTGACCGCGAGGTCGGCGTGCGTGTGGATCGGCGTGCAAATGATCGTGATCTCCGCGCCGGTGGCGGCGACGAGCTCGCCCAGGTCCGGCGACTGCGGCAGGGGGCCGCCGCCGAGCTCCACGTCGAGCTCCACGTCGAGCTCCACCGGCCGCACGTCGCAGATCCCGGCCGGCTCGACCAGCCCGGCGGCCGCGAGCCTGCGCAGGTTGTCCAGGTGATGCCGCCCGTGCCCGGTCGCCCCGGCCAGGACGACCTTCACGGGGTCCGTCCTCACGCCCATCGCAACCCCAGTCCCGCGTGGCCGCCGACGCGCAGCACGCCGTCCTCGATCCGCACCGGGTACGGCTCGGCCAGCAGCCCCAGGCGGGCGAACGAGGCGTCCTCGACGTCCTCGGCCAGCGGCGGCAGCGGCAGCGCCAGGGCGAGCTGCCCGGACACCTCGCCCAGCAGGTGCGGATGGACCGGCACGTCGAACGCCCTGGCCAGCTCGGCGATCCGCAGGAACGGCGTGACGCCGCCGACGCGCACCACGTTCGGCTGGACGACGTCGCAGGCCCCCGCGGTGAGCAGGTCGCGGAAGCCGTAGACGGTGTAGACGTTCTCGCCCACCGCGACCGGCACGTCGGACGAGCGGCGCAGCTCGACGTGCGCGGCCACGTCGTCGGCGGGCAGCGGCTCCTCGATCCAGTGGAGGTCGAACTCGCGCAGCGCGGACAGGGCGCGCCGGGCCCGGTGGAGGTCCCACCGCTGGTTCGCGTCGATCATCAGCAGCCGGTCGGGCCCGATCACCTCGCGTACGGCCGCCACCCGGGCCACGTCGTCGGCCAGGTCGGGACGGCCGACCTTGATCTTGACGCCGCGGTACCCGGCGGCCACCCAGCGCCGTGCCTGATCGGTCAGCTCCTCCAGGGAGTAGTGCAGGTTGACGCCGCTGCCGTAGGCCGGGACCTGCTCCCGGCGCCGGCCCAGCACGTCGGCCAGGCCGGTCGCGCCGCAGCGCAGGTCCCACAGCGCCAGGTCGATCCCGGCCAGCGCGACCGTGGTGATCCCGCCGGGGCCGGCCTCGCGCAGGTGCCGCCACAACCGGTCCCACACCAGCTCGGGATGGGCGGGCAGGCCGATCAGCGCCTCGCGCAGGTCGTGCTCCAGCAGGGCGTGGACGGCGTGCGCGCCGATCTGCGGCGTCCAGGAGAACCCGGTGCCGGTGCGGCCGTCCGCCAGCGTCACGTGGCAGACGATCACGTGGTTGGCGGGCACGTCCAGGCCCCACGGGCGGGGCAGGGGGACCGTCCGCAGCTCGGTGCGCAGGCCGGTGATCACGAGGCCGCCAGGGCGAGCCCGGACCTGATCAGCGCGTCGAGCTCGGCCAGGTGGTCCTCGGCCACGTCGACCAGCGGCGGGCGCACCGGGCCGACGTCGAGGCCGCGCAGCCGTACGCCGGCCTTGACCAGGGCCACCGGGTAGCCGGGCGCCTTGTCGCGCAGGCGGACCAGCGGCGCGTAGAACTCGGTCAGCAGCCGCTCGTCGCCGTTCAGGTACGCCACGGCGATCTCGGGGGCGAAGGCGAAGACCGCGCTGGAGTACAGGTCGACGCCGATGCCGCGGTAGGCGGGCATGGTCAGTTCGGCGGTCGGCAGGCCGTTGAAGAACAGGAAGTCCGGGTGCTTCTCGCGGACCGCGAGGACGGTCCGCTGCATCCGGTCGATGTCGCCGAGCCCGTCCTTGAGCCCGATCACGCCGGGCACGCCGGCCAGCTCGACCACGGCGTCCGGGTCGAGCACGACCGGGCCGCGCTGGTAGACGATCACCGGCAGCTCGGCGGCGACGGCGGCCACGTACGCGGCGAAGCCGCTCGCCGGCCCCTGCGTCAGGTAGGGAGGCATGAGCAGCAGGCCGTCGGCGCCCGCCGCGCGGGCCGCCCGCGCCTGGTTCAGCGCCGCGCCGATCGGGCCGCCCGCCCCGGCGAACACCGGCGCCCGCCCGTCCACCACCTCGGCCGCCACCCGGACGGCCCGCGCGTGCTCCGCCTCCGACAGCGCGGAGAACTCGCCGGTGCCGCAGGCCACGAACACGCCGCCGGGGCCGTGCGCCATGCCGCGCCGGATGTGCTCGGCCAGCACCTGCTCGGCGAGCGCGCCGCCGGCGTCGAAGGGGGTGACGGGGAAGAACAGCACACCGCTGAGATTCATTCGGATTCCTTGAGTTCGGTTCGCCAGCTTCGCTTGGGCTCCCAGCCGAGCAGGCGGCGGGCCTTGTCCGTGGAGAAGGCGGGAGCGGTGCCGGTGAGGGCCGCCGCCAGCTCCTCGGTGCCCGGCACGGCCTGCGGGAGCAGGTCGGCCAGCGGCTCCCTGGCCAGGGCGTCGGCCGCGCCGGCGAAGAAGACCTCGCCGCCCGGCAGCTCGGGCAGCGCCGCGACCAGCACGGCGAACAGCTCGCCCGCGTCGCGCGCGTCGAGGTAGTTGAACAGCGAGACGCCGCCGATCTCCGGCTGGTCGAGCCGCTCCCTGACGGTGTGCCCCGACTGCGTGGGCGCGCCCGCCCACTCCTCGGGCGGGATGACGAAGCACGGCCGGACGGCCGCCATCCTCGTCCGGCCCGCCCGCGCGAACGTCCGCATGGTCTGCTCGGCCACCAGTTTGGACAGGTTGTAGGCGTTCCAGGGCAGCGCCGGGTGCTCCTCGTCGATCGGCAGGTACGACGGCCGCCAGCCCCCGGGCGCGCCGTACCCGATCACCGTGGGGCTGCTGGCCACCACCACGCCGGACACGCCCAGCTCCACCGAGGCCGCGCAGACGTTGAACGCGAGCCGGGTGTTCACCTGGAAGATCACTGACTCCGGCCGGCTGAACGGCGTCGCGATGGCCGCCAGATGGATCACCGACTCCGGCCGGAACCGGGCGACGACCTCGTACGCCTGGCCGGTGTCGGTGAGGTCGGCCGGTGACGTCGCGGCGGCCTCGACGGGCGTGCCGGGGGCCTGGTCCACGCCGATCACCTCGTGCCCGGCGGCGGCGAGCGTGGTGACGACGCTGCGGCCGAGGCGTCCGGCGCTGCCGGTGACGAGCACTCTGCTCACCGTGGGGGACTCCTTCAGGACTGCAAACAGTTGCACCAAACCTATGGGCCAGGCAGGGCGAGGCGTCAAGAGCTGATTTTCGACCATGGCGTCTAGCTGGGAAAATATGTGAGCGGACAGTGGCCGGTCGGGCGGCAAGCGCTTTCACCGTGGCCATGATGCCTGCAAGCGGTTGCGTTAGGGTGGGTGGCTGTGACAGTGACGATTCGTGATGTGGCCCGCGCTTCCGGTGTGCACGTATCGACCGTGTCGCGGACGTTCTCCGCGCCGCACATGGTGAACGCCGCGACCCGGACCAGAGTGCTGACGGTGGCCGAGGAGCTGGGGTACCGGCCCAACAGGGCGGCCAGGGCGCTCACGACCGGGCGCACCCACAACCTGGGCCTGATCGTGGCCGACATCGCCAACCCGTTCTTCCCGCCGTTGATCAAGGCCGCGCACGCCGCGGCCCGGCAGCGCGACTACCACCTGTTCGTGGCCGACACCGACGAGGAGCCGGCCGCCGAGGAGGAGCTGATCCAGGCGTTCTCCAAGCAGGTGGACGGCGTGGTCCTGTGCAGCCCGCGCTCGTCGAACAAGGTGCTGGAGCGGCTGGCCGAGCGGGTGCCGCTCGTGGTGGTCAACCGGCGGCTGCGCGGCGCGGCCACGGTGCTGATGGACGTCGGGCACGGCGCGCGGCTGGCGGTCGAGCACCTGGCCGGGCTCGGGCACCGCCGCGTGGCGCTGCTGTCCGGCCCGCCGGGCTCCTGGACGAGCGGCGAGATCCGGACGGCCGCCGAGCGGGTGCCGGGCGTCGAGCTGGTCGTCCTCGGGCCGAACGCGCCCACCGAGCAGGGCGGCCTGGCCGCCGCGTCCGCGGTGCGCGAGGCCGGGGTGACCGGGGTGCTCGCCTACAACGACCTCATGGCGATCGGCCTGGTCGAGGGGCTGGGCGAGCTCGGGCTGAGCGTGCCGGAGGACGTCAGCGTGGTGGGCATCGACGACATCGTGCCGGGGCGGCTCAACCGTCCCAAGCTCACCACGGTCGCCATGCCCACCGCGGCGGCCGGGCGGCTGGCGGTCGACCTGCTGATCCAGGAGGTGAGCGCCACGACCTCGCTGGAGACCCGGCTGGTGGTGCGGGAGTCGACGGCGCCGCCCAGATGACCTGCAAACGGTTGTACTAAATCGCAGCAATATTCGTCCTACCTCTCTGTGGTAAGCGCTTGTCACCAGGGAAAATGCGGTGTCGATATATCGATAACAGCGATGTAACGCCTGCAAAGGGTTGACGGAACTTTCCCGGCAGCTATAGGAAAGCGCTATCCATTCACATCTCGCCGGAAGGTCCGTGATGACGAATGAGTTCCGTCATGGCTGACTCGGTGGCGGTGAGACTCCCGGACGCCGCGACCCCGCCCGAGCGGGGGGACCGTCGCGCGTCCAGACGTTCCCGCCGCGAGGCGCGGGCCGCCTACCTGTTCCTGGCGCCCTGGTTCGCCGGTCTGCTCGTCATCACGGTCGGTCCCATCGTCGCCTCGCTCTACCTGTCGTTCACCGACTACAACCTCCTGGAGGAGGCCAAGTGGGTCGGGTTCGACAACTACGTCAAGATGTTCACCGAGGATGCCCGTTACCTGAACTCGCTGAAGGTGACGACGATCTACGTGGTCGTCTCGGTGCCGCTGCAACTGGCCTTCGCGCTCGCCCTGGCCCTGGTGCTCGACCGCGGGCTGCGCGGCCTGTCGCTCTACCGGTCGATCTTCTACCTGCCCTCGCTGCTGGGCGGCAGCGTGGCGATCGCGATCCTGTGGCGCAAGGTCTTCGGGGCCGAGGGCCTGGTCAACGCCGTGCTGGCGGTCTTCGGGATCCAGGGGCCCGGCTGGGTCAGCGACCCCGACACCGCCCTCGGCACGCTGATCATCCTGCACGTCTGGACGTTCGGCGCCCCGATGATCATCTTCCTGGCCGGGCTGCGGCAGATCCCGGCCAGCTACTACGAGGCCGCCGCGGTGGACGGCGCCGGCGTGTTCCGCCAGTTCCGGTCGATCACGCTGCCGCTGCTGACGCCGATCATCTTCTTCAACCTGGTGCTGGAGATCATCAAGTCGTTCCAGTCGTTCACGCAGTCGTTCATCGTGAGCGGCGGCTCGGGCGGGCCGGCCGACTCCACGATGTTCAACACGCTCTACCTCTACCTCAAGGGCTTCAAGAGCTTCGACATGGGCTACGCGGCCGCCATGGCGTGGGTCCTGCTGCTCATCATCGCCGGCCTCACCGGGGTGAACTTCCTCGCGTCCAAGTATTGGGTCTTCTATGGCGACACCAAGTAGGCCGCTGCCCGTCCTGTTCCGCCCGTTCAGGGGCGGCCGGGTGGTCAAGCACGTGCTGCTGATCGGGTTCGGCCTGGTCATGCTCTATCCACTGCTGTGGATGATCTCCAGCTCGCTCAAGCCCGAGGAGCTGATCTTCCGGCAGCCCGGCCTGTGGCCGAGCGAGGTCACGCTGGAGAACTACACCGAGGGCTGGACCGCGCTGAAGCACCCCTTCGGCTACTACCTGTGGAACTCCGCGGTGATCACCGTGCTGTCGGTGGTGGCGAACCTGGTGGCCTGCTCGCTGGCCGCCTACGCCTTCGCCCGGCTGAACTTCCCGCTCAAGAAGCTGTGGTTCACCCTCATGCTGGGCACGATCATGCTGCCGCACCACGTGCTGATCGTGCCGCAGTACGTCATGTTCTCCAAGCTCGGACTGATCAACACGATCTGGCCGCTGGTCATGCCGAAGGTGCTGGCCACGGACGCGTTCTTCGTGTTCCTGATGGTGCAGTTCATCCGCTCGCTCCCCAGGGAGCTGGACGAGGCCGCCGAGATCGACGGCGCCGGCTACTGGCGCACGTTCATCAGGGTGATCATCCCGCTCTGCACCCCGGCGCTGGCCACGACGGCGATCTTCACCTTCATCTGGACGTGGAACGACTTCCTCAGCCAGCTCCTCTACCTCAACAACCCGGACAACTTCACCGCTCCGGTGGCGCTGCGCACCTTCCTCGACGCCAGCAGCGACTCGTCGTGGGGCCCGATGTTCGCCATGTCGATCGTCGCGCTCGGGCCCATCTTCGGCTTCTTCCTGGCCGGCCAGAAGTACCTGATCCGTGGTGTGGCCACCACGGGACTGAAGTAGTTCCCCCACCCCCCGACACAGACGAATCCCACAGGAGGTAGAGCCGTGAGCTCTGGCAAGAAGACGTGGTCGGCGGCCCTGCTCGCCACCGCCGTGCTGGCGGTCACCGCGGCCTGCGGCAGCGGCGGCGACGACGGCGGGAAGGTCAAGCTGCGCTTCTCCTACTGGGGCAGCGACGCGCGGCAGAAGATGACCGAGGAGGCCATCAAGAAGTTCGAGGCCAAGAACCCGGGCATCGACGTCGAGGGCGAGTTCTCCGACTTCGCCAACTACTACGAGACGCTGTCCACGAAGGTCGCCGCGAGCGACGCCCCGGACGTCATCACCCTGGAGATCCGCGGCCTTCGCGAGTACGCCGACCGCGGCACGCTGGCCGACCTTACCGGCAAGGTCCAGACCGCCGACATCGACCCCAAGCTGCTCGGCACCGGCGGCATCGACGGCAAGCAGTTCGCCGTCCCCACCGGCGCGAACGTCTTCTCGGTGGTGCTCAACCCGGCCCTGGTGGAGTCGGCCGGGCAGAAGGTGCCCGACGACACGAAGTGGACGTGGAAGGACTACGTCGACCTCAGCTCGAAGATCACCGCCAAGGGCGGCGGCACGGTCTACGGCACCCAGCTCAACTGGAACCCCGCCTTCCTGCAGATCTTCGCCGCACAGCGCGGCGAGCCCTTCTACCAGGGCAACAAGATCGCCGTCACGCCGGAGACGATCGTGGCCTGGTGGCAGGTCATGCTGGACACGATCAAGGCCAAGGGCAGCCCCGACGCCGCCAAGACCGCCGAGGTCGGCGCGACCAGCGTGGACCAGTCGCTGCTGGCCACCAACACCGGCGCGTCCGGCATGTGGTGGAGCAACCAGCTCGGCGCGGTCGCCAAGGCGTCGGGCAAGGAGATGAGCCTGCTGCGCCTGCCCAAGGCGGAGGGCGCCACCACCGGCGGCATGTTCCTCCAGCCGGCGATGTTCTACACCGCCTCCGCCAAGAGCGAGCACGCCGCCGAGGCCGCCAAGTTCATCGACTTCATGATCAACGACGCCGAGGTCGGCGGGATCATCCTCAGCGACCGCGGCCTGCCCGCCAGCTCGAAGGTCCTGGCCGCGGTCAAGGACAAGCTGCCGCCCGCGGACCAGAAGACGCTGCAGTTCGTCGACTCCATCAAGGGCGAGCTGGCCGACCCGCCCGCCGCGCCGCCGAAGGGCGCCAGCGCCCTGGAGGACATGCTCAAGCGGTACACCGAGGAGGTCATCTTCGGCCGGATGGCCCCCGACGCCGCCGCCCAGAAGTTCCTGACCGAGGCCAACGCCGCCCTCGGCGGCTGAGAGGACGACCATGAGGTACGCGTTCGTCGGGCTCGGGCACCGCGCGCAGCTGTACGTCGACGCGCTGCTCGGCGAGTGGCGCGACACCGGCACCGTCGTCGCCCTGTGCGACACCAACCGGACCCGCATGGACTACCACGCCGAGCGGATCGGCCACGAGGTGCCGTGCTTCGCCCCCGCCGAGTTCGGCAAGGTGCTCGAACTCGCCGACGCGGTCGTGGTCGCGACCGTGGACGCCGCGCACGCCCGCTACGTGTGCGCGGCCCTGGACGCGGGCCGCGACGTCATCGTGGAGAAACCGCTCACCGTGGACGCCGGGAGCTGCGCGGCCATCGCCGAGTCGGCCCGGCGCAGCACCGGCAGCCTGATCGTCACCTTCAACTACCGGTACTCGCCGCGCAACTCGGCCGTGCGCCGCCTGCTCATGGACGGCGCGATCGGCGAGGTGACGTCCGCGCACTTCGAGTGGACGCTCGACACCATCCACGGCGCGGACTACTTCCGCCGCTGGCACCGCGACCGGGCCAGCTCCGGCGGCCTGCTCGTGCACAAGTCCACCCACCACTTCGACCTGGTCAACTGGTGGCTCGGGGCGGCGCCGGAGACTGTCTTCGCGCAGACGTCGCTGCGGTTCTACGGCTCGGCCAACGCGCGGTCGCGGGGGCTGGCCGACCGTCCCGAACGCGGCCGGGGCGCGCCCGGCCTCGGCAGCGACCCGTTCATCCTGGACATCGCCGCCGATCCCCGGCTCAAGCGCCTCTACCTGGACGCCGAGCACGAGGACGGCTACGTCCGGGACCAGGACGTCTTCGGCGACGGCGTGACCATCGACGACAACATGGCGGTGCTGGTCCGGTACGACAGCGGGGCGCTGCTGACGTACTCGCTGAACGCCCACGCGCCCTTCGAGGGCTACCGGGTGGCCTTCAACGGGACGGCGGGACGGCTGGAGCTGGAGGTGGTCGAGCGGGCCTGGACGCCGCCGCACGCGGCGATCGACCCGAGCGCCGCGTCCAAGGAGCACGCCGCCGGGGCATGGGAGCGGCTCATCCTGCGCCCCCACTGGGCCGAGCCGCGCGAGGTGCCGATCGAGGCGGGCGCGGGCGGCCACGGCGGCGGCGACCGGCTGCTGCTGGACGACGTGTTCCGCGGCCCGACCGGCGACCCGCTGGCCCGGCAGGCGGGCTACCTGGACGGCATCCGCAGCGTCCTGACCGGCGTCGCGGCCAACCTGTCGGCCGCCTCGGGCGCCCCCGTGCGGCTGGCGGACACCGGCACCCGCCTTGCCTGACGGATCCGCCCCGGCGGTGTTCGGGGAGCTGGCCGAGGTCGTCGGCGGGCAGTGGGAGCTGTTCCCGTCCCTGCCGGGGCCGCAGTTGCGGGCGGCGGCCCGGCAGGCGATCGGGGTGCCCGCCCTGACCGCCGCGGACGTGCGGGTCGAGCGCACGTGGACCGACGGCGACCTGCACGGCGAGGAGCTGTCGTGGACGGTCGGGTTCGGGCCGCGGACCCGGGCGTACCTGCTGAGACCGCGCGACCACGGCGGTCGCCCACGACGTGCTGACCTGGGGCAGCCGCCGCTTCGCGCTCGACGTCCCGGAGGGGGAGGGCGGCCTCCCTGACCGGTACGATCGCGCGGCGGCCCGGCACGAGCACGTCGTGGCCAAGCACTGCGCCCTGCTCGGCACCTCGTTCGCCGGGGTGGTGGCGGGCGGCCACGTCGAGCGGCACACCTGGATGTTCTACCCGCCGGGCCTGTCGCGGCTGGGCGACTGGCCCGACCTGGTGGCCGCCCGCGCCCCCGCCCCCCTCATGGTCCAGTACGCCCTGCGCGACGACCTGTTCCCGCAGGCCGGGATGCGCCGCGCGCACGCCCGCATCGGCGAGCGCCACCGCGACGCCCCCGGCCGCTACGAGGCCGTGTTCGCGCCGTCCCCGCACTGCTTCGACGTGCCCATGCAGGAGCGCGCCTTCGACTGGCTGGCGCGGGAGCTGGTCAGCCGCCCGCCTTCCACCGGGCGATGAGCTTGTCGTAGTCGAGCGTGGCCGGCTCGCCGCGCTCGTCGGCCAGCTTCGGCGCGGGCGCGCCCGGCTGGTCGAACCAGTACTGGGCCGGACGCTCGGGGTTCAGCTTGGGCGCGCACTGGCCGCCGTAGCCCTGGCGTTCGCGCGACAGGCGTTCCAGCCGGGCCAGGATCTCGTCCTGCTGCCTGGCCAGGTTGTCCATCGACTGCTGCGGGGTGGTCTCGCCGGTGACGGCGGTGGCCACGTTCTGCCACCAGAGCTGGGCCAGCTTGGGGTAGTCGGGCACGTTCGTGCCGGTCGGGGTCCACTGCTTGCGGGCGGGGGAGTTGTAGAACTCGATCAGGCCGCCGTACTTGGCGGCGTTGTCCTTGAAGTAGTCGCTCTTGATGTCGGAGTCGCGGATGAAGGTCAGCCCGGTGATCGACTTCTTCAGCGACACCGTCTTGGACGTGACGAACTGGGCGTAGAGCCAGGCCGCGGCCCTGCGGTCCTTCGGGGTGTTGTTGAGCAGCGTCCACGAGCCGGCGTCCTGGTAGCCGAGCTTGTTGCCGTCCTTCCAGTAGACGCCGTGCGGGCTGGGCGCGATGCGCCACTTGGGGGTGCCGTCGTCGTTGACGACCGGCAGGCCCTTCTTGGTCATGTCGGCCGTGAACGTGGTGTACCAGAAGATCTGCTGGGCGATGTTCCCCTGCGCCGGGACCGGGCCCGCCTCGCTGAAGTTCATGCCGGCGGCCTCGCGGGGCGCGTACTTCTTCAGCCAGTCCACGTACTTGGTGAGCGCGTACACCGAGGCCGGGCCGTTGGTGTCGCCGCCGCGGGTGACCGACGAGCCCACCGGACGGCAGTTCTCCACCCGGATGCCCCAGTCGTCCACCGGCAGGCCGTTGGGGATGCCGGGGTCGCCGTTGCCGGCCATGGACAGCCAGGCGTCGGTGAAGCGCCAGCCCAGCGAGGGGTCCTTGCGGCCGTAGTCCATGTGGCCGTAGACCTTCCGGCCGTCGACGGTCCCGTTGCCGTTGACCTTGTTGCTGAAGAAGTCGGCGATGTCCTCGTAGGCCGCCCAGTTGACCGGCACGCCCAGGTCGTAGCCGTAGGCGTCCTTGAACTGCTTCTTGATCGCCGGGTCGGTGAACCAGTCGTAGCGGAACCAGTAGAGGTTCGCGAACTGCTGGTCGGGGAGCTGGTAGATCTTCTTGTCGGGGCCGGTGGTGAAGCTGATGCCGATGAAGTCGTTCAGGTCGAGGGTGGGGGAGGTGACGTTCCTGCCCTCTCCGGCCATGTAGTCCGACAGCGGGAACACGTACGTGCCGCGCGAGTGGGTGCCGATGAGGTCGGAGTCGTTGACGTAGGCGTCGTAGATGTTCTGGTCGCCCTGGATCTGCGTCTGGAGCTTCTCGATGACGTCGCCCTCCTGGATCAGGTCGTGCTTGACCCTGATCCCGGTGATCTCGGTGAACGCCCTGGCCAGCTTCTGCGACTCGTACTCGTGCGTGGTGATCGTCTCGGACACCACGTTGATCTGCATGCCCCGGTACGGCGCCGCCGCCTTGATGAACCAGTCCATCTCCGCCAGTTGCCGGTCCTTGGACAGAGTGCTCGGCGTGAACTCCGCCGACACCCACCGCTGCGCCGCGGCCCTGCCGTCGGCCTCCTTGAAGTCGCTCTTCGGCTTCTCCTCGCCGCCGCCCGTGCAACCGGCCGCCACCAGGGCCAGCGCCGCCACGACCGCCGCCGCGACACCCACCGCATGCCTCATCGCCTGGCTCCCCTTCCTCTCAGCCCCATATCCCGATCACGACCATGACCAGCAGCGCGACGCCGAGCGCCACCCACATGGACAGGTCGGTGACTGCAATCCACAAGGCCAGCACGACGGCCGCGCTGATCAGGCCGATGTACAGCCGGTCGCCCCGGTCGGTCTCGATCCGCAGGAACCCGCGCCTGGCCACGGGCGGCGAGATCCGCGCCCAGACGGCCATCACGCACAGGAGCAGCGCCAGCCCGGCGAACACCAGGGCCGTGGGGGCGGTCCACACCATCCACTGCACGGTCAGACCCTCCCCAGGGCGAACCCCTTGGCTATGTAGTTGCGCACGAACCAGATGACGACGGCCCCGGGGACGATGGTCAGCACGCCGGCCGCGGCCAGCAGCCCCCAGTCCACGCCCGCCGCGCTCACCGTCCGCGTCATGGTGGCCGCGATGGGCTTGGCGTCCACCGACGTGATCGTCCTGGCGATCAGCAGCTCCACCCAGCTGAACATGAAGCAGAAGAACGCGGTGACGCCGAGCGCGGACCGGATCATCGGCAGGAAGATGCGGACGAAGAAGCGCGGCAGCGAGTATCCGTCGATCGCCGCGGTCTCGTCGATCTCCCGGGGGATCCCCGACATGAAGCCTTCCAGGATCCAGACCGCCAGCGGCACGTTGAACAGCATGTGCGCGATCGCCACGCCCAGATGCGTGTCGAACAGCCCGACCGCCTGGTAGATCTGGAAGAACGGCAGCAGGAACACCGCCGGCGGCGCCATCCGGTTCGTCAGCAGCCAGAAGAACAGGTGCTTGTCCCCGGCGAAGCGGAACCGCGAGAACGCGTACGCCGCCGGCAGCGCCACGACGAGCGACATGACCGCGTTCATCGAGGTGTAGACGATGGAGTTGAGGTAGCTCGAATACCACGACGGGTCGGTGAAGAACGTGACGTAGTTGTCGAAGGTCACCCGCTGCGGGATCAGCGAGAAGCTGCCCAGGATGTCCTCGTTCGGGCGGATGGACATGCCGAACATCCACAGCAGCGGCAACATCAGTGTGGCGGCGTACAGCCAGAAGACCGTGCGCGCCCACGGCAGCCGGTGGCGCGTGGGACTCACCTCCCCGACCTGGTCAGCACGGTGAAGAAGACGTAACAGGCGATCTGTACGAGCAGGAAGTACAGCAGCGAGAACGCGCCCGCCGGGCCCAGGTCGAACTGGCCGACGGCGATCTTCGACAGCAGGATGCTCAGGAACGAGGTCGCGTTCCCCGGCCCGCCGCCGGTCACCACGAACGGCTCGGTGTAGATCATGAAGCTGTCCATGAACCGCAGCAGGATCGCGATCGTCAGCACCCCGCGCAGCCTCGGCAGCTGGATGTGCCGGAACGTCGCCCACGCCGACGCGCCGTCGATCTGCGCCGCCTGGAAGTACGGCTCGGGGATCGACCGCAGCCCCGCGTAGGCCAGCAGCGCCACCAGCGGCGTCCAGTGCCACACGTCCATGACCAGGACGGTGATCCAGGCGTCGGCCGAGTCGAGCGTGTAGTTGAAGTTGACGCGCAGCAGGTTGTTGACCGCCCAGCCGCCGAGCCCGATGTCGCCGCGGGCGAAGATCTGCCAGATCGTGCCCACGACGTTCCACGGGATGAGCAGCGGCAGCGCCACCAGCACCAGCGCCACCGACACCCAGAACCCGCGGCGCGGCATGCAGACCGCGATGGCCACCCCGAGCGGGACCTCCACCAGCAGCACCTGCGCGGAGAACAGCAGCGTGCGCACGAGCGCCGCGCGCACCTCGGGGTCGCGGGCGATCTGCCGGAACCAGTCCAGGCCGACGAACACCCGGTCCACCGGGCTGAAGACGTCCTGGACGGAGAAGTTCACGACGGTCATCAGCGGGATCACCGCGGTGAAGGCCACCGACACCACGACCGGCAGCACCAGCAGCCAGGCCCGGTTGTTCCGCGGGCGGGGATCGGCGCGCGGCCCGGCGGCCCCGGCGGCCTCCGCGGCGGCGGGATCGGCGGCGGCCGGTACGACCTCGCCACCCGCCTGGCTGCCCGCGACGGCGGTCCGGTCGCTCACGCCTGCCCCCTTCCGTCCAGGGGTGCGAGCGAGCCGCACCTGACCTCGTCGCGGAACAGGAACGTCCGGTCCGCGGGGAAATGCAGGAACTCGACCGCGCCCGGCGTCCAGGACGAGCCCGCCTCGGTCCTGGCGATCACCGGATGGCCGCCGACCTCGGCGCGCACCAGGTCGTGCGAGCCCATGCGGTCGATCCGGGTCACCCTGGCCGCCACGCCGGGCCCGGCGGGCGGCCCGCCGACCCGGACGAACTCGGGCCGCACGCCGATCCGCACCGGCCCCGGCGGCAGCGCGCCGGCCACCGTGCCGACCACCGCGCCGGCCACCGCGCCTACCTTCGAGTCCCCGATCCTGACCACGTCGCCGTCGATCTCGGCGGGCAGCACGTTCATGCCGGGGGAGCCGATGAAGTGCCCGACGAACTCGTGCGCGGGCGACAGGAACAGCTCGGCCGGCTCCCCGGCCTGCACGATCTCGCCGTCGTTGAGCACGACCACCTCGTCGGCGAAGGTCAGCGCCTCGGTCTGGTCGTGGGTGACGTAGACCAGGGTGTGGCCGGTGTCGCGGTGGATCTCCTTGAGCTTGCTGCGCAACGTCCACTTCAGCGCCGGGTCCACCACGGTCAGCGGCTCGTCGAGCAGCACGGCCGCCACCTGCTCGCGCACCAGGCCGCGGCCCAGGCTGACGATCTGCTTGCGGCCCGGGTCGAGCCGGCGCGCCCGGCGGCGCAGCACGTCGTCCAGGCCCAGCATGGCGGAGACGCGCAGCACGCGCCGGCGGACCTCCTCGGCCGGGACCTTCCTGTTGCGCAGCGGGAAGGCCAGGTTGTCGTAGACGGACATCTCCTCGTACAGGACGGGGAACTGGAAGACCTGCGCGATGTCGCGGCCGGCCGTGGGGACCCCGGTGACCTCGCGGTCGTCGAACCAGATCCGGCCTGCCGTGGGCGTGAGCAGCCCCGAGACGATGTTCAGCAGCGTCGTCTTGCCGCAGCCGCTCGGGCCGAGCAGGGCGTAGGCCCGGCCGCCGCGCCAGGTCCAGGTCGTCGGCCTGAGCGCCCACGTGCGGCCGCCGTCGTAGCTGTGGCCCACGTCCTCCAGGCGGATGTCAGCCATGCCGTCCCGCCCTCGCCGCCGGGGCGACCGGTAATCGGCCGCCGGCCTCGTCGAACACGAAGACGTGCCGCGGGTCCACGTACGCGGTGGCCGCCTGGCCCGGCGTGAACGGGCGGGTGCCCGGCAGGTGGGCCACCAGGTGCCGGCGTCCCGCCAGCAGCAGGTGCAGGAACGTCGCGCCGCCGGTCACCTCGGCCAGCCTGATCTCGGCGGGCAGCTCCAGCAGGCCGGGGCCGGTCCTGGTGATCGTCACCTGGTGGGGGCGGATGCCCAGCACGACCCCCTGACCGGAGGCGGCGGCGCCCGGCGCGGGGAAGGAGGTGCCCATGACCTCGATCCGGCCGTCCCTGACCGTGCCGGGCAGCAGGTTCAGCGGCGGATCGCTGAGCGTGGCCGCGACGGCGAGCGTGGGCGGCTCGGCGTACATGGTGGCCGGGTCGCCGACGTGCCGCACCCGGCCCTCGCCGAGCACCACGGCGGGCGCGGCGAAGGTCAGCGCCTCGTTCGGGTCGGCGGTGGAGTAGAGGACGACGCCCGGCGAGCCGGTGAACATGCGCCTGAGGTCCTCGCGCAACTGCTCGCGGAGCTTGAAGTCGAGGTTGGCCAGGGGCTCGTCGAGCAGCAGCACGTCCACGGGCCGGGCCAGCGCGCGGGCGATCGCCGTGCGCTGCTGCTGGCCGCCCGACAGCTCCGCGGGCCTGCGGCCCAGCAGGTCGCCGAGGCCCATGACCGCGGCCACCTCCCGCACCCGCCGGTCGATGCCGTCCTTCCGGTACGACCGGTCCAGCCGCAACGGCGAGGCGATGTTCTCGTAAACGGTGAGGGACGGGTAATTGATGAATTGCTGATAGACGAAGGCGATCGAGCGCTTTCGCACGGAAATCGAGGTGACGTCATTTCCGTTGACCAGCACCCGCCCCGAATCGGGCGGCTGCAACCCGGCGGCGACCCGCATGAGCGTGGTCTTTCCCGAGTTCATCGGGCCGACGAGGGTGGTCAGTCCGTGAGGTAGTTCCAGGTGGATGTCGTCGAGCCAGGTCTCCCCGCGCTGCCGTACGCGGACGCCATCGAGGATCAGCGTCACAATGCCCGGTCCTCTCTCCCGGAGCTTGCCCTCCATCTAACATGATCTGATTCTTTGTGCAAAGAGGGCAGTTGTTGTGACAGTTGTTCGTCAGTTGACGTGAGTTATGGCATTTGTCAGGGTGAGAAGAGTTTCATCACCAGGCTGTGGAGGTCGCGGCGCTCGGCGTCGGTCAGCGGGGCGAGCGTCTCGCGTTCGACGTCCGCGACCACCGCGCGGGCCCGTTCCAGGACGTCCCGGCCGGCGGCGGTCGGCGAGATCCGGTAGCGGCGGCGGTCGGCGGGGTCGCGCTCCCGGGCGGCCAGCCCTTCGGCCATGAGGCCGTCCATCAGGCGGACCATGTCGCTCGGGTCGAGGCCCAGCCGGTCGCCAACCTCCCGCTGGGCGGCCGGGCCGAAGTCGTCGAGCGTGGCCAGCGCCGCGAACTCCCACAGGCTCAGCCCCGTGTCGGCGGTGAGCCGCGCGGCCAGGGCGCGCCGGTTGGCGACGCCGACCTTGTGCAGCACGAAGGTGGTCGTCCCGAGCAGGGTGGGTGGCAGTTCCATCTCGTCGAGAAGTGTAGGTTGTTCCCAATAGTTGGTGACTACCCACTAATTTCGGAGGATCAGGATGGACGCTCTCTACCCTCGGCTGCTGGTGCGCGACTTCCCGGCGAGCGTCGCCTTCTACCGGGCCGTCCTCGGGCTGGAGCCGGTGAAGGTGCTGACGGAGGCTATGTACGCCAACTGGGACATCGACGGCCAGGCCGGTCTCGTGCTCTTCGGCCGCGACCGCGTCGCCGAGGTCGTCGGCACGTCCGGGCTGCCGGCGGCGGGCGCCCAGGACACGGTGATGCTGGTGATGCGGGTCGACGACGTCGACGGCGAGGCCGACCGGCTCGTCGGGCTGGGCGCCGCCGTCGCCGCGCCGCCGCAGGACCGGCCCGCCTGGGGGCCCGGCCTGCGTACCGCCCACCTGCGCGACCCGGAGGGCAACCTGATCGAGCTCCAGTCGTACTGAGTACGGGCGGGCGGTCAGGGCAGGATGGCGTCCACGTAGCCGCCGTCCACGCGCAGGGCGCCGCCGGTGGTCGCCGAGGCGAGCGGCGAGCTGAGGTAGACGACCATGTTGGCGATCTCCTCGGGCTCGATCAGCCGCTGGAGCAGCGACTGCGGACGGTGCTCGCGCATGAACGCCCGCTGCGCCTCCTCCCACGGCAGCTCCCGGTCCACGAGCTGGTAGACGAACTCCTCCACGCCGCCGGTGTGCGTGGGCCCGGCGATCACCGAGTTGACCGTCACCCCGCTGCCGGCGGCCTCCTTGGCGAACCCGCGCGAGACGGCCAGCAGCGCCGTCTTGCTCATGCCGTAGTGGATCATCTCGGTGGGCGTGACGATGGCCGAGTCGCTGGCGATGTACTGGATCCGGCCCCAGCCGCGCTCGATCATGCCGGGCAGGTAGGCGCGCGTGAGGCGCACCGCCGACAGGACGTTGACCTCGAAGAAGCGCCGCCACTCCGCGTCGTCGATCTCCAGCGCCGGCCTGGCCTCGAAGATGCCCAGGTTGTTGACGAGGATGTCTGCCTGCGGCAGCGAGCCGAGCACCCGCTGGAGCCCTTCGTCGGTGGTGACGTCGCCGGGCGCGGCGACCAGGCCGCGGTGGTCCATGCGCTCGATGGCCGCGGCCACCGAGCGTTCGCTGCGGCCGTTGACGCCGACGCGCGCGCCCGCCCGTGCCAGACCGGTCGCGATGGCCGCCCCGATGCCCTGGGTCGAGCCCGTGACCAGCGCGGTCCTGCCGCTGAGGTCGATGCTCACCATGACTCCATTGTCCGTGCCGCCCCGCGGCCGGCCGGCACCGGGGCACTACCGGCCGCGGATCGGGTAGATGCCTACTCTGGTCGGTACGTCGAGGGGAGCATGGGTGCGGCGGTTACGGTGGCTGGTCGTGATGGCGGTCCTCGCCGTCCTCGTCGTGGTCCCGGCCGGGCCCGGCGCCGGCGACGACGGGTGCCCGCCCAGGGACACGCGGGTGACCTCGCCGTACGCGATCACCGGCTACTGGGTCATGCCGCGGGCCGACGTGTGCGTCACGCGGCGGACGGTGGAGGCGATCCACTCGCTCGGCGGCGACACGCTCGTCACGTTCGGGCCGCGGTTCGACGCCGGGCCGATGGAGCCGGAGTTCGCCGCCTGCCGGGTGGACGGACGGCCCTGCGCGCGGGTGCCCGGCAAACGGATCCGGCACGTCTACACGTACGTGACCAGCGAGGAGTTCGGGCGTTCCGCGCTGCGCTGCCCGGGGCTCGACCGGCGGATCGACAGCGGCGGGCGGGTCTTCTACCGCGTGTCGCTGGCCGCGTCGTGCGCCGCGCGCGTCCAGGACCTGGTGCTGGTCTCCACCGACGGCGACGGGCTGGGCAACCTGGTCGAGGAGGCGGCGGCGTACGGGATGCGGGTGTTCCCCGGGCTGCCCGCCGCGCCGCAACGGCGGGGCAAGCCGTGGGAGCCCGACCTCGCGCACCTCGCCGCGCTGAACGCCTTCACCGCGCGGGTGCTGGCCGGCTACCGCGAGCGGTTCGGCGGGTCGGCCGCCTTCGGCGGGGTCTACCAGTCGTTCGAGCTGGCCATGCGCGAACGGGGGCCGCGCGACCCCGTCCTCGCCCTGTACGCGGCCCAGCACGCGGCGGTCGCAGCCGCGCTGCCCGGCCGGAAGATCCTGGTCAGCCCCTACATCGACGCCCGCAGGGGCCGCGGTTTCCCACCCGGCCAGGTGCCCGGCGGGCTGGCCGACATCGCCGCCACCCGCGCCGGCGCGCCCATGGCCGTCGCCGTGCAGGACGGGCGGGGGACGGGCAAGGTCCCCGTGCACGGGATCGAGGAGGGCGGGTCCATGGTCGCCCCCCGGCTCGTCCCGGTGGTCGGCCGGGTGCGCAACGCCGACGGCTACTACGGGCCCACCAGGGACTACATCGAGGCGGCGGCCGGCAGCGTGCCCGCCGGGGTCGAGCTGTGGGTGAACGTCGAGGGCTTCGAGCCCGCGCCCGCGGACGGCGAGTGCGGGCGGGTCGAGCCGCTGCCGTTGCGGGGACGTACCAGCAAGGCCCGGCTCGACCAGCAGATCATGGCGACGGGCGGGCGCGCCGCGAAGATCATCTCCTATGGCTGGGAGCCCTTCTTCACCTGCCAGGCGAGCCCGGCCACCCCCTCGCTGGCCGACGACATCGCGAACGGCGGCCGGGAGCCGATCATCGTGAACGCCTACCGCGAGGAACGGGACGGCCGGCCCGGGATCACCGTCGAGGGCTACAACCTGCGCGGCGGCACCCTGCGCTTCACCTCGCCCGGCGGCCGTGAGGTCGGCGTGGCCCAGCGGTGGCACGGGCCGGGCCGCCCCGAGTCGGCGTGGGCCCCCTACGTCCCGCCCGGCCCGTGGACCTCGGTCACCGCCACGAACGCCGCCGGCCGCACCAGCACGAGCGGGTACGTCTTCCGCTAGCGCTCGCCGCGCCCGTCAGGGTTCGCCGTTTTCGCAGGGTTCGCCGAAGCCGCGCAGCATGGCTTCGAGCGCGAAGACGAAACGGCGGTCGGTTCCCGAGGACGGCTGGGCGCGCCGCGCCCGGGTGGCCTCGGCCAGCAGCGGGGTCTCCACCAGATCCGGCTCGGGGATGTCGCGCATCGCGGAGCCCGACGCGGCCCGCTCGGCCCCACCGGCGGCACCCCCGGCGGCCAGGACGGCGACGTGGCCGACGACGAAACCGGTCACGGCGTAGAGCATGTCCAGCGCGCGGTCCGGCGGCAGCCCCGCCGCGCGCAGCACGCGCAGCCCCTCCTCCATCAGGCGCAGGTTCCCGGGCGTGATCGCGGGACGGCTGACCACCAGGGGGACGACGTTCGGATGCGCGAGCAGCGCCCGCAGCAGCGCGTGGGCGTACTCGCGCAGGGCCTCCTGCCATGAGGCGGCCTCGGTCAGCAGCGGCGCGGCCTGCGTGACGACCTGCTCGACCAGGCCGTCCAGCAGCGCGTCCTTGCTGTCGACGTGCTGGTAGAGGGACATGGCCTCGACCCCGAGCTCCTGGCCGATGCGGCGCATGGACAGCGCCTTCAGCCCTTCGCGGTCGGCCAGCGCCAGAGCCGCCCGCAGGATGGCCTGCCGGGTCAGGCCGGCGTTCTGGCCGCGGGTGCGTTTCGGGGACATGGTGCCCTTTCTCGATTCTTACGTGGTAAGTATAGTCAAAACATACTTTGTAAGAATGTTGTCCAGAAGGGACTCATGTCATGACAGGGAAGCCGCGCGGAGCCTCCGCCCTGCTGTACGGCGGCGCCGCGCTCACGGTGCTCGTCACCCTCTTCGCCTTCGCCTACCGGTCCGGGCTGGCCGAGTACCTCAGGGCGGGCTATCCGGAGCTGGGGTCGGGGAAGATCGACGAGGGGGTCACCACGTACACGGTGATCCTCTCGGTCGTGGGGGCGCTCGGGCTGGCCGGCTGGCTCGTCACCGTCCGGGCGGCCGGGGCGGGCAGGGGGTGGGCCCGGTGGCTGGGGGCCGGGCTGTTCGTGGTGGCGTCGTGCTTCGCGCTCGCGGGCCTGACCGTCCGGGACACCAACGGCGAGGTCGGCCTGGCGCCGCTGCTCGGCTGGCTGCAGGTCCTTCCGCTGGTCCCGGGGCTGGTGGCGGTCGTGCTGCTGTGGAGGAGGACGCGGTGATCCACGTCGCCCGGTGGCCGGGGGCGCTCAAGCGCCTGATGTACCGGGGCGGGCGGCCCAACGCGCTCATGCGGGCGATGAACCGGCTCGACGCGCTGACCTACGCCTCCCGGTGGCTGCCGCTGCCTCAGGGGGCGGTGCTCCAGGTGGTGGGACGCCGCAGCGGCGCGCTCACGTCGGTGCCCGTCGCGGTCGCCAGGCACGACGGCGGTGAGTACCTGGTCTCCATGCTCGGGCCGCAGGCGAACTGGGTGCGCAACGTCCGGGCCGCCGGCGGCCGGGCCGTGCTGCGGCGTCGCGGGCGGACGGCTCCGCCCCGGACGGCCACGGGTCAGGTCAGGGCTGAGACGAGGATGTCGGTCAGGGCGGCCGCCTGGCTGCCGTCCTCGTCGAGGTCGGGGTCGAAGATGGCGAACTGGATCCCGGCCGCCCCGGGCAGCGCGAGCAGCCCGCGGAGCAGGCCGGCGAGCTGGTCGCCGGTCAGGCCGCCGGGGGTGGGTGAGTCGACGGCCGACAGCACGGACGGGTCGAGCACGTCGGCGTCCACGTGGATCCAGAAGCCGTCCAGGTCGTCGCGCACGAGCACGCGCTCGGCGGCCTCCAGGGGGATGTCGTCCCCGGCGACGAAGGCGATGCCCTCGGCGGCGAGCTCCTGGACGTCGTCGTCGTCCCGGACGCCGAGCACGATGACGTCCTCGTCCCGGACGTACGGGCGCAGGCCGTCGATGTCGGTCAGGTAGTCGTCGCCGCGGCCGGTCACCAGGGCCAGGTCCTCGCCGGCCGCCGCGCCGACGTGGGGCGAGTTGCCGAGGTGGCGGAAGTCGGTGTGGGCGTCGAGGTAGGCCACCCCGTAGCGGCCCGTCCTGCGCAGGGCGAGCGCGGGGCCGAGCAGGATCGAGCAGTCGCCGCCGAGCAGGACGGGGAAGCCGCCGCCTGCCCTGATCCCGGCCACGCGGTCGGCCAGCCGCCGGGTGTAGGCGGCGATGGCCGCGCCGTTGCGCACGCCGTCGCCGGGCTTCCACGTGGCCACGTAGCGGGGCGGGACCAGCGCGCCCGCGTCGGCCGCGCCGATCCGGGCGACCAGCCCGTTGTCCCGCAACGCCCAGGGGGCCTTGTAGCAGCCGGGGATGACATCCTCGGCGAGTGGACGCAGGCCGAGGTTGGACGGCGCGTCGAGGACGGTCAGTTTTCTGTCAGGGGTTATAGTGCTCATAGTCGTGACGGTAGCAGGAGGGTGAGGGATGCGCCAGTTCACCGAGACGGGTCTCGTGGCCGTCGATCTGGCCAACACGTGGGACGAGTACCTGGACGATCCCGAGCGGCTGCCCGACGTGGCGGAGCTGCGCCGCTTCTATCGCGAACTGGGCGAACCGCTTGAGAACGACCATGGGCTCGGCGAGGAGGACCTGCGGGAGGTCAGGGAGGTGCGCGAGCGGCTGCGGGCGGTGCTGGCCGCCGAGCTCGACGGCCGGGCGGGGGCGCTGGCGGAGTGGGTGGCCCGGCTGCCGGCGCGGGCGGCGGTGGAGCCCGCGGGCGGCGTGCCCCGGCTGCGGCTGGTCGCGCCGGACGGGGCGACGGTGGCGGGCCGGCTCGCCGTGCGGGCCGTCACCGAGTTGCTGGAGCTGGCCGCGGCCGGCGACTGGGAACGGCTGCGCCAGTGCGCGGCCACGCCGTGCACCGACGCCTTCGTCGACCGCAGCCGGCCGGGCAAGCGGCAGTTCTGCTCGACCCGCTGCGCCAACCGCGCCCACGCCCAGGCCTCGCGCGCCCGCCACCGCTGACGGCGGGCGCTGAGCAGGGTCAGGCGAACAGGGTGCGGCCCCAGTAGTCGCCCGCGTCCTGGACGCCGGGCGGGCAGGCGAACAGGCCGCTGGAGACGTGCTTGATGTACTCGTTGAGCGCGTCGTGCCGGGCCAGGTTCATCTGCACGGGCACGAACTGCTTGCGCGGGTCGCGCTGGTAGGCGATGAAGAACAGCCCGGCGTCCAGGCGGCCGAGGCCGTCGGAGCCGTCGACGAAGTTGTAGCCGCGGCGCAGCAGGTGGGCGTTGCCGTTGTTGCTCGGGTGCGCCAGCTTGACGTGCGAGTCGTCCTTGATCAGCGGCTGCCCGTCGGGGCCCTTGGCGGCGAAGTCCACGGGGTCGAACTCGGCCTTCCTGCCCAGCGGCGCGCCCTCGCCCTTGTCCCGGCCGAAGATCTGCTCCTGCTCGGCGAGCGAGGCGCGGTCCCAGGTCTCGATCGTCATGCGGATCTTCCTGGTGACCATGTACGTGCCGCCCGCCATCCAGGCGGGGCCGTCCGAGCCGCTCGCCCACAGGTGGTCGCGCAGCAGGTCGGCGTCCTCCAGCTTCATGTTGTTGGTGCCGTCCTTGAAGCCCAGGAGGTTGCGCGGCGTGGCCTGGGCCCGCGACGTGGACGACGTACGGCCGAAACCGAGCTGCGACCAGCGCACCGAGACCTTGCCGAAGCCGATCCTGGCCAGGTTGCGGATGGCGTGCACGGCCACCTGGGGGTCGTGCGCGCACGCCTGGACGCAGATGTCCCCGCCCGAGATCTCCGGGATGAGCTGTTCGCCGGGGAACTTCGGCAGGTCGGCCAGCGCGGCCGGTCGTTTGCCCGCCAGTCCGAACCGGTCGTCGAACAGCGACGGGCCGAACCCGATCGTCAGCGTCAGCCCCGAGGCGGGCAGCCCCAGCGCCTCGCCGGTGTCGTCGGGCGCCGCCTCGGCCGCCCCGCCCACCGCGCCGAACGCCCCGGCCTCCTTGCCCTGCGTCAGCCGGGCCGCCGCGGCCGTCCACTCCTGGAGCAGGTCGACCAGCTCGGCCTTCTTGTCGGTGATGACGTCGAAGGCGACGAAGTGCAGCCGGTCCTGGGCGGGCGTGACGACGCCCGCCTGGTGCTGCCCGTAGAACGGGAACGGATCGGACGTCGATGCGGCGTGCGCGACCGGCGGCTCCTCCAGCAGCGACCTGGTCGTCACCGCCCCCGCCCCGAGCACGGCCGCGCCCGCGGCGCCCAGCCCGAACAGCTTGCGGCGGCTCATCCGCCCGCCGGCCTGCGACAACGCCCCCACCTCCCGTTACTTGGCGATGACCGGTGCGATCTTACTGATCGGCTCGGCCAGCGCGTTGATCGCGTCGGACAGCGCCTTCAGCTCGGCCTTGGACAGCTCGTCGTGCAGCTTCCAGCCGTCGCCCTTCTGGTGCGCGCCCAGCGCGGCCTCCGCGGCGGTGAACTTCTCGTCCAGCGTCTTGACCAGGTCGGGGGAGCGCTGCTCCAGCACCGGGCGCAGCGACTGCACGGCGGCCTTGGAGCCCTGGAGGTTGGCGTCGAAGTCCCACAGGTCGGTGTGCGACCAGATGTCCTCCTCGCCGGTGATCTTCCCGGAGGCCACCTCGTCGAGCAGCTCCTTGGCGCCGTTGGCCAGGTTGAGCGGGGTCAGCTCGGCGGCGTTGGACTTCTGGACGATGGTCTTGACGTCGGCGATCAGCTTGTCGGCGACCGGGCCGTCCTTGCTGATGTCCTTCTTGATCCACAGATCCTTCTCGATCCGGTGGAATCCGGTCCACTCCTCGCCGTCGGCCAGGTCGGCCTCGCGGGCGTCGATGGCCGGGTCGAGGTCGCCGAAGATCTCCGCGACCGGCTCGATGCGCTCCCAGTACGTCCGCGAGACCGGGTACAGCTCCTTGGCCTTGTCGATCTCGCCGGCCTTGACGGCGTCCACGAACTCCTGCGTCTTGACCAGCAGCGTGTCGCTCTGCGACTTGATGTAGCGCTTGTAGCTGGCGACGGCGTCGGCGAGCTGGGCGTCGGAGGTGAGCGCCTTGTGCTCGCCGGTCACCTTCAGCGCGTTGCGGATGCCCTTGCCCACCATGCCGGGCTTGCAGACGGTCTCGTACGCGCCGGCCGGCAGCTCGGCGACCAGCTCCCTGGTCAGGCCGGGCACGATGTTCTCGACCTCGGCCATCACCCGGTCGCCGGGGGCGTACACGTAGAACTCGGTCACCTTGGAGCCGCCGTTGGTGATCGTGAACGTGCTCGTGCCCGCCGCGATCTCGGCGGCCGCGACCTTGCACTCGGTGTCCGACGCGGCCACGGTGATCTTGCCGGGCGCGGCGGCCGGCCCCTTGGCGGCCTGCGTGGCGGTGGTGCCCGAGCCGCACGCGGTCAGGCCCGCGAGGGCGAGCGCGCCGAAGGACAGGCTGATGGCGGTACGCATGATGCTCCTGTTCAGGCCGCGGGTGCGGTGGAGGCGGGAGTGGTCTTCACCCGCTGTGGCAGCAGGAAGAGGAAGAGAGTGGGCGCGAGGTAGACGATCCAGGCCACGGCCTCGGCGATGCTCGGCTGCGGCGTGATGTTGAGCATGCCGGAAAGCAGCGCGCCGTACCAGGAATCGGCGGGCAGGACGGCGCTGATGTCGAAGGCGTAGGAGCTCAGGCCGGGCAGGATGTTGGCTTCCTGGAGGTCGTGCACGCCGTACTTGAAGATGCCGGCGGCGACCAGGATGAGCAGCAGGCCCGTCCAGGTGAAGAACTTGGTGAGGTTGATCTTCAGCGCGCTCCTGTACAGACCCCAGCCGATGACCACCGACGTGAGCAGGCCGAGCGCGATGCCGAGCAGGGGGTCCATGGTGGCGGTCGCGCCCTGGACGGCGGCGAAGAACAGCAACGCCGTCTCAAGCCCCTCGCGGGCCACGGCCAGGAAGGCCATCACGACCACCGCGAGCGAGCCCATCTGCAGCGCGTCGGAGAGCTTGCCTCGCAGCTCGCCGGAGAGCGCGCGGGCGGTGCGCCGCATCCAGAAGATCATCCAGGTGACGAACGCGACGGCCAGCAGCGAGGTGATCGCGTCGAACAGCTCCTGCCCCATGTGCCCGAGGTTGGCGGCGGTGAAGGTCAGCAGCGCGCCGAAGCCGACGGACAGCGCGACCGCCGCGGCGACACCCGTCCAGACCTGGGGAAGCTTGTCCTTCCTGTCGCTCTTGACGAGGAAGGCGATGAGGACGGAGACGACGAGCGTCGCCTCCAGTCCCTCGCGCAGTCCGATGAGGTAGCTGGCGAACACCGTCACTCCTGCTGGCTGAGGAAAGGCTTACCTAAATTAGGGCAGCCGAAGCATACCTAGCGCAAGCAGTGATGGCGATAGTTTGCCCGGTGGTGTGACGCACCCGACTGTATGGGCGGTTTGTCAGCCGGTGAGATTGGCGGCCAGCAGGTCGAGCAGCGGCTCCCGCCGTACGCACCGCTCCAGCGTGAACGAGTCGGCCAGGGCCAGCAGCTCGTCGTCGCCGAGCCCCCTGAACAGCCCGGCGTACTCGGGCAGCAGGGCCTGGGCGATGAGGATGTGCCTGATCAGGTCGTCGGTCTGGTAGCGGGCGCCCCACGGGTAGGGCGCCCAGTCCGGGAACTCGGTCTCGACCAGCCGGTGCAGCGGGGCGAGCACGTCGGCGCACTCCTCCATGGTCGAGCCCCACCGGTCCGCGCCGAGCCGCCGCTTCTTGCCGATGAACGCGCCGAACCTGTCCAGGTACGCCCCCGACGCGTGCACCAGGCCCTGGAGGCCCACGTCCTTGTACGTCCAGAGCGACCAGCCCGCGTCGTGGGCGTCGTAGATGTCGAGCTGGTCGCGCAGGACCTGGTAGCGCTGCGCGTCCCGGTCCGGGTCGCCGGTGTAGACCGGGCCGAACTCGCCCACCCACAACGGCGTGCCGGTCTCGCGCTGGAACCGGGACCGCCGGGCGAAGGTCTCCTCCAACTGGCCGCGGTCGCACCACTCGCCCCTGGTGAGCCCCGGGTACGGGCCGCCGTGGGCGAACCCGGCCAGGGCGTAGTCGTGCATGACGAACACCGTGTTCTCGTACATCTCCCGGAACATCGAGAAGTCGGTGGCGTAGGTGTTGCCGTCCAGGAACAGGACGTGGTCCGGGTCGGCGGCCCGTACGGCCTTGACCAGCCGGTCGTAGAACGGGCCGACCACCTTGCCCGAGACGTCGCCCGGCTCGTTCACCACGTTGTACCCGGCCACCCACGGATGCCCGCGGTAGTGGTCGGCCAGCGCCTCCCACAGGTGCACGGCCCGGTCCTGGAAGTGCCGGTGCTGCCAGAACGCCGCCACGTGCGTCGGGTTGTCGCTGTGCCAGTGCTGGTTCTGGGAGCCGGGCAGGGCGTGCAGGTCGATCACGCTGTAGAGGCCGCGCTCGCCCAGCAGGCCGATCACCCGGTCGAGGTGCCGGAAGCCCCTCGGGTCGATCTCCATGGGCCGGTCGTCGGACTCCCAGTGGTGGTAGTTGACCGGGATGCGCACGCAGTTCATGCCGAGCCCGGCCAGCAGCCCGGCGTCGGTCCCGGTGAAGAACGAGGTGAGCAGCCGGTCGAAGAAGAGCTCGGCCCGCTCCTCGCCCAGCACGCCGGTCACCGCCGCGCGCATCGAGGTCTCGTTGGCGGGATAGCCGGTGATGAAGTTCTCCATGTTCATCCAGCCCCCGAGGCCCACCCCCCTGAGCCGGACGGGCGTGCCGTCGGGGGTGAGGAGCCGGCTTCCTGAGACGTGGAGCATGTTCACCCTTTCGTCGCACCCGCGGTGAGCCCACCGACCAGGTGACGTTCAGCGATGGCGTAGAACCCGAGCGCCGGCACCATGGCCAGGATCAGGTAGGCGAGGACGCGGGCGGTGTCGGTGGCGTACTGGCCCTGGAACTGCTGGATACCGAGCGGCAGCGTCCAGCTCGACTCGTCGCTGAAGACCACCAGCGGCAGCATGAAGTTGTTCCAGCTGCCCACGACGGCCAGCACGGAGACCGTCGCCATGGCCGGGCGGGCCATCGGCAGCAGGATCCGCCAGAAGAACCCGAACGGCGAGCAGCCGTCGATGATCGCGGCCTCCTCGATCTCGCCCGGGATGCTCCGGAAGAACCCCCGCAGGATGATGATCGTCAACGGCAGCCCGAAGGCGGCCTGCGTCAGGATGACGCCGAGCGGGTCGTCCAGCAGCCCGAACGCGCGCAGCAGCACGAAGATCGGCAGGATGGCCACCGCGAACGGGAACATCAGCCCCGCGGTGAACAGCGTGAACAGCGCCTCCCTGCCGCGGAAGGCGAACCTGGCGAAGACGAACGCGGCCAGCGCCGCCAGCGCGACCATCACCACGGTCGTGGCGACCGCGATGAACGTGCTGTTCCACACCTGCCGCCAGAACGACCCCGAGCCGAGCACGTCGGTGTAGTTCGCGGTGACCCACGGATCGGGCAGGCCGAAGGGGTTGCCGGAGAGCTGGCTGTTGCTCTTGAACCCGCCGAGCAGCGCGTACACGATCGGCGCCAGGATGAACGCGCCGACGATCCAGGCGATCGCGTGCAGGGGCAGGGTGGGACGGCGCCGCCGCGCGGGCGGCCTTCCGTGGTTCATCGGCGGCCTCCCATGGACGTCGTCGCGCCCGCCAGGTCCCGGCGCATCACCACCCGCTGGTAGACGAGGGCGAAGACGAGGCTGAGCGCGAACATCACGACGCTGATCGCGTTGGCGTAACCCACCTGGGAGCGCTTGAAGCCGAACTCCATCATGGTGACGGCCATCGTCTCCGAGGAGTGCGACGGGCCGCCGCCGGTGAGGATCCAGACCAGGTCGAACAGCTGGATGGTGTAGATGACCGACAGGAACACGCTGATCCTGATCGTCGGCCCGAGCAGCGGCAGCGTGATGTGCCGGAACGTCTTCCAGGCCGTCGCGCCGTCGATCTGCGCGGCCTCGATCAGCTCGTTCGGGATGCCCTGCCGTCCGGCCAGGTAGATCATCATGTGGAAGCCGAAGTACTTCCACGTCATGACCAGGAAGAGCGCGGGCATCACGGTGTCCGGATCGGCCAGGAACTCCGACTCCAGCCCGAACACCGACAGCAGCTGGTTCGCCATGCCGCCGTCCGGCGCGAGGATCAGCGAGAACAGCACGCCGGTGATCACCTCGGACAGCACGTACGGGGCGAAGAACACCAGCCGGTAGACCGCCCGCCCCCGGATGCGCTGGTTCAGCAGCATCGCCACGGCCAGCGAGAACGGCAGCTGGACCAGCACCGACAGCAGCACCAGGACCGCCAGGTGCCACAGGTCGGTGGCGAAGATGCCGGACGACAGCAGCCTGGTGAAGTTGGCCGGCCCGACGAACTCGGTGGGCAGCCCGCCGAACCCGTTCCACTTGAACGCGCTGGCGTAGACCGCCACCAGGATCGGCGCCACCACCAGCAGCAGGAAGAGCACCAGCGCGGGCAGCAGGAACAGCGCGATCGTCACCGCGCGCCCGCGCCGCCGGCCCGGCGGGGCGGGGGCCGGCGGCGCGACCGCCGCCGGTCCTCGGGTCAGCGTCGTCATTCGCTCTCGGCCACTTCGCTGATGTCCTGGCCGATCTGCTCCGGCGTCTTGGTCCCGGCGATCAGCTCGGCCACGCTGTCGTTGACCTGCTGGCCGACGGCCGGCGGGTAGGCCTGGTCCAGGTAGAGCTGGTAGCCGGAGGCCCCGGCCAGCAGGGTCGCGACCTGCTTGAGGTTGGCGTCCTTGACCGCGCTCTCCTCGCCCTTGAGCACCGGCAGCACGCCGCCCGCCGCCACGGCCTTGGTGTGCTGGTCCATCCGCGTCATGAACTTGACGAACTCCACGGCCTGCGGGGGCGCGTCCGCGCCCACCGACAGGCCGTTGCCGCCGCCGAAGGCGTCGCCGATCGAGCCCTTGCCGCCCTCGACCGCGGGGAAGGGGAAGAAGCCCAGGTCGTCGCCGAGGCCCTTGCCGGAGTCCTTCTGCACGGCGGGCGCCCACTGGCCCATCAGCTCCATGGCGGCCTTGCCGTTGGAGACCGTGGCCGCCTGCCCGTCGGGGGTGCCGTACCCGGCGCCGAGGAAGCCCTTCTGGAACGGCTGGAGCTCGGCCAGCGCCTTGACCTGCTGTCCGGCGGCCACGAAGTCGGGCTTGGTGAAGTCGTGGTCCACGCCCGCCTGCGTGAGCGCGGGCAGGCCGGCGATGCGCATCGCCAGATAGGCCCAGTAGTAGTGGCCCGGCCACTTCTCCTTGCCGGCCAGCGCGATCGGGGTGGTGCCGGACGCCTTCAGCTTCTTGACGTCGTCGAGGAACTCCGCCCAGGTGGCGGGCGGGGCCGTGATGCCGGCCTTGGCGAAGAGTTTCTTGTTGTACCAGAAGCCGACCAGCCCGATGTCCGTCGGCAGCCCGTACGTCTTGCCGTCGAACTGGTACGCGCTCAGCGCCGCGGGGGTGAACGTGCCCAGCACGGGGGCGACGTCGGCGGAGACGTCCTTGACCAGGCCGGCGTCGATCTGCTGCTTGAGCACGCCGCCGCCCCACGTGACGAAGACGTCGGGGGCCTTGCCCGACTGGGTGATCGTGGTCAGCTTGGCCTTGTAGGCGTCGTTCTCCAGCACCGTCGCCTTGATGGTGACGTCGGGGTGCGCGGCCTCGAAGTCCTTGGCCCGCTGCGCCCACAGGGACTTCAGCGGTTCGGCGGTGGACAGGTGCCACCATTCCAGCGTCACCTTGGCGGGCTTCTGGCCGGGCTGCGAGCCGCCGGGCTGCCCGCCGCTCTCGCCACTCCCGCCGCTGCCGCATCCGGCGACGAGCACGGCGGTGGCCATGAGGATCAGACCGCGTTTCATCCAGGGGTCCCTTCATCGGGCACAGCGGTATGAAAGTTTCGTATAGCCCCCGATAATTTCGTTGATCGGAGCATAGGTATGTGCTGCGGAGGGCGTCAATAGCTGTCTTGGGAGCGATCCCAGCCCGAAACTTTCGGATACACTCCCGAACGTGTCAGCTAAGAGGCGCGTGACGATCGCGCTGATCGCAGAAGAGGCCGGGGTCTCCATCCCCACGGTCTCCAAAGTCATCAACGGCCGGCCCGAGGTGGCGCCGGCGACCCGGCACAAGGTCGAACGGCTGCTCCAGGAACACGGCTACCAGCGGCGCGTCAGCCAGGACGACACCCCCGCCGGCCTGGTCGACCTGGTGTTCGCCGAGATCGAGTCGCCGTGGGCCATGGAGATCGTGCGCGGCGCGGAGAGCGCGGCCCACGAGGCCGGGGCCAGCGTCGTCATCTCGGTGCTGCACACCCACGCCGGCCCCGGCCGCGACTGGCTCGAACGGCTGGCCGCCCGCCGCACCGACGGCGTGGTGATCGTCGCCTCGCGCCTGTCCACCGGCGTGCAGGCCCAGCTCAGCGCGCGGTCGCTGCCGTTCGTGGTGGTCGACCCCGAGGGCGAGCCGGCCCCCGGCATCGTCTCGGTCGGCGCCACCAACTGGAACGGCGGCCTGGCCGCCACCCGCCACCTGCTCGAACTCGGCCACCGCCGGATCGGCATGATCAGCGGGCCGGCCGACATGCTGTGCAGCCAGGCCCGCGTCGACGGCTACCGGGCCGCACTGGAGACGGCCGGCGTGCCGCTCGCCCCCGAACTCGTCCGGCGCGGCACCTTCCTCGTCGACTCCGGCCACGACCAGGGCCACGAACTCCTGTCACTGGACGAGCCGCCCACGGCCATCTTCGCCGGGTGCGACCTGATGGCGTTCGGCGTGTTCGAAGCCGCCCGGCAGCGGGGGCTGCGCGTTCCGGAGGACCTGAGCGTCGTGGGGTTCGACGACCTGCCGCTGTCGAAGTCGGCCTGGCCGCCGCTGACGACCGTGCGCCAGCCGTTGCAGGAGATGGCGGCGCTGGCCACCCGTACGGTGCTGGGGATGGGGAAGGGCGAGGTGCCGGACACGAAACGGGTGGAACTGGCTACGGAACTGATAGTCCGGGAAAGCACGGCCGCCGTGGAGTGAGGTGCGCTCCAAAGGCCTTCGCCCTCCGGCCTCAGGCGCCTTCCCGGGGCGCCTCCGGCGCACCCCCAGTTCGTTGCTCGGTCGCCGAGCCAGTTCCCACCGGCCGCCTCAGAGGAATGGCGGGATGCCGAGGCTTTCCAGAAGGCGCCACATGCCGCTGGACGGGTCCTGGTCCAGGAGGCCGCAACGCGGTTCGGAGCCTCGCGGATGGGAGCACCTGCCGGAGGCGCAGCGCCTGTCCAAGCTCCGCGCGTTGTCGAACGCGGTCTTGAGACGAGGCATGAGGTGGTCGGCGCGGGCTTTGGTGATCCTCTTGTCCCTCGCCCCGAAGCCCGCGAAGCCAGGCCGCTGCGACAACAGCTGGTGGACCTGGTGGTTACGGCCGTCCTGCGGTTGGTCGTAGAGGCCGTAGTGCAGGTAGAGCCAGAAATCGAAGGACGGATGGGACAGGGCCACCCTGATCTTGGAGTGCTCCTTGAGTGCGCTCAGGGCGTCGTCCAGGTCACCGTGCTGGTCGCGGTCGAAAAGTGCCCAGATTTCCGCGTACTGCTCGTTGTCCGGTCGAAGAGCGTCTTCCTCGGCCACGGTCAGGGCGCGCTGGGCGACTTTCCACGGTTTCATGTCGTCGGACCGGTATTTCGGCATGTCGATGCGGTACGAGCACTGCCGGGAGAACGCGTTCTGCAGCATCGTGAGGTAGTCGTACTCGGTCACCGCGCCCTCGGCGACGGCGTAGAAGATGCGATTGGCGGCGCGAGGCGGCGGCTAGGCCGTCAGGCTGGAGCCGCGTTGGCGCTTCTTTCTGACCTTGTCGGGGCTCATGTGAGGGCCTCTCCCGCCTCGCGTGCCAGCTCGCCGGGGACGACCCGTGGCACGCCGCCGAAGCGGCCGAGCAGCCAGCCGCGTTCGAGGTTCTCGTGCGGACGGGGCGGTGGACGCAGGCTCGACAGCGGATACAGCTCCGTCGAGCCCCTGGGGTCCTTCTCCGCCATCCAGACCACGTCACGGTCCAGGATCCGCTCCCCGCCCGCGAGCGGACGCAGCAACGACGCGTCGTGCGTCGTGAACACCATCTGCGCCCCTCGGGCGTTGACCGCGGGGTTCTCGAACATCCTGATCACCTCGGCCGCGAGCGCGGGGTGCAAGCTGGCGTCCAGTTCGTCCACGAGCACCGTGGTGCCGTGCTGGAACGCCTCCAGCAGGGGCCCCAGCATCGCGAACCAGGCGCGTGTGCCCATGGACTCGTGCGCGAAGTCCAGAGAGGCCGTGTGATCGCCGGCGCGGTGGAGCAGCCGGACGTCGCCGCGCGCCAGGGCGTCCTGGTCGAAACCGACGATGCCGAGGTCGGCCCGGGTCAGGAGGCGGCCGACCTGATCCCTGAACCGTTCGTCCGCAAGGGCCCTGGCCTTGGTGAACTCCTGGCGCTGGGGCAGGTCGTGTTCGGGGCTGATCAGCCACAGATTGTCGCGGAACCACTCGAACACGGGCAGCAGTTGCTCGTTGTTCCACTCGGCGGCCACCGTGAGAAAGAGGGAGTCCGGGCGGGTCTTCCGCGCCAGGTCCTGCTTCTCGCCGCGCAGCCCTTCCCCGGCGAAGCGGATGTCGTCGCCGTCGCGGTCGAACCAGACCTGACGCCGGCCCTTGGGGTAGGCGTGCAGCCATTCGGCGCGGACGCGTTCGTCGTCCAGCTCGAATCCGTAGGTGTAGCGGACACCCGCCAGTTCGAGGTCGATCTCGACGAAGGAGGCTTCGTCCGCGCAGCCCGGGTCGAGCGCGAAGGGGATCCGGCGAGTCGGCTTCTCCTCGCTGATCCACGCCACCGAGTGCAGCACGGCCTGCCGCATCAGCCGCAGGCCGGCGAGCGTGTTGCTCTTTCCCGAGGCGTTGGCTCCGTAGATCCCCAGGACCGGGAGCACGGACAGGGGCCGCCCTCCCCCCCGGACCGGGATGGGGCGGGCGGTGCCGTCGTTCAGCTCCGTCGCGATCAGTGAGAGACGCTGATCGTCACGGAACGACAGGACGTTGGCCAACCTGAAGTTGAGAAGCACGGTGTCTCCCTTGTCGGGATCACCATACCCATTTGGAGCCGTCTGGCGCGCCTTTTGTTCGCCAGGCGCGGTGAAACGGGTATCACGGGCCTGGCGGTGCCCGTCAGAGGAACAGGTTGTGGGGGTCGTGGGTGGTTTTGAGGGAGGTGAGTCTGGTCCAGGTGGACGGGGTGTACGCCTCGGCGGCCAGGGCCGGGGCCTGCGGGCCGGCCAGGAAGTTGCGGAAGCGGAGGCCCGTGCTGGACGGGTCGGCGGGGTCCAGGGGCGGTTTCGGGTTCGTGCCCGCGAAGGCGATCGTGGTCAGGCTGTAGGCGGCCGTGCGGTGGTCGATCGCGTTCGGGACGTCCGGGGCGGCGGCCAACGCGCCGCCGAGGCGGCGGATCTCGACCATCGCGAAGTCCGGGTCGGCGCGGTCGAACAGATCGGCGTCGAGGGTGTGCAGCATCAGGGAGAGCTCACGGTAGGCGGCGGGTTCCGTGGGGTCCTCGTGGACGGCGGCGATCTCGGTGTAGGGGCGGTCCCTGACGGTGTCCTCGGCCGGGTTCAGGGCGCGGAGAGGGGCGATCAGCTCCTGGGGCGTGAGGTCCGAGGGGGTGGGGGCGGGTGAAGGGGAGGAGTTGGCGTGGGCGAGGCGGACGGCGGTGAGGTGGGCGTTCGGGAGGCGGAGGAGGGCGATGGAGGTGTTCATCGTGTCCGGCAGGTCGCGGCTCCAGCGCAGCCAGGCGGCCAGCAGCTCGGACGCCCGTTCGGCCGGGAAGCTCAGCATGCCACCGTGGAAGCGCGGGGCGGCGGCCAGCTCCAGCTCCATCGCGGTCACCACGCCGACGCCCGGACGGCCGCCGCGCAGGGCCCAGAAGAGGTCCTGGTTCTGGTGCGGGCTCACCGTGCGCAGGGTTCCGTCGGCCGTGACCAGTTCCAGGGACCTGACCCGATCGGCGGCCCAGCCGAACGTGCGGCCGAGCACGGGCAGGCCGCCGCCCAGCGTGTAGCCGACCGCGCCGACCAGGGGGGAGGAGCCGTTCGGCGGGGCGAGGCCGTGTCCGGCGGCGGCGTCGATGACCTGGCCCCAGCGCACCCCGGCCCCGACGCGGGCCGTGCGGGTGGCGGGGTCGACGGACAGGCCGGTCATCCGGCGGGTGTTGATCAGCAGGGTCCCGTCCACCGGGGCCGACAGGCCGTGGCCGGTCGCCTGGACCGCCACCCGCAGCCCCGCCGACCGGGCGTGGTCGATCGCCTTCCGGACGTCGCCCGCGTCCCGGGCGCCGACGACCACGGCGGGGCGGACGGGGCCGGCGACGGTGTTGAAGCGGGCCGTCTCGTCGTCGTACCCGGGGTCGCCGGGGACGAGGACAGGGCCGTTGAAGTGGGAGAACACGGAAGCCAGTCGATCGCGGAAGCGGCCGGGGAACCAGACGGGGTTCGCCCGGACTGTCATCACCGGTCGTGATGAATCGGCCGGCGGGCCAGTAGGGTCGGGTGGCGTGAGCGAGGAGCTGGAAGGGCTGGCCGTACGGCTGCGGGAGTTCGCGCGGGCCCGCGACTGGGAGAGGTTCCATACGCCGAAGAACCTGGCGATGGCGCTGGCGGGGGAGGCGGGCGAGCTGGTCGCGGAGTTCCAGTGGCTGACCGCCGAGGAGTCCGCGAGCCCCGACCCCGACACGCTCGCCCGCATCCGTGCCGAGCTCGGCGACGTGACCCTGTACCTGGTCCGGCTGGCCGACGTCCTGGGCGTCGATCTGGTGGCGGCGGCGACCGCCAAGCTGGCCGACAACGAACGCCGCTACGACGCGGCCGGCTACCGCGGCTCGGCCAGAAAGGCGCCGCCGTCCACCTGACCGGGCGAGCGGGCTGGAGGGGGTCAGGGCGTCGGGCGGTGGTGGCGGAGGGCGAGGAGGGCGAAGACGGCCAGCCCCGCGAAGACCGCCGCGCTCACGGCCCCCACCGTGTTCAGCCCCGCCGTGAACGCCGCCCGCGCCACCTCCAGCAGGCCGGGAAGGTCCTTGGCGGCGGTCACCGCCGCGCTGATGCTCTCCCGCACCGCCTCCACCGGCAGGTGCTCGGGAAGCCGCCCGCGGTAGACGGCCGTGCCGAGGCTGCCGAGCACGGCCACCCCGACCGCCACCCCGAACTCGCCGCTCGTCTCGGTCAGCGACGCCGCCGACCCGGCCTTCTCGGCGGGCGCGGCCGTCATGATCACGCTGTTGCCCGCGCCCATCGGCAGCGCGATGCCCGCCGAGGCCAGCACCAGCCCGGTGACGACCAGCCCGGTCCCGCCCACGCTGGGGACCTGGGTGTGCAGGAACAGCCCGACGGCGCCCAGCGCGAGCCCGGCGGCCATCACGTAC
Source organism: Nonomuraea sp. NPDC049655 (assembly GCF_044465465.1). Classification (NCBI taxonomy): domain Bacteria; kingdom Bacillati; phylum Actinomycetota; class Actinomycetes; order Streptosporangiales; family Streptosporangiaceae; genus Nonomuraea; species Nonomuraea sp. NPDC049655. Next base: position 391,119 of record NZ_JBITLS010000008.1, read on the forward strand.
GCGGTGCCGATCCGGGCGGCGAGCCGCGGCGCGACCGACAGGGCCACGATCATCGCCACGTTCTGCGGCACCAGCCACAACCCGGCGCCCAGCGGCGACAACGACTCCACGGTCTGCAGGTACTGGGTGGTCATGAGCGTGGTCCCGGCCATGACGATCCCGCCGAGCGACATGATCCCCAGCGTCGCCGCGAACGCGCGGTTGCCGAACAGCCGCAGGTCCAGCAGCGGGTTGGCGAGGTCGCGCTGCCGCCTGACGAACACCACGCCGAAGGCCGTCCCGGCGGCGACCGCGATCAGGGGGAGGGGCTGCCAGCCGCCGCGCGCGACCTCCTTGAGCCCGTAGACGACCGGCAGGATGGTCGCCAGGGACAGGGCCACGCTGGCCGGGTCGAGGCGGCCGGCGTGCGGGTCGCGGTACTCGGGCAGCAGCAGCCGTCCGGCGACCAGCACGGCCGCCATGAACGGCACGCCCATCAGGAACGCCGACCCCCACCAGAAGTGCTCCAGCAGCAGCCCGCCGACCAGCGGGCCGACCGCCATGCCGAGCATGAAGCAGCCGTACCAGAGGCCGATCGCGGTGCCCATCTGCCGGCCGTCGGTGAACATCGTCCGGATCAGCGCCAGCGACGACGGCAGCAGCGTCGCCCCCGAGACGCCGAGCAGCGCCCGGGACACGATGAGCATCTCCGCGTTCACCGAGTACGCGGCGGCCACCGAGGCCGCGGCGAAGGCCACCGAGCCGATCAGCAGCAGCCTGCGCCGCCCGATCCTGTCGCCCAGCGTCCCCATCGTCACCAGGAACCCGGCCAGCATGAACGAGTAGATGTCCAGGATCCACAGCTGCTGCGGCGCGGAGGCGCCGAGTCCGGCGCTCAGGTGCGGCAGCGCCAGGTAGAGCACGCTCAGGTCGATGGAGAGCAGCAGGGCCACCGAGGCGAGGACCGCGAGGCCCGTCCATTCACGCCGTCCAGCGAGGGTGCCGGTCTTCATGTCGTTTCCCCTTTCGTCGCCCTCACCGTGCCGGAGGGCGCTTCCGGTGCGCTTCTCGTGGACTTACGGCGGCGCATAAGGTGACGGACATGCGTTTTGGGGTGCTGGGCTCGCTGGCCGTGTGGACCGACGCGGGGGAGCCCGTGACGATCCCCGGGCTCAAGGTCCGGGCGCTGCTCGCCGACCTGCTCGTCCACGAGGGCCATCCGGTCTCGGCCGACCGGCTGGTGGAGGACCTGTGGGGCGAGGAGCCGCCGGGCAACCCGGCGGGCGCGCTCCAGGTGCGGGTCTCCCAGTTGCGCAAGGCGCTGGAGGACGCCGAGCCGGGCGGCAAGAACCTGGTGGTCTCGCGGGCGCCCGGCTACCTGCTGCGCACCGATCCCGGCGCGCTCGACGCGGACCGCTTCGCCGGCCTGCTGGCCCGCGCCGAGGCCGCCGACAGCCCGCGGACCAGGGCGGGGCTGCTGGCCGACGCCCTGGCGCTGTGGCGGGGGGCGGCGTACGCCGACTTCGCCGACGAGGAGTACACCAGGTCGGCGATCGTCCGGCTGGAGGAGCAGCGGCTCACAGCGCTGGAGCAGCGCGCCGAGGCCCGGCTCGAACTGGGCGAGCACGGGCTGCTCGTGGGCGAGCTGGGCGACCTGCTGGCCCGGCATCCGCTGCGGGAGCGGCTGCGCGCCGTGCACATGCGCGCCCTGTACCGGGCCGGACGGCAGAGCGACGCCCTGGCGAGCTTCGCCGAGCTGCGCGAGCGCCTGGCCGACGAGCTGGGCCTCGACCCCGGCCCCGAGCTGGTCGCGCTGCACCAGGCGATCCTGGCCCAGGACCCGGCGCTGAGCCTGCCCGCCGAGCGGCCCACCACGAACCTGCCCGCGTCCGTCAGCAAGCTCGTCGGCAGGGACGAGGCGCTGACCGAGGTCTGCTCGCTGGTCACCGCCGAGCGGCTGGTGACGCTCACCGGCACCGGCGGCGTCGGCAAGACGAGGCTGGCGCTGGAGGCGGCGCACCGGCTGCTGGACGGCTTCGCCGACGGCGCCTGGCTGGTCGCGCTCGACGGCGCCACCCACTCGCCCGCCGAGGCGATCATGGCCGCTCTGGACATCCGGGAGGACCCGTCGGGCGGCGACGTGCCCGAGCGGCTGGCCGCGGCGTTGCGGCCGAGGCGCCTGCTGCTCGTGCTGGACAACTGCGAGCACGTGGTCGAGCAGGTCGCCGAGGTGGTCGACGCACTGCTGGCCGCGGCACCGGGCCTGACCGTCCTGGCCACCAGCAGGGAGCCGCTCGGCGTGGACGGCGAGGTCCTGTGGAGCGTCCCGCCGCTCGACCTGCCGGCGGGCACCGACCTGACGGAGATGGCCCGTTCGGACGCCGTCCGGCTGTTCGTCGCCAGGGCCGCCGCCTCGGCCCGCGGGTTCGCCCTGGAGGCGGGCAACGCGCAGGCGGTGGCCCAGCTCTGCCGGCGGCTCGACGGCATCCCGCTGGCCCTGGAGCTGGCCGCGACGCGGGTGCGGGCGCTGGGCGTCCAGGGGGTGGTGGACCGGCTGGACGACCGGTTCAGGCTGCTGGCGTCCGGGCGAAGGGGCGCGCCCGCCCGGCAGCAGACGCTCACCGCCGTGATCGACTGGAGCTGGGACCTGCTGTCGGACGAGGAACGGGTGGTGCTGCGCCGCCTGGCCGTGCACGCCGACGGCTGCACCCTGGAGTCGGCCGAGGCGGTGTGCGCCGAGCCGGGGCTCGACGTGCTCGACCTGCTGGCCCGGCTGGTCGACCGCTCGCTCGTGGTGGTCGCCGAGAGCACGACGGGGGTCAGGTACCGGCTGCTGGAGTCGGTGTCGGAGTACTGCGTGGGCCGCCTGGCCGACGCCGGCGAGCTGGCCGACGTGCGCCGCGCCCACCTGCGCCACTACCTGGAGCTGGCCGTGGCGGCCGAACCCGGCCTGTACGGCGGCGAGCAGCGGGACCGCCTGCTGCGCCTGGACGCCGAGTCGGCCAACATGCGGGCCGCGCTGGACACCGCGATCGCCGAGGGCGCCGCCGACACCGCCGCGCGCCTGGTCAACGCGCTGGCCTGGTACTGGTTCCTGCGCGGCCGGCTGGCCGAGGGCAGGCGCTCGCTGGGCGCGGCGCTGGCCGTCGCGGGGCCGGACGGCCCGGCCAGGCGCCGGGCGGCGGCCTGGCACGCCGGGTTCGCGCTCCTGCTGGGCGAGCAGGTCGCGTGGGAGCCGCTGCTGGAGCGGGTCGCCGACCCGGGCGAGCGGGCCAGGGCCGAGCTGTTCGCGGGTATGAGCGTGCCCGACATGGTCACCGGCCAGGAGCTGACCGGACGGGCGCTGGCCTCCTGCCGCGCCCTCGGCGACACGTGGGGCGTCGCCGTCGCGCTGGCCAGGCGGGCGCGCGACGCGTTCACCATGCGCGACACCGAGGCGCTGGAGCGGGACGCGGGGGAGAGCGCGCGGCTGTTCGGCGAGCTGGGCGACCGCTGGGGCATGTTGCAGGCCACCGAATGGCTGGCGGGCGCGGCCGAGATGGCCGGCGACCACGAGCGGGCGCGCCGGCTGTTCGCCGAGGGGCTGCGCATGGCCGAGGAGCTCGGCCTGTGGCCCGAGGTGGCCGGGCGCATCGCCTGGCTGGGCTGGACGGCCCTGCACGACGGCGCCTACGACCAGGCCATGGAGCTGTGCGGACGGGCGCTGAAGCTGGCGCTCGGCCAGGGCTACAAGATGGGCGAGACCATGGCCGAGATGGGCCTGGCCTTCGCCGCGCGCCGCGCCGGGCTGCTCGACCTGGCCGAGTCGCACCTGCACCACCTGCTGGCGGGCCTGCCGCGCGACCCCGCCGTCGAGCCGCCGCTGCACCTGCCGGACCTGCTGGTCGAGCTGGGCCACGTCACCGAGCTGCGCGGCGACCCGGCCGCGGCCCTGGAGCTGCACCGGGAGGCGCTGGCCGCGGCGGTCAGGGTCGGCGACCCGCGCACGGCGGCGGCGTGCGTCGCGGGCGCGGCGTCGGCGGCCGGGCCGACCGAGCGGGCGGCGGTGCTGCTGGGGCTGGCCGCCGCGGTCCGCGAGCAGATCCGGACCCCGGCCAACGCCGCCGAACGCGAGGAGGAGGAGCGGGTCACGGCCCGGGTCCGGGACGCCCTCGGTGAGCACGCCTTCGCCGCGGCGTACGAGCGGGGCGGCACGTACAAGCTGGACGACGCCCTCGGCCTGTTCTGAGAGTCGGCGTGGCGGGGGTCAGCGGGCGACATGCTCGGCCAGGCGATCGAAGAACTCGTCCCAGCCTGCCCTGGCCTGCTCGGCGTGCTCCTGGTCGGTGTTGACGCCGAACTGGTGGAAGCGCATCTCGGTGCCGCCGTCCCGGTCGAGCAGGTCGAGCGTCACGACCGAGGCCGGGCCGTCGCCGGGGTTGTCGGGGTCGCCGGTGGTGAACACCAGCCGGGCCGGCTCCCGCACCTCGCGGTAGGAGCCCTCCAGCGTCGCCTCGAACCCCTCCTCGCCGACGAGCGTCGCGCGCCACCGGCCGCCGGGACGGGCGTCGAGGGTGATCCGGCCGACCGGCGTGGCCAGCATGCGGGGGCCGAACCAGCGGGAGAAGCGCTCGGGCTGGGTCCAGGCGGCGTAGACGTCCTCGCGGGGGGCGTCGAAGGTGCGGACGATCTCGTACTGCGCGGTCTGCGTCGTTGTCATGCCTCTACGATGCGGGAGCGGCCTTACGGTCCTCTTCCCGTGGCCTTACGGTGATCTGCCGCACCGGCCGCAGGGACAGCAGCGCCAGGCAGCCGGCGACCGTGACCAGCGCGGAGAAGCCCAGCACCTCGCGGGAGCCCGCCAGGGCGGCCACCGGCCCGGCCAGCGCCTGGCCGATCGGGAGCGACATGGTCGAGCCGCCGATCTCGTACGCGCTGACCCGGTTCAGCGCCTCGGCGGGCACCAGCGTCTGCACGCTCGTCGCCCACATCACCGACCAGAACGCCCACCCCGCCCCGCCCACCACGTGGCAGGCCATGATCACGCCGAGCGGCACGCCGGCCGCGAAGCTCAGCGGCTCCAGCGCGAACAGGAACATGCCGATCCCGCCCGCGACCAGCGGCCTGGCCGGCCTGATCCGCAGCGCCACCAGGCCGCCCACGATCGTCCCGGCCCCGCTCGCCGACATGACCAGCCCGTACGCCGTCTGCCCGTACGCGTCGGTCACCAGCACCGAGCCCAGCGGGATCAGCGGCCCGAACAGGGCGATCCCGAAGGCCACCCAGATCAGGATGACGCTCCACATCCACGTGCGCGACCGGAACTCCCGCCAGCCCTCCCGCAGCCGCACCAGCACCGGCTCCTCGCCGGAGCCCGCCACCCGCACCCGCATGAGCAGTAGGCACGCCGCGCTGATCGCGAACCCGGCCGAGTCGGCGGCGAACACCACGCCCACCCCGGCCAGCCCGACCAGCGCCCCCGCCAGCCCCGGCCCGAGCAACTGCATGATCGCCTCGGACATGCGCAGGGTGGCGTTGGCCCGCTGCACGTCGGCCGCGATCCGCGAGATGGTGCCCGCGACGCCCGGCGTGTACATGGCGGCCGCCGCCCCGGCGACCGCCGACAGGGCCACGACCTGCCACAACTCCGGCCGGCCCAGCCCGAACAGGGCCGCCGTGCCCGCCTGCGTCGCCGTCCTGGCCAGGTCGGCGCCGACCATCATGCGGCGGGGCGTGAACCGGTCCATGAGCACGCCGCCGAACAGGATGAGCCCGGCCATCGGCACCATCCAGGCGGCCAGCGCCAGGCCGACGCCGGTGGCGCCGTAACCGGCGTCGTGCATGCCGAGCGCGGTGGCCACCGGCATCATCGCCGAGCCCAGCATCGACACCGTGCGGGCGGTGAAGAAGAGCACGAAGTCGCGCGTCCACATGGACGGCCATCATGCCGTAATAAGTAAACCTTCTTATCGATTGGGGTGGTCCTGTTTCCGGCGGGGCCGCCTGTGGCACTGTGGAGGCATGCGGATCATCCGTGCCGGCACGGTGCTCACCGGGCGTCCCGGAGAGGTCATCACGGACGGCGAGGTGCTGATCGACGGCTCGCGCATCGTCTCGGTGGGCCCCCGCGGCAGCGCGGGCCAGGCCGCGGAGACGCTCGACCTGCCCGGCCACACCTTGCTGCCCGGCCTCGTCGACGCGCACGTGCACCTCGGGTTCGACGGCACGGTCGACCCGGTGACCGGGCGCAGCGCCGTGAGCGACGGCCAGCTGCTGCTGCGCATGGCCGAGAACGCCCGCAAGCTCGTCTCCGCGGGCGTCACCACGGCCCGCGACCTCGGCGGACGCGGCTTCCTCGACCTCACCCTGCGCGACGCGATCGAGGACGGCCTCGCCGTCGGCCCCCACCTGATCGCCGCGACCCGGCCGATCACGGTCACCGGCGGCCACTGCTGGTACATGGGCGGCGAGGCCGACGACGAGCCGTCCGTCCGCCGGGTTGCCAGGGAGAACCTGCGGGCCGGCGCCGACTGCCTCAAGGTGATGGCCTCGGGCGGCGAGATGTCACCCGGCTCGGTGCCGAGCTGGCGGGCCCAGTACCCGGCCGCGCTGATCAGGGCCGCCGTGGAGGAGGCCGCGACGCGCGGCAGGACCGTCGCGGCCCACGCCCACGCCCCCGAGTCGATCGGCAACGCGCTGGAGGCCGGGGTCACCACGATCGAGCACTGCACGTTCCACACCCCGGCGGGCCCGGCCTACGACGCGCGGCTGGCCGACCGCATCGCCGCAAGCGGCACGTACGTGTGCCCGACCGTGCACGGCCAGTTCTGGAACCTGCGCGCGCTCGTCGGCGCCGAGCCGATGGACCGTTGGCTGGGCAACCTCGCCGCCATGCGCGAGGCCGGGATCAGGCTCGTCGCCGGGACCGACACCGGGTTCGCCATCGCCGGGCTCGACAAGCGCACCGACGACTACGTGTCGGGGCTGGAGGTCTTCGCTGAGGCGGGGTTCGGCAACGCCGAGATCGTCGAGCTGGCCACCGTACGCGCCGCCGAGGCGTGCGGGGTCGGGGCCGAGACCGGCAGCCTGGAGGCCGGGAAGCGCGCCGACGTCATCGCGGTCCGCGGCAACCCGCTCGACCGCCTGGCCGACCTGCGCGCGCTCGACCTCGTGCTGGTGTCGGGGCGTTCGGTCAGCCAGAAGCACGTGGACACCGTGACCTCGTCCGTCGGCTGAGCCGGAGGGGGAGGCCCGGCAGCTCCGGTTCCTGGCGTGGCTCGCCCGCGGCCTGTCCGCCTGACGGGACGCCGGGCGCTAGGCTGCCGCGTGTGGAGTTGAAGGATCAGGTACGCGAGCTGCGCGCCCAGGGCAGGTCTCCCAAGGAGATCGCGCGGGCGCTCAAGGTGTCGCCGTCGGTCGTCGCGCCCCTCGTGCGCGCCATCGCCGCCGAGAACGTGACGTCGGCCGAGCCCGAGGTGGTCGGCTGCTGGATGAACGTCGGCTGGAGCGCCGGGCTGGGCGTCGACCCGTCCAAGGGCTGGATCGACGAGGCCCCGGAGTCGGGCGCCGGCGGCATGGTGTGCGTGCTGGTCGCCCGGCGCCACACCTGGGACCGGATGACGGTCTGCGGCTACCTCGCCGACGTCTACTGCCTCGGCATCAAGAACACCATCGGCCCCGACGTGCTCGACGAGCGCGACCTGCGCAGGTTCCGCGAATACTTCTTCGGCGAGTACGCGGGCTACCAGGAGGTGCCGATCGAGCTGGCCCAGCACCTGGTCTTCGGCTCGATCGACTACGCGCGCACCCTCGGCTTCGAGCCCCACGAGGACTTCTCGCCCGTCAGCGACCTGCTGGGCAAGTGGGAGGGCGGCTCGGCCATCACCTTCGGCCGCGACGGCAAGCCCTTCTACACCCCGGGCCCGCACGACGACCCGGGCAAGGTCCTGCGCATCCTGCGCCGCACCCTCACCGACGACCAGTTCGACTACTTCATCGAAGACCCGTCACCCGCATCGTCACGTTGAGGCGCCCGGCGGCCAGGCCCGTGGCCGGGTCGCCGGTGCCCGGGTAGACCTTCGGCACGCCGTGATAGGCGAAGCGGGACGCGCCGCCGAACACGAACAGATCACCCGAGGCCAGCTCGACGTCCGTGTACGGCTTGCCGCGCGTCTCGGTGTTGCCGAAGCGGAACAGGCACGTGTCGCCGACGCTCAGGGACACCACCGGGGCGTCGGAGCGCTCGTCCTTGTCCTGGTGCATGCCCATCCTGGCCTGGCCGTCGTAGAAGTTGACCAGCGCGGTGTCGGGGGCGTAGCCGTCGTCCGGGCGGCCGTAGGCGTCGGCCAGCGCGCGGCGGCCGAGGTCGCCGAGCCACGTGGGGAAGGCGGCGACCCGCCGCCCGTTCACGTCGTGGGCCAGCCGCGTGTACCGGTACGGCTGCCAGTGCCAGCCGACGCACACCGTCCGCACCGACATCACGCCGCCGCCGGGGAGCACGGTGTGCCGGATCGGCACCGGGCCGGTCGCCCACGCGCGGCAGGCGCGCACCAGGTCCTGCTGCTCGGCGAGGGACAGCCAGCCGGGGACGTGCACCGCGCCCGGGGCGATCTCCCGCATGGGCAGGGGGATCACGATGGTTCCCGAAATATCAGGTTTCGTCCTATTCGCCAGGTCGTGCCGTCGGTGTCGGCTCCGCGCATGCCTTCCAGTGTCCCAGGAGCGGCCAGGGCGACCGCGCGGGCCGTTGCCGCCGAACCGTACGTCCGGCGCGGATCCCAGTCGGTGCTGCGGCGCAGGCGCTCGCTCATCCCGGCCCATCCCGCCGGCGCGCCCGCGACCACCCAGGCGTCCGGTTCGCCCGCCGTGAACCGCCTGGCCTGGCGCAACCACGACGCCGCCGTCTCCGGCCAGGCGACCACCGCGAGCACCGTCCCGTCCCAGGCGTCGGCGAACGCCTCGGCCAGGCGGGCGCCGTCCCGGCCGTGGCCGACGACGACGGCCCGCGCCCGTGGGCGCTGGGCCCGGACGAGGGTGAGCAGCGCGTCCAGCTCGGCCGTTCGCACGCTGGTCATGTCGCGTCGTGCAAAACCAGGCCGAGGGTGTGCCGCAGCCCCGAACGCACGGTGCTGACCCCGTGCCGCACCGGCGAGGCCGACCAGCCGCGCGAGGAGCGCACCGGCCGGTCGCGGGTGGTGAAGATCAGCCCGTGACCCTGCGGCAGCGCGGTCACCGTGCCCCGCGACTGGGCCCTCGGCCGCTGCTCCACCAGCAGGAACTCGCCCCCGGTGTAGTCCTCGCCGGGCCGGTCGAGCCCGATCACGACCTGCAGCGGGAACACGAGGTCGCCGTACAGGTCGCGGTGGAGCGCGTTCCAGTCGTTCTCCCGGTAGCGCAGCAGGATGGGGGTCGGCTTGGTCTGTCCCGCCGCGTGGCACATGTCCAGCCACTCGGCGAAGTCGTCCGGCCAGGGCGCGGGCTGCCCCAGCCGGGCCGCCCAGTCGCGGGCGATCGGCAGCAGACGCGGATAGAACGCCGCCCGCAACTCCTCGACCAGCGGCGGGAACGGCCGGCGGAAGTACCGGTACTGGCCGGAGCCGAACCGGTGGCGGGCCATGTCGACCGTCGAGCGGAACCGGCCGGCCTCGTCGTACAGGCCGGAGATCTCCGCGCACTCCCCGGGCGAGAGCAGCCGCGGCGTCAGCGCGCAGCCGTGGGCGTCGAGCTCCCCGGCCAGCCGCTGCCAGTCGGCCCCGTCGACCTGCGGCGTCATGACGACACGCTCCAGAGCTGCGGCTGCAGGACGCCTTCGAGGGTGAGCAGGTCGCACTTGCGTTCCAGGCCGCCCGCGTAGCCGGTCAGCGCGCCGTCCGCGGCGACCACCCGGTGGCAGGGGACCACGACGAGCAGCGGGTTCGCGCCGATCGCCGCGCCGACCGCGCGGACCCGGTCCCGCGCCACGCCGGCGCGGGCGGTCAGCTCGCCGTAGCTGGTCGTCGTCCCGTACGGCAGCGCCGCCACCTCGGCCCACACCCGCTGCTGGAACGCCGTCCCGCGGGTGGCCAGGGGCAGGTCGAACGAGGTACGCCCACCCGCGAAGTACTCGCCGAGCTGCCGTTCGGCCTCCCCGAAGGCGGCCAGCTCCCGGCGTCCGGGCGGCGCGCCCACGTCGAACGACACGCGGGTCAGCCGTCCCACGCCGTCGCCGACGAGGAGAATCTCGCCCAGCGGACTGTCGATGATGGTGTGGATGTCCATACTCTCTACAACACCGGCGCGCCCGCGGAAGTCAGCGGTTTTCGGACGTCGTGGCTGGATGGGAGAGGAAGTTCATGGCCGAGTCGAGAGAGCACACCTTCACCGGCACGCGGGGGCTGAACGTCGTCCGCGAATGGCCGCACGACCGGCCCCGCTACCTCGCCCTCCTGGTCCACGGATACGGCGAGCACATCGGCCGTTACGAGTACGTCGCCGACCGTCTCGTCCGGCACGGCGCCGCCGTCTACGGACTCGACCACATGGGCCACGGCAGGTCGGCGGGCGAACGCGTGTTCGTCGAGGACTTCGAGGACGTCGTCACCGACGTGCACGCCGTCGAGGAGCGCGCCAGGGCCGACCACCCCGGCGTCCCGGTCGTGCTGATCGGCCACTCCATGGGCGGCATGATCGCCGCCCGGTACGCCCAGCGCCACGCCGAGGGCCTGACCGCGCTGGTGCTGTCGGGCCCGGTGATCGGCGAGTGGGCGGTCATCCCCGCGCTGATGGCGCTCGACGAGCTGCCCGACATCCCCATCGACCCGGCCACGCTCTCCCGCGACCCGTCGGTGGGGGCGGCGTACGCGGACGACCCGCTGGTCTGGCACGGGCCGTTCAAGCGGGCCACGGTGGAGGCGTTCGCCGCGATGCTGGACGCCATCGCCAAGGGCGGCACGTTCGGCGCCCTGCCCACGTTGTGGGTGCACGGCGACGACGACCAGCTCGTACCGCTGGCCGGCAGCCGGGCCGGGGTGGAGGCGGTCAGGGGCACCGACCTGACCGAACGCATCTACGCCGGCGCCCGCCACGAGGTCTTCAACGAAACCAACAAGGACGAGGTCCTCACCGACCTCCAAACCTTCGTGGACCGAGCCCTGAGCAACCGGTAACGAGGGCTACAGCGTCTGGTGGGCCCCTGACTGCTGGGCCACCGGGCTTGCTGGACGCTGACCGGCCGGTAGTCGGGCGTAGTTGTGCGGTGGGTCGCCGGGTGGTGTCAGGCGACCGGTAGCCAGAGGTGGCCCTTGCCGTGGGTGCGGCTGAGTTCGATCTTCCAGCAGCCGGGCTTGGGGAAGACGAGGCCGGTGCCCCATTCGTCCCCCGGCCGGTGCCAGGACGACCCGCCGTGCTCCTCGGGCCCCCAGGCGAGGCGGGCGGCGGCGCCGTCAGGAAGGGACGCCCTGACCGTCAGCGGCCCGTCCCCGGTCATCCGCCACACGATCTTGGTGGTCTCCTTCCGGCGAAGCGGCAGCTTGGACACGAACAACAACCCCCACACCTCGGCGTCCGCCGACACCCCCCGCACCTCCGGAAACCCACCCCCGCCGACCACCGACGCCCCCCGGCACCCCACCCGCTCACCCTCCGCGCTCGCCCTCCCCCTGTCACCAGACCCCACTCCAGCTCCAGGGCTCGGGCGGCCGCCGGTGCTCAGTGTGGCGGCGGGGCTCAGGCTTGAGCCAGGAAGGGTGCCGGCATCGGTGCTCAGTCCAGAGCCCGAGTCCGGGGCCGGGCTGACGTCGGTGCTCAGGCTGGGGACGGAGGTCGGCTCGGAGGGGGCGCCTGCGCTGGGGGCGGGCGCCGGGGCGGCATCGGCGGCCGGGCTCGGGCTCCCAGTCTCGCTCGGTGTGATCCCCGCAGCCCCGCTCACCGAGGAATCCGCTTCGCCGCCCGCACCTGCGAACGAGGCCCCGGTGCCACCACTCGCGCCCACCCCCTGCCCAGGACCGCCACCTCCGGCACATCCAACCCCTGCCAGCAGCACCGCCACCGAAATCACCGCCATCTTCCTCATGCCCTCACCTACCCCCCACCCGCCTGAAAGGTTCCAGCGGGACATAAGCCCCCACATCGCCCGCACCCCGAGCTCCCCGCGCGGTAGCGATCCAAGAGCACCAGGCCCGACCGGCGGCACCCGCTCGCGCCGGTCGGGCCTGGTGCAGCGAAAGCCCGCACGCGCTCCTCTCGGCGTCCTCCGGACCGTGTCGGCGTGCCGCCGCGTGGTGCGCCCGCTGATGTGACGGATCTCCTCAAACGAAGCACTTGCCGAACCGCTTCCCGTGGCAGGGGTGATCTCCAATATGGTGTCCAGTGAAAGTCGGTTATGTCCAAAGGTGGTTCGGTGATGGACAGGTTCAAGGCGCGGTTCGAAGTCGTGGACGAGCGGTTCGGGTTCGACGGTGGTGACGAGTATGTGGAGGTGCTGCATCGGGGCAGCCGTAAGGCCGAGGGGCCGGCCTACTTCCCGGCCGGGCGCTACCTGGTGTGGAGCGACATCCCCAATGACCGGCTACTGCGCTGGGACGAGACGACCGGCGCCGTCGGCGTGTTCAGAAGCCCGGCGGGCAACGCCAACGGCAACACGGTCGATCGCGAAGGCAGGCTGGTCACCTGCGAGCAAGGGGCGCGCCGGGTGACCAGGACCGAGCACGACGGGTCGATCACCGTGCTCGCCGCGAGCTATCGGGGCAAGCGGCTCAACAGCCCCAACGACGTCGTCGTCCGACACGACGGCACCATCTGGTTCACCGACCCGCGCTACGGCATCACCGGCTACTACGAAGGCAGCCCGGCCGAGAGCGAGATCGGCGCGGACCACGTGTACCGGCTCGATCCGGAAAGCGGTGAGCTGACCGTCGTCGCCGACGACTTCGTCCGCCCCAACGGGCTGGCCTTCTCACTTGACCAGAGCCGGCTGTACATCGTGGACACCCGCGAGCGCCACATTCGAATCTTCGACGTCGGCGACGACGGCACGCTGTCGGGCGGCAAGGTCTTCGCCGAGGACTGGTTCGACGGGATCAGGCTCGACTGCTACGGCCGCGTCTGGGCCGCCGCCCTGGACGGCCTGCACTGCTACCACCCCGACGGCGCCCTGCTCTGCAAGCTCCTGCTGCCTGAGTCGGTCTCGAACCTGACCTTCGGCGGCGCCAAGCGCAACGACCTGTTCGTCACCAGTTCGGCCGGCGACCTGTACGCCATCCGGGTCACCTTCGCCGGGGCCGGCGACCGCTAGAGGGCCCGTCCGGACCGTGGATCGGCGAAGGGCCCGCGGGACCGCCGGACGGGCTCCTCGGCCCGGACGGACGGCGAGTCGCGCGAAGCGGCCACCCGTGGCCGGAAGGCATGCCCATCCGCTCCGCTCGCCGGGCGCGAACGGCACCCCGTCCCCAGGGCCGATGATTTTCCGCTTCCCTCAAGGTCTACATGGGTCGAGGAGGCGACATGGACGAACGGGCGCGGGCGTTGACGGCAGGGGTGGCGTTGCTGGAGAGGGCCATCCACTACACCTTGGGCAGCCTGCGCGTGGTGAGCCCACACGTCCTGTGCCGGCCCACCCCGTGCTCCCGCTGGAACCTCCAGGAGCTCCTGGACCACATGCAGGACTCCTTCGAGGCCCTGAACGAGGCCGCGCTCGGCCGCATCGCCCCCGCCCGCAGGCCCGTACCGGTCGGCGGGCCGGTGTGCGGGAACCCGGCGCTGCTGCTCAGGGACGGCGCGACGGAGGTGCTCGGCACGTGGACGGGCACGATCCAGGCCGGGATGGTCGCGGTGGGGGACGTGCCCATGACGACGCCGATGGTGGCCGCGGCGGGCGCCATCGAGATCACCGTGCACGGCTGGGACATCGCGCGGGCCTGCGGTGAACACCGCCCGATCCCGCACGCCCTCGCCGAAGAGCTGCTGGACCTGGCCCATCTCTTCGTCACCGACGACGACCGTCCGTCCCGGTTCGCCGCCAGGCTGCGGCCGCCCCCGCTGGGCACCGCCCAGGACCACCTCCTCGCCTACCTCGGCCGCCGGCCGAACTGACGGCATGACCGGCCCCCCACCAGGCGGCGGCACCCCGTACGATCAAAGAGGGACACCGGGGCCCGGCATCCGTCCGGCCGGTCGCGGGCCACGCGCCTCGACCAGGTCGGCCAGCGTGATGGCGACGACCGTTCTTCGTGCGGCCGTCGCCATCACCCCGAACCGTGGCCCTCCCGAAGCTGAGCGGGACGGCGTCAGGCGTCTTCGGTGGCCGCCGACCCGACGACCTCCAGGACCTGGTCCCCGTATTTGGCGAGTTTGTTCTCCCCGACCCCGTTGACCCTGCTCAGCTCAGCCAGCGAGGACGGCGACAACGTGGCGATCTCCCGCAGCGTGGCGTCGTGGAAGATGACGTACGCGGGCACGCCCTGCTCCTTGGCGACCGCGCCCCGCCAAGCCCGCAGCCGCTCGAACAGCGGCGCCGCCTCGGCGGGCAGCTCGGCGGCCGGCTGGCCCTTCGCCCCGGACGCCCCGGACGACGACCTGGACGACCGGGACGCCGGACGGGCCGTGTCGCGGCGCAACGGCACCTCCCGCTGCCCGCGCAGCACGTCGGCGCTGGCGTCGGTGAGCACCAGCGTGCCATGGTCGGACTCCACCGCGAGCAGGCCCTGCGCCAGCAGTTGCCGGGCCACGCCGTGCCACTCGGCGTTGCCCAGGTCGGTGCCCACGCCGAAGACGGTCAGCGAGTCGTGGCCGTGCTGGAGCACCTTGGCCGTCTTCTTGCCGAGCAGGATGTCGACCACCTGCCCGACGCCGAACTTCTGGCCGCGCTCCCGCTTCAGCCGCAGCACGGTGGACAGCACCTTCTGGGCGGCGATCGTGCCGTCCCAGGACTCGGGCGGGCTCTGGCAGGTGTCGCAGTTGCCGCAGGGCTCGGCGCCCTTCTGCCCGAAGTAGTCGAGCAGCATGACCCGGCGGCAGCCGGCCGTCTCGCACAGCGCCAGCATGGCGTCGAGGTGCAGGACCTGGCGGCGGCGGTGGGCCTCGTCGCCCTCCAGGGCCATGCGCCGGTGCTGGACGACGTCTTGCAGGCCGTAGGCCATCCAGGCGGTCGCGGGCAGGCCGTCGCGCCCGGCGCGGCCGGTCTCCTGGTAATAGCCCTCGACCGACTTGGGCAGGTCGAGGTGGGCCACGAAACGCACGTCGGGCTTGTCGATGCCCATGCCGAACGCGATGGTGGCCACCACGATCAGCCCGTCTTCCCGCAGGAACCGGGACTGGTGGGCGGCGCGGGTGCGGGCGTCGAGCCCGGCGTGGTACGGCACCGCCGCGATGCCGTGGTCGGCCAGGAAGGCGGCGATCTTCTCCACCGACGAGCGCGACAGGCAGTAGACGATGCCGGAGTCGCCCGGGTGCTCGGTGCGCAGGAAGTCGAGGAGCTGCCGTTTGGGGTCGCTCTTGGACGTGATGCGGTAGTGGATGTTGGGCCGGTCGAAGCCGGCCACGAAGTGACGGGCCTGGTCGAGGCCGAGCCGGGTGGAGATCTCGGCGTGGGTGGCCGGGGTGGCGGTGGCGGTCAGCGCGATGCGCGGCACCTGCGGCCAGCGCTCGCGCAGCTCCGACAGGGCGAGGTAGTCGGGGCGGAAGTCGTGGCCCCACTGCGCCACGCAGTGGGCCTCGTCGATGGCGAACAACGAGATCTCGCCCTTGGCCAGCAGCCGCATCGTGGCCTCGACGCGCAGCCGCTCGGGGGCGAGGTAGAGCAGGTCGAGCTCGCCGGCCAGGAACTCGGCCTCCACGAGCTGGCGCTCGTCGAAGTCCTGGGTGGAGTTGAGGAAACCGGCCCGCACGCCGAGCGCGCGCAGCGCGTCGACCTGGTCCTGCATGAGCGCGATCAGCGGCGAGACGACGACCCCCACCCCCGGGCGCACGAGCGCCGGGATCTGGTAGCACAGCGACTTGCCGCCGCCGGTGGGCATGAGCACCAGCGCGTCGCCGCCGCCGACGACGTGGTCGATGATCTCCTGCTGACCCGCCCTGAACGAGTCGTAACCGAAGACGCGGTGGAGAGCCTCGGTGGGGGTATCCATGCGGCTACCTTACGTGGTCGTCGGCCGACGTTCCGTCAGTTCCGCCGACGGCGGACCGCGGGTCTCAGGTCGGCTCGGCGGGCAGCGCGGCCTGTCGCTCCGGCGCCCGCCCGTACCGATCGTAGGCCACCAGCGAGAGCGCTCCGAGCACGCAGGCCGCCGCCACCGAGGCCATCACCGCCGGGTATCCGGCGACCTGCGCCACCGCCGCCGACAGCAGCGGGGCCACGGCCTTGGACACCGTGACGGGCAGTGCGAGCGCGCCGCTCAGCGTCGCGTAGGCGGCCGTGCCGTACCGGTCGGCCAGCAGGGCGGGACGGGCGATCGTGGCCACCCCGAACCCCAGCCCGAACAGCACCACCCCGGCGATCGCCCCCGCCACGCTGTCGCCCGCCAGCGGCAGCAGCAGCGCCGCCACCCCCTGGACGGCGAACATCGCCGCCGTGACCAGCGCCACCGGCCACCGGCTCTGCAGCCCCGTCGTGACCAGCCGCCCGGTCACCGACAACACGCCGAGCAGCCCGGCCACGCTCGCCGCGAACAACGGCGGATGCCCGAGCGCGATCAGGTACGTCACCAGCAGCACCCCCATGACCGCCACCGCGCCCGTCTGGGCCAGGAAGGCGGCCACCAGCAGCCAGAACGGCCGTTCGCGCAGCGCGGAGCCGACGATCGCGCGACGCCGGGCCGGCGGCGCGGACGCCCCCCGCCCCCGCACGGCCAGCGCGTGCAGCGGCACGGCCGTCAGCGCGTACCCGGCGGCCAGGACGACCAGCGCCTGCCGCCAGCCGTACCGGTCCACGAGGAACCCCGTCAGCGGCAGGAAGATGCTGGAGGCGAACCCGGCCACCACCGTCACGGCGAGCAGCGCGCGCGCCCGCCGGGCCGGGTCGAAACAGGCGACGATCACCGCGAAGGCGGCCTCGTAGAGCACCATGGCCGAGGCGATCCCGAGGGCCGCGCACACCAGGTAGAGCTGCGTCACGGTGCGCACCTGCGACCAGGCGAGCACCGCGAGCCCGCCCAGCAGCGACCCGGCCGTCATCAGCGCGCGCCCGCCGTGCCGGTCGAGCCAGCGCCCGACGAAGGGCGCCACCAGCGCGGACACCAGCACCGACACCGTGATCGCGCCGGTGAGCTGGGCGACCCCCGTCCGCAGGTCGTGCGCCATCGGCGGGATGAACACCGAGAACGCGTAGTAGAGCACGCCGTAGCCGGCCGTCTGCGTGATCGCGAGCGCCCCGACCACGCGGGCCGGCGACCTCGGACCGGGTATGGCGATCACGCATTGGTTCGTTCCCGTTCACCAGCCGGACATACGGTGACAAGGGTCACTCCGGGACGGAGTAGCGTCGGACGCATGAGTCTTTCCTACGTGGTGACCGGCGGCGGGCGTGGCATCGGGAAGGCCGTGGTCCAGCGGCTCCTGGGGGAGAAGGACACCGTCGTCGTCATCGACCGCGACGGCGGCTCGCTGTCCTGGACGGGCCCCCGCGTCGTCCCCGTGGTGGGCGACGCGGCCGACGAGGAGCTGGTCTCCTGGGCCGCCGACCGGGCCGAGGAGGCCGGCACGCTGGCGGGCTGGGTCAACAACGCGGCGATCTTCCGTGACGCCTCCGTGCACGACGCCCCGATCGCGGAGGTCAGGCAGCTGATCGCGGCCAACCTGGACCTGGCGCTGGTGGGCTGCGCGGTCGCCGTCCGCCGCTTCCTCGCGGCGGGCACGCCGGGCGCGATCGTCAACGTCACCTCCCACCAGGCCACGCGGGCGGTGCCCGGCAGCCTGCCCTACGCCACCGCGAAGGCCGCGACCGAGGGCCTGACCAGGTCGCTGGCCGTCGAGTACGGCCGGTACGGCATCAGGGTCAACGCCGTCGCGCCCGGCTCGGTGGCCACCGAACGCTACGAGGACTTCCTGGCCTCCAGGACCGCCGACGAGGTGGTGGACGTCGAGCGCCAGATGGCCAGGGTGCACCCCCTGGGCCGGGTCGCCTTCCCCGGCGAGGTGGCCGCGGTCGTGGCGCACCTGCTCTCGCCGGACGCCTCGTTCGTCAACGGGGCGACGATCCCCGTGGACGGCGGCCGGACCGTCCTCGGGATGGACCCCGAAGCGAGGGAATGAAAACCATTGCCACTCGGTTGAGAGGGGCATGAAGAAGAACCTGCACCCCTCGTACCGTCCGGTCGTCTTCCGCGACCCGAGCGCCGGCTTCGCCCTCCTCACCCGCTCGACCCTGACGAGCGGCAGGACCGTCGAGTGGGAGGACGGCAGGACCTACCCGGTCGTGGACGTCGACGTGTCGTCGGCCAGCCACCCGTTCTACACCGGCCGCAGCCGCGTCCTCGACACCGAGGGCCGCGTCGAGCGCTTCAACCAGCGCTACGGCAAGAAATGACAGCCAAGGCTTGACCCGCCCTCGTCCGTTCCGCGCCTTCCGGCCGGAACGGCCGGGGGTTTCGGCATGTCACGCCAAGGAGGCGCCGGGCGGGCATGCTGGGGCTACTGGTGGGTACAAGGCTTTCACCGGCGTGGGAGCAATGGTGATCGCGATGGGTCTCTCTGGAAGGGAACGCCGCATCCTCGCTGAGATCGAGCAGGGCCTCGAACGGGACGACCCCGAACTGGCCCGGCGCGTGGCGGCGATCAACAGGATCGAGTCCGACGGTATCGACTACCCGCAGGCCTGCGGTGACCGGCTACGGGTGTGGGCGCTGACCCATGTCTGGATCATCTTCGGGGTGGCCGCCGCGGTGATCCTGCTGCTCCTGCTGGCCGTGCTCACCACCTGACCCACTGTGCTCACCACCTGACCCACTGTGCTCACCACCTGACCCGCCGTGCTCCCCGGCCGGCCGAGCGTGCCCGCCGCCTGACGGCCCGGCGCGCCGGCGTCTGAGCACCGCCAGGTCCACGGCGGCCACCACGGCCACCGCGGCGGCCAGGGCGGCCTCCCAGACCCACACCTGCTGGCCCGTGGCCATCGCGCGGGTCACGAAGAAGACCGCCGCGGCCGCGGCGACGACCAGGGCGATCCACGACAGCACCCGCCTCGCGCGCAGCGGGCTGCGCGCCGTCACCGGCTCGGTGCCCGCGCGGTTGCGCAGCCACATCCCGCTCTCCTCTCAGGCCAGGCACCGCAGCGCGGCGGCGACCCGCGGGTCGAGCCCGTCGGTCGGCAGCCGTCCCACCGTGGCCTCCACGAACTCCGGGTACGACAGCGACGCGCTGCCCTGGTCGACGCTCACCCAGATCTGCTCGGCCGTCTGCTCCACCTGCGCCCTCGACTCCTGCTCGGCCAGCACGAACCGCCCGACGGCGACCCGCCAGAACGTCCGGCCGTCGATCTCCTCCGGCGCCACCGGCGCGCCGACGTCGTCGGCGTGGGTGGCGTACTCGGAGTCGTAGTGGAAGGTCTGCAACCCCACCGGGTACGGGCCCGCCGTCGTGTCGATCAGCGCGTCGGGGCCGAGGGCGCGCATGCGCTCGCGCGTCTCGCCGTTCTTGGTGCGCCACTCCTGGAGCACCTCCTCGACGGGCACGTCGCGGCGCTGCCGTACGGACCACTCGTTGAAGTCGTTGAACCCGGTCACCCCCTCGGCGGCCACCCGGGTCAGCAGCTCCTGCACGGTGCCGTCGAGACAGGCGTGGTTGTACGCCTCCTCACCCGCCAGATGGGCCAGCACGTCGCGCACCGACCACCCGGCGCAGCGGGACGGACGCGCCCAGCCCGCCTCGTCGAGCCCGTCGAAGAACCGGTCGAGCCGGGCCGCCTCGGTGTCGAAGATGTCGAACGGGTCGAAGTCTCTGAGCAGCTCCTCAGCCATACATCCGGACGTACCCCTCAGGCCCCGACTTTCACTGCCAGTGACCCCAGTTCCGCCCTGGCCCGCTCGTACTCGGCGCGGCACGACGGCACCCGCTCGGCCGGCACCCAGCCGCCCTTGGCGATGCGGGCGTACTTGACGGGGTCGGCGCCGTACAGGAGGCAGGCGAACGTGGCGGAGGCGGCCGTCCCCGACAGATGGTCGGCATGGGTGTGGGCGGCCAGCAGGTGGCGGGCCTCGGCGGCGGCCACGACGTGGCCGCCGTCGCGCGCCGCGAGCGTCAGCGCGGCGAACCGGTCGGCCTGCGCCTCGTCGGCGGGCAGGCCGTTGAGCGCGGCCAGGGCGTGGCCGAACTGGTGGTGGTAGAGGGCGGCCAGGGCGCCGTCCACGCGGGCGGCGGCGGTGCGCCGGTCGGCCTCCTCCGTCTCGGAGACGCCGGTGAGCGTGCGGTCGATCTTGGCGACCAGCGAGTAGCAGATCGTGATCCGCCGCAGGTCGCCGTTCCAGGTGGCGCGGGGCGCGTCGCAGCCGCGGGCGACGACCTGGACGCCGCCGAGCCGGGTGCGCAGCACGCCGCTGTCCTTCAAAAGCTTCCTGGCGTGCTGCTCGCGGGCCGTGCCGGCGGGTTCGTAACGGACCGAAGGGGCCGCCCCCAACGTGCTCGTCAGGCTCAGGACGAGGGCGATCAGGGGGTGGGGCATATGGGGGCTCCTGTCGGATCGACGCGGTGTCCGCGAGGCGGCGGGCCGCCTCCTTTGCAAATGGGACAGTCCATGCGGCGATCCGCTGATCGATAAACCTCTCCGGCGGCAAAAGAATCCGGAAAAGCCGGAGGCCCGGCTCCCACCAGGGGAACCGGGCCTCGGCGATCAATCAGCGGTGGTGCCAGGAGCGGTAGACCTTGACGTAGTCGCGACGGCTCTCGGAGCTGTTGAGCTCGTCGTCACCCTCGAAGACGGCCTTGAACGTGCCGCTCTTCCAGGCGCGGGTCTTGGTGGCGAACTTGCCGCCCCAGGACGTCTTGGCAGAGGCGACCCACTTCCAGCCGCTGGAGCCGTTGGCGCGGTAGTAGACGCTCACCTTCTCGCCGCGCAGACCCTCCCAGCCTTCGTCATCGACCTGAAGGCGACCGGAGAAGTAGATCGAGCGGCCCTGACGGACCTTGTAGGGGTCGGCCGTGAAGCGCGTGATGCGGGTGTCGGCCTTGCCCTTCTGGATCTCGACGTTGAAGAACGCGGAGTCGGTGGCGACCTGCTTGTTGTCCTTGTCGAAGGCCACAGCGGTGGCCTTCCACTTGCCGGCGAAGTCGCCCTCGTTGAACGGGACGGCGAAGCGCCAGCCCTCGAGGTCCTTGACGTCCTTGGCACGGAAGGTGCGGACGTCGCCCTCCGGCGACACGCTCAGCGTGACCTTCTGGACGTCGGAGCTGGCCCCGATGTCGAAGTACGCGGTGGTCTCGCTGCCGGCCTTCACCACGACCGGGTTGGGGGTGATGTCACGGATCTTGAGTTCGGTGGCGTGCCTGGTCGCGGTGGCGGAGGCGGCGCCCGCGCCGGAAACCAACATGGCCCCGCCGACGAAGGCGGTGATGATTCCTACTGCGATCTTTCTCATGAGGGTGCTGATTCCTCTCCCCGTATCGACTCGAAGCCGGCGCCGGGGCGCGCCGGCTTCCTCTACTACTTTGAGGCACGAGTTGGGGAAAAGGTTCGCTAAAGATACAGAAAATATTTGATCACGGTCCTAACCAGGACTTATGCGAAAAAATCATTCGGCGTAGTCGTGACCAACTACAGTCTGGCTCATGACGGACGTCTACGCGCTGGGAGAGCCGCTCGGGGTGGTCTCCAGCGGCCGGGTGCGGCACGAGAACGAGGCCAGGCTGGACGTCTGCGGCCCCGAGTTCACCCTGGTGATCGCCCTGTCCAGGCTGGGCCACCGATGCGCGTACGCCGCCCGGGTGGGGGACGACGAGCTGGGCGCCAGGGCGCTGACCGTGCTCAGGGGCGAGGGCGTGGACGTCGAGGACGTGCGGGTGGTCGAAGGGGCGCGGACCGGGATGGTGCTCAGGGAGGTGCGCGTCGGCCGCGAGCCGGTGACCGCCCAGTACCGCACCCGCTCGGCCGGGTCCCGGCTGTCGCCCGGCAACGTGCCGATGGACCGGGTGGGCGCGGCCAAGATGCTGCACGTGACCGGCGTCACGGCGGCCCTGAGCAGGGACGCCCTCGACGCCGTGCACGCCGCCATGAGCGCGGCGCGGACGGCCGGGGTGATGATCTCCTTCTCCGTCGACTACGTGCCCGAGCTGTGGCCCTCGGTCCGGGAGGCCGAGGAGGTCCTCGGCGAGCTGGCCTGCCGGTCCCACCTGCTCTTCCTCGCCCAGGACGAGCTGGACCTGGTCAAGCCCGCCCTCACCCCCGAGCGCGAGGTCGTGGTGGACCGGGGCGCCAAGGGCGCCAGCGTGCGCGCCGACCGCATGCGTTACGACGTGGCCGTCCCGCAGGTGCCCGTCGTGGACATGGCGGGCGCGGGCGAGGCGTTCGCGGCCGGTTACATCAGCGCCGCGCTCGACGGCCTGACGCCGCAGGAACGGCTGCACCGGGGCGCGCTGCTGAGCGCGGCGGCGATGACGAGTGTGAGCGACTGGCAAGGCTTGCCGTCCAGGGCGGAGCTGTGACGCAGAATTTCGCAACCGCTTGACGTGATTGCGCAAACATTTGACTGGCCATTGTCGTGCGGCACCCCGCATTTCCTCCGTCCGATGCGCCGAAATTGCCGGGAAGGCCGTCCTGGGCGGGAGTGGGAAGGGGCGGCGGAGGCTACGTAAGTGATCGCAAGCGCTTGCGCGTAAGGCCGTATAGTTTGCGCATGACGCGACGACTCGCAGAGGTGGCGAAGAAGGTCGGGGTGAGCGAGGCGACGGTCAGCCGCGTGCTCAACGGCAAGCCGGGAGTCTCCGACGCCACCCGCGAGGCCGTGCTGACCGCGCTCGACGTGCTCGGCTACGAACGTCCCACCCAGTTGCGCGGCGACCGGGCCCGACTGGTCGGCCTGGTGCTCCCCGAGCTGCAGAACCCGATCTTCCCCGCCTTCGCCGAGGTCGTCGGCGGCGCGCTGGCCCAGCAGGGTTTCACCTCCGTGCTCTGCACCCGCACGGTCGGCGGCGTCTCCGAGGCCGACTACGTCGATCTGCTGCTCCAGCAGCAGGTCAGCGGCGTGGTCTTCGCCGGCGGCCTCTACGCCCAGGCCGACGCCTCGCACGACCACTACGAGCTGCTGCACGAGCGCAAGCTGCCGACCGTCCTGGTCAACGCGGCCGTCGAGCGGCTGGACTTCCCGCAGGTCTCCTGCGACGACGTGGTGGCCGCCGAGATGGCCCTGTCCCACCTGCGCGCGCTCGGCCACGAACGCGTCGGCATGGTGCTCGGCCCTAAGGACCACATGCCCTCCCGGCGCAAGCTGGAGACGTTCCAGGCCCGGGGCGGCGACCCGAAACTCGTCGAGCACACGATGTTCTCCCTGGAAGGCGGGCACGCGGCCGCGTCCAGGCTGGTCAAGCAGGGCGTGACCGGCGTGATCTGCGCCAGCGACCTGCTCGCGCTCGGCACGGTCAGGGCGGCCAGGCGGGCCGGCCTGACCGTGCCGGGGGACGTCTCGGTCATCGGCTTCGACGACTCGGCGCTGATGAACTGCACCGAGCCGCCGCTGACCACGGTCCGCCAGCCGATCGACGCGATGGGCCGGGCCGCCGTCGACCTGCTGGTGGCCCAGATCGACAAGGCCGTGGTGCCCGCCGACGAGCTGCTGTTCGAGCCGGAGCTGGTGGTCAGGGCCTCGACGGCGCGGGCCCGCGGCTGACCGGAGCCGCCGTGAACACCCTTGGTCACGGCGTCGACTTCCCGTACATTCGGGCGAATGTGGATCGAGCGGGCCAAAGGGCTCTACGAACGCGGGATCTACGCAGGTGACGACGCCGCGCTCGCCGCGTCCGACCGTGAACTGGACGCGGTCGAGGCCGCGTTGTGCCTGGCCAGGGGCCGGGTCCTGCACGTGCGCTTCGTGCAGGGCGGCGAGGCGGACCCGCGCGAGCTGCCGCTGTTCGAGCGGGCCGGCGCGCTGTTCAAAGCGGTCGGCGACCGGCGCGGGGAGGGGGAGTCGGCGTTCTGGGAGGGCTGTTACCACCAGGTCGTCGCAGGCGATCTCGACCGCGCGCTGCCCTGCTCCGGCGTGCCGGGGAACTGGCCGCCGAGACGGGGGACCTGGTCACGCTCGCCGAGGTGCTCAGGCACCAGGGGATCGCGGCCCACCGGTCCGGGCGGCTCGACGAGGCGCGCGAGAGGCTGACGGAGTCGTCACAGCTGCGCCGGGAGCTGGGGTCGCCGGCCGGGGTCGCGTCCAACCAGGTCGGGCTGATCCACATCGCGGTCGCCCAGGGGCGGCACGACGAGGCCCTGGCGCTCGCCGACGAGGCCCGCGCCCTGGCCGAGTCGTGCGGCGCCGACCGCGTCGCCGCCCACGTCGAGGAGGCCCGCGCCACCATCCCGGCCTGACCCTGGGCGCCGTGTCACGGGCACAGGCAGCGGACGAACTCCCGTACCAGCGCGCGCACCGACGGCCTGCGGTCGTCGGTGCGCCAGACGATGGCCAGCCTGCTCGGCGGCAGCCCGGTCACCGGCCGCGCCACCACGTCGTCGCGCCGGTAGAGCTCGGCGTTCCCGGCCGAGACCAGCGCGACGGCCCGCCCGGACGCCACCACCTCGAACGCCTCCTCCGCCGTCTCCGCCTCCGCCCCGACCAGCGCCGGGCCGGTGCGCCGGTCGGCGGCCAGCCAGAAGTCCCGCATCGGCCCCGCCGTGCGCGGCAGCGCGACGAACGGCTCGCCGGCCAGCTCGGCCATCCCGACCTCCGCCCGCCCGGCCAGCGGGTGCCCGGCGGGCAGCGCCACCCACCGCTCCTCGGTGCTCACCACCGTCCAGTCGTAGACGCCGTCGCCGGGGACGGGCAGCCAGGCGACCGCGACGTCCACCTGCCCGTCGCCCAGCCCCACGGTCGGGTCGGCCCAGCTGATCTGGCGGAAGCGCAGCTCCCACCCCGGCAGCGCCTCCACGATGGACGGCACCAGCCCCCGCCCGATCCGCGTCTGGAACCCCACGGTCAGCGTGCGCTCCTCGCGCGCCGAGGCCACCGCGCGCCGCGCGTCCTCCCACTGCTCGATGATCTGCCGGGCCAGCGGCAGCAGCGCGGCCCCGGCGTCGGTCAGCGCGACGGTCCGCCGGTCGCGGTCGAACAGCCTGGCCCGCATGGACAGCTCAAGCTGCCTGATCTGCCTGCTCAGCGAGGGCTGGGAGATGAACAGCCGTTCGGTGGCCGCCCGCGTGAAGCTCAACTCCTCCGCGACCGCCACGAAATACCGCAGATCCCGGATATGGGCATCCATAGCAAGAAGCTATAACAGCCGGTCTTGGACGCCCGTGACGTCCCCGCCGCACGATGGAGCTCCACCGATGAAGGAGCACGTCATGAGTGAGTTCGCAGGCAGGACCGCGCTGGTCACGGGGGCCTCGCGCGGCATCGGACGGGCCGTGGCGCGCCGCCTGGCCGCCGGCGGCGCCCGGGTGATCGTCCATTACGCCACCAACGACGACCTGGCGAAGGAGACGGTCGCCGAGATCGAGAACGCCGGCGGACAGGCGTACGCGGTCAAGGCCGCCTTCGAGGACGGCGTGGACGCCCTGTTCGACGGCCTGCGCGACGACCGGCTGGACATCGTGGTGAACAACGCCGCCATCCTGGGCGGAGTGCTGAACTCGGTCACGCCCGAGCAGTTCGACCGGGTGTTCGCGGTGAACGTGCGGGCGCCGTACTTCGTCATCGAACGGGCGCTGCCGCTGCTGAACGACGGCGGCCGGATCATCAACGTGTCCTCGG
This sequence comes from Nonomuraea sp. NPDC049655, assembly GCF_044465465.1. Taxonomy (NCBI): domain Bacteria; kingdom Bacillati; phylum Actinomycetota; class Actinomycetes; order Streptosporangiales; family Streptosporangiaceae; genus Nonomuraea; species Nonomuraea sp. NPDC049655. The sequence continues at coordinate 416,930 of NZ_JBITLS010000008.1, forward strand.
CGGTCGTGCGCATCGCGCTGCCCGACGTCGTGTACTCGATGACCAAGGGCGCGCTGGACACGCTCGGCTTCACCCTGGCCCCGCTGCTCGGCCCGCGCGGCATCACCGTGAACACCGTCTCCCCGGGCGTCACCGAGACCGACATGAACGCCTGGCTGCGCGAGGACCACGACGGCGTCGCCGAGCGGCGCGTCACCGAGGTCACCGCGCTCGGTCGCATCGGCCGTCCTGAGGACATCGCCGACGCCGTGGCGCTGCTGGCCCGGCCGGACGCCCGGTGGATCACCGGCCACGTGCTCGACGCCACCGGCGGCTACTTCCTCGGCCCGGCGCAGGGCGTCGTGCCGGTCTGAAACGGGCCTGAGACCGGGTCTGGGAACGGGCCTGAGAACGGGCCTGAGAACGGGCGGGTCAGCGGGCGCCGGGGTCGCGTAGCCAGCCGTCGAGGACGGCGCGGGCGGCGGCCCGCTCCTCGGGGAAGCGCCGCGCCCTGACCAGCGTCCACAGGACGGCCTGCAGGGCCCGCGCCTCGGCGAACACCGCCAGGGCCGGGTCACCGGGGTCGGCGCCGTAGGCGCGCACGGCCGCGCGGCCGTCGAGCCGCACGGTGCCGAGCAGGCAGGCCAGGTCCCAGCCCACGGGCCCGTACGTGGTCTCCTCGAAGTCGTTCCACAGCAGGCCGGCGGGCGTGACCAGCAGGTTGCCCGGATGGGCGTCGCCGTGCACGGCCTGCCCCCCGTCCGGCAGCCGGGCCGCCAGCCCGGCGCGGGCCTCGGCGAGCCGGGCCGACACCGCCGGCTCCAGGTCGGCGGAGAGCACCCGGAGCAGGTGCCCGGTCTCGTCGAGGACCGGCCCGAGGCGCGGCAGCACGCCGGGATAGCCGCGCAGCGCCTCGTGCAGCTCGCGCAGCGCCCGCCCGAACACCTCGGGCGTCACCGGCCCCGACCCGTCGTGCTCGACGTGCCGCCAGAACGACACCAGCGCCCCGCCGCGCTCGTGCACCCGCGCGGGCAGCAGATCGCTCGGCGGCACGACCGGCACCCCCAGCTCGTGCAGGAACGACACGACCGCCAGCTCGCGCCGCATCGCCTCCTCGGGCCGGAGCCGGGCGAGCGCGGTGACCGTGGGCACCCGCGCCACGACCGGCGCCGGCCGCAGGTGGATCCGCAGGTTGTAGGAGTCCTTCAGCACGACGGGCTCGCGCACCGTGACGCCGTGCGCCTCGGCCACCGCGACGGCGGCGGCCACGGCCTCGCCGGCGGAGATCACCCGGGCGGTTCGGGCGGGCTCAGGCCGACTCACGGACCACCAGCTCGGTCGGCAGGATCACCGGCTCCCGCGAGCCGCCCTCGAACAGGCCGAGCAGCAGCCGGACCATGGCCGCCGCCTGCTCGGCGATCGGATGGCGCAGCGTGGTGAGCGGCGGCTCGGTGTACTTGGCCGCCTCGATGTCGTCGAACCCCACCACCGCGACGTCGTCGGGCACCCGCCGCCCGGCCTGGCGCAGCGCCTGCAGCGCGCCGACCGCCATCAGGTCGTTGCCCACGAACACGGCGTCGAGCGCGGGGTCGTCGCCGAGGAGCTGGCGCATCGCGATCGCGCCCGACTCCCGGGTGAAGTCGCCCACGGCCACGATCGAGCGGCGGTCGGAGTCGCGCAGCACGTTGCGGTAGCCGGTCAGGCGGTCCTGGCCGGCGATCATGTCCTGCGGGCCGGCGATGGTGGCGATCCTGCGCCGCCCGGACTCGACCAGGTGCCGGACGCCCGCCTCGGCCCCGCCCACGTTGTCGTTGTCGACGAACGGGATGTCGACCGGCACGGCCGGTCGCCCGTAGGAGACCACGGGCACGCGCAGGCGCGACAGCGCGGCCGGCAGCGGGTCGGCGCCGTGCATGGAGATCAGCATGACGCCGTCGACGTGACCGCCCGAGATGTACCGCTCCACCCGGGCGTGGCTCTTGGGCGAGGAGGCCAGCATCAGCACGACCTGCTTGTTGACCGCCTCCAGCTCGTAGCTGGCCGACCTGATCGCCGTGGAGAACATCGGGTCCTCGGAGAAGACCCGGGTGCCCGGCTCGCTGACGACCAGCGCGACCGAGTCGGTGCGCTGGGTGACCAGGCTGCGCGCCGCCGAGTTGGGGATGTAGCCCAGCTCGTCGATCGCGCGCTGCACGGCGTCGCGGATGTGCGGCGCGACGGTCGTCTGGTTGTTGACGACCCTGGAGGCGGTCGCGCGGGAGACGCCCGCGCGGGCGGCGACCGCCTCCAGCGTCGGGCGTCTCATGACTGCACCAAGAGGGAGAGCACGGAAAAAATCTACAGGCCGTTCCTGCTGATCACGTCGCGGTACCACAGGGCGCTGTCCTTGGGCACCCGGGTCTGCGTCGCGTAGTCCACGTGCACGATGCCGAACCGGCGCCGGTACCCCTCGGCCCACTCGAAGTTGTCCAGCAACGACCACACCAGGTAACCGCGCAGGTCGGCGCCTGCCTCGACGGCCCGGTGCAGCTCGCGCAGATGCCCGTCCAGGTACGCCACGCGCTCGTCGTCGTGCACCCGGCCGTCCTCGACCAGGTCGTCGAAGGCCGCGCCGTTCTCGGTGACCATGAGCCCGACCTGCGGATAATCCTTCGAGAGCCGGACGAGCAGCCGGGACAGGCCGTCGGGCACGATCGGCCAGCCCATCGCGGTGACCGGGGCCTCCGCCGTGGTGAAGCGCACGCCGTCGGAGCCGGGCCAGGCGGCGTCGGCGGGCAGCCCCGGGCCCGACTCGACCACGCACGGGTTGTAGTAGTTGACGCCGACCAGGTCGATCGGCGCGTTGATCAGCTCCAGGTCGCCGTCGTGGACGTGCGCCGTCCCGCCGTTGCGCGCCGCCGCCGCGAGGACCTCCTCCGGGTACCTGCCGTGCACCGCGGGGTCGAGGAACTGCCTGGTCAGCAGGGCGTGGACGCGTTCGGCGGCGGCCGCGTCCGCCTCGCCGGCGACCGCCGTGGGATCGTTGACCTGGGCCGGGGTGAGCACCGGCGCGGAGTTGACCACGAGCATGATGCTGCGCGCCCCCGCCGCCCGCAGCCGGCGCGCCGCCAGGCCGTGGCCGAGCAGCAGGTGGTGGGCCGCGCGCATGGCCTGGCCCGGGTCGCGGCGGCCGGGCGCGTGCACGCCGTTGCCGTAGCCGAGGAAGGCCGACACCCAGGGCTCGTTGAGCGTCGTCCAGTGGGTCACCCGGTCGCCGAGCCGGTCGTGCACGGCCTGGGCGTAGTCGGCGAAACGGTAGGCCGTGTCGCGGTTCGTCCAGCCGCCGTGGTCTTCGAGGGCTTGGGGAAGATCCCAGTGATAAAGCGTGACATAGGGCGAAATTTCGGCGGCCAGTAGTTCATCTACGAGCTTGTCGTAGAAGGCGAGGCCGCGCGGGTTGATCGGCCCCGCCCCCTCCGGCTGCACGCGCGGCCACGCCACCGAGAACCGGTAGGCCCGCAGCCGCAGCTCGCGCATCAGCGCGACGTCGTCCTTGTAGCGGTGGTAGTGGTCGCAGGCCACGTCACCGGTGTCGCCGCCGGCGACCTTCCCGGGGGTGTGGGAGAAGGTGTCCCAGATCGAGCGGCCGCGCCCGTCCTCCTTGACCGCCCCCTCGATCTGGTAGGAGGCCGTGGCGGCTCCCCAGACGAATTCCTCGGGAAACTTCATCCCTTAACAGCTCCTTGCATGATTCCACCGATGATTTGCCTGCCGAACAGGGCGAAGACCGCTACAAGCGGCAGGACGCCGACCGCCGTGCCCGCCAGGCCCAGCACGTAGTCGTTGACGTAACCGCTGGCCAGCGTGGACAGAGCCACCTGGACGGTCGGGTTGTCCGGGTTCAGCACGACCAGCGGCCAGAAGTAGTCGTTCCACGCCGACATGAACGTCAGCATGCCGAGCACGGCCGCCGCCGGCCGCGCGGCGGGCAGCACGACGTGCCAGAACAGGCCCCACGTCGTGCACCCGTCCACCCGCCCGGCCTCCAGCAGCTCGTCCGGCAGCGCCCGGGTCAGGTACTGGGTCATGAAGAACACCCCGAACGCGTTGACCAGCGCCGGCACGATCAGCGCGTAGTCCGTGCCGGTCCACTCCAGTTTCACCATGAGCAGGTAGAGCGGGATGATGCCGAGCTGGGCCGGGACCATCATGGTCGCCACGGTGATCACCAGCATGGCGTTCCTGCCCCGGAACCTCAGCTTGGCGAAGGCGAACCCGGCCAGCGTCGAGAAGAACATCACCGCGACCGCGATCGAGCCCGCCACGATGACCGAGTTCAGCAGCGCCAGCCCGAAGGGCACGGTGTCGAACACGCGGGCGACGTTGGCCAGGAAGTTCCCGCCGGGCAGCAGCGGCGGCGGGACCTCGGCCAGCGCCGAGTTGTGCCGCGAGGCCACCACGACGCTGTAGTAGAGCGGGAAGGCGGAGAAGAAGGCAACCGCGATGAGGGTCAGGTAGCGCAGTCTCATGTCGTGCCGCCCTTCACCCGGCGGCTGATCAGGAAGTTGATCCCGGCGGCGACCACCACGACCAGGAACATCAGCCAGGACGCCGCCGAGGCGTACCCGAAGTCGAACTTGGTGAAGCCCTGCTCGTAGACGAACAGCGCGAGCGTCTGGTACTGACGGTCCGGGCCGCCGCTGGCCGCGCCGCCGCCCGCGCCGCTGCTCTGGCCGAACAGCAGGGGCTCGGCGATGATCTGCATCGCGCCGATCGTGGAGACGATGACGACGAAGATGATCGTGGGCCGGATCATCGGGATGGTGATCCGGCGCAGCTGGGTGAAGCTGCTCGCGCCGTCGAGGGTGGCGGCCTCGTACAGCTCGCGCGGTACGGCCTGCATGGCGGCCAGGAAGATGAGCGCGTTGTAGCCGGTCCAGCGCCACATGATCATCACGGAGAGCGCGATGTGCGAGGTCGCGGTGCCGGCCGCCCAGTCGATCTTCCCGATTCCGACCCACGACAGCACCCAGTTGATCAGCCCGAAGTCGCGGCCGAAGAGCTGGCTGAAGATCACCACCACGGCCACCACGCTGGTGACGTTGGGCAGCAGCATCGAGATGCGCAGCAGCGTCTGGAAGCGCAGCCGCCGGTTCAGCAGGTGGGCCAGCCAGACGGCCAGCAGCAACTGCGGCACGGTGGACAGCACGCCGATGGACAGCGTGTTGAAGGTGGCGTTCCAGAAGTAGCCGTCGGCCAGCAGCGTCTGGAAGTTCTTCGCGCCGACGAACGTGTGCTCCTCCGACAGCAGGGTCCAGTCGTGCAGGCTCACCCAGGCCGTGTAGATCAGCGGGAACAGCCCGAAGGCGCAGAAGAGCAGGAAGAAGGGGGCGACGTAGGCGTACGGCGACACCCTCACGTCGAGGGTGTGCCGCACGCCACGCCGCCGGTGCCGGGCCGGCGCCGACAGCGGGAGCGTACTCATTTGATCTTCTGTACGTCCTGGAGGACCTGTGCCCACGCCTCGTCGGGCGTCTGCTTGCCCTGCTCGACCCGGCCGAGCCCGTTGCCGATCGCCACCCGGACGTCGGCCTCCTTGGGGCCGAGGTGCTGCGGCTTGAGCGCCTTGGCGGCGTCGGAGTAGATCTTGCCGATGGGGGCGTCACCGAAGAACGGCTTGGTGAAGTTCTGGATCGAGGGGTCGTCGTACAGCGACGGGATCGACGGGAACGTGCCCTCCTCCTTGAACACCTTGGCCTGGTTCTCCTTGGAGGTCAGGAAGTCGATCAGCTCGGCCGCCTCCTTCGGGTGCTTGCTCTGCTTGGGCACCATCAGGTGCGAGCCGCCGCTGTTGCCCGAACCGCCCGGCACGGTCGCGATGTCCCACTTGCCGGAGGCGTCCTTGGCCTGCTCCTGGATGAACCCGGTCATCCAGGCCGGGCAGATGATCGTGGCGAACGAGCCCTTGGCGAAGCCGGTGTTCCACGGCGGGGTGAAGGCGGCCAGCTTGGCGGTCAGGCCCTCCTGGGTGAGCTGGTTGGACAGGTCCCACGCCTTCTTCACGTCGGGGTTGCTGTCCACGATGATCTTGTCCTGGGCGTCGTACAGACCGACCGGGGCCTGGTTGACCATGGCGCGGAAGATCTCGCCGGGGGAGTCGACGAACTTGGCGCCGGCGACGTTCGCGGCGCCGAACTTCTTGCCGGTCTCGATGTACTGCTCCCAGGTCGGCCAGAGAGCGCTCACCGCGGCCCGGTCGCTCGGCAGCCCGGCCTTCTTGAACAGGTCCTTGCGGTAGCACATGGCCAGGCCGCCGACGTCGGTGCCGAGGCCGAGGAGTTGCTGCCCGTCCTTGCTGAGGCCCTGCTGCCACTTCCAGTCGAGGTAGTCGCCCTGGCGCTTGTCCAGCCCGTACTGCTTGAGGTCGACGAACTTGCCGGGCTGGGAGGTGAACGTGCTGATGTAGCCCACCTCGACGGCCTCGACGTCACCCGCGCCAGCGTTCGTGGCCAGGCGCTTGACCAGGTTGTTGTGGTGGTCGTTGAACTGGGTGACGGCCTCGGTGATCTCGATGTTCGGGTGGGTCTTCTTGTACTCCTCGTAGAGCGGCTTGAAGCCGAAGTCGCCGAAGAGGCCGATGGACAGCTTGATCTTCTCGCCGGGCTTGGCGCTCGCCTCGGTGGTGGGGCTGCCGCCGCCGCCACCGCAGGCCGTCGCCAGCGCGAGCAGGGACGCGGTGAGCACGGGCAGGGCGAGCCGCCGGACACGAGGGGTCATGGAAACCCTCCTGGGGGAGAACGGGGGATGTGAGAGAGCGCTCTCTCGCCAGATTCGCGGCCGTCACGCCGCCCTGTCAACGGTGTCCGCATAACGATCGGTGTTACCAAGAGAGCGCGTTCAGAGCCGGTCGAGGGCGAGTGGGGTAGGGTGCTGCAACGTCTCCGACCGGACTGAGGAGCGGCCCGCCTTGACGAGCGACCTTCCGCCCGAGACCCTGCCGGGTCCGCGCCCCGGCGCGACCGTCACGCCCGTCGTCACCCGGCTCGACGACGAGCACGACACGGTCACGTTCCTGTGGCACGGCCCCGCCCGCGAGGTGCGCGTCCTGGCCGGCAGGCTGCGTCCCGACGGCGCCGACGCCCTGCTGGAGCGCGAACCGGGCCTGTGGAGCCGCACCTTCCGCGTGCGGCGCGGCTGGCGTGCCTCCTACCACCTCCAGGTGGACGGCGCGCAGGTCGCCGACCCGCTCAACCCCCGCCTGTGGCGGGGCTTCTCGATCGCCGAGACGACCCCCTCCTCACCGTGGCTGGTCCCCGGCCGGCGCCGCCACCGGCTCGTCCGCGAGCCCGCCGGGTTCCGGTACGAGCCCGCGCTCCCGCCGGTCGGCTCGCTGGTCGCGCTCGACGGCGAGGAGTGGACCGAGGACCTGCCCGTCATCCTCGACAACCTCATCGCGGCCGGCCGCATCCCGCCGGTGCGGGCCTGGCTGGTCGAGTCGGGCCCCGAGCGCACGGCCCGGCTCACCTGCGACCCCGGCTTCGTGGACGCCCTGCCCCACGACGGCTTCACCGTGATCGCCGGTCAGAGCCTCGGCGGGCTCACCGCCGTCTACGCCGCACACCGGCATCCCGGCAGGTTCGCGGCGGCGGTGTCGCAGTCGGGCTCGTTCTGGTGGCCGGACGGCCCCGAGCCCGAATGGCTGACGGGCGAGCTGGCCAGGGGCCCGGTGCCGCGCGTGCACCTCCAGCTCGGCAGCCTGGAGGACGACGACATGCACGGCCCGACCGAGCGGCTGCGGGCCGTCCTCGGCGCGGCGGCGGACTACCGGGAGTTCGACGGCGGCCACGACCGCTACTGCTGGCGCGACCGCCTGGGGGACGCCCTGATCGCCGCCTTCGCCGGGCTCCGGGGCGCTACGACCGGCGGCTGAGCACGCGGCCCACCATGCGGGCGTACATGCGGCCGGGGCTGGGCGCCTCGGTCAGGAAGCCGGGGAGCATCGGCAGCTCGACGGCGAAGGGGGCCAGCCGCTCGTACAGCTCGTCGGCGTCGGCCGGACGGTTCTCCGGCTGCTTCTCCAGCAGCTCGGCCAGCAGCGCGCCCAGCTCGTCGGGAAGCCCGGGGATGGCCGGCGGACGCTCCTTGACCTGCTGCTCGAACACCACGTAGTCGGTCGGCCCGGTGAACAGCTGCCGCCCGGTCAGCATCTCGTGCAGGACGCAGCCGAGCGAGTACAGGTCGCTGCGCGGCTCGGCCACGCCGTGCTGGATCTGCTCGGGGGCCATGTACGCCGGCGTGCCGAGGATCTGGCCGATGCGGGTGAACGTGGTGACGTCGGCGTCCCGCAGCAGCGCCAGCCCGAAGTCGAGCACCTTGACGCTGCCGTCGGGGCAGAGCATGAGGTTGGTCGGCTTGAGGTCGCGGTGGCAGATCGCCAGGGCGTGGGCCGCCGACAACACCGCGCACGCCTGCGCCGCGATGGCCGCGGCCCAGGGCACCGGCAGCGGGCCGTGCTCGCTGACCACGTCGGCCACGGTGACGCCCTCGATGAACTGCATCACCTGGTAGAGCCGCTGCTCGTGGGTGCCGAAGTCGTAGAGCACGGGCGCGCCCGGATGCTCCAGCCTGGCCAGGATGCGCGCCTCGCGGATGAAGCGGCGTTCCAGCTCGTGGTCGGGGCCGCTGGGCAGCCTGAGCAGCTTCACCGCCACCCTGCGGTCGAGGTGGCGGTCGTGCCCCGCGTAGACCGCGCCCATCCCGCCCTGCCCGAGGGGGAGGTCGTCGAGCTCATAGCGGTCGCCGATGACCATTCGCCCCTCCACGCAGCCTTTCGGGAAAAACTACACCGTCAGGACTGCGGGTGCAGATGGCCGTCGGCCAGCCCGTCGAGGCCGAGCCTGATCAGCGTGCGGCCGAGGGTCGAGGTCTCGCGCAGCGCGTCCTCCAGCACGGCCAGTTGCCTGAACGCCTCCCCGTACGCCTTCTGCTCCTTCAGCGACAACCGCGGCACGCGGGTGCGGCGCACGTCGAACCTGCTGGACCCGGTGGTCACCCGGCCGCCCGCGGCCCGCAGGAAGCCGGCCAGGAAGTCGGGGTCGAGCCGGCGGGCGTCGACCCGGTAGAGGGTCAGGTGGGGGCCGAGCACCGCGCCGCCCTCAGCGATCACCCGCACCCCGGAGTAGGAGGCCACCACGTCGCCCGGACGGATCACGATCAGGCCGGGCTGCATGGTGGTCAGGCCGGAGGGCGCGCCGCCGCTCAGCACGTCGTCGGCCGTGAGCACGGCCACGTCGCCCCCGTCGGCGGCCATCTTGGGCGGCGCCTGGGACGTGCTCACCAGGCCCTCCTTGATCAGGTCGCCCAGCGTCGTGGACGGCTGGTCGAGCGGCTGGTCGAGCACCTTCAGGTCGGGCGGGACGGCCGCGGCGGCCAGGAACCGGTCGCGGGCCTGCGCGAAGGCCCGGCCGACGTCGTCGCGGCGCTGGTGGCGGGCCGGGGTCATGTCGACCTCGTCGGCCAGCAGGTCGATGATGCGCACGGTCTGGTCGGAGCGGTCGTCGAGGTAGGCCAGCCAGGCGGGCTCGACCGGCGCCAGGTCGGCCGTCGCGTCGAGGATGAGCACCTCCGACGGCGGCCGCTCGCCCGCCCTCGGCCGGCGCAGCAGCCACAGGTCGGAGCCGGGCAGCGCCACCACCGCGCGCAGGGCTCCGGCGCGCAGCAGGTTGGCCCTGATCCGGCGGCCCGCCTTGCGGCTCGCGGCGGCCGGCGGCATGAGCACGGCGACCAGGCCGCCGGGCCGGACGTGGGTGAGGCAGTGCTGGACCCAGGCCAGCTCGGGCTCGCCGCGCGGCGGCAGGCCGTGCTCCCAGCGCGGGTCGCCGGTCAGCTCCTCGTAACCCCAGGCCCGCTCGTTGAACGGCGGATCGCACACCACGGCGTCGGCCTTGAGCTCGGGGAAGCCGTCGAGCCGCATGGAGTCGCCGGCCACGATGTCGGCCTCGATGCCGCGCAGCCGCAGGCGGGCGGCGGTGATGGCGGCCGAGGTCTCGCTGAGCTCCTGCCCGAGCACCCGGGCGGGCCGGCCCGGCGGCGGGTCGTCGCCCGCGGCGGGAGCGGGGTCGCCGGGAACGGCTCCGGACCGTTCCGCCCCGCCGGGCAGCGCGGCGGGAAGCGCGGCGGCCGGCGGCAGGAGCAGGGTGCCGACCCCGCAGGCCGGATCGAGGACGGTGGCCCCCTCGGCGCGGACCAGCCGCAGCATCAGCTCGGCCACGTCGTGGCGGGTGACCGAGAGCTGACGGGAGTGGGCCTCCAGGTATCGCTCGCAGAGGAACTCGTAGGCCGTCAGCGCGCCGTGGCGCTCGGCCAGCTCCGACACGAGCCCGGCCAGCTCGGGCTCCAGCTCGCTCTTCCCGCTGGTCAGCAACGTTCCAGCCTGGGCGACCAGATGGCCCAGCCGCAGATCGCCGGCGGCTTTCAGGCGTTGCCACACCCGATCTCCCAGCGAGACCTGGTAGGACTTCCCATAGCGGCGCAGCCAGGACTCGACCTGCCGCAGCGAGAACAGCGGCTGGTTCGCGGTTCCGCCGATCGGCTGGGGGAAGTCGTCGTGGCGGCGGCGCCAGTTGCTCACCGCGGCACGCCCGACACCGGCGAGCCGGGCGATGTCCCCGGCGTTCACGGTCGGGTCGTGGCTCATGAGGCCACAGTAGTTCACAAGAGTCTTCAGCGCATCTGCTTGTGAAGTCTTTCAACCAATGATTTACTGCTGGGTATGAAGCACAACATCCGCTATGCCGCCGGATCAGACGTGGGCCGTCGCAGGGAGCAGAACGAGGATTCCGGCTATGCGAGTGGCCGGTTGCTCGTGGTTGCCGACGGCATGGGCGGGCACGCGGCCGGCGAGCTGGCGAGCTCGGCGGCGATCGCCGTCATGCGCGAGCTGGATGCCACGCTTCCCGAGACCGGCTCGGACCTGGAGGCGGCCCTGGAGGGCGCCGTGCACGAGGCGGCCCGCAGGCTGGTCGAACTGGCTGACATCGACCCCGCCCGCCGGGGGATGGGGACCACGGTGACCGCCATGCTGTGGGACGGCTACCGGTTCGCCCTTGCTCATCTGGGTGACTCCCGCGGATACCTGCTTCGTGATGGTGCGCTCTATCAGATGACCAAGGATCACACACTTGTGCAGTCGATGGTGGACGAAGGGCGGATAACGGAGGATCAAGCCGCCGTGCACCCCCGGCGGTCCATGGTGCTGCGCGTCCTGGGCAGCGAGGGCAGGGCCGAACCGGACATGGCGCTGCGCGAGGCCGAGCCTGACGATCGTTACCTCCTCTGCTCCGACGGGCTCACCACCGTGCTCGGGCCCGAGGTCCTGCACGAGGTGCTGACCACGGTGGCAGACCCGGCGGCGGCCGTCCAGCGGCTCATCGACCTGGCGAACGAGGGCGGCTCGCCGGACAACGTCACCGTGATCGTGGCCGACGTGGTGGCGCCGGGCGCGGGCGAGGTGAGCGTCTACCGCGTGGGCGCCGGAGCCTGACGAGGGACGCACCACCCGTCACATGCGTCCCAATGCCGAAATTTGGGCCTATAAATAGACACTTTCTGAATGATTCGAGCAATTTCGCGATGGCGCTACTACAGTCCATCGTGATTTGTCGGTTTTTCGGGGAGGAGTCACCCTGGACCCGATCGCGGACGCGCTGCTGAAGCAGGTACGGCAGGAACTCGGTTACAAGGAGAAGAGCGGCCAGAGCACCAAATTCGGCCAGTGGTACGCGGATCGCGTCCAGGACACCCAATACCGCAACGCGCCCTGGTGCGACATGTTCATCGCCTGGGCGGCCGACAAGACCGGCCTCGGCCCGTACGTCGGGCAGTTCGCCTGGACGCCGTCCCACGCCGCCTGGTTCATCAAGCAGAAGGCCTGGGCGCAGCGGCCCGAGCCCGGCGCGCTGGTCTTCTTCGACTGGGGCGGCGGGAAGAGCTACAAGGGCGTCGACCACGTCGGGATCGTGGAACGGGTCGAGGGCAGGAAGATCCACACCATCGAGGCCAACGTCGACCGCGTCTGGCTCAAGCGCAAGGTCAGGGACACCGACAAGGTCGTCGGCTACGGCCTTCCCCGGGTGGTCAAGGCCGCGGCCGACCAGGCGACCGAGATCCGGTCGACCGAGCGGCCGTTCGTGCCCGCGCCGCGCACGGAGGCGGGCCGGTCCTCGCCGCTCGACGTCCTGGGCACGCCGCCCGCGTTGCTGGTCGCGATGGTGCTGGTGACCGTCGTGCTCTCCTTACGTGTGACCGGCCGTCGTCGTGGCGTCCACCGCCGCTTCGGCTGGCTGCGGTTCTGGAACGCGCCAGAGGGCCGCGGCGCCGGCCGGACGAGGGACGACGAGGAATGGGCGCCGCGCGTGACCGTGCTGACCCCCGCGCCGCCGCCGCGCGAGGCCGCCGGAATCCGCGTGGGCACCGCCCCCGCCCCGCCTGCCGGCCCTCCCGCGCAGACACGGCCGTCCTCCTCCGCCGCGCTCCGGCCCCGCGCCGTCCCGGCGGCGGCGCCCGAGGTGCCCGCCCCGCGCGACGGCAGGACGGGCGCGGGCCGTGTTCCCGCCAACCGCCGCAGGCCCTACACCCCGAAGAGCTGAAGCCACGGGGATCAGGAGGTCAGGTCGAGGACCACCTTGACGTCGCCCGGCTCGTGGCTGAAGGCGTCCTTGGCCTGGGTGAGGGGGACGCGCCGGGTGACCAGGCGTTCGAGCCAGCTCCGGTCCGCCTGGGCCAGGGCGGTGGCGGCGTCCCGGAAGTGGCGGAGGTTGGCGTTGACCGTGCCGAAGATCGCGTCGTTCTCCAGGACGATGTCCCGGTTGATCTCGCTGACGTCCAGCCGGTGGGTGCGCCCGCCCGCGCCGAGCCCGGCCAGGCAGACGATCCCGGCCGCGGACGTGCAGGTCAGCGCCTCCATGACGAGCTGCCCCACCCCGGTGCCCTCGATGATGATGTCCGGTTTGGCGTCCATGAAGGCCTCCAGGCCGCTGCCCACGTGGTACGTCGCCCCCAGGTCGGCCACCAGCGCGGGCTTGGCCCCGCCCGCCGCCCGGTCCAGGACGTGCACCTCCAGCCCGCGCTGCCGGCCCAGCAGCGCCGCCAGCAGCCCGATCGGCCCCGCGCCGGTCACCAGCACCGTGCGCGGCTCGAACCAGGCGCGCGAGCCGATCCGCTCGATGTGCTCCCACGCCTTGGCCACCACGGACGTCGGCTCGACCAGCATGCCCACGCTCTCCAGCGACGGGTCCAGGCGCACGGCGTACCCGGCCTCGACCGCCCACCGCTCGCTGGCGTAGCCGTCGATCTCCTTGATGCCGCGCTCGGTGTAGCGGCCGTTGCGGCACATGTCGAACTCGCCCCGCGCGCAGGCCCCGCACGGCTCGGGGTCGGGCCGGCGCACCACGCCCACGACCAGGTCGCCGGGGGAGAAGGCGGACCCGTCGGGCACCTGGAGCACCCGGCCGAGCGACTCGTGGCCGATGACCATGCGGCTCCTGCCGGGGGGCGCCCAGCCGTACTCGGCGTCCGCCAGTTCCCTGTCGGTGCCGCAGACCCCCAGGGCCAGCCCCTGAACGAGCAGTTCCCCTGGCCCCGGCTCCGGATCGGGCACCTCTTCCACCTCCAGCGTCCCCTGCCGGCCCGGCTCGAATGTCAACGCGCGCATCGGCGTCACCCCCTGGGGCAGTCCTTACCCAGACCGGAAGGAGCTACGAGGACGTCCTACTATCGAAATAGTTGGACGTCCTAGTATCTTTCGCAGGAGGGTCCCCTCACAAAGGAGTGATCAGGCGTGCACGTTCCGGCGTACCCTGTTCGTTTCGTGACCGCCGCGGCGCTGTTCGACGGCCATGACGCGGCGATCAACATCATGCGGCGCATCCTCCAGACGCAGGGGGCCGAGGTGATCCATCTCGGCCACAACCGGTCCGTGGACGAGATCGTCACGGCCGCCGTCCAGGAGGACGTCCAGGGCGTGGCCATCAGCTCCTACCAGGGCGGCCACGTCGAGTTCTTCACCTACCTGGTCGAGCTGCTGCGCGAGCGCGGCGCGGGCCACGTCAAGGTGTACGGCGGCGGTGGCGGCGTGATCGTCCCCGAGGAGATCGAGCTGCTGCACGAGCGGGGCGTCACGCGCATCTTCTCGCCCGAGGACGGCCAGCGGTACGGCCTGCCCGGCATGATCAACAAGCTGATCGAGGAGTGCGACCACGAGCTCGGCGACCCGCCGTCGGTCGAGGCCGTGCTCTCGGGCGACCAGGCGGCGCTGGCCCGCGCGATCACCTTCATGGAGTCCGGCCGCGCCCCCGCCGAGCTGGCCGAGGGGCTGAAGGCGGCGGTCGCCCTCCAGGAGCGTCCGGCGCGGGTGCTCGGCATCACCGGCACGGGCGGTTCGGGCAAGTCCTCGCTCACCGACGAGCTGGTCCGCCGGTTCCGGGTGGACAACGACGACAAACTGCGCATCGCCATCCTCGCCATCGACCCCACCCGCCGGCGCGGCGGCGGCGCGCTGCTCGGCGACCGCATCAGGATGAACAGCCTGGGCCCCCAGACCTACTTCCGCTCGCTGGCCACCCGCGGGGCCGCCAACGAGGTCCCGGCCTGCCTCGACGACGTGGTCACCGCGTGCCGCGCGGCCGGCTACGACCTGGTGATCGTGGAGACCCCCGGCATCGGCCAGGGCGACGCCGGCATCGTCCCGCACGTCGACGTGCCCATCTACGTCATGACCCCCGAGTTCGGCGCCGCCTCCCAGCTGGAGAAGATCGACATGCTCGACTTCGCCGAGGCCGTCGTCATCAACAAGTACGAGCGCCGCGGCGCCGAGGACGCCCTGCGCGACGTGCGCCGCCAGCTCGTGCGCAACCGGGAGGCGTTCGGCCGGTCGCCCGAGGACATGCCGGTCTTCGGCACGATCGCCGCCCGCTACAACGACGCCGGCGTCACCGCCCTCTACCAGCACCTCAAGGGCCTGCTGCTGGAGGACGTCGGGCCGGGGCTGCTGCCCGTCGTGACCGAGCGCACCTCCAAGGCGGCCGCGGCCATCGTCCCGCCCGCCCGCGCCCGCTACCTGTCCGACATCGCCGACTCCGTCCGGACCTACCACGCCGAGACGCTGGCCCAGGCGGAGGTCGCGCGCCGCCGTCAGCAGCTCGCCGCCGTGCGGGAGCTCCTGGACGGCGAGGACGCCCGGCTGGCCGGGCTCGCCGAGCAGGCCGAGGGCGAGCTGAGCGAGGAGAGCCGCCGCCTGCTCGACGGCTGGCCCGCGATCAAGGAGGCGTACCGCAGCGACGAGCTGGTCGTGAAGATCCGCGACCGGGAGATCCACACCCCGCTCTGGCGCGAGACGTTGTCCGGCAACCGCATCCCGCGGGTGGCCCTGCCGCGCTTCAGCGACCACGGCGACCTGCTGCGCTTCCTGCGCTCGGAGAACCTGCCCGGGTCGTTCCCGTTCACCGCCGGGGTCTTCCCGTTCAAGCGCGACGACGAGGACCCGACCAGGATGTTCGCCGGCGAGGGCGACCCGTTCCGCACCAACCGGCGCTTCAAGCTGCTGTCGGAGGGCCAGCCCGCCACCCGGCTGTCCACCGCCTTCGACTCGGTCACCCTGTACGGCCACGACCCCGACCTGCGTCCCGACATCTATGGAAAGGTCGGCACCTCGGGCGTGTCCATCGCCACGCTCGACGACATGAAGGTGCTCTACGACGGGTTCGACCTGGCGGCGCCCAACACGTCGGTGTCCATGACGATCAACGGCCCGGCGCCCACGATCCTGGCCTTCTTCCTCAACGCCGCGCTCGACCAGGCCCTCGACCGCTTCCGCGCCGAGCAGGGCCGCGAGCCCGACGAGCAGGAGGCCCGCGACCTGCGCGCCCGTACGCTGGCCACGGTCAG
Source organism: Nonomuraea sp. NPDC049655 (assembly GCF_044465465.1). Taxonomy (NCBI): domain Bacteria; kingdom Bacillati; phylum Actinomycetota; class Actinomycetes; order Streptosporangiales; family Streptosporangiaceae; genus Nonomuraea; species Nonomuraea sp. NPDC049655. The sequence continues at coordinate 432,830 of NZ_JBITLS010000008.1, forward strand.
GGGCACGGTCCAGGCCGACATCCTGAAGGAGGACCAGGGGCAGAACACCTGCATCTTCTCCACCGAGTTCTCGTTGCGGATGATGGCCGACATCCAGGAATGGTTCATCCAGAACGGGGTCAGGAACTTCTACTCGGTCTCCATCTCCGGCTACCACATCGCCGAGGCGGGGGCCAACCCGATCAGCCAGCTCGCGTTCACGCTGGCCAACGGGTTCACGTACGTGGAGGCGTACCTGGCCAGGGGGATGCGGATCGACGACTTCGCGCCGAACCTGTCGTTCTTCTTCTCCAATGGCATGGACCCCGAGTACAGCGTGCTCGGCCGGGTGGCGCGCCGGATCTGGGCGGTGGCCATGCGCGAGCGTTACGGCGCGGCCGAGCGCTCCCAGAAGCTCAAGTACCACATCCAGACCTCGGGCCGGTCGCTGCACGCCCAGGAGATGTCCTTCAACGACATCCGCACCACCCTGCAGGCCCTGATCGCCATCTACGACAACTGCAACAGCCTGCACACCAACGCCTTCGACGAGGCCGTCACCACCCCGTCGGCCGACTCGGTGCGCCGGGCGATGGCGATCCAGCTCATCATCAACCGCGAGTGGGGCCTGGCCAGGAACGAGAACCCGCTGCAGGGCTCGTTCATCATCGACGAGCTGACCGACCTGGTCGAGGAGGCCGTGCTGGCCGAGTTCGAGCGGCTGTCGGACCGGGGCGGCGTGCTCGGCGCGATGGAGACCGGCTACCAGCGCGGCAAGATCCAGGACGAGTCGATGCTGTACGAGATGCGCAAGCACGACGGATCCCTGCCGATCATCGGCGTCAACACCTTCCGCAACCCCGGCGCCGAGCAGTCCGACCCGCACAAGCTGGAGCTGGCCAGGGGCACCGAGGAGGAGAAGCAGTCGCAGCTCGACCGCCTGCACGCCTTCCACGAGCGCAACCGGTCGCAGGCGCCCGCGGAGCTGTCCCGGCTGCGCGAGGTCGCGATGTCCGACGGCAACGCGTTCGCGGTGCTGATGGACGCGGCCCGGGTCTGCTCGCTCGGCCAGATCACCGAGGCCCTGTTCGAGGCGGGCGGCCAGTACCGGCGCAACGTCTAGGCACAGCGACGGACGACGGCCCGGCGGGCGGCGGCCGCCGCTTCCGGGCCGCCGCTGTGCCCTGCCCGAGCCGCTACGGCGTGGGGGAGATCGCGCCGCTAGGATCGCTGGTCGGGGAACATCGCTATCAGGAGGCTTTCATGTCCGACGTCACTTTCAAGGGCAACCCGATCACCGTGGGCGGCGCCTTCCCGAAGCCCGGCGACGCCGCGCCCGCCTTCAAGCTGGTCGGCACCGACCTGTCCGACCGCACGCTGGCCGACTTCGCCGGCAAGACCAAGGTGCTCAACATCTTCCCGAGCGTCGACACCGGCGTCTGCGCGGCCTCCGTGCGCCGCTTCAACCAGGTCGCGTCCGAGCACCCCGACGCGGTCGTGCTCTGCGTCTCGGCCGACCTGCCCTTCGCCCAGAACCGGTTCTGCGGCGCCGAGGGCCTGGACAAGGTGACCATGCTGTCGCTCATGCGCGGGCGCGAGTTCCTCGCCGACTACGGCGTGGCCCAGGAGTCGGGCCCGCTGGCCGGCCTGGCCGCGCGCGCCGTCGTCGTGATCGACGCCGACGACAACGTGGTCTACTCCGAGCTGGTGCCCGAGATCACCCAGGAGCCCGACTACGAGGGCGCGCTCTCCGCGCTCAAGTAACCCGCGCTCAAGCGGCCCGCGCTCAAGCAGTCCGCGCTCAAGTGGCCCCGCTCAGGCGGCGCGAAGGCGTTCACGGAAGTCGGCGGCCAGCTCCAGCAGGTGGTCGTCGTCGGCGGCGGTGTGCTGGAGGTCCAGGATGACCTCGTGGACCCCGGCCTCCGCCGCCTGCGACAGGTACGCCGCGATCTCGGCCACCGTGCCGCTGCGCGGCGGGGCGCCGTCGGGGGTGATCACCGGGTTGGAGCGCAGGATCATGCGCAGGGCATCGGGGTCGCGTCCGGCCTGCTCGGCGCTTTCCCTGACCGTCTCCCACATCGACAGGAGCACGGGCACGGGCAGCGCGGCCGTCAGCCAGCCGTCGCCCCTGCGCCCGATCCGGCGCAACGCCTCCGGGGCGAACCCGGCCAGCAGCAGCGGCGGGCGGCGGGCGGGCTTGGGGCCGATGTGACTGGGCGCGATCGTCCACAGCTCGTGCTCGAACGTCACGGGGTCCGCGCCCCAGATCGCCTCCAGGGCGTCGAGGGTGGCCTCGTAACGTTCGGCCCGGCCCTTCCAGGGCACGCCGACGGCGGCGTACTCGTCGGAGGACCAGCCGAGGCCGAGGCCCGCCGCCAGCCGGCCGCCGCTCAGGTGGTCGATCGTGGTGAGCGAGCGGGCCAGCACCGGCGGGGGGTACCAGCAGGCGTTGAGCGCGCTGGTGCCCAGCCGGACCGACGAGGTCACGGACGCGGCCACCGCCAGCACCGCGAACGGGTCGAGGAACACCCGATGGGCCTGCGGCACGCTGCCGTCGCCCCCGGGATAGCGGTCCTTGGGCCGCAGCGGCGTCAGCAGCCGGTCGCCCGCCCACAGGCCGGCGAAGCCCATCGCCTCGGCCTCGCGGGCCACCCGCGTCACGCTGCCCAGCGCGGCGAACCTGCCGTACTGCGGGACGGCGAGGCCGAGGTCCATGGGCGCGTCCTAGACCTTCCTGGCCACGCCGCACACGATGAGCGACGACTCGGGGCGGTCCATGAAGTCGATCGTGTCCGCCTGGTCGGGATGCCATTCGGGCAGCCACACCAGACCGGGCTCCACCAGCTCGAAGCCCTCGAACAGCTCCCTGATCCTGGCCCGGCTGCGCAGCGCCAGCCGCGCGGTGGCGTTGCGGTAGACCTCGGTGCCCGCGCTGACCGCGTCGGGACGGGCGTCGCTGGTGCCGTGGGACATGACCAGGTAACTACCCGGCGCCATGGCCTCACGCAGGGTCTTGAGAATGCCCTCGGGATCGTCGGACTCCTCGATGAAGTGCATGATCGCCACCAGCAGCACGGCGACCGGCCGGCTGAAGTCGATGGTCCGCAGCACCTCCGGGTCGCGCAGGATGTCGCCCGGGCTGCGCAGGTCGCCCTCGACCACCGTGGTGTCCTCGCCGTGGCCGGTGAGCAGCGCCCTGGCGTGCACCAGCACCACGGGGTCACGGTCGACGTAGACGACGCGGGAGCCCGGGGCGACCTTGGCGGCCACCTCGTGCACGTTCCCCTGGGTCGGCAGCCCCGTGCCGATGTCGAGGAACTGCCTGATCCCGGACTCGGCGAGGTGGCGTACGGCGCGGCCGAGGAAGGCGCGATTGGCCCGCGCCGCCGCCCGTACCTCGGGCGCCACCGTGAGGATGCGCTCGGCCGCCTCGCGGTCGACCGGGAAGTGATCCTTGCCGCCGAGGTAGTAGTCGTAGAGCCGTGCCACGTTCGGCGTGTTCGGATCGAAATCCGATGCCTCGTGCTCCAACCGTCGAGCCCCCGATCACAGAGTTTTAACGATCTTTACCGGGATTCTACGGATCTATACCGACATAAGAGTGGTGCTACGCATATTTCAGGAAAACGCAACCTAAGGTGGTGCCGTGGTCCACGATGACACAGGGATCCCTGTGGAGGTACCCCAGACCGTCCGGCGGATCGTGTCGCTGGTGCCGTCGCTGACCGAGTCCGTGGCGGCGACCGTCCCGGAGGCGCTGGTCGGGGCGACGGACTGGTGCACGCATCCGGCCGACCTCGACGTGGCCCGGGTCAGGGGCACCAAGAACCCCGACCTCGACGCCGTCCTGCGCCTGCGCCCGGACGTCGTCCTGGCCAACGCCGAGGAGAACCGCGCACCCGACGTCGAGGCCCTGCGCGAGGCGGGCGTGGCGGTGTGGGTGACCAGGATCGAGACGCTGGAGCAGGCGTTCGCCTCGCTGGAGCGCATGTTCGCGCACGCCTGCCGGACGGACCTCCCGGACTGGCTGACGGAGGCCCGCCAGGCGTGGGGAGCCCCGGCGGACGGCCCGCGCCGCACCGCGATCGTCCCGATCTGGCGCCGCCCCTGGATGGTCGTGGGCCGCGACACCTTCACCGGGGACGTGCTGCGCCACCTCGGCGTGGACAACCTGTACGCCGCCCACCCCGACCGCTACCCGAAGATCCCCCTGCCCGAGCTGACCGGCAACCGCCCCGACCTGGTCGTGCTGCCCGACGAGCCCTACGCCTTCAGCGCGGACGACGGCCCCGAGGCGTTCCCCGGCCTGGACTGCGCGCTGGTCAGCGGCCGCCTGCTGACCTGGTACGGCCCCTCGCTCACCGAGGCCGCCACCGCCCTGCCGCGCGCGCTGGCCTGATCAGCCGACGGCGGCCAGCGCGGCGTCCACGGCCGCGGGGGAGAGCACGTGCTCCATCACGATCACCGCCATGCCCACGATCCCGGCCCGGTCGCCGAGCCTGCTGGTGACGATCTCCAGGTTGCGCGTCGTGTACGGCAGGCTCCGCCGGTAGACGATCTCCCTTATCCCGGTCAGGTAGTGCTCCTCCGTCTGGGCCATGTCCCCGGCCAGCACCAGCACGCCGGGGTTGAGCAGGCTGACCGCGGTGGCCAGCACCACGCCCAGCGTGCGGCCCGCCTCCTGGACGCGCGCGATCGCCGCCGGGTCGCCGGCCTGCACCAGGCGCACGACGTCGCGGCTGGTCTCCCGGCCCAGGTCGGCCGCGAGCGCGTGCCCGCTGGCCAGGGACGCCACGCAGCCGCGCGAGCCGCAGGTGCACACCCGGTCGTCGGTCTCCCGGATGCGGACGTGCCCGATGTTGCCCGCGGCCTCCTCGACGCCCCGGTAGATCCGCCCGTCGAGGACGATGCCGGTGCCGATGCCGGTGGACACCTTGACCAGGATCAGCGAGTCGGTCTCCCGCCAGGACGACCACCACTCGCCGAGGGCCATCGCGTTGGCGTCGTTCTCCACCAGGATGGGCACGTCGTACGTGCGCCCGACGGCCTCCCTGATCGGATGGTCGTCCCAGCCCGGCATCAGGAACGACCTGATCACCCGTCCGCGGGTGTGGTCGACAGAGCCGGGCAGGTCGAGCCCGATGCCGCACACGTCGCCCGCCGGCCGCCCGGCCCTGTCCAGCAGGCGCTGGAACGCCTCGCGCACCCACGTCAGCACGGGCTCGGGCCCGCGGTCGATGCGCATCTCGGCGCGTTCCTCGGCCATCGGACGGGCGGCGAGGTCGGTGAGCGCCACCCTGGCGTGGGTGGCGCCCAGGTCGGCCACGAGGATCAGCCGCCGGGCGGCGTCGACGTCGAGCACCGAGGGCGGCCGGCCGCCGCCCGAGGCGCCGACGCCGGACTCGTGCAGGTAGCCGGCGGCGATGAGCCGGTCGACCCGGTCGGTGACGGTCGACCGGGACAGGCCGGTGAACTCGATCAGGTCTTTGCGGGTACGGCAGGAGCCATCGCGGATGAGCTGGAGGACCTGCCCTGCCGTCAGCATGTCTATCCCTTCTCCGCTCCTGCCGTGAGGCCCTCCGTCAGCAGCCGTTCACTGGCGAAGAACACGATCACGATGGGCAGCGTCAGCACCACGGATCCTGCCATCAGCACCGTCGTGGGGATCTCTATGCTCCCCGCCAGCTGAGAGAGCCCCAGGGAGACCGTCCAGCTCTCCCGCCGCTCCACGAGGAACAGCAGGGCGAACAGGAACTCGTTCCACGCGATCATGAACGCGTAGAGGCCGGTTGCCATGAGCGCGGGCTTGGACAGTGGCAGCACCACCCGCCAGATGGTCGACAGCCGCGAGCAGCCGTCGATCGCGGCCGCCTCCTCCACGCTCTGCGGCACGGTCTCGAAGTAGTTGCGCAGCATGTATACCGTGACGGGCACGGTCTGCGCGATATAAACCAGGATCAGTCCGACCAGAGATCCCCTGAGGCCCAGCATGGTGAACAGCACGAACAGGGGGATGGCCAGCACGATCGCCGGGAACAGGTAGACGGCGAGGAACAGGAAGTGCACCTGCCGCCGGCCGAAGAAGCGCAGCCGCGCGACGGCGTAGGCGCCCGGGATCGAGATCAGCAGCGTGGCGGCCACCGAGGCGACCGCCACGACCGCGCTGTTCCTGATGAACGTGAGGAACCCCTGCGTGGTCAGCACGTTCACGTACGTGTCCAGGGTGAAGTGCCGCGGCCACACCGAGCCGGGCTCCAGGATGAGCTCCTGGATGTCCCGTACGGACAGCGTCACCATGTACAGGAACGGCAGCCCGGTGACGGCGAAGAGGAACACGATGACCACGGGCCGCAGCGCCGCGAACAGCGCGCGCTCGAACCTATCCCTGCTCACGGTCGCCTCCCGAGAAGAAGCGCAGGTACACGGCCAGCAGGACGACGAGGACGACGGCCAGCACGATCGCCTGCGCGGCCGAGGCGCCGATGTCGTCGCGGGCGGTCAGGAAGTTGTAGACGCGCACGCTGACCACCTCGGTGCCGGCGCCGCCGCCGGTCAGCAGGTAGACGTCGTCGAACTTGGTGAAGGTGAACACGAACCGCAGCACCGCCAGCAGCGCCACGATGCGCCAGAGCTGCGGCATGATCACGTGCCGGAAGCGCTGGGTGGGGGTGGCGCCGTCCACGACCGCGGCCTCCTCCAGCTCGGCCGGCAGGGCCTGCAGCCGGGCCAGGATGAACAGGAACGCGAACGGGAAGTACCGCCACGCCTCGAACGCGATCACCGTGAGCAGCGCGACCGGCACCTTCAGCCCCAGGAAGTCGCCCTGAGCCTGGGTGAGGAAGGCGATCGGCTCCTTCAGCCAGGTGTTCACGATGCCGTACTGGGGGTTCAGCATGGTCTCCCACAGGAAGGCCACGGCCACCACCGGCGCCACGTACGGGATCAGGATCGAGGCCCTGACCAGGGTGCGGCCGGGGAACCGGTCGCGCAGGGCGAGCGCGGTCACCAGGCCGATCGCGATCGACAACGCCGTGCCGGCCACCGTGTAGATCAGGGTGTTGACCAGCGACGCCCAGAAGCCCGGCTCGGAGATCACGTACGTGAAGTTCTCCAGCGTGTAGTGCCCGAAGACGCCGGCCCGGCGGATGTTGATCAGCCGAACGTCCTGGAAGGCCAGCATGATCGCCCACAGCAGCGGCAGCACCACCACGACCAGCGTGATGACCAGCGTGGGCGAGATCAACGCCAGCCCGGCCCGCCCTTCCCGCTGCCGCAGGGTGCGGGGTGCGCTCATTGCCGGATCCCGCGCTTGATGGTCTCCACGTCCTTCTTGGCCTGGACGGCGGCGGCCTGCGGGGTCAGCGAGCCGTCGGCCACCTGGCTCAGGGCCTTGGGCACGGGCAGCTCGCCCATCGTGGCGCCGACCAGCTTGCCCTGGCCCTGCGGGATGCCCCAGCGGGCGAAGGTGTCGGGGCTCTTGCGCAGCGCGTCGAGCACGTCGGCCGGGTAGACCTCCGACAGCGGCTTCTTGGCGTCCACGCCCGCGGGCAGCTGCTTCCACTTGTCGGCGAAGCCCTTGCGGGTGGGGAACTTGCCCTCGGGCGCCATCCCGATCCAGCGCTCGTAGCCCTCGTCCATCATGTACCTGACGAACTTGGCGGCCGGATCGGCGGCGGCGTCGCGCAGCACCGCCCAGGAGACGATCTCGCCGTACTGGGCGGGCGCGCTCGCGCCGGGGCCCTTCAGCGCCGTGACCACGCCGGTGTTCTTCGCCAGCCACTCGGGGTCGGCGCGGCACTCGGGGCAGCTGGGCAGCGCGTCCTTACGCAGCCCCGCCAGCTCGTCGAGGATGAACGACGACCAGATCATCATGGCCGCCTTCCCGGAGAAGTACGTGGCCCTGGTGGAGTCGACGTCCTGTTTGCCCTTGACCGAATAGTTCTTCGCCAGCTTTGCGTAGAAATCGAAGGCTTTCACGCACTGTGGGCTGTCTAGCGTGACATTTCCGGAATTGTCGACCAGTTGGCAGCCGTTGGCCAGCGCCACGTGCTCGAAGCTCTGCGCGGTGAAGGAGTCCTTGGGCGCGATCGCCAGCGTGATGCCCGCCACCCCACCCGCGTTCAGCTTCGCCGCCGCCGCCTCCAGCGCCTCGTAGGTGTCCGGCGGCGCCAGCCCGGCCTTGTCGAACAGGTCCTTGCGGTAGAGCAGGAGCTGCGCCCACCCGTCGCTGGGCACGGCCAGCAGCCTGCCGCCCGAGGAGTCCAGTTCGAGCGCGCGCGGCGAGAAGGAGTCCCTGCCGAGCCCGTCCACGATCCGGCCCGGCGTCTCGGTGTCCAGCAGGTCGTTGGCCTCCAGCTCGCGGACGGAGGCCAGCGGCAGCGCGCCGATGACGTCGGGGAGGTCGTCCGCGGCGGCGGCGGCCGTCACGGTCTGGCTGAACTGGTCCTCCCCGACGCCGACCAGCTTCACCTTGATCCCGGTCTTCCTGGTGAACTCGGCGATGATCTGGTTCTGCACAGCCATCCGGTCGCCGAGGTTCTCCTCGGTCCAGACGGTGATCTGGTTCGCGCCGGACTGCTGCTCGCCGCCGTCGCCGCAGGCCGTGAGGGCGGCCGAGGCCAGCAGTGCGACGGAGAGGACGGCGGTGACCCGGTTCGGCATGGCACGCTCCTCTGGTTGGGGATATGCCGCACTTACCCGTAGATAAGGGGCAGGCACCTGGCGTAGGCGAGAACGAGACCGGTCCGTTCTCTCGCCGTGCCGCCGCCGCCCGTCACCAGGGCCTTCGGTAAAAGGTTGCTCGGCGTTCCGGCAAATCTTCCCCAGAACCGATCACGGACGCCCACCTCGAAACGACCTGGTCTGATGTCATTTCGGTCATCCGGCTGCTGCCCGGGCAAGCACTTCTGGCGCTTCCGGATCAGGTGGACAGACAGGGCGTGACATGTCGGTAAGGTCTCTTTCCAGAACGCGCCCTCCCGGAAACCTGGATTCCATCGGCCGCGATCGACGGAAGTCGTAGACTTACGAGTGTTTCGAGCGCAACTATGGTGTGCAAACAAACACTAAATCTCTGACTTTTGTTTGATCAAAAAGCGTAAGTGTGGGGTATGCGCGTCATCACCTTCCAAGAGCCAGGCCGTGTCAGCGTCAGCCTGGAGTCGCCCGCCCAACTCGTGCCGGGCTCCGTCCGGGTGCGGACCCTCTATTCCGGGGTCTCCGCGGGCACCGAGCTGACCGCATATCGCGGCACCAATCCCTACCTCACCCGTAAGTGGGACACCGAGCGCCGGCTCTTCCTCGAAGGCCAGACGCACGCCTACCCCCTGTCCGGCTGGGGCTACCAGGAGGTCGGCGAGGTGGTGGAGGCGGCCCCCGACGTCGCCGAGCCGCCCGTCGGCAGCCTCGTGTGGGGCATCTGGGGCCACCGCGCCGAGGCCGTCGTCCCCGCCGAGAAGCTGGCCGGGCACATCCTGCCGCCGGGGGCCGACCCCGTGGCGGGCGTCTTCGCCCGGGTCGGCGCCATCGCGCTCAACGCCGTCCACGCCGCCGACGTGCACCTGGGCGACCAGGTCGCGATCTTCGGCCAGGGCGTCATCGGCCTGCTCGCCACCCGCATGGCGGTGCTCAGCGGCGCCCGGGTGGTGGCCGCCGACGCCATCCCCGACCGGCTCGAACTCGCCAGGAAGTTCGGCGCCGCCGAGACGTTCGACGTGCGGTCGGGGTCGGTCGCCGAGTTCCTGCGCAAGCGCATCGAGGGCGCCGACACCGCGATCGAGCTCAGCGGCAACCACCTGGGGCTCCAGGAGGCCATCAGGAGCGTGCGCAAGGGCGGCCGGGTCGTCGCGGCCGGCTTCTACCAGGGCGACGGCATCGGGCTGCGGCTGGGCGAGGAGTTCCACCACAACCAGGTGCAGCTCGTCTCCTCCCAGATCGGCGGCGTCGCCTCCTGGCTGGCCCACCGTTGGGACGTCGAACGCCTCCAGCGCACGTTCATGGAGCTCGTGCACCGGGGCGAGGTCGAGGTCGGCGACCTGGTCACCCACCTCGTGCCGGTCGAGCAGGCGGCCGAGGCGTTCGACCTGATCGACAAGCACCAGTCCGAGGTGCTCCAGCTCGTCTTCACCTTCGAGGAGTCACGATGAAGCTCGCCGCCCAGGAGCAGCTTCTGCCCGGCCGCAGCCTGCAGGAGAAGTTCGCGTTCGCGGTGGAGGCCGGGTTCGACGCGATCGAGCTGAGGGGGAAGGGCGACTTCCACTTCGCCGGCCGGCTGACCGAGCTCAAGCGGGCGCTGGCCGACGGCGTCGTGATGCCGACGGTGTGCGTCGAGATGCCGCACTTCATCGGCGACTTCGACCCGGCCAAACGCAAGGACGCCATCCAGCAGCTCAGGTCGCAGCTCACGGTGATCGCCGAGCTGGGCGGCATCGGCGTCATGACCCCGGCCTCGTGGGGCCAGTTCTCGCTCCGGCTGCCGCCGTTCGAGCCGCCGCGCACCGCCGCGGACGACCGGGAGGTGCTGGCCGAGGCGCTCGGCATCCTCGGCGAGCACGCCCAGCGCAACGGCGTGCTGATCATGCTCGAACCCCTCAACCGGTACGAGAACCACATGGTCAACACGCTGGCCGACGCGGTCTCGTACTGCTCGATGGACTCGATCAGGATCGTCGGCGACACCTACCACATGAACATCGAGGAGGACGACCCCTGCCGGGCCCTGGCGGAGGCGGCCCCGTACCTCGCGCACATGCAGATCAGCGAGTCCAACAGGAACCAGCCCGGCACCGGCCACCTCGACTGGGGTGCGCAGCTCGCCACGCTCGACGCCGTCGGCTTCGACGGCTACCTCGCCCTCGAATGCCGGCTGCGGGGCGAGCCCGAGATCGTGCTCCCGCAGACGGCGGCCTTCATCAGGAAATTCCTATGATCCTCCGCGACGCCGTACGCGTGCTCGTCGCCAACTGGGACGGCAGCCACACGGTTCCCTCCCGCCGTCTGTACCCCCACCAGTGGAGCTGGGACTCCGCCTTCATCGCGATCGGCAACGCCCGCTGGTCGCCGCGGCGGGCCAGGGCGGAGCTGCTGTCGCTGTTCGGCGCCCAGTGGGCCGACGGCCGGGTGCCGCACATCGTGTTCAACCCCGTCGTGCCCGAGGGCGCCTACTTCCCCGGCCCGCAGTTCTGGGGCGCCCGCGCGCCGTCCGGCTCGGCGACCTCCGGCATCGTGCAGCCGCCCGTGCACGCGCTGGCCGCCTGGAAGGTGCACCAGGCCGAGCCCGACCCGGCGTTCCTGGCCAGGATCTATCCCAAGCTCGTCGCCCAGCAGGAGTTCCTGCGCGCCTCCCGCCGCTCGCCCGAGGGCCTGATCTCGATCGTCCACCCGTGGGAGTCGGGCATGGACAACAGCCCGGCCTGGGACCTTCCGCTGCGGGCGGTCGAGACCGGCGCGACGGGCTTCGTCCGCCGGGACCTCAACACCGTCAGCGCCGACGAGCGCCCCACCGACCGCGACTACGAGCGGTACGTCGCCCTGGCCGGCGCCTACCGCGACAGCGGCTACCGGCGGGCCGGCTCGTTCGAGATCGAGGACCCGCTGTTCAACGCCGCGTACGGCGTGGCCGAGTCGGCGCTCGCCGAGATCGCGCAGGTGTGCGGCCACGATCCCGGCCCCCACCGGCGCGAGGCCGCCGCCGTCACCGCCGCCATGGTCGACCACCTCTACCAGGACGGCCACTTCCGCCCCCGCGACCTGCGCACCGGCCGGCTGATCCGCTCGGGCAGCGCCGCCGGCCTGGTGCCGCTCATGCTTCCCGGGCTGCCGCCGGAGATCGCCGAGGCGCTGATCGGCACGGCCCTGGACAAGTTCTCACTCAAGGACGGCGTGCTGCCCAGCCACGCCCCGGCCACGGCCGAGTTCGACCCGGCCCGCTACTGGCGCGGGCCGAGCTGGATCAACCTGACCTGGCTGGTCTGGCAGGGGCTGCGGGACCGCCGTCCCGACCTGGCCGACCTGCTCGCCGAGGGCATGATCCACGCCGTCGCCCACTCCGGCTTCCGCGAGTACTTCAACCCGTTCACGCTGCGCGGCCACGGGTGCCGGGACTTCAGCTGGTCAGCGGCTCTCATCCTCGACGTCGTGGCTGAGCACGGCCTGGACGGCCTGCCGCCGTCGGGCCGCGAGATCGGTCAGAAGTTCGGGAGCCTCCCCGAAGCCGACGACGTCGGTGACCAGGTGCTCGCGTAGCAGCCTCCCGCGCTCCCTGAGCAGGCCGATCGTCTCGTGCGACAGGCGTTCCCGGTCCCAGGCGTGCGCGAGGCCGCGCGGCACCCGGCCGATCTGGGCGCAGCGCAGCGCCAGCCCGTTGTGGTGGAACTCCTCGCCGAGCCGCACCTCGTCGGCGCCCTGGGTGTAGAACGCGAGGTCGATCAGCGTGCCCTGCGGGCGCAGCAGCCGCAGCCCCAGAGCCAGCGCCCGCGGTTGACCGCGGCACTGGAAGACCAGGTCCGCGCCGCGGTCGCCCGGGGCGTGCCGCCAGCGGCGCTTCAGCGTCACCGCCGGGTCGTCGTCGGGGGCGGCCAGGACCTGCGCGCCGATCGCCTCGGCCACCGCGAGCCTGGCCCGGGTCTCGTCCACGACCACCACCTCGGCGGCCCCGCAGGACAGGGCGAAGGACGCGGTCAGCAGCCCCACCACGCCCGCCCCGACCACCGCGACGCGGCGGCCGCGCACGCCGTCGCCCAGGTGCTGGACGGCCGGGCCGTGCAGGTCGGCGGCCGCGTGCAGCAGGCCGTTGGCGCAGATCGGGCCCATGTGGGCGACGTAGATGCCGAGCAGCGGGTCGAGGTCGCCGGGCAGCACGACGAACCGGTCGGCCATCGGGTCGGCCACGTACGCCGTGCGGTGGCCGTAGGCCATGGCGACCCGCGCGCCCTCGGCCACGGCCCGCGTACGGGTCTCGGCGACCACGCCCACCTGCATGTAGCCGATGCCGCGCACCGGGTACGCCACCGACGGCGTGCCCGGCAGGAACAGCCCTAGCGCCGGGTCCCAGGCCGAGGTGAGGTAGGGGTTGGCGCCCTTGAGATAGGTCAGCTCGGTGCCCGCCGAGACGCCGCTGTGCGTGGTGGCGACCATGAACCCGCCGTCGGGCAGGCCGGCCAGCTTCTCCTCGACCAGGCGCACCTCGCCGGGCGCCTCGATGCTCAGGATCGTGCTCGTCGCCTCAGTCATCCAGCATCACCGGCCTCCGTTCCGCCGCGGAGCGCGCCAGCGCGACGGCCAGGCGGTGGGTTCGCAGGGCTTCGCCGTACGGCGCGCGCACGTCGGCGTCCTTCCCGCGCACCGCGTCGATGAACGCGCGGTCCACGAGGGTCTTGGCGTGCCCGCCGTCCTCGACGGCCTCCTCGCCGTCCACGAGCAGCCGGGTCTCGCTGAGCTCCAGCGCGATGCCGTCGGCGCACACCTCCAGGCCCACCCGGTGCTTGTGGCGCAGCAGGCAGGAGGTGGCCAGCAGGCCGGTCGCGCCGCCCGCGAAGCTCATGACGGCCGACGTGGCCCGGTCGATCTCGCCGTCCACCGCGTTCCCGGCCGGTACGGCGTGCACCATCGACACCTCGCCCACCAGCAGCCTGGCCAGGTCCAGGACGTGGACCGCCTGCTCCAGGATCTGGCCGCCCGACATGCTCGCCTTCAGCCACCAGCCGACCGGCGGGACCTTGTCCAGCCAGTGCCCGAGCGCGAGCTGCACGGGACGGCCGTCGAGCCGCTCCCGGGCCCGGTCGACGATGTCGAGGTAGCGCCAGTGGTGGCCGACGGCGGACGGCAGCCCGCGCCGGTCGATTTCGGCTGCGATGTTTTCTGCGGTTTTGAGGTCGAGAGAAAGGGGTTTTTCCACAAAAATCGGCAGATTGTACGACAAGACGTCGTATTCAGGGTTACCGTGCGCGAAAGGAGGCACACAGACGTAGACAGCGTCGAGACCGCCGGCCTCCAGCAGACCGGCATGGTCGCCGTAGGCGGGGGCGCCGTGCGCGGAGGCCAACGCCTCAGCCTTGTGGAGATCGGTGTCGGCTACCCCGGCAATCGTCACATCGGGGAAGCCGGACAGGACATCTGCGTGGCGAGCGGCGACATTTCCGGCACCAATGATGCCGACACGGGTAATTGGGGACACAACCCGACATATGCCACGTCTAGGGGTTAACAAACAAGGATGTTCGAAGGCGCATAGATCGGGCAGGGGTCGTGCCCCTATGAGATGGGGCTGACTGCATGGAGACAGATGTGCGAGCCTTTGCCAGGGCCCAGGAGTGGTGCGGCCCGCATTCCAGTACGGCCGCGGAATGGCCGGTGGATGCCTTAATCGAGGCCAAGGGCAACACAACGGTGAGCGTCGTCCTGCCGGCGCGCGACGAAGAGCGCACGGTCGGGGACATCGTCACCGTGATCAGACGTGAACTGGTGGAGCAGGCGCCACTCGTCGACGAGATCCTCGTCGTCGACTCCAACTCCACCGACGCGACGGCGGAACGGGCACGCGCGGCGGGCGCGCGCGTCGTGGCGCAGAACGAGGTGCTGCCCCACCTGCCGCGCCTGTCGGGCAAGGGGGAGGCGCTGTGGAAGGGCCTGGCCGCCTCCCACGGCGACATCGTCGCCTTCGTCGACTCGGACCTGCTCAACTTCGGCGCGCACTTCGTGTCGGGGCTGGTCGGTCCGCTGCTGGTGAACCCGGGCACCCAGTTCGTCAAGGCCACGTACGAACGGCCCTTCACGGGCGAGGACGGCGTGCCCCGGCGCGGCGCGGGCGGCCGGGTCACCGAGCTGGTGGCCAGGCCCCTGCTCAACCTGTTCTGGCCGGAGCTGGCGGGCTTTCGCCAACCCCTCGGCGGCGAGTACGCCGCCCGGCGCGACGTGCTGGAACAGGTCCCCTTCGTCACCGAGTACGGCGTGGAGTTCGGCCTCCTCGTCGACCTCCTCCAACTGGTGGGACTCGACGCCATGGCCCAGGTGGACCTGGGCACCCGCGCGCACGGCCACCAGTCCGTGCACGCTCTCGGCCGGATGGCCGGGCAGATCATGCTCACCGCGTGGTCCCGGCTGGAACGCCAGGGCCGCGTGGTGTCCTCGGTACCCCCGGCTCACACGCTGCTGCAGTTCGGTCTCGACGGGCGGGCCGGCCTGGTGGACGTGGGAGTGGCGGAACGGCCGCCGCTCGCCTCGCTCATGCTGGAGGAGGACGTCGCGTGAAGGTGTTGATCAACGCGGGACCGTGGCTGGCGGTCCCGCCGCCCGGCTACGGCGGCATCGAGAACGTGGTCGCCACCCTGGTCCCCGCGCTGCGCGAACGCGGCGTCGAGGTCGTGCTGGCCTCCGTGGCGTCGAGCACGCTGGAGGTCGACGAGCTGATCGCCGTCTACGACGAGGGCCAGTTCGCGGAGTTGCAGAAGCCGTACAACCAGGTCATGGGGATCGCGCACGCGCACCAGGCGCGGGTGGCCGCCGAGCTGCGCGGCCGCGACGACATCGACCTCGTGCACGACCACGTGGAGGTCGTCGGGCCGGCGGTGCTGGCCGCGCTGGGCGGGCCGCCGGTCCTCCACACCCTCCACTGGGACCTGCGCAAACACCCGGCGTTCTACGGCGCCTTCCCGCGCTCGATCGCGGTCAACGGGGTGTCGGACTCGCAGCTCGCCCGCGCCCCGGAGGCCCTGCGCGCGGCCTCGCTGGGCGCCGTCCACCTGGCCACGCCGCTGGCCGGCCAGGACGTCCGCGCCGAGCGCGGCGAGCACCTGGTGATCATGGGACGGATCTGCGGGCTCAAGGGCCAGCACGTGGCCGCCCGGATCTGCCAGAAACTCGGCCTGCCGCTGGTCGTGGCCGGGCCGGTCTGCGGCCGGGACAGCCAGGCCGAGCTGGACGTCGTCCTGCAGGACCCCTACCACCCGCTGCACAGCCACCCCGACGTGCGCTACCACCTCGACCAGGTGTCCCGCTACCTCGACGGCGACCTGGTCAGGTGGGTCGGCGCGGTCGGCGGCCAGGAAAGGGACGAGCTGTACGCCTCGGCCCGCGCCGCGCTCTTCCCCATCCAGTGGGACGAGCCGGGCGGCACGGCGGTAGTCGAGGCCCTGGCGCTCGGGGTGCCGCCGGTGGGCCTGCGCCGCGGCTGCCTGCCCGAGATCATCGACCACGGCCGCACCGGCTTCCTCGCCGACACCGAGGAGGAGCTGGCCGAGTACGTCCAGCGGGTGGACGAGATCGATCCGGAGGAGTGCCGCCGCGAGGCCCGGCGCCGCTTCTCGCCCGGCGTGATGGCCGACCGCTACCTGGACCTGTACGACCGGGTGCTGCGCGCCGACTGATAGACATGTCCGATGATTCGCGTACTTCTGGCCGAGGACCAGGCCGTGATCAGGCACGCGCTCGCGACCCTGCTCGGCCTGGAGGCCGACTTCGAGATCGTGGCCGCGGTCGAGTCCGGTGACGCGGCCCTGGCGTCGGCCGCCGCGCACCGGCCGGACGTGGCCGTGCTGGACATCGACATGCCCGGCACCCTCGACGGGCTGGCCGCCGCGGCGGAGATCCGGGCCAGGGTGCCCTCGTGCCGCACGCTCATGCTCACCGCCTACGGCAAACCCGGCCATCTCAAGCGGGCCCTGACCGCCCAGGTGGACGGCTTCCTGCTGAAGACCGCGCCGCCGGAGGACCTGGTCGCGGCGATCAGGGAGGTCACCCGGGGCGGCCGGGTGCTCGACCCGTCGCTCGCGGTCACCGCCTGGGACCTGGCCGACAACCCGCTCACGCCGCGCGAGGCCGACGTGCTGCGGCTGGTGGCGGGCGGCGCCGAGGCCCCCGACATCGCCCGGCGGCTGCACCTGACCGCCGGGACCGTGCGCAACTACCTGACGGCCATCGTGGCCAAGCTAAACGCGCGCAACCGCACCGACGCCGTGCGCATCGCCACCGAGGCCGGCTGGATCTAGCGGGGCGCGCGCGTCGAGCCGGAACCAGCCGTCCGCGGCGGCGGTCGTGAGCCGGCCGCCCAGCGTGGCCAGGCGGGTGGTGAGGTTGCCCAGCCCGGACGAGCCGCGACGGGCGGCCGCCGTGCCCGCGCCGTCGTTGCGGACGAGCAGCCCGACCTCGCCGCCGGCCGCGGAGGTGGAGATCACGCAGGCGCGCGCGGCGCTGTGGCGCAGGACGTTCGTCACGGCCTCGCGCAGCACGGTGCTGAGCACGGTCTCGACCTCGGCCGGCAGCTCGGGGTGCGCGAGCCGCAGGGTGACCTCGACCCCGGCCGCCGCCAGCACCTTCCCGGCCGACTCGGCCTCGGCGGCGAAGGACAGCTCGCGCTGCTCGCCGGTGACCGAGCGCAGGTCGTCCTGGGCGTGCTCGGCCATGGTGACGACGTTCTCCAGCTCCCGGACGGGGTCGGGCAGGCGGCGGGCCAGCTCGCAGGTGAGCAGGATGGCGGCCAGGCTGTGGCCGAGCAGGTCGTGCAGGTCGCGGGCGGCTCGCAGGCGCTCCTCGACGACGGCCGAACGCGCCAGGCTCTCCCTGGCCGCGTGCAGCTCCTTGGCCAGCTGGGCCAGGCGCAGGAGGCTGTAGACCACCACGCCGGTGGTGAGCGTGCTCACCGTGATGTTGACGCGGCCGGGCAGCTCGTACAGGGAGGCGATCGTCCAGACCGCGGCCAGGATCGCGGCCGTCAGGGGCCAGGCCGTCCGCGGGCGGAAGGCGAGCAGCACCGGACCGGCGAGGAAGCCCGCCGCCCCCAGCCAGATCGGCCCGAACACCGGGATCGGGGCGAAGGTGAGCGCCGCCATCACCCCCAGCGCCACCATGTGGCGGCCGGTGACCGAGCGCAGCTGCATGACCACGATCACGGCCAGCGCCGCGACCGCGGGCGCCAGCAGCCCGGCCGGGATCTGCAGCAGCGCCTTGACGCTGAACCCGACCAGCACGGCGGCCAGCAGGACCACCGAGACGTCGGGCGGCTCGCGCCGGGCCGCCGCGGGCGGACGCGTGGCGGGCAGCACGGCCTCCACCGTGTACCGGCCCCGGCCGGACAGGCCGCGGGTGAGCGTGCCGCCCGCCGCCGCCACCTGGTGGGTGAGCCCCGCCGGGCCGGTGAGCCCGCCGGCGTCGTCGTCCTCGGCCGTGCGGCGGCCGTCGTCGGCCACGCGCAGGCGCACCTGGGCTCGTTCCGGCTCCTCCCAGGTCTCGATCACGCACACCGTGGCGGTGCCGCGGCGGGCGACGTCCGTGACCGCCTCGCGCAGCACCGAGGCGAGCAGCGCGCCCGCCGGGCCCAGCGGCTCGGTATGGGCGGCGCGCACCTCCACGCCGACGCCGGCCGCCTCCAGCAGGGCGCGGGCGGTGGTCAGCTCGGGGGCCAGGGACATCGCGCGGTAGCCGGCCGCCGCGGCGCGCGCGTCCGCCAGCGACAGCCGTGCCGTCGCGACCACCTCGCCGAGCGTCCCGGCCGCGTCCCGCGGGGCGGCCAGCGCCCGCCGCGCGCCCGCGCCGATCGTGGCCAGGCCGCGGCCGAGGCCGTCGCTCAGCTCCGCGGCGATGCGCAGCCGCTCCTCGGCCACCGCCGCCGCGGCCAGCGCGGGACGGGTGGCCTCCATCTCGGCCACCCGCTCGACCAGCCGGATCAGGCCGAACACGACCAGCGACACCAGCACCGTGGTGATCGCGAGGTCCGTCGTGGAGACCGCGTCGCCGGCATTGCGCCAGTGGTGGATCACGACGCCGCTGAAGGCCACCGCGGGCGCCAGCGCCCACCAGCGCGTCACCAGCAGCGACCCGGCGAGGAAGCCCAGGATCGCGACGGACGCGCCCTGCCCCAGCGTCACCGCGTAGACCAGCACACCCTGGACGGCGAGCAGCCACCCCCACTTGGCCCGCAGCGTGAAGGCGCACTGCACGGCCAGCACCGGCAGCGCCCCCCAGGCGCCGGCCACCACGTAGACGCCGGCCAGCGAGGCCAGCACCACGACGACGATCAATCGGGCGACACGCACGCCCAGAAGCTTAGGAGAACCCCCGCGGCAGCACGGTGACCGGGCAGGACGACGACCGCAGCACCTTCATCGCCAGCTCGCCCAGGAACACCCGGTGGGGCTGGGCGTCCTCGCCGGCGGCGCAGACCAGCAGCTCGCCGGGCAGCCACTCGACGTCCTTGAGCGCGGCCTGCACGTCGTGGCCCTCGGCCACCTCCGACTCGGCCTCGATGCCGGTGCTCTCCCAGGCCAGCCGTACGGCCAGGGCGAGGTCGTCGCGCAGCTTGCCCTGGTTCTCGGTGCGCAGGTCGAGCGTGATCAGCCGGAGCGGCACGTCGAGCCGCAGCGCCGCCTGGGCCACCCGCTCGACCGCCGCGTCGCACTGCGGCCGGTGGACGTAGGCCAGGGTGAGCCGGGCGGGCTCGTCGGGCGGCACGTAGCCCGAGGGCGCCAGCATCACCGCCTCCGGCGACAGGTGCAGCAGGTGGTCGGCGGTGCTGCCGACGGCGATGCGGCCGTACTGGCCGCCGCTCGCCGAGCCGACCACGATCAGGTCGGCCCTGATCCTGCTGGCCAGCACCGACAGCCCGCGGCCGGTGCCCCGGCTCTCGAACGCCATGTACTCGGCCGGGACGACGCCCAGCTCCTCACCCGCGTGCGCCAGGTTGGCCTGGGCCTCGACGGCCAGCCCCGGGCTGCCCGGGGGATAGATCGACGCCACCGTGAGCTCGCCCCCGGTCAGCCGGGTGATGGCGGCCCCGAGCGCGAGGGCGTCCCGCCCACCGGGGTCGTTGCTGTAGCCGACGATCACGTGCTCTCCGATCACGTTTGCCTCCTTACCCGCTCTGAACTGGGAATACGCGGTCTTTGTCGATGCGTTTGCAACGGTTGGAGGCGTAAAAACAGTGAAGATCACCCTTGACACCCGTTTCAACGGGTCCCTCGGCCCGGTCACCCTTCGTGAAGCGGTTCAGCACCTCAAGGCGCACGACCTGACGTGCACGGTCCCCGCCGGCGTCGTCGAGCAGAAGGTCACCGTCTTCTCCGACTGCGTGGAGCGCGGCTTCACCCCGCTGCGCAGCGAGATCATGGCCGCGTACTACATGGCCGAGCGGGACGCCACCGCCGAGGCGTTCGACCGCGGGCTCATCACCGAAGGCGAGCTGGAGCAGAGGCGCGCCCTCCTCGTGCGCCAGTATCTTGGGTAAGGACCGGAATCGCCCTTTCGGTCGAAGCATTTGACGATCAAAGTTCATAAGGTCGTGTCCACTACCCGTTCACGGATTGGACGCCTGTGTACCGCGACATCGTCGACTTCGCTCTGACCACGCCCGGGTGGCTGCACGCCCTCGCCGAGTTCGGCACGGACGCCGGCCTGTTCATCTTCGCGGCGCTGTTCCTCGTGTGCTGGTGGCGGGCCCGCCAGGCCCCCGCCCGCGACCTCGCGCTCGCCATCGCCGGTCCGGCCGGGGTGGTGGGCGCGTACATCGTGAGCGAGGGCGTGAAGCTGCTGGTCAGGGAGGACCGGCCGTGCCGCGGCGGCATCGCCACGATCGCGGCCTGCCCGCCCTCCACGGACTGGTCCTTCCCCAGCAACCACACCGTCATCGCCGCCGGGGCGGCGGGCACGCTCATCCTGGTCTGGCGCGCCCTGGCCTGGGTGGTGCTGCCGCTGGCCGCCCTGATGGGCTTCTCCCGGGTGTTCGTCGGCGTGCACTACCCGCACGACGTGGCCGGCGGCTTCCTGCTCGGCCTGGTGCTCGCGCCGCTGTTCGCGCTGCTGCTGGTCGGCGCGGTCACCCCTGCGGTCAGGCTCGCGCGAAGCCGTCTGTCGCCGCGATGAGCCGGTCGACGATGCCGGGCTCGGTCGCCGCGTGCCCGGCGTCGTGCACCACCTGGAAGTCGGCCTCGGGCCAGGCCTTGTGCAGGTCCCAGGCGGTGGCCATGGGCGTGCAGGCGTCGTAGCGGCCCTGGATGATCACGGCCGGGATGTGCCGGACGCGGTCGACGTCCCTGATGAGCTGCTCGGGCTCGAACCAGCCGCCGTGGTGGAAGTAGTGGTTCTCGATCCTGGCGAACGACACCGCCATCTTGTCCTCGCCGAACTCCGCCACCAGGCTCGGGTCGGGCAGCAGCGTGATCGTGGCGCCCTCCCACTGCGACCACGCCTTGGCCGCCGCGAGCCGGACCGCGTCGTCGTCGCCTTCGAGCCGGGCGCGGTAGGCGGCCATGAGGTCGCCGCGCTCCTCGACGGGGATCGGCGCCAGGTACGACTCCCACAGGTCGGGGAACAGGTAGCTCGCGCCCTCCTGATAGAACCAGCGCAGCTCGTGCGGGCGCAGCGTGAAGATGCCGCGCAGCACCAGCTCGGTCGTACGGTCGGGGTGCGTCTGGGCGTAGGCCAGCGACAGCGCGCTGCCCCACGACCCGCCGAACACCTGCCACCGCTCGATGCCCAGGTGCTCGCGCAGCCGTTCCATGTCGGCCACCAGGTTCCAGGTGGTGTTGGCGGCCAGCGACGTGCCCGGCGTGCTGGCGTGCGGCAGGCTGCGCCCGCAGTTGCGCTGGTCGAACAGGACGATGCGGTACAGCTCGGGGTTCCACTGCCGGCGGTGGTTGGCGCTGCACCCGGCGCCCGGCCCGCCGTGCAGCATGACGGCCGGCTTTCCGTCGGGGTTGCCGCAGACCTCCCAGTAGATCTGGTTGCCGTCACCCACGTCGAGCAGGCCGGACTCGTAGGGTTCGATGGGCGGGTACAGAGTTCTCATGTCTCGCGATCCTGCCATGGAGCAGGAGCCGGCTGAATTGTGCCGGTCCGCGCCTAGAGTGACCGTATGGACCTGGTGACGATCGACGACATCCGCGCGGCGGCCGGGCGGATCAACGGAACCGCGGTGCGCACGCCGCTCCTGAGGATGGGCGAGGCGTGGCTGAAGCCCGAGAGCCTGCAGCCGGTCGGGTCGTTCAAGATCCGCGGCGCCTACAACGCGCTGGCCGCGCTGCGTCCGGCCGGCGTCGTGACGCACTCCTCCGGCAACCATGGCCAGGCGCTGGCGTTCGCGGCGGCGCAGTTCGGCGTGCCGTGCGTGGTCGTCGTGCCCGAGGGCACCCCTGCGGTCAAGGCGGCGGCGATCGAGGGGTGGGGCGCCGAGCTGGTGGTCGTGCCACCCGACCAGCGCGAGGTGACGGCCGAGCGGCTGGCCGGCGAGCGCGGCCTGACGCTGGTGCCGCCCTACGACCACCGCGCGATCATCGCCGGGCAGGGCACGATCGGGCTGGAGATCGTCGAGGACCTGCCGGACGTCGAGGTGGTGCTCGTGCCGGTCAGCGGCGGCGGGCTGGCCGCCGGCGTGGCGGCGGCGGTCAAGGCGCTGCGGCCCGACGTCCGCGTGTACGGCGTGGAGCCCGAACTGGCCGCCGACGCCGCCGAGAGCCTGGCGGCCGGGCACGTGGTCGCCTGGGAGACCGCCCGCACGTTCCGGACCATCGCCGACGGGTTGCGCGTGAACCAGGTGTCCGAGCTGACCTTCGCCCACCTGCGCGAGCACCTCGAAGGCATCGTCACCGTCTCGGAGGACGAGCTGCGGGCGGCCATGCGGCACATCGCGCGCACCGCCCGGCTGGTGGCCGAGCCCAGCGGCGCGGCGACCACGGCCGCCCTGCTGTCGGGCCGCGTCCCCGCCGGGCGCACGGTGACCGTGCTGTCCGGGGGGAACGTCGATCCGGAGCTGTTCGCCCAGGTCTACGCCTGAGCCCAGGTGTGGCGGGTGAGGAAGCCGCGCTCGCCGGTGGCGTACTCGTGGAAGGCCTGCTGCACCTCGGCCAGCTCGGGCACCACCGCGCGGACCATCGCGCCCTCCTTGTACTCCAGCTCGTAGCCGGGGGAGACCTGGAGGAAGTGCCGGCCGAAGTTCACCAGGGCGACGAACGGGTTCTGCGGCGACAGGGTGGCCAGGACGTCCTGGACCAGCCCGAGGTCGGGGTCGTGCACGACCATCCCGTCGCCGGTGTGCAGCTGCATGCCCTCGTACACGCCGAGCGGGGCCACGTTGTGCACCAGGTCGCGCTGGGGGTCGTAGCAGACCAGGCCGTGCGCGCGGGCGGTGGTGAACACCTGGGCCGAGCTCTCGTCCATCGTGTCCAGGTCCATCGTCACCAGGACGTGCCCGGGGTACAGGGTGACCTGCCCGGGCAGCTCCTTGGCGACGTCGGGCACGTCCCCCTCGACGGGGTCGCTCCGCTTCACCGCCAGATACGTGGTCCGGGCCTGATCCCTGCTGATCGGCACGGGCTCGTCCCAGACCATCAACTCAACGCTCATCGGTCCATCTTGCCGAACGTCCACCGTGCCGGCGCGCCACTGGGGTCAAGAGTCCGTGATGTACGGTTCAGCGCGGTTTCTCGGACTGGGGCACCAGCTCCACCGTGCAATGGGCGCACCGGCTGGCCTCGGCCGGGATGTCGGACAGGCACTCGGGGCACTCCTTGGTCGTCGCGGCCTTGTCGCGGTCGAACAGGTGGATCAGCCGCGTCATCGGAGCCACGACCAGCCAGTAGACGACCGCCGCGATGACCAGGAAGGTCAGCAGGTGGTTGAGGAAGTCGCCGTACTTGAACTGGCTGCCGTTGATCGTGAAGGAGTATTCGGCGAAGTTCGGCTGCCGGCCGCCGGTCACCGCGCCGATGAGCGGGGTGATGAGATCGGTGACCAGTGCCTGGACGAGCCCGCTGAAGGTCGCCCCGACGATGACGGCGACGGCCAGCTCGACGATGTTGCCTCGGAGTAAGAACTTCTTGAAACCGCCCATGGAGTCGGCATATTGCCGGGGGCCGCGGCCTGAAACCCCGATGGCCCCCGACAGAGCCCGATGGAGAACGTCGTGGCCGGTCAGACCTGGGGCGCGAGCCGTTCGAGATCGAAGTGGCCGTGCCGCACGCCGTCGAGGAACGCGGCCCACTCGTCGGTGGTGAACGACAGGACGGCACCGCTGGCGTCCTGACTTCCCCGCACCCAGACCCGGTCGGCGAGCATGGTGACCTCGACGCAGTCGCCATTGTTGCACCGTTGCCAGCGTGCCTGGTCAAGGGCAGGTGGGCGTTTCATCCATTACCTCCTGAAGGCGGCTGTAGAGGTATTGAGCCGAAGGTGATTTTACCTTGACAGCAGAGGATGACCAGGCGACAAAAGGGGCAGTGCAACCGTCGGCGCCGGACAAAACAAAAGGCGGGCGTCCGTGAGGACGACCGCCGGAAAAAACGCCGCGCGCTCAGCCGGACTGACGTATTCCATGCAGGAACGCGTCCCATTCCCGGGCGCTGAACGTGAGGACAGGGCCGGCCGGGTTCTTGTTGTCCCGCACGCCGATCTCGCCGGCGGACAGCAACGCGACCTCGACGCATTCTCCGTTGTTGCAGCGCGACGCGGCCCGCCACCGCGGACCCGCCTGGACGTCAGGGTGGTGGGACGTCATTGTCTCCCCCTCGTGCATCGACAATGGGCGCGGCGGCGGTCGGACCTCGCCGGGCGCGCTGGAACGGTGTTGGTCGGACACCGGCGATCTCACGTGGAGAGCGAAAGTGTCCCAATGGATGAACAGTAGCACCTGGCACTTGCCACGGAAGCGAGGTCCCGATGTGTCGGCGGCATCATGCCAGGTGACCGGAAAAAAGAGATGATCTCGTGACGAAGTGCTAAGCGAAGTTTGCGGCCATCTCGGTAATTCGCCGCTTCGATTCCTGGATGCCCAGGGCCTCGGCCCGCAGATGGTCGATGATCTCACGAAACCGCCGGACCACCTTATCGGCCTCCAGGTAGAAAAGGCCCATTTGATGTTCCACGAAAATGGTGTCGGCGATGCCGGAGTCATGGTCGAACTCCATGAGCCGGAAGGTGCTGTCGAAACCCACGTGCGCCCCCGCCGTGAACGGGATCACCTGGATGGTGACGTGCGGCAGCTCGCTCAGCTCGATGAGCCGGTCGAGCTGCTCACGCATGGTCTGCCGGCTGCTCACGTGCCGGTAGAGCACCGACTCGTCAAGCAGGACCCAGTAGCGCAGGGTGTCGGGCCGGTGCAGCCACTCCTGGCGTTTCATCCGCACCCTGACCCGGTCGTCGAGCACGTCGGGCGCGATGCGGGGCAGCCAGCCGCGGATCACGGCGCGGGCGTAGTCCTCGGTCTGGAGCAGGCCGGGCACGGTGGTGATCTCGTACTCGGTGATGGCGCTGGCCTCCGCCTCCAGGCCGAGCATCTGCCGCAGCTCGCGGTTGTCGTAGAACTGCCACCACTCCTTCTGCCTGGCGTCCTTGGCCAGCGTCATGAGCTGGGCGGACTCGGCGGCGGAGACCTCGTACAGGCGGCACAGGTCGCGCACGTCGCGCAGGCTGACGCCGCGCTGGGCGGTCTCGATCCGGCTGATCTTGGCCGGGGAGCACAGGAGGAGCTGGGCGACCTCGGCGATGCTGAGGTTCTTCTCGTTGCGCAGCTCGCGTAAGCGCATCGCCAGTTGCCGCTGCCGGAGCGTCGGGTTGGGGATGGTCATCGCCGCACACTCCCTTCCCGCGCGGTGGCCGGTTGCCCCGGAGCGTACCCCCGGGTTCGGTTTCGAAGGCATGTGCGGTAGGTAATCGTCACCGGCACGTTCCTATGGCAAGTGCCAATTCGGGGTGGGTTTCCGGTGTCGGAGGGTAAAAGTCAGCCAAGCCGTAAGAGAGGGGGATGCCCTGGGGCTGATTTGATCAAACCACCAGAGATCGAAATGCCGCGTTCATTCCCTGACGTGATGGCTCACCAGAGGCCGTCCGTCACATAAGGCTGGGCCGACGGGGGCTCGTCGGCCCGGCTGCGACGATCGTTCGCTCCTGCCAGAGCGAGGATCGACCGTCCTGATCGCGGGGGATCGGGGACGCAGCGTCGCGTCGTCCGATCGCGGGTGCGGATCCGGTGCGCGGGGGCCGCGCACCGGATCCGTGAACCTCGCCGCACCCCCCACCGGGCCGAACACGTGAGCCGCCTTCGACACCGCGCCGCCGGAGGCGGCTCACTCGATTTTTCGGAGTATTCCGGACGGACGCGTGGGAAGGAACAGGGTGGCCTTGTCCGGCGGACCGGGGGAACGGAACATGGGAGAGACCGCAAGGGAGCCTCGATGATCGAGATCTGGCCTGGAGACCCCTATCCTCTCGGGGCGACGTACGACGGCGCGGGCACGAACTTCTCGCTCTACACCGAGGTCGCCCAGGCGGTGGAGCTGTGCCTGTTCGACGAGGACAACGTCGAGTCGCGGGTGCCGCTCACGGAGGTCGACGGGTTCATCTGGCACGGCTACCTGCCGGGCATCGGCCCCGGCCAGCGTTACGGCTACCGCGTGCA
This sequence comes from Nonomuraea sp. NPDC049655, assembly GCF_044465465.1. Taxonomy (NCBI): domain Bacteria; kingdom Bacillati; phylum Actinomycetota; class Actinomycetes; order Streptosporangiales; family Streptosporangiaceae; genus Nonomuraea; species Nonomuraea sp. NPDC049655. The sequence continues at coordinate 459,183 of NZ_JBITLS010000008.1, forward strand.
CGGGCCGTACGAGCCGGCGCGCGGCCTGCGCTGCAACCCCAACAAGCTGCTGCTCGACCCGTACGCGATGGCGATCGAGGGCGGCGTCGACTGGCACGAGGCGGTCTACGGCTACCGGTTCGGCCAGCCGGACACGCGCAACGACGCCGACTCGTCCCCGTACGTGCCGCGGTCCATCGTGATCAACCCGTTCTTCGGCTGGGGGCACGACCGGCCGCCGGCGACGCCGTACCACGACACGGTGATCTACGAGGCCCACGTGCGCGGGCTGACGATAAGCCATCCCAAGATCCCCAAGCACCTGCGCGGCACGTACGCGGCGCTCGGCCACCCCGAGATCCTCGACCACCTCACCAAGCTCGGCGTGACGGCGCTGGAGCTGATGCCGGTGCACCAGTTCGTCACCGACCACATCCTGGAGCAGCGCGGCCTGTCCAACTACTGGGGCTACAACTCCATCGGCTTCTTCGCCCCGCACAACCGCTACTCCAGCACCGGGCAGCGCGGCGGGCAGGTGCTGGAGTTCAAGGCGATGGTGCGCAGCCTGCACGAGGCGGGCATCGAGGTCATCCTCGACGTCGTCTACAACCACACCGCCGAGGGCAACCACCTGGGGCCGACGCTGGGGTTCAGGGGCATCGACAACAGCAACTACTACCGCCTGGTCGAGAACGACAAGCGCTACTACGTCGACACCACCGGCACGGGCAACAGCCTGCTCATGCGCTCCCCGCACGTCCTCCAGATGATCATGGACTCGCTCCGCTACTGGGTCATCGAGATGCACGTCGACGGGTTCCGCTTCGACCTCGCCTCCACCCTCGCCCGCGAGCTGCACGAGGTCGACCGGCTGAGCGCGTTCTTCGACCTGGTGCAGCAGGACCCGGTGTTGTCGCAGGTCAAGCTCATCGCCGAGCCCTGGGACGTCGGCCCCGGCGGCTACCAGGTCGGCAACTTCCCCTCGCGCTGGACCGAGTGGAACGGCCGCTACCGCGACACGATCCGCGACCTGTGGCGCGGGCAGGCCGCCACGCTGCCCGAGTTCGGCTCCCGCCTCACCGGGTCCAGCGACCTGTACAAGGACGACAGCCGCCGCCCGGCCGCCTCCATCAACTTCGTGACCTGCCACGACGGCTTCACCCTGCAGGATCTCGTCGCGTACAACGACAAGCACAACGAGGCGAACAAAGAGGGCAACCGCGACGGCACCGACGACAACCGGTCGTGGAACTGCGGCGAGGAGGGCCCGGCGAGCCTGGCCATCGAGTCGCTGCGCGAGCAGCAGAAACGTAACTTCCTCACTACGTTGTTCCTGTCGCAGGGCGTGCCGATGCTCTCGCACGGCGACGAGCTGGGCCGCACCCAGAAGGGCAACAACAACGGCTACTGCCAGGACAACGAGCTGACCTGGGTCGACTGGTCCGACATCAGGGAGAACTGGCTGCTTCTGGAGTTCACCCAGGAGCTCGCGGCGCTGCGGAAGAAGCATCCGGTCTTCCGGCGCAGGAGGTTCTTCTACGGCAGGCCGGTCCGCGGGCTGAGCGACATCGCCTGGCTCACCCCGTCCGGGGAGGAGATGACCGACAGCGACTGGAACGTCGGCTACGCCAAGTCGCTGGCCGTCTTCCTCAACGGCGACGCCATCACCGAGCCCGACCGGCGCGGCCGCCCGATCCGGGACGACTCCTTCCTGCTGCTGTTCAACGCCCACCACGACACGATCAAGTTCACGATCCCCCAGGACTACGGCGAGATGTGGCACACCGAGATCGACACCGCGATGCCCATCAGGCTCGACGTGCGGATGGTGCGCGCGGGCGAGGCGATCGAGGTCCCCGGACGCAGCGTGCGGGTGCTGCGCCGTGTCTAGGCCGGCCTCGACGTACCGGGTGCAGCTCACCCCCGACTTCGGTTTCGCGCAGGTCGCCGAGATCGCCGGCTACCTGCGCGACCTCGGCGTCAGCCACGTCTACCTGTCGCCGGTGCTGCAGGCCACGCCCGGGTCGCGGCACGGCTACGACGTCGTCGACCACTCCAGGATCAGGGAGGAGTTCGGCGGGGCCACCGGCTTCCGCGAGATGGCCCAGGAACTGGCCGCGCACGACCTGGGCATCGTCATCGACATCGTGCCCAACCACATGAACACGATGAACGCCCAGTTCTGGTCGGTGCTCAAGGACGGGCCCGCCTCGCCGTACGCGAACTGGTTCGACATCGAGTGGGTGGAGGGGAAGGTGGCGCTGCCGGTGCTCGGCGACGACACCGAGCCCGTGGTCGACGGCGACGTCCTGCGCTACCACGAGCACGCCTTCCCCCACCCGGGCCACTACCGGCTGGTCGACTGGCGGGAGGGCCCCGGCTACCGGCGCTTCTTCGACGTCTCCTCGCTGATCGGGCTGCGCGTGGAGGACCCGGCGGTGTTCTTCGCCACGCACGAGGTGATCTTCTGGCTGCTCGACGAGGGCCTGGTCGACGGGTTGCGCATCGACCATCCCGACGGCCTGGCCGACCCCCGCGGCTACCTCGACCGGCTGCGCGAGCGGACCGGCGGCCCCTGGACGGTCGTGGAGAAGATCCTCATCGGCCCCGAGCGGCTGCAGCCCGACTGGGCCTGCGACGGCACGACCGGCTACGAGGTGCTCAACCGGGTCAACGGCCTGTTCGTCGACCCCTCGGGCAAGGAGCCGCTGGTCCGGCTGTTCAGCGAGCTGACCGGGCAGCCCGACGACTACCGTCCGGTGATGACGCAGGCCAAGCGCGAGGTGCTCGACCTGTTCTTCGGGGCGGAGATCGACCGGCTGGCCAGGGTCACCGGCTGCGCACCCGCCGCGGTGTCGGAGCTGCTGGCCGCGATGCCGCTCTACCGGGCGTACCTGGTGCCGGGGGAGGAGCCGCCGCCCGAGTCGGTGGAGATCGTCGAGCTGGCCGCCGCGGAGTGCTCGCCCGCCGTGCGGCCGCTCGTCCGGGAGGTCCTGTACGGCTCGCCGGAGGCGATCGTGCGCTTCCAGCAGACGTGCGGCCCTGTCATGGCCAAGGGCGTGGAGGACACCGCGCTGTACCGGTGGTTCCCGCTGTCGTGCCTCAACGAGGTGGGCGGCGAGCCGGACGTGTTCGGCGTGTCGGTCGAGGAGTTCCACGACTTCTGCGGGGAGATGTCCCCGTACACGATGACGACCCTGTCCACCCACGACACCAAGCGGTCGGAGGACGTGCGGGCCCGGTTGTCGGTGTTGTCGGAGATGCCGCGGGAGTGGGCGTCCGTGGTGTCGGAGTGGTCGCGGGAGCTCTCCTTCGACCCCCATCTCGACTACCTGGCCTGGCAGAACCTCATGGCCGCCTGGCCGATCTCCGCGGAACGCTTCACCGACTACCTGCTCAAGGCGGCTCGGGAGGCCAAGACCGCGATCTCGTGGGTGCGTCCCGACGCCGGCTACGAGCGGCGGCTGCGGGAGTTCGCGCAGGCCGCCGTGCGGCTGCCGGTGGAGGAGTTCACCGAGCGCATCGAGCCGTTCGCGATGTCGAACTCGCTCGGGGCCAAGCTGGTGCAGCTCATGATGCCCGGGGTGCCCGACGTGTACCAGGGCAACGAGACCACCGACTTCTCGCTGGTCGATCCGGACAACCGGCGGCCCGTGACGTACCCGCGCAAGCCCGAGACCTCCTGGGACGCCGCCAAGCTCCTGGTCACGACGCAGGCGTTGCGGCTGCGCAGGCGGCTCGGGGGCGCGGCGCCGTACCTGCCGCTGCGGGCGGAGGGGGAGGCGGCCGAGCACGCGATCGCCTTCGCCCGGGGCGAAGGCCCGCGGGCGGTGGCGGTCGCCACCAGGCTGCCGGTACGCCTCGCGCGCCGCTCCGCGGTCGCCGGCCACTCGGTGTGGGGCGACACCACCTTGACGCTGCCCGGCGGATCCTGGCGCGACCTGCTCACCGGCGAGCCGCACTCGGGGACGGTTCCGCTGGCCCGGCTGCTCGATCAGTACCCCGTCTCACTGCTGGAGCGACATGATCTTTGAGGTCTGGGCACCGAAGGCCACGGCTGTCGAGGTCGACGTTCTGGACGGACGCCGGCCGATGTCCCAGGGGGAGAGAGGCTGGTGGTGGGCCGAGGTCGCCGAGGCCGGCCACGGCACGAGGTACGCCTTCGTCCTCGACGGCGGCGGGCCCTACCCCGACCCGCGCTCCCGGCGGCAGCCCGAGGGGGTGTTCGGGCCGAGCGCGGTCTACGAGCACGACCGCTTCACCTGGTCCGACCACGACTGGAAGGGCCGCGACCTGCGCGGTTCGGTGATCTACGAGCTGCACGTCGGCACGTTCACCGGCGAGGGGACGTTCGCCGCGGCGATCGAGCGGCTGGAGCACCTGGTCGAGCTCTGCGTGGACTTCGTGGAGATCATGCCGGTCGCCCCCGTCCCCGGCGGGCGCAACTGGGGGTACGACGGCGTCGACCTCTACGCGGTCAACGAGACGTACGGCGGGCCCGACGGGCTGAAGTCGTTCGTGGACGCGTGCCACCGGGCCGGGATCGGCGTCATCCTGGACGTGGTCTACAACCACCTGGGGCCGTCGGGCAACTTCCTCCACCCCTTTGGTCCGTATTTTTCCGGCTTTGCTGGTAGCTATTGGGGTGAAGCGGTCAACCTGGACGGGCCGGGGTCCGACGAGGTCCGCCGGTACTTCGTCGGCAATGCCGTCCAGTGGCTGCGCGACTACCACATCGACGGGCTGCGGCTGGACGCCGTCCACGCGCTGCACGACAGGCGCGCCCGCCACCTGCTGGCCGAGCTGTCGGAGGAGGTCGACGCGCTGGCCTGCTCGCTCGGCCGGCCGCTGTCGCTGATCGCCGAGTCCGACCTCAACGACCCGCGCATGGTGCGCCCGCTGGAGGCCGGCGGCCTCGGGATGACCGCGCAGTGGAACGACGACGTCCACCACGCCCTGCACACCGCCGTGAGCGGCGAGAGCCACGGCTACTACGAGGACTTCGCCGATCCGTCGGCGCTGGCCCGGGTGCTGACCCGGGGCGTGCTGCACGACGGCGGCTACTCCAGCTTCCGCGACCGGGCGCACGGGCAGCCCTTCACCGGCGTGCCCGGCCACCGGCTGGTCGCCTGCCTGCAGAACCACGACCAGATCGGCAACCGGCCCGGCGGCGACCGCCTGCCCGTGTCCGCGCTCAGGCTCGGAGCTGGTCTGCTGCTGACCTCGCCGTTCACGCCGATGTTGTTCATGGGGGAGGAGTGGGGGGCCAGCACGCCGTTCCTGTTCTTCTCCGACCACGTGGAGCCCGAGCTGCGGGAGAGCGAGGGGACGCGGCGCGAGCGCGAGTTCGACGGCTTCGGGTACGCCTGGGACGCGCCGAACCCGTCCGACGAGGAGGCGTTCCTCCGTTCCAAGCTGGACTGGAGCGAGCTGAAGGAGGAGGAGAACTGGTCCCTGCTGTGCTGGTACCGGGACCTCATCGCGCTGCGCAAGGCGCTGCCCGAGCTGTCGGATCCGCGGCTGGACCGGGTGCGGGTGGAGGCCGATCCGGAGGGGAGGTGGCTGGTCATGTGGCGCGGGACGGTGTGCGTCAGCGTCAACTTCTCCCCGGAGACGCTGACGTTGCCGCCGGCGGGCGCCACCCTCCTCCTGGCCTCGGACGACCCGGTCGCCGCCGGCCCCGACGGCCTCCGCCTCCCCGGCCAAACCCTCGCCATCACCCGCACCACCCCCTGACCGGAACGCTCTCCGCCTCCTGGTCAGACCTTCGCCATCACCCGCACCATCCCCGGAATGTCCGGCCTCCGCCTCCCCGGTGGTTGTCCACAGGGTGGGGGCCGGTCGGCGGGTTCGTCCCCAGAACCGGGTTCGGCCGCACCGCGGCCGGCCCGGTTCCGGATCCTGGGTGCCTCACCACGTTTTCGAAGGCGAGGCACCTCATGAAGATCGTTCTGCCGCTCCCCGCCATGCTGACCTCACTGTTCGTCGTAGCCGTGGAGCACCTGCCGTTCGACGTCGACACCTTCGTGCCCTGGCGCGTCCCCGCGCCGTACCGGAAGGCGGCCCGTGACGCGCTCGACACCCCGCCGTCCCTGACCGTCACCCATGTCCCCGCCCCCTGGCGACCGGCCGGCCTCACCCTCACGGGCGACGAACGACGGCGGATTCGTCGGGCCGGGCAACACGTGCTGGTGTCCACCACCGCGCCTCCACGCCGCCTGCCCGGCAACGCCCAGACAGCCAGAGCCGTCGCCCGCGCCCTCGCCCGCCAGTGCGACGGCCTGCTGATCGACCCGTCCACCGCCTCGGCCGTGCCCGCCTGCCCGAGGTCGCCGGGCGAGCCGGAAGACTTCCGCCTCGGCGACGACTGGCTCACCTGGGACGTGCAGATGCGCGACGACGCCACCTGCCCTCCATGGGACCCGTCCGAGACGGCCGCCTGCGACTGCCTGCGCGTCACCTCGCGCGGCCTGCGCCGCTTCGCGCTCCCGGAGATCACCCTCGACGGCGCCGCCTGCGCCCACAGCCTCTGCGCGACCGCCCTCCTCCGATCGGTGGCCCATCGCCTGGTCGCCGACCAGCTCGCCCACCTGCGGGTGCACCCGCTGGCCAACTGCCACGAGATCGACGACCTCCTGCGGATCCAGCCGTCCGGCGCCCTCAGGGGCGTCCCGCCCTTCGGCGTGCGGCTGACCCCGTGCGACGCCGACCTCGCCGACCTCACCGACCTCACCGACCTCGGCGAGCCGGATAGCTCGGGCGCCATCCGCCGCCTGAAGGTGGGCCCCGCCCCCGGCAGCGGCCGGCTCACCTGTCTCAAGGTGGGGCCGCCGTCCGGCTTCACCGGCTCGGTCAACGACTGGCTGTGCGCCGCCGCCAGCCTCGACCTGACCTCCGCCGACCACCCCGCACGCCCGGCCCTGGCCGCCTGACCCCCGCCCCCGCGAGACGGCCAGACCCATGGAGCACGTACGTGCCTCCCCGCCCATGCGCACGTTTCACGACCCCGGCGAAGGCCATCGGGCCCGGTCCGGCGAAAGGCAGGTGGTCAGCGGTGCAGGATCCGGGTGAGGGCCTGGTCGAGCGTGGACATGGGGTCCGGCGTGGGGCGAGGGGCGCGCCAGGCCACGTACCCGTCGGGCCGCACCAGGACAGCGCCGCCTTCCCGCACCCCGTACCGCTCCCGCCAGCGGCCCTCCACGTCCACCAGCTCGTCGTCCACCAGGATGCGGGTGAGCTGCACGCCCAGGCGCTCCTTGACCACGCGGCCGGCGTCCATCCAGACCTGGCCGCCGCACTTGTCGGCCAGCAGGACGAAACCGGAGCCGAACAGGTCGATGGTCGAGATGCGCTGCCCCTCCCAGTCGAGCACGACGTGCGGGGCGCGGCTGCCGGGCCGGCCGCTCGGGACGCGCGGGTCCTCCAGGAGCGAGCCGTCGTCGCCGGGCTCCTCCAGGACGGCGGCGGAGTGGTACCGGTAGCCGAGCATCGCCTGCAGGAAGTCCTCCAGGGGCTCGGGGTAGTCGGAGCGCTCGTCCACGGGCATCCGCACGCTGAGGTTGGCGAGCTGGGCGTCGGCGGTCAGGGCGCCGATCGGGCGGCGTTCGGCGTCGTAGGTGTCCAGGAAGCCGGGGCCGGCCTGCCCGCTGAGCACCAGCCAGAGGCGCCAGGCGATGTCGCAGCCGTCCTGGAGGGCGGTGCTGCCGCCCTGGCCGCCGGTGGGCGGCATGGTGTGGGCGGCGTCGCCGGCGAAGAAGACGCGTCCGGCGCGGAAGGTGTCGGCCACGACGTGCGCCAGGCTGAACGTCGCCGTGTCCAGCACCTGCACGTCCAGGTCCGGGATGCCGGTTCCGGCGCGGATGAGCTCGACACAGCGTTCCTCGGTGAGGGTGTCCGCGCCGCCGTCCGGGGAGGGGGTCTGGTTGATGCCGAGCACGTGCGCGCCGACGCCCGTGCCGGTCACGATGACGCCGGTGAACGCGTCGTTGTGGAGGTACCAGACGATGACCTCGCGCTCGTTCACCAGGCCGGTCAGATCGGCGTCGAACATGATCGAGCGCATCTGCACCAGGTCGCCCCTCCCGGAGGTGGGCACGGCCAGCCGCTCGCGCAGGGAGCTTCGGTGGCCGTCGGCCGCCACCACGTAGTCGGCCCGTACGACGCTCTCCTCGCCGTCGGCGGCGCGGATCACGGCGGTGACGCCGTCGTCGTCCTGGTCGAGGGAGATCAGTTCGGTGGAGAAGCGCAGGTCGGCGCCGAGCTCGTCGGCGTAGGCGCGCAGCACCCGCTCGACCTCCGACTGGGGGGCGCCCACGCGGGGCACGGGGGTGAGGTCGGCCAGGGCGTCGAACTCGCCCGTGTCCTCGAAGATCATCTGCGGATCGGGGTCGGCCAGCGTCTTGGCGATCGCGATGCGCATGGAGTCGCCGATGCCGATCCAGATGTCGGCGAACGTCTGCTCGATCCCCGGCAACGGCCGCAGCAGCTCGACGGCTCGCGGTCCCATGCCGAACGCCTTGGGCTGGATGGACGTGCTCGGATGCCGCTCGACCAGAATGACGGGCACCTCGCGCCACGCCAGCAGCGCGGCAGCGCTCAGGCCCGCGTACCCGCCGCCGACCACCAGCACGGGCACTCGCTCTTGTCTCATTGCCTCCACCTCCGGGCACGAGTAGTATCGCGTTCTCCGATCAAGCGACACGATATGTCGCGTTTACGGAGACGGTCAAGACATATCGCGAATCCCGGCATTCATCGGAGCTCTGCGCTCCCGGAAAGGAGCGCGCCGCCGTCTGAGCGCGAGGCCAAGCGGCCGCTGCCCGCCCCGCTCGCACGCCGCGCAACGCCGACATCACCAGAAGGTCGAGCAGTGGCGCTTGGATCCAACCTTCGGCGCCCCGCATCCGCTACGGGATTACTCGCCATGCTGTGCTACGAGAGCTCCGGGCTACGTGTCCGCTACGGGGGCTCTGCGCCATGTGCCCGCCGCAGGGGCTGCTGCGCGCGGCGTGCCCGCTGCGCGGCTCCGCGCCACGCGCCCGCTACTGGGGCTCCGAGCCCTGTGACCGCCGGGGGGTGTGCGCCGGGTGCCCGCCCCAACCATGTGCCCGCTACGGGAGGTTTCCTGCCTTGTGCCCGCCGTAGGGGCTGCGCGTTGCGTGCCCGCTGCGGGGCTCCTCGTCACGTGTCCGCCACGGGAGGTTTCCTGCCCTGTGCCCGCCATGGGGGATGCGCGTTGCGTACCGGCTGCGGGGCTTCCCACTGTGTGTCCGCGACGGGACGGTTGCGCGCAGCGTGCCCCTACGGGTTCCTCGCCACGTCCGACTGTGGGAGGTTCCTCACCGTGTGCCCAGCTGCGTGCTCAGCCGGCATCCGCAGATCGTGGGCTTCGCGGTACGAGGGTGCGGCCGAGAGTTCCTCTGCGTGGGTGAGGTGGGTCAGGGGAGGTGGCGTTCGAGGCTTTGGAGTTTGGTGGTCATGCCGTCCGTCACGCCCGGGCGCAGGTCGGCCTTGAGGACCAGGCTGACTCTCGGGGCGACCTCGGCGACGGCGTCCACCGCGCGCCTGACGACGTCCATGACCTCGTCCCACTCGCCCTCGATCGTGGTGAACATCGCGTCCGTGCGGTTGGGCAGGCCGCTCTCGCGGACCACCTTGACGGCGCGGGCGACCGGTTCGGCGACCCCTTCGCCGACGCCCAGCGGGGTGATGGAGAAGGCCACGATCATGGCGACAGATCCCTCGGAGAACGGAAAGAGCCCGGACGAGACGATCGTAGCCGGGGCGAAGAGCCACGACGCGGGTGGGGCGTCGTGGCTGATCGCCGTACGTCACGTCACGTGCGAGAGGTCACGCGTGGTCGTGGTCGTGGTGGTCCTCGTCCTCGTCCTCGCTCGGCCCCTCGGACGGCTCCACCCCGAGAACGGCCTCACGCGGCTCGATCTCGGTGATGTGGTCCACGAGCTGCAGCACGTGGTCCGGCTCGATCAGCCACTGCAGCGCCGAGGCGCCGGTCTCGTCGGAGTTGACGAGGTCGGCCTGCTCGGAGCGCTCCTCGTCGCTGAGGTCGGCGTCGGGATGCCGGATCTCGGCCAGCGCCGCCGCCTGCAGCGCGTTCACGTCGAGCACCTCCACGGTCAGCTCGACCGTAAGGCGCAGGTATTTCGGTTCATCACTCATGGCGACGATGCTAGGGCAGCTTCCACTCGACAGGTGCGGCGCCTTGCTGGGTGAGCAGCTCATTGGCGCGGCTGAACGGCCGCGAGCCGAAGAAGCCGCTGCGCGCCGACAGCGGGGACGGGTGCGCCGACTCGATGCGCGGCACGCTGCCGAGCATGGGCGCCAGGTTGCGGGCGTCGCGGCCCCACAGGATGGCGACCATCGGCTTGTCGCGGGCCACGAGGGCGCGGATGGCCTGCTCGGTGACCTGCTCCCAGCCCTTGCCCCGGTGGGAGGCGGGCTTGCCGGGCATGACGGTCAGGACCCTGTTGAGCAGCAGCACGCCCTGCTCGGCCCACGGGGTCAGGTCGCCGTTGGCGGGGCGGGGGAGGCCGAGGTCGGACTCCATCTCCTTGTAGATGTTGAGCAGGCTCCCGGGTATCGGCCGCACCTCCGGCGCCACCGAGAACGACAGCCCGACGGGGTGGCCGGGCGTGGGGTAGGGGTCCTGGCCCACGATCAGCACCCTGACGTCGTCGAAGGGCTGGTTGAACGCGCGCAGGACGTTGGGGCCCGCGGGCAGGTACTGCCTGCCCTCGGCGATCTCGTTGCGCAGGAACTCACCCATCAAGGAGATCTGCTCGGATACGGGCTCAAGAGCCTGAGCCCATCCGGCTTCGACGACTTCATGCAAAGGACGACCGGCCATGGCCGTGAAGCTTATCTAGGTCTGGTACGGCTTGCCGCCCAAACGGACGCGCAGGCCGTACCGGAATGATCACAACGACGGCTTGCCGGGCTGGAAGAGCCAGGCGTCGAAGAGGGCGTCGAGCTGCCTGCCGGACACGCGTTCGGACAGGGCCACGAAGGCGGCGGTGTCGGCGTTGCCGTACTTGTGGTCGTTCGCCCAGGTGCGCAGGATCGTGAAGAACGCGTTGTCGCCGACGGTCCGGCGCAGGACGTGCAAGGTCGCCGCGCCGCGGTCGTAGACGGGGTCGTGGAAGAGCGCGGCGGCGCCGCCGGGGTCGGCGGTGGGCGTCTGCCAGAACTCGTCGTCGGCGGGCCTGGCGTAGACGCCGTCGAAGGACGTCTGCACGGTACGGTTGCCGATCTTCTCCAGCCAGAGCCATTCCGCGTACGTCGCGAAGCCCTCGTTCAGCCAGATGTCCCGCCATAAAGTGGGCGTCACCGAGTCGCCGAACCACTGGTGGGCCAGCTCGTGCGCGAGCAGCGACTCGCCGGGCACCACGGGGTAGATGGGCCGGGTCTGGGTCTCCAGGGCGTAGCCGACGTTCGGCTCGTGGTCCACGATCCCGCCGGTGGAGGAGAAGGGGTACGGGCCGAAGAGCGAGCTGAAGTAGTTCAGGACGGGGGCGTGACGGGCGGCGAAGTCCGTCGCCGTGCCGGCGAGCTTGGGGTCCACGGCGGTGATCACCCGGTAGCCGCCGGACCTGGTGTCGGTGAGCTGGAACTTGCCGATCGACACGGTGGTCAGATAGCCGGCCATGGGCTCGCGGGCGTCCCACACGTAAGTGGTCCGGCCGCCGGCCGACGTCCTGGCCACCAGGTCGCCGTTGGCCACCGCGACCCTGGTGCTGGGCACGGTGACCGAGAAGCGGTACGTCGCCTTGTCCGACAGGTGATGGTTGCCGGGGTACCAGGTCATCGCGCCCTGCGGCTCGTTGGCGTTGAAGACGCCGTCGCTGGTCCTGATCCAGCCGTCCCTGGAGCCGTCGGGGTCGAGGACGTGGGTGGGTCTGCCGTCGTACCGGACGACGACGGAGAAGCCCTGCCCGGAGGCGAGCGCGGCGGCGGGGGTGACGACCAGTTCGTCGCCGCTGCGGGTGAAGGCGGCGGGCCGGCCGTCCACGGTGACCGAGCGTACGGACAGCGAGCCGGACAGGTCGAGGTCGAAGCGGCTGAGCGCCTGGGTGGCGCGGGCGTTGACGGTGGCGACGCCGGTCAGGACGTTGGAGGAGGGCTCGTAGTCGAGGGCGAGGTCGTAGTGGCCGGCGTCGTAGCCGCCGTTCCCCTGGCCGGGGAAGTACGGGTCGCCCGCCCCGGGCGAGCCCGGGGTGCCGCCGAGCGCGGCGGCGGGGGTGAGGGGGAGGGAGATGAAGGCTGCTGCGGCGAGGGCGAGAAGACGCTTCATGAACAATCATCGGAGGTCCGGAAGGACGTGTTACGGGCGCCCGCCTGCCCCCCTCGGGAGGCGGGCGCCCGCCGGGAATGGCCTACTTGACGGAACCGGCCATCATGCCCTGGACGAAGTACCGCTGGAAGGCGAAGAACAGCACCAGCGGGATGATCAGTGACAGGAACGCCCCGGAGGAGAGGATGTCGACGTTCGATCCGAACTGCCGCATCTGGGACTGCAGGGCCTTGGTCATCGGCTGGTTGTCGGTGTTGGCGAACACGAGCGCGATGAGCATGTCGTTCCACACCCACAGGAACTGGAAGATCCCCAGCGAGGCGATGGCCGGCTTGCCTAGCGGGAACACGACCTGGGCGAAGATCTTCCACTCGGGTGCGCCGTCCATCCTGGCCGCCTCCAGGAGCGAGGCGGGGATGCCGACGAAGAAGTTGCGCAGCAGGAAGATGGCGAACGGCAGGCCGAACGCCGTGTGGAACAGCACCACGCCGGGAATCGTGCCGAAGATCCCGACACCGCCGTAGAAGGCGGCGACGGGGATCAGCGCGATCTGGATCGGCACGATCAGCAGGCCCACCACGACCAGGAACGCCGTGTCCCGGCCGCGGAAGTCCATCCACGCGAACGCGTACGCCGCCATGGCCGCGATGCCGATCACCAGGATCGTGGTCGGCACGGTGATGGCCACCGTGTTCCAGAACGACGAGGTGAAGCCGCTGGCCAGCAGGTTCTTGTAGTTGGCCAGGGTCAGCTCGGCGGGCTTGGTGAAGATCGTCCACCAGCCCTCGGCGTTGTTCACCTTCACCGTGCGCAGGGAGACGACCAGCAGGCCGAGCGTCGGCACCAGCCAGAACAGGCCGAGCACGATCATGATCACCTGGACGGCCCCGCCGCCGAGGCGGTCCACGATCCTGCTCGCCACGCCCCTGCGCGGCGCGCCCGACTCCAGCCGGTGAGACGCCTTCACGGTCGCGGTCGTCATGTGTCTTCCCTTCTGAACCGGCGGATGTTCATGATCATGAAGGGGAGGACCAGGATGAGCAGGAACACCGCGAGTGCGCTGCCGAGCCCCTGGTTGTTCCCGCCGCCGAACGACACGCGCCACATCTCCAGCGCGACCACGTTCGACTGCGGCTGAACCGAGGCCGGCGCGATGATGTAGACCAGGTCGAAGACCTTCAGCGTATTGATGATCATCGTCACGAAGACGACGAGCAGCACCGGCGACAGCAGCGGCACGGTGATCCGCCGGAACACCTGCCACTCGGTCGCGCCGTCGATGCGGGCGGCCTCCAGGGCGTCCCGCGGGATGGCGGCGAGGCCGGCGGCGATCAGCACCATCGCGAACCCGGCCCACACCCAGACGAACGCGCCGATGATCGCCGGCGTGATGAGCGTCTGGCCGAGCCAGGTCAGGCCGCCGTAGCTGGCCTGGAAGTTCGACTCCGGCAGCCGCACGACGTAGGAGCCCGCGGGCAGGCCGTCGAAGCGGAACGTGCCGTCGTCGGCGGTGGTGGCGGTGCCCGCCACCTTGCCGTTCTGGACCGCCTCGACGGTGATGCCGGGCAGGCCCTTCTCCGTCGGGTCGACCGCGCCGCTCTGGCCGCCGCCGCCCTGGGTGAAGTCGAACCAGACGGTCCCGGACAGGCCGTCGCCCGAGGGGGCGCGAGCGGTCTGGGCGTTGGACGGCATGGTCTGCGGCTTGACGCCGACGATCGGGATCAGCACCGGCTTGCCCGCCTGGGCGGGCTCCTTGGTGACGACCGCGCCGTTCTGCTCGGTCACGGGAGACTCGTCGCCGCCGCGCGGCCGGGCCTCGGGGTAGCCCTTGGAGGAGGAGAACGTGTCGTGCACGGTGGTGAGCACGGCGTTGGCCAGGCCCTTGTCGGGGCTCTCCTCGTACACCAGGCGGAAGATGACGCCCGCGGCCATCAGCGAGACCGCCATCGGCATGAACACGATCAGCTTGAACGCCGTCGCCCACTTGATGCGCTCGGTCAGCACCGCGAAGATCAGGCCGATCGTGGTGACCACGATCGGCGCCACGACCACCCAGATGAGGTTGTTGCGGATCGTGACCAGCATGCCCTGGTCGCTGAAGATCGTGGCGTAGTTGCCCAGCCCCACGAACCCGCTGCCCGAGGCGTCGAACAGGCTGCGGAAGATGGAGTAGACGATGGGGTAGACCACCCAGACGCCGAGCAGCAGGGCCGCCGGCAGGAGGAAGGCGATGGCGACCGCCGGCGATGGGCCGAGGCGTCGTCTCGTACGGGGGGTTTCAGCCGGTCCTGCGGAGGGCCCGCCCGCGATCTTCGCGGGCGGGGCCGCCGGGCCGTCCAACCGTTCGGTCACGGCCTTACCTCTTTACTTCCAGGCCTTCTTGGCCTCGGCCTCGAGCGCCTCCTGGGCGCCCTTGACGTCGCTCGGGTTGCGCAGGAAGTCCTGGAGGACCTTCCACTCGCCCTTGCCGTCGGTGCCGCCGAAGGCGCTCGGGGCCAGGTCCGACATGTCGTAGCGGACGGCGTCGCCGGCGGAGACGATCGTCTGGCCGAGCTGCTTGGTCAGCTCGTCGGGGTAGTTGTCGGGGGAGACGTTCTTGTTGGGCGACAGGTAGCCGGGGAGCTTGGCCCAGATCTCGCCGCCCTCCTTGGAGGCCAGGAACTGCACCAGGGCCATCGCGCCGGGGGAGTCCTTCATGACCACGGCCACGTCGCCGCCGAGCACGACGGGGGCGGTGTCGCCGGCCTTCGGGAACGGGAAGTACTTGGCGCCCTCGCCGACCTTGGCGCCGTCCTGGGTGGCCTGGGTGGCGACGAAGTCGGCCTCGATGACCATGGCGGCCTTCTTGTTGCCGTAGACCTTGGTCACGCAGGTCGGGAAGTCGGTCTGCAGCGCGCCGGAGGCGCCGTCGAGCACGAACTCCTTCTTGCCCGCGATCTGCGCGATCTTCTCCAGGGCGGTGGCGACGCTGGCGTCGGTCCAGGGGATCTCGTGCTTGGAGAGCTTGTCGTAGTTCTCCGGGCCGGCGCTGGACAGGTAGACGTTCTCGAACAGGTCGGTCAGCGTCCAGCCGGAGGCGCCGCAGAGGGAGAAGGGCGGGGTGCCGGAGTCGGCGATGGTCTGCCCGGCCTTGATCAGCTCGTCCCAGGTCGTCGGCACCTGGACGCCGGCCTCCTCGAACGCCTCGGAGCGGTACCAGACCAGCGACTTGTGCGCGGCCTTGATGAGCACGCCGTACACCTTGCCGTCGGCGGAGCCGAGCTCCTTCCAGTACGGCGTGTAGTTGGTGTCGATCTCCTGGGTGACCTCGGCGGACAGCGGCTTGAGCGCGTCCTGCTTGGCGTACTGCTGCACCAGACCCGGCTGCGGCAGGATCGCGACGTCCGGCGGGTTCTTGCCCTGGATGCGCGGGCCGAGGTAGGCGCCGGTGTCCTCACCCGTGGAGGCGTAGGTGACGGTGGCGCCGGTCTTGTCGGAGAAGGCCTTGAGCACCTGCTCGAAGTTCTTCTGCTCCGCGCCGGTCCACTTGGCCGCGACCTCCAGCTTGACGCCTTCGAGCGTCTTGGCGCCGGCGGCGGAACTGGCCGGCGCCGACTCCGAGGCGGTGGGGGTCGTCGTCGTCGGGGCGTTGCCGCAGGCGGCGACGGCTACCGCGAGCCCTGCCAGGACTACTGCTGCACTGGCTTTACGCATGGCTTGCCTCACTGGGTTCTGATGATCTCTTCGAGTTCTGACTTCATGGAGGCCGCGACGTCGTCGGCGGACTCGTTCTCGGGGTCGGCCAGGGCCTTGGCGACCGAGCTGGCGATCACCAGGCTCACCTGGTTGTAGTTGGCGCTCACCGGCCGTGGTTTGGCGGCGAGGATGCTCTCCTTGAGCACCGGCAGGTACGGGAACCGCTTGATCAGGGCCGGGTCGTCGTACAGCTCGGTCCACACGGGCGGGAAGGAGCCCTCGGTGAGGACGCGGCGTTCGTTCTCCAGACTGGTGAAGTAGCGGATGAACTGCTGTGCGGTCTGCTGGTGCTTGGAGTAGGCGCTGACGGCCAGGTTGATCCCGCCGAGGGAGCTGGATCCCTGACCGTTGAGTCCGGGCAGCCGGGTCACCGCGAAGCGGTCGCCCAGCTTGGCCCTGGCCGGGCCGTAGGCGTGCGGCCAGTTGCGGGCGAAGGCCAGCTTCCCGTCCTGGAAGGCCAGCCGGGTCTCCTCCTCCTTGAAGGTCAGGGAGTCGCCGGTGATCCAGCGCTCCCGCAGCCCTTGCATCAGGAAGTCGAGCGCGATCTTCCCCTTGGCCGGATCGAGGGTCACTTCCGTGCCGTCGTGGTTGAGAATCTGCCCGCCCGCCGACTGCACTGCCTCGGAGAAGTTCACGGTCAAGCCTTCGTAGGCCAGGAGTTGGGCCGCATAGCCTCCGATGTCCCGCTTTTTCGTTACTTCTCGCGCTTTATCGCGAAGTTCCGCCCAGGTCTGCGGCGGCTTCTTGATGAGATCGGTCCGGTAGTAGAGCAGTCCCGCGTTGCTGGTGTACGGGACGGCCCAGAGCTTGCCCTTGTAGACGGCCGTGTCCACGACGGGCGGCAGGAACCTGTCGAGCGGGAACAACCCGCGCTCCAGGGGGATGATCCAGCCGTTCTCCGCGAACTCGGCGGTCCACACCACGTCGAGCCCCAGCACGTCGTAGCGGTTGCTCTGGGCCTGGAGGTTGGCCACCATCTGGGCGCGTTGCTCGTCGGCGGCCTCGGGCAGCTCCAGCAGCGTCACCTTCTCGGCCGGGTGGGCCTGGTTCCAGCGGTCCAGCAGGGGTTGCAGGTACGCCGTGGTGTCGCGTCCGGTGGCGAAGGTGATCGGGCCTGTGCCGCCCGTCCCCTTCTCGCCGCCGCCCTCGTCGCCCGCCACCGTGCATCCGGCCGCCAGCACGACGACCAGAGCGAACGAAAGCGGGCGCAGCACTCTGTTTCCTCCACAATCAGCGGGGTTACATACGTGTTAGGTAGATGCATTCATGTTATGCACACCTGTAATCTGATGGTCAACGGATACCTACGTAACGCTCACGTAACACAAAGCGGGGAGGTGAGGCGTGCGGCTTCACCTGCTGGCGCTCCTGGCCAAGGAACCGGCCCACGGCTACGAGCTCAAACAGGCCCTTGAACAGACGTTCGGCAGCGCCTACCCCTCCCCGAACATCGGGCAGATATACGTGACGCTCGGCCGGCTGGAGAAGGACGGTCTGGTCAAGGCCGTCGACGTCGAACAGTCCAACCGGCCGAACAAGAAGGTCTACTACCTGACCGCCAAGGGCCGCGACCTGCTCGCCATCTGGGTCGACGAGCCCACCGAGGGGCCTCGGGTGCGCGACGAGTTCTTCATGAAGCTCGTGCTCGCGCCGCTCACCGGCATCGCCGACCGAATGGCGCTGATCAGTCGCCAGCGCCGCCACTACCTGTCGCTCATGGGCGACCTCAACGACCTGCTCTCCCGTACCGAGCCCACCGACCGGGTGGCCCTGCTGCTGATCGAAGGGGCCATGCTGCACCTTCAGGCCGATCTTGACTGGCTGGAGCGATGCCAGGAGGATCTGGCATGAGCTCGGTCCTAAAAACGGTCAATCTGGTCAAAATCTACCAAGATGGCGCAGTGCCGGTGCCGGCCGTGCGCGGGGTGGACCTCCAGGTCGAGCCGGGCGAGTTCGTCGCGGTGATGGGGCCGTCCGGCTCGGGCAAGTCCACGCTCGTGCACATGCTCGGCGGCCTCGACGCGCGCACCAGCGGCGAGATCTGGCTCGACGGGCAGCGGGTCGACACCCTCTCCGAGAGCGCCTGGGCGCTGCTGCGGCGCAAGAAGGTCGGCTTCGTCTTCCAGTTCTTCAACCTGGTCGCCAACATGACCGTCGGCGACAACGTCGAGCTGCCCGCGCTGCTGGCCGGGGCCTCGCCCAAAGTGGCCCGAGAGCGGCGCGAGAGCCTGCTCGGCGCGCTCAACCTGGCCGACCGCGCCGGGGCCTCGCCCGCCCAGCTCTCCGGCGGCGAGCAGCAGCGCGTCGCGCTGGCCAGGGCCCTGGCCAACAAGCCCAGCCTGCTGCTGGCCGACGAGCCCACCGGCAACCTCGACAGCCGCAACACGCGCGACGTGCTGCGCCTGCTCAGCGACGTGCACAAAGAGGGGCAGACGATCGTCATGGTCACCCACGACGCCCGGGTGGCGGGCCTGGCCGACCGGCTGGTGTCGCTGTTCGACGGCGAGATCGTCGACGACGGCCGCATCGCCCGCCGCCGCACCCGCACCGCCGGCGAGGTGATCGACCTCCGATGAGCACCACCCTGGCCGGAAGCCGGTGGATCAAGGCCGACCTGCGGGCCAGGAAGGGCCAGGCGGTGCTCACCGTGCTGGTCGTGGCCGGGATCGTGGCCGCCCTGATCACCGCGGCGACCCTCCTGGAGGACGGCACCAACCCGTGGCGCAGCCTGTCGGCCCAGACCGACGGCGCCCACGTCTGGGTCTACACCGACGACGACCCCCAAGTCGCCCTGGGCGGCATCGACGGCGTCACCGGCACCGCGGGCCCCTACCGCTCGGCGCCCGTCACCGTGGCGCAGGAGGGCAAGAAGGAGCCCGCGTCGCTGCGCGCGATGCCCGCCTCGCCGCCCCGGGTGGCCCATCCCGTGCTGGCCGAGGGCAGGTGGCTCGACGGCTCGCAGCCCGACGGCGTGGTCGTCGAACACTCCTTCGCCAGGTCGCTGGGCCTGGCGATCGGCTCGCCGTTCACCGTCATCGCGCTCAACGGCGAGCGCCACACCCTGTACGTGCGCGGCATCGCCGACTCCGCCGACCAGGGCTTCTACCCCGAATGGACCCCCGGGCTGGCCTGGGTGCTGCCCGCCACGCTCGACCGCGTCGAGCCCATGCTGGGCCGCAGCGAATGGGTCACCGGGCTGCGCCTGTCCGACCCCGACGCCAGCCAGGTCGTGGCCCAGCGCGTCGTGGTGATGCTGGAGGACAAGCTCCAGCGCGTCTACACCTGGCGCGAGGTCAGGGCCGCGATGGAGCTGGACAACCGGCTGCTCGGCACGCTGCTCGCGCTGTTCGGCGTGGTGGGCATGGTCGCGGCGGCGCTCGCGCTGGCCAACGCCGCCGGCGGCCGGGTGCTCGGCCAGCTCCGCGACCTGGCCACGCTCAAGTCGATGGGCTTCACCGGCGGCCAGGTCGCCCTGCTGCTCCTGGTCGAGCACGGCGCGCTCGGCCTGCTCGGCGTCGGTCTCGGCGCGCTGGCGGGCTGGGGGGCGACGGCCGTGGTGCTCGGCACGTACTCGGCCGCGCCGGTGCCGGTGCTGGCCATCGTGGCGGGCACGGCGCTGGTCGTCCTGGGGGCGGTGGGGGTGCCCGCCTGGCGGGGGGCGCGCACGCCGCCGATCCCCGCCGTGCCGGCCTCGCCGCCGCGCGGCCACCTGTCCCGGTTGGCCCGGCTCGGCCTGCTCGTACGCCTCCCGCCCGCCCTGATCCTGGGCACCCGCGACGCCTTCACCAGGCGCGTGCCGGCGTTCCTGACGGCGTTCGGCCTGGCCGTGCCGATGATGATGATCACGATCGGTCTCGGCGTCTGGGCCACCCTCGACAACTTCCTCAGCCACCCCGAACAGGTCGGCCAGCACGCCGGCCTGTACGTCCGTCCCGGCAAGCAGATGGAGTCGGCCGAGGCCCAGCGCATCGCCGAACGCGACCGCGACGTGCGCGCTGTCTACCCGGGCAGCGACGTGAACGCCCTGGCCCCGGGCGAGGCCCGGTCGGTCCGGGTGCGGGCGGTCGGCAGCTCGACCGACCCCTACCCGTTCCCCGTGATGGAGGGCAGGGGCTACGCCGAGCGCGGCGAGGCGGTCGCCGGGCAGGGGCTGCTCGACCTGCTGGGGGTCAGGATCGGCGACCGGGTGCGCCTGACCGTGGGCGGCTCGCCGCTGATCGTCCGGATCGTGGGCCGCACCGTCGAGCCCGACCTGGACGGCGAGGTGCTCTCGGTGGGCCTGGACAGCCTGGCCGCCAAGGACTCCGTGCCGCCCCAGTACTACGCGCTGGCCCTGCGGCCGGGCGCCGACAAGGCGGAGGTGCGCGCCAGGCTGCTGGCCGAGTCGGGGGAGAACCTCGACGTGCAGGCCGCGGTCAACCCGGCCGACCGGCTGTCGATCATCAGAGTGGTGATCGTGGCGCTGATCGCCGTGCTGGCCCTGATCGGCTTGGCCAACCTGCTCACCGCGAGCGCGATCGGCCTGCGCGACCACGCCTTCGACCTGGCCGTGCTCAAGGCCATGGGGCTGACGCCACGTCAGGTCATGGCCACGCTGGTGACCGGCACGGGCCTGCTGGTCGTGCTCGGCGTCGGCGCCGGCACGGCGGTGGGGGCGTCGGTGGTGGTGGGGCTGATCGACCTGCAGGGTCACACGAGCGGCGTGGGCGCGGGCATCGGCCGCGCGCCCTCGCCGGTGACGCTGGGAGTGGCCGTGGTGACGGCAGTGGGCACGGCCCTCGCGGTGGCGCTCATTCCCGCCCGCCGCGCGGCCCGTGCCCAGGTGCCCGTCACGTCACGCTGATCCGCTCGGGGACTGTGCTCAGTCCCCGGGCTTCAGCGCGAACCAGTAGAAGCCGTGGCCCGGCAGGGTCAGCAGGTAGGGCAGCTCACCGATCTTCGGGAAGCGCACCCCGCCGCGGGCCTCGACCGGCACCATGCCCTCGAACCTGCGCAGGTCCAGCTCGACGGGCTGCGGGAACTTCGACAGGTTGTTGACGCAGAGCATCACGTCGTCGCGGTCCTCACGCACGTACGTGAGCACGCACGGGTTGGAGGACCACATTTCGGTGTAGGCGCCGAGGCCGAACACCGGGTGGTTCTTGCGGATCTCCAGCATGCTGCGGGTGAAGTGCAGCAGGGAGCCCGCGTGGCGCTGCTGGGCCTCCACGTTGACCGCCTGGAAGCCGTAGATCGGGTCCATGACGGCCGGCAGGTAGAGGCGGCCGGGGTCGGCCGAGGAGAACCCGGCGTTGCGGTCGGGGCTCCACTGCATCGGCGTGCGGACCGAGTCGCGGTCCTCCAGCCAGATGTTGTCGCCCATGCCGATCTCGTCGCCGTAGTACATGACCGGCGAGCCAGGCAGCGACAACAACAGCGCCGTGAACAGCTCGATCAGGTCCCGGTTGTTGTCCAGCAGGGGCGCCAGCCGACGCCGGATGCCGAGGTAGGCCCGCATGCGCGGGTCCTTGGCGTACTCCTTGTGCATGTAGTCGCGCTCTTCCTCGGTCACCGTCTCGAGCGTGAGCTCGTCGTGGTTGCGCAGGAAGATGCCCCACTGTGCCGTGTCGGGCAGCTTGGGGGTGCGGGACATGATCTCGGAGATCGGCTCGCGGGTCTCCTTCTTCACCGCCATGTAGATGCGCGGCATCAGCGGGAAGTGGAAGGCCATGTGGCACTCGTCGCCGCCGGTGGTGGGGTCGCCGAAGTACTCCACGACGTCCTCGGGCCAGCCGTTGGCCTCGGCCAGCAGCACCCGGTCGGGGTAGAGCCGGTCGACCTCCGAGCGGATCTTCTTCAGGTACGCGTGCGTCTCGGGCAGCCCGGAGCACGCCGTGCCCTCACGCTCGAACAGGTACGGCACCGCGTCGAGGCGGAAACCGTCGATCCCCAGGTCGAGCCAGAACCGCAGCACCTCCAGCATGGCCTCCTGCACCGCCGGGTTGTCATAGTTCAGGTCCGGCTGGTGGTGGAAGAAACGGTGCCAGTAGTACTGCTTGCGCACAGGGTCGTACGTCCAGTTGGACTCCTCGGCGCCGATGAAGATGATCGGCGCGTCCGGATAGCCGGTGGGCTCGTCGGACCAGACGTAGAAGTCCCCGTAGGGCCCCTCCGGATCGTGCCTGGAGGCCTGGAACCACGGGTGCCTGTCGCTGGTGTGGTTCATGACCAGGTCGGTGATGATCCGCAGGCCCCGCTCGTGCGCGGCCTCGATCAACTGGACGAAGTCTCCCAGGTCGCCAAAATCCGGAAGGATCTTCATATAGTCCGAAATGTCATAACCGCCATCGCGCAGCGGGGACTCGTACAGCGGCAGCAGCCAGAGGCAGTCGACGCCGAGCCATTCCAGGTACCCGAGCTTCTCGATGAGACCGCGCAGGTCGCCCGTGCCGTCACCGTTGGAGTCCTTGAACCCCCGGACGAGAACCTCGTAGAACACCGCCCGCTTGTACCATCGCGGATCTTCCGAGACGAAAACCTCAGAGATCGACTCAGGTGATGGGGATGCGTTGATCATGATGTCGCTCACAGGAAGAGATGTGGGCAGGACGAAGTCACCGGTTACCCCGGCGTTCTTAGCTGGTGACCGCGCCGCGTGGAGTCGTCATCCCTGCGAACTCCATGCCCTCGAACGAGACCGGATTTGTGATCTGGTGCCCGTTTGTTGCGGCGCTTACGGGCCGAACACTACCAGCCCGGTGGCTTTCCGGAACCCGCTTCTGCTGTGCGACGTGTAATACCCGCGAGATCCGTATGTAATCGCCCTGTTACCCAGAGTTCACTAAAAAGGTGCGGTGACGTCCGGGAGGTCGTTCTCGAAGTCGTTCAGCCAGAGTCCGAAAAGCACCAGTCCGCGCACCCAGAAACGGTCGTTCCAGCCGTTGAACCGGGTCAGCGCGTCCGGTCCGCCGGCGATCACCTCGTGCAGCTCGTCGGAGAGCATCGCGGGCACCCGCCGGGCCACGACTTCGAGCATGGCGTGGGACCAGGCCCGCGCCGGCCCGGCCGTGGAACGCAGGGGCACCCGCTGGAGCGGCTGCTTGACCACGTTCGTGGAGGGCAGCGCGGCCACCCTCGGGTTGGCCGCGTGCAGCACCTCGCGGTAGAAGCGGCCCTTGTCCTTGCGCGCGACGCCGACGCTGAGCGCGGCGTCGAAGAAGGCGGGATGGATGAACGGCGCCGCGAACGACGCCTCCGGCCCCACCAGGTTGACCGCCGAACGCGCGATGCCGCGCACGGTCCTGGTGTGCAGCACCGACAGCGGCAGCTCGGCCCGGTGGCCGTGGAGCATCGAGGTGGCCGCCGCGAACTGCTCGCGCACGGTCTCCTCCATCCACTGCGCGGCCGCCTTGGACAGGAACGGCTGCGCGGGCGCGCCCAGCGACAGCGAGCCCAGCAGCGCCGCCGACCGCTCGGCCTGCGTCCTGGCCTCCAGCGCGGCGCCGCTGACCATGAAGTTCTTCAGCAGCGGGCCGCCGGCCAGGCCGTCGACCAGGATGCGGCCCGAGCCGTGCACCTCCTTGGCGAACGGCGCGTACCAGGCGTGGTGCGGCGTCAGGTACTCCAGCCGGCGGGCCACCTCGGCGGCGTCGCCGGGGTAGGCGGCGGCGTCCTGGGTGACGACCCGGTGCGGGATGCCCAGCTCGCGGGTGATCGCCCTGGCGAAGGCGATGTCGGTGTCGGTGCCGTCGTCGGGGCTGGTGGTCCACGACTCGACGTCGGCGCCGCGGGCCATGGCCACACTGGCCAGCAGGCGCGAGTCGTAGCCGCCGCTGACCGGCACGAGCAGCTTGCGGCCGTCGTAGTCCTCGTAGACGTGGTGCAGCAGCTCGACGATCTCCTCGGGACTGGTCCACGCCTCGTACGGCTCGGTGCGCAGCCAGCGCGGCAACCGGCGCTCGGTGGCCAGGCGCCCGTGCTCGAACACCAGCGCGCTCGACCCCGGCAGCCGCCTGACCTCCCGGTACGGGGTCGCCTCGCCCAGGGGGAACGTCACCTGGATGATCGAGGCCCAGGCGGCCCAGTCGATCTCGATGGGCACCAGGCTGAGCAGCGGCTGGATCAGCGAGGAGAAGTAGACCGCGTCGCCCTGGCGCACGTAGTAGACGTCGACCAGGCCGAGCGCGCCCGCGTGCAACGTCACCCGCGCGCCGTCGCCGATCAGGCCGGGCGTCTCGTACGTCTCCGCGACCGTCATCCAGTCCTCGGCGGCGGCGGGCTTGCGCTCGCCCCACGAGAAAGCGAACGCGCCGCCCGCCCGGTGGTACGGCGGCAGCGGCGCGGAGCTGAACAGCGCGGCCTCGTCCGTCTGGAGCGCGGGCCGCACCTTGGGGCCCGCGGCGGTGAGTTTGCCCAGTATGGAGGTGTCGATCCGGCCGAGAGCGCCGCATACGTAGGGTCGCACGTTGAACTGCACCGGATCTCATCCCTTCGAGACGCTTCCTGCAGAAGAGTATCCTTTGCCGGGCTGAGAGAGCGGAGGTCCGGTTGTCTACCGAGCTGGAAAGCACGCGTCGGGCGTTGCGGGAAGCTGTCGCGCAGGCCGAGCGCGCGGCCGAACTGGCCAGGCTGCTGGACGCCGCGCAGTCCAGGCTGGCGGCCGCCGAGGAGAGCGCCGAGGAGGCCAGGAAGCTGGCCGAGCAGCTGAGCGAGACCGAGGAGCGGCTGGAGGCCGAGCGGGCCGCGGCCGACAGGCTGCGCAAGGAGCTGGCCGAGCAGCGCTTCCAGGCCGAGGTGGCCAACTGGAAGCTGTCCTCGATCAAGGTCGCCCGCTGGAACCGGCTCGGCGACGCCATCAAGAGCGGCAAGAACAACCCGATGCGCCTGGCCAAGGGGCTCAAGGGCGCGGCCAAGCCGGTCAAGCGGCCCAGCGCGCCCAAGCGCCGGCCGGTGGCCGTCCAGGGGGCCAAGGAGGCGCGTCCTGGGGCGTCGTTCCAGGCCACCAGCACGACCAGGACGCTGGGCGGGGCCTCGTTCAAGCTCAAGCCGTACCGGATCCCCACCGGGCCCAACACCCGCCCGCACCTGACCGCGGCCGTCGTCGCCGATCCGCACGTCGAGGCGCTGCTGCGCTACGAGTGGCGTCAGACGACCGGGTTCACGCCGCGCGACTTCGCCCGCGTGCTGCCGCTGGAGGTGCCCCACCTGCTCGTGGTGGAGTCCGTCACGCAGGGGCCGTGGCTGGAGGAGCTGACCGGCGAGCCGGGCGAGGGGCTCAGGGCCCTGCTGGCCTGGTGCGCCGAGCGCGGCATCCGCACCGTCTTCTGGCACACCCAGGGCGACGTGGCCGACTACGCCGCCGCGGCCGAGCTGTTCGAGCACCGCTTCACCACCGACATGACGGTCCCGTGGCCGCGCCTGCACTTCGGCGTGCAGCCCCGGGTGCACAACCCGCTGCCGCTGGCCGGCGGGCGGGTGGACCGGGTGCTCACGCTCGACCAGCTGCTGCCGCCGCACCTGGCCTATCCCGACGTGCTCACCTCCTACCGCTGGCCGGCCGCGGCCGACTGCCCGCCGGGCACGCCGCAGTGGCGGCTGGCCGAGATCGCCGCCTGCGGCACGCCGATCGGCACCGAGCCGGACTCGCGGCGGGCGCACGTGGCCCTGCGCCGCGCCTACGGCACGGGGACGATGACCGAGCGCGTGGACGAGCTGCTGGAGGCCATCGGCCTGCCCAGCGCCCGCGCCACCCTCGACACCTCCGTGCTGCTGCCGATCCTCGACCCGTCGCTCATGGAGCACGCGCTGGCCCAGGTGGCCAGGCAGTCCGGCGTGGCCCAGGTGATCGTCATCGGGCCGCCCGAGGCCGAGCTGCGCGCCCGTGACGTGCTGACCGACGCCGAGGTGCTGTACCGGCGGCCCCACCCGGCCATGAGCGAGGGCGCGATGCTGGCCAAGGGCCTCGACCTGTGCGAGGCCGACCTGGTCGCGGTCATGGACCCGCGCGACGTCTACGGCCCGCACTACCTGTCCGACCTGCGCCGGGCCTTCCTGTTCAGCACGGCCGACATCGTCGGCAAGGCCGCCTTCTACGCCCACCTGCGCAAACCCCAGGCGACCCTGCTCAAGCAGCCCGAGGCCGAGTACGCCTACCTCCCCGAGATCGCCGGGGCCACCCTGCTCGCCCGCAGGAACGCCCTGCGCGAGGTGGGCTTCGCCGACCTCACCGAGGGCTGGGACGAGGTCATGATGCGCCAGTGCCGCACCGACGGCGTCAAGGTGTTCTCCGCCGACCGGTTCGGCTACGTGCGGGTGCGCGACGAGGACCGCTGGCTGCTCGGCGCGGCCCACCTGGTCGAGTACGGCTCGGCGGAGCCGCACGCGCTGATCTGACGCCTACGCTGAGTCGATGACCGACCTGCTCGCCCAGTCGCTGGCGGAGGTGCTGGGGGAGCCGCCGGCGCCCGAGGGCACCTGGGAGCGGGAGGCCGTCTACGTGACGGCCGCCGCGCTGCGCCGCCGCGTCCCGCCGGCCGAGCTGGCCGCGCGGGTGCGGGCGGTGGACGGGGTGAGCGAGGCGCGGGCCCGGCCGAACGGCTTCCTGCGCATCGTCGTGGACGCGCCGGGACGGCTGGTCGAGTCCCTGGACCCGCCCGCCCTGCCCGAGCCCGGCTGGCCCGACTTCCCGCGCACGTGGGACAACCCGGGCTTCGTCGTCCGGTACGCCCACGTCCGTGCCTGCGCGGTGCGGCGGTGGGCCGGGGAGCTGGGGGTGCCGCTCACCGGCTTCCGGCCCGAACTGCTGGACGGCCCCCACGACCGCCGGGTGCTGCGGGTGCTGGCCGAGCTGCCCGGACGCGCCCTCAGCCGCGACCCCGGCTGGGACGCCTTCTCGGTCCGGCTGGCGCTGGCCTACCACGACGCCCACGAGCACGCCCCCGCCGTCCCGATGGGGGACGAGCCGGTCCGGCCGGTGCACACGGCGCGGTTGCGGCTGGCGGAGGCCGTCCGGGGGGTACTGGTTGGGCCGGAAAGATTGTGATGGATCGTAAAATATCCGGCTAAAGCGCGAAAAATCGTGAAAATGTTGCTTGTGGACCTTGATCGCGTCTCGATACGTGGGCGGTGGTCCTGGAAGGGGCGGCGGTTCCGATAGCCTCGATCGGGTGAGCTTCGTCCATCCAGCCGGGGACCGGCACGCCGAGATGCTGCCCCACGAGCGCCCCCCGATGGCGCCCGCCGACCTCAACCGGATCGACCCCGCGATCTGGCCCCGAACGTCGACCCGGACCGACGGCACGCTCACGGTCGGCGGCGTCGACGTGCGCGACCTGGCCCGCGAGTTCGGCACGCCGCTCTACGTCCTCGACGAGGCCGACGTACGCTCACGCATGCGCGACTACGCCACGGCCTTCCAGGGCTCCGAGGTCCACTACGCGGGCAAGGCGTTCCTGTGCAAGGAGATCGTGCGCTGGCTGGCCGACGAGGGCCTCGGCCTCGACGTCGCCAGCGGCGGCGAGCTGGCGGTGGCGCTCAGCGTCGGCTTCCCGCCCGAGCGCATCACCCTCCACGGCAACAACAAGTCCACGGCCGAGCTGACCCGCGCCCTGGAGTGCGGCGTCGGGCACATCGTGGTCGACTCCTACGAGGAGATCGCCCGCCTCGGCTACCTCGCCGAGCAGCTCGGCAAGCGGCCCAAGGTGATGATCCGGGTGACCACCGGGGTCGAGGCCCACACCCACGAGTTCATCGCCACGGCCCACGACGACCAGAAGTTCGGCCTGTCGCTCAACACCGGCGCCGCCGCCGAGGCCGTGCGCCGCATCCTCGCGCTGCCGCAGCTCGACCTGGTCGGCCTCCACTCCCACATCGGGTCGCAGATCGTCGACACCGCCGGGTTCGAGGTGGCCGCGCGACGGCTGGCCACGCTGCTGGTGCAGATCAAGGACGAGCACGGCGTCGTCCTGCCCGAGCTCGACCTCGGCGGCGGCTACGGCATCGCCTACGTCGAGGGCGACGAGGCCCCCGACATCAAGGAGCTGGCCGACGGCCTGCGCGAGATCGTCACCAAGGTCTGCGCCGACGCCGGCCTGCCGGTGCCGCGCCTGACCGTCGAGCCGGGCCGCACCATCGTGGGGCCGGGCGGCATCACCCTCTACGAGGTCGGCACGGTCAAGGACGTCGAGGGGCTGCGCACGTACGTCAGCGTCGACGGCGGCATGAGCGACAACGTGCGCACCGCCCTCTACGGCGCCGAGTACACCGCCACCCTCGCCAGCCGCGCCAGCGACGCCGCGCCCATGCTCAGCCGCCTGGTCGGCAAGCACTGCGAGAGCGGCGACATCCTCGTGCGCGACTTCCACCTGCCCGCCGACCTGGCGCCCGGCGACCTGGTCGCCGTGGCCGCGACCGGCGCCTACTGCCGTTCGCTGGCCAGCAACTACAACTACCTGCCCAGGCCCGCCGTGGTCGCCGTCGCCGACGGCGCGGCCCGGGTGATCGTGGCGGGCGAGACCGAGGACGACCTGTTGAGGGGGCAGCTGTGAAACCGCTGAAAGTGGCTCTGCTGGGCTGCGGCGTCGTCGGCTCGCAGGTCATCAGGCTCCTGCACGAGCAGGCCGACGACCTGGCCGCGCGCATCGGCGCACCGCTGGAGCTGGCCGGCGTGGCCGTGCGCAGACTCGGGCGCAAGCGCGACATCGAGGTCGACCCGGCGCTGCTGACCACCGACGCCGAGTCCCTGGTCACCCGCGACGACATCGACATCGTCGTCGAGGTGATCGGCGGCATCGAGCCGGCCCGCACGCTCATGGTGGCCGCCCTCGAACGCGGCAAGTCGGTCGTCACCGCCAACAAGGCGCTGCTGGCCGAGGACGGCTCGTCCCTG
Source organism: Nonomuraea sp. NPDC049655 (assembly GCF_044465465.1). NCBI lineage: Bacteria > Bacillati > Actinomycetota > Actinomycetes > Streptosporangiales > Streptosporangiaceae > Nonomuraea > Nonomuraea sp. NPDC049655. Next base: position 488,072 of record NZ_JBITLS010000008.1, read on the forward strand.
CACGAGGCGGCCCGCCGGGGCGGCGGCGACCTCTACTTCGAGGCCAGCGTCGCCGGCGCCATCCCGCTGCTGCGCCCGCTGCGCGAGTCGCTGGCCGGCGACCACGTCAAGCGCGTGCTCGGCATCGTCAACGGCACCACCAACTACATCCTCGACAAGATGGACACCTCGGGCGCGTCCTTCACCGACGCCCTGGAGGAGGCCCAGACGCTCGGTTACGCCGAGGCCGACCCGACGGCCGACGTCGAGGGCTTCGACGCCGCCGCCAAGGCCGCGATCCTGGCCGGCCTGGCCTTCCACAGCCGGGTCACCGCCGACAAGGTGCACCGCGAGGGCATCACCGAGATCACCGCGACCGACGTCGCCTCCGCCAAGGCCATGGGCTACGTCATCAAGCTGCTGGCCATCTGCCAGCGCTCCGACGACGGCCGCTCGTTCGGCGTGCGGGTGCACCCGGCGATGATCCCGCGCACCCACCCGCTGGCGGGGGTGCGCGAGGCGTACAACGCGGTGTTCGTGGAGGCGGAGTCGGCCGGGCAGCTCATGTTCTACGGCAAGGGCGCCGGCGGCGCGCCGACGGCCTCGGCCGTGCTCGGCGACCTCGTGGCCGTCGGCCGCAACCGGCTGGCCGGCACCCGCGGGCCTGAGGAGTCCACCTACGCCGACCTGGCCGTCCACCCGATGGGCGACACGGTCACGCGCTGCCACGTGGCGCTCGACGTGGCCGACAAGCCCGGTGTGCTGGCGCGGGTGGCCGACCTGTTCGCCAAGCACGACGTGTCCATCCAGACCGTCCGCCAGGAGGGGCACGGCGACGACGCCCAGCTCGTCATCGTCAGCCACCGCGCCACCGACGCGGCCCTCACGGCGACCATGGAGGGGCTGCGCGAGCTCGACATCGTCCGCGCGGTCGCCGGCGTGATGCGCGTGGAGGGCGACGACTGACGCCCGCCCCGCCCGGTCAGTGGGCGGGGAAGGCCAGGTCGCGGACGCGGCGCACGGCCCGTTTCAGGACCGTGCGGTCCTGCTCGCGGGCCAGCCGCACCGCCTCGCGCCGCCAGCTCTCGGCCTTCTCCCGCCAGCGGGAGGCGTCCCTGCCGTTCTTGGCGGCCTCCCGGCGCAGCTGGGCGATCTCGGCGCGCAGGGCGGCGACGCGCTTGCGGTGGAGAGTCAGCTCCTTCTCGTGGCGGGCGGTGAGCAGGGCCAGCTCCGCGACCGGCGGCCGGCGCGGCGGGTAGACGTCGGGGCGGCGGCGCAGGCCCCACGACGCGCCGTCCGCCCATTCCAGGCCGTACAGGGCGTCGATCAGGTCGTCCGGGTGGTCGCCGGGGGCGGCGACCAGGGCGGCTCTGGACAGTGCGGCCGTACGGTCGAGGCGGGCGGCGACCACGCCCTGCGGGGTCTCGTCCAGGGCCAGGCACAGGCTGCCGAGGTCGTGCTCGTCCAGGTGGGCGATCAGGCGTTCCAGTGTGCCGGGGGAGAGGGTCCAGCCGGACGGCACGGTCAGTCGGAAGGGGGCCGTCGTGCCGGTGGGTGGCCCAGGAGGTGGTTCGGTGGCCAGCCGGACCCGCGGGTCGTGTTCGAAGGCGGCCTTGAGCAGGCGCAGGTCCAGGTCGGGGTCGCGCAGGGGCGAGCGGCGTCCGGTGGGCAGCGCGGGCCAGGGGCCGGTGAGGGTGAGGCGCACGTCGGGGATGGAGGAGGCGAGCAGGGCGTCCGCGGTGGCGCGGGTGTCCTCGTAGCCGCCCGCCGTCACCACCGCCTCCACGTACGGCACCAGCCACTGCCGCCCCGGATCCGTCCGCAGATACCGCCGGTAGGGAACCCGGTCGGCCACGTAGGGGTCGTTGTACCGTTTCAACGCGGCGACGTCGCGCATCGCGGTCGGCAGGCCGACGTGCCACGCCCGCGCCTGCGGGTCCGGGACGAACACCGCCCCCGCCTGGACGAGCCGGTACCCCAGCTCGGTGTCCTCGGCCAGCACCAGCGAGGTGTCCAGGCCGCCGATCGAGCGCAGCAGTGCCGCCGGGTACGACGCCGTGGCCCCCACGTGCACGCGGGCGGCCGTCGCGCCGGACGCCGTACGCAGGCCGTCGTGGTCGTGGATGATCTGCTCGGCCCAGTCGTGCCGGTGCGGCGACAGGGGGAACAGGCCGTCCTCGGCGCCCGCGTCCAGGGCCTGGACGACCTGCTCCGGCGTGGGCGGCTCGCCGGCCGAGGTGAAGTCGATCCAGCCGAGCACCACCACGTACGGGGCCAGGTGGTGCCACCGGAGCTGGGCCTCGACGTGCCGCCGGTGCGGGACCATGTCGGCGTCCAGCACGAGGACGACGTCGCCGGCGGCGGCGTCCAGGCCGGCCTGCACGGCCCAGGCGCGTCCCCAGCCGCCCGGCGGGCTGGAGATCAGCTTGGTGCCGTCAGGGGCGAGGGCGGGCAGGCGGATGGGGGTGGCGCTGCCGTCGTCCACCACGATCACGTCGAGCAGGTGCGCCGGGTAGCTCTGCGCGGACAGGGCGGCGAGCGTCAGGTCCAGGGTCTCCTGGCGGTCGTGCGCCGGGATGACGACCGTGACGGCGAGCTCCGGCTCCCAGGCCCCCAGCTCGGGCGGGTCGAGGACGCCGAAGTCGTTGCCACGGATGCGCGGGACGGTCATGGGCGGCTGCTCCCCTCCAGCTCCATCAGGGCGTTCGGGCGGAACCCGCGCCACTGGCGCCGGTTGCGGCGCAGGAACGTGCCGATCGGCTCCTGCCAGGTGTGGGCGGAGGCCGGGCCGCGGCGCAGGATGTAGCCCAGGCCATGGGTGCGGTAGATCTGGCCGCCCGCCGCCTGGAGGGCCTCCTGGAACTGGGTGTCCACCGAGCGGCGCAGCGGCCGGAAGCCGCCCACGGCCTGGAACGCCGAACGCTCCACCAGGATCGTGCCGCCCGCCACGAAACTGGTGATCTGCTCGGTGACCTGGCTGCGGTGCACGGTGACGTCGATCGAGGCCAGATAGACGAACTCGGGCACCGTGCCGACCACCTGCGCCCCCGAGTAGGCGTGGGCGAGCAGCAGGTCGGCCAGGAAGTCGGGGCCGTACCAGTCGTCGTCGTCCATCTTGAGCAGGAACGAGCCGGAGGCCCTGGCGGCGGCCTCGTTCAGCACCTCGCCGAAGACGGCCGCGGGGTCGGCCTCGTACACGGTCAGCGGGCCGCCGAAGTCGGCCAGGGCGGCGGCGACGTCCGGGTGCTCCCGGGGCACGCCGTGCAGCGCGAGCACCACTTCGAGCTGGGCGTCGCGCTGGCGGGCGATCTGCCGCAGCGCGAACGGCACCATGTCGGCGCGCCGGGTGGCCAGCAGGACGGAGGTGAGCGGGGGAGCGGGGGCGGGCGCGCCGAGCTGCTCCCACCGCGCCGCCACGCCATGGGTGCGCAGGGCGGCCCGGCGCAGCCGGATGCTGTGCTCCTCGCGCCGCAGCTCGTCGGACAGGTCGGGGGCGGCGGGCAGGAGCGCGACCAGCTCGTCCCCCAGAGCGCCCGCCCAGCGCGGCACGGCTCCGGTGACCAGCGGCACCCCGGCGGCGGCCAGACCGGCCAGCACCCGCACGGCCGCCAGCGGGCCGCTGTGCGGATGTTGCCAGCTCACCTCGACGCCGCGGATCTGCCGGAGCCTGGCCACGTCGGCGTCGGTGACCCCGCCCGACTCGGCGAACGTCGTGACGACCCTGCCGTCGAGCAGCACCGACCAGCGGCCGTCGCGCTCGGCCAGCGCGGCCATGCCCCGGGACGGCGTGGTCACGAACCCCTGGGGGTTCACCAGCCGCTCGTCCACAGGCGGGACCATCGACGGCTCGCCCAGCACCTCGGGATCGGCCAGCGGCGACCCCGCCCCGCCGGGGCGCCCGATGCTCTCCCAGCTCGCGGCGACGATCGTGGGCCGCTCGACGGGCGCCTGATCCCCGGCCCAGCCGATCCCGCCCGCCCAGCCGTTCCCGCCCGGCTCGGCGGACCCGCCCGGCGTCAGGGCCGGGGACGCGTCCGGGGCGCGGCCGTCGCCCGGCGGGCGCAGGGCGTCGCCGGCCAGGCCGCGGAGGGCGACGTCGCCCAGCGTGCGGAGCACGACGTCGCTGCCGGGGGCGCCGACGCGTTCGGGGACCGGGCCGCTCACCTCGGCGGGCGTGGCGTTCGGGTCGCCGGGACGCCAGTCGGCCGAGCCGATCCCGGCGATGCCGGCGGCGGGCGCGGCGATCACGTCCAGGCGGTGGCCGGCGAAGGCGCGGGCGGTGGCGGTCACCGTGCGGCCGGCGGGCGTCGCGGCCGAGAAGCGGGCGTCCACCACCCACACCCGGCTCCTGGGCTGGTAGACCCGCAGGTCCGTCAGCGACCGCCAGCGGTGCGCGGGGGTCGGCGTGGGCACGGGGGCCGGGTGCGAGGCGGGGGCGTCGAGCACGCACACCACCACCCGCCCCGCCAGCGGGAGCAGCTTGTGCAGGGTCGCCACCCTGCGCAGGTCGGCGGGCGTCCTGGCGAGCACGAGGACGTGGTCGGCCGACTCCGGCTCGGCGGGCGGCTCCAGCAGGTCCCGGTCCAGGTCCACGGCGCCGGCGGGCAGTCCGGCGCGGCCCTCGCCGCCCTGGCCGCCTTCGCCGTCGGCCGGGAAGGTGGGGCTCTCGATGCCGGCCAGGAACACCCGGGCGTCCGGCAGCTCGGCCAGCAACGCGGTGACCGTCCGCCGCTCGGCGCTCATCCGGCGCTCCGCAGGTGCCGGATCAGGGAGCTCAGCGGCCCGGGAGCGGGGTCCTCCTGCTCCTGCGCGCGGGACAGGCGCTCGACCTCGGCGGAGAGCCGGTCGACCTGATCGCGCAGCTCCTTGGTCTCCGCCAGCCGCCGGGCCGCCAGGGCGCGCCATTTGGCCGGGTCGCCGCCCAGCGGCGGTGGGTCGGCGGCGGCGCCGAAGCCGTGCTCGCCGCCCTCAACCCACAGGACGCCGAACAGCTCGTCCACCAGGTCGTCGGCCGGGCCGTCGAAGCGCGCGGCGCGGGCGAAGGCGGCCGTGCGCTCCAGCCGGGCGGCCACGACCCCGTCCGCGTCCTCGGCCAGCGCCACGCAGAGCAGGCCGAGCACGTCCTCGTCGGCCAGTCGCACCAGCCGGGCGAGGGTGTCGGCCCCGAGGACCCAGCCGGCGGGCAGCCGCAGCAGGAACGGGGTGGGGGCGGCGGTGACCGGTTCGCTTTCCGCGAAAGTGACGCGCGGCTCGTGGGCGTACAGGTTGTGCAGCAGCCGCAGGTCCAGCAGCGGGTCGTCGAGGCTGGACCGGCGTTCGCCGGTCAGCCGGCCCCAGGGGCCGACGACGGTGACGGCGGCGTCGGGCAGCGTGCCCGCCAGCGCCGCGTCCACGCTCGCCCGGGTCTCCTCGTACGTGGTGGCGCTCACCACGACCCGCACGTACGGCACCCGCCAGTGGCGCCGGGGATGGCCGCGCAGCCAGCGCAGATCCGGCACCAGATCGCCCAGGTAGGACCAGTTGTGCCGGTGGACCTCCTTCTCCCGCAGCATCACCGTGGACGGCCCGACGTGCCACGCCCTGGCCTGCGGATCGGGCACGAACACCGCCCCCGCCTGGGCCAGCCGGTAGCCCAGCTCCGTGTCCTCGGCCATGTTGAGCGAGGCGTCCACGCCGCCCGCCGCGCGCAGCAGCTCGGCGCGCACCGACGTGGAGGCCCCGGTGTGCAGCAGGTACGCGCTCGTCCCCGCGTCCTTCAGCATCCGGGTCGACTCCAGCGTCCTGCGCGTGTACTCCGGGCGCGTGCCCTCCTCGCCGGGGGCCGTCACGAACCGGATGTCGCCGATCACCACCACGTGGTCGAGCAGGTGGTGCCAGCGCATGTGCGCCTCAAGGTGGTCGGGGGCCAGGATCATGTCGGAGTCCAGCCAGTGGATCACCTCGCCGGTGGCGGCCAGCTGCCCGGTCTGCCGCGCCGCGCCGCGCCCCCAGCCGTCGGTCACCCGTACGACGCGGGCCCCCGGCAGCTCGATCGGCGGCGTGCTGCCGTCGTCGGCGACCACGATCTCGACGAGCCCGGCCGGGTAGGTCTGCGCGGCCAGCGCGGACGCCGTGCGCTCCAGCGCCTCCTGGCAGTCGTAGGCCGGGATGACCACGGACACGCGCAGCTCGGGCGTCCACTCCCCGATCGCGGGCGGGCGCAGCACCCCGTAGTCGTTGTGCCGGACGCGGGTCATGCCAGGCCCTTGGCCAGCGCGCGAACCTTCTCGCGCAGCTCCTCGACCTCCCGGGCCCTGGTCATGGCGTTCACGCGGTCCTCGCCGAGCGAGGCGAGGATCGCCCCGATGTCGTCGGCCCGCCGCGCGGCCGACTCCTCGACCGCCTGGACCAGCAGTTCCAGCCGGGATTCGAGGTTCTTGACCGCGGTCGTCGCACGGGCGAGCTCGGCCTCGTGCTTCTTCATGCGCAGGTCGATCCGGTGCGCCTTGCCGTCCACGCGGCGGACGGTGAGCAGCAGCAGGGCGAGGGCGGCCAGCGTGACCGCGAACGCGGCGACGGCCGCCGCCGCGCCGAGGGTGAGCAGGCCGGCCAGGACGAGCAGGGCGAGCACCCCGGCGGCGACGACTGCGAGAAGTGCGGCGGCCGCTGCCAGTCGGCGGGGCGAGAGCATCCGCGCAAACCTTTCATAGTCACGACTAGTCGGGCATAGGAGGATGGGCGGGATTATTGCCACCCTAATAAACCCTGACCACTACCGTGCCATATGTTCCTGGAGGAAAACTGGGAACCCGGCCTCGGGGCTCATGCCGTCCGCCACCCGAAAGCTGCCTGTCTGTCTACTGACGTGTAAAAACGGGCGTAAGGTAGGCGCCGATCCAGTCCCGTCCGGTCGAGGAGCATCGTCCATGTCCGTCACCCCCTGCGGCTTCACGCGTACGCCGGGCAAGGGGTTCGCCCGGCTGCACTGGTCGGACGGATGGCAGGTGGACGGCGGGCCGCCCGACGTGCCCGCGCTGCGCTCCCGGCGCGGACTGGAGATCGACTGGCCCGCCGAGCCGGTGCCGCTCGACGGCCTGACGGAGCTGGCCGGCGCCGGGATCCCGCTGACCGCCCAGGACGCCCCCGCGTGGGTGCCGGGCGACCTGGCCGCGCTGCTCACCGACCGCGACTGGCTCGCCGCGCCCGCTGACGGCACCGCGCGCTGCCTGGCCGACCTGCGGCGGGAGGAGCACAGCGTACGGCTGCGGCGCCTGGTCCACCGGCCCGCCCGCGCGACGGTCAGCATCGTCATGTCGACCAAGCGGCCCGCCCTGGTCCGCGCGGCGCTGGCGCAGATGGAGCGGCAGCGGGGCGTCGAGGCCGAAGTCCTGCTCGGGCTGCACGGGGTGGCCTTCGAACAGGTGCGCGCGGCCGTCGAGGCGTGCTCGCTGCCCGTCAGGTGGGTCGAGGCGGCCAGGACGGTGCCGTTCGGCGAGGTGCTGAACCGGGTCGCCGCCCTGGCCTCGGGCGACTACCTCGCCAAGTGGGACGACGACGACTGGTACGGCCCCGGCCACCTGTCCGACCTCCTCATGGCCCGCTCGTACGCGGGGGCCGACGTGGTGGGCACGACGGCCGAGTTCTTCTACCTGGAGCCGTTGCGCGCCACGATCCGGCGGACGACGTTCGCGAGCGGAGCGGCGTACCCTAGCGAGGTTTGGGCGGATCACGTAGCCGGAGGCACCATTTTGCTCCAAAGCGCGAAATTTCGGGAAATTGGAGGATTTCCCGCGCTTCCGCGTGCGGTCGATCTGGAGTTCGTGAAAGCGGCGCAAAAGATCGGCGCGCGCGTCTATCGCACGCACGGCCTCGGCTACGTCCTGCGCAGGGGGTTCACCGAGGAGCACACCTGGCAGCTGCCCCTGGCCCATTTCGTCAGAATCGCCACGAACCAATGGCACGGCTTCCGGCCGAGCCTGCTGATGGAAGCCGCATGAACAACGGCCAGACGCCGCCGGTGCGCGGCAACGACTACCGCGTGCTGCGGCCCGCCGAGGATCTCACCCCGTCGCTCACGGTCAGCGTGATCATCCCGGCCTACGGCGGCCAGGACAAGCTGGACCTGGTGCTGGCCGGTCTCGCCCGCCAGACCTACCCGGCCGCGCTCACCGAGGTCATCGTCGTGGACAACGGCAGCGTGCCGCCCCTGCGGCTGCCCGACGTCCGTCCTGAGGGCGCCCGTCTGATCGTCTGCGACCAGCCCGGCCGCGCGAACGCCCGCAACGCCGGGCTGGCCGAGGCCACCGGCGACGTGATCCACTGGCTCGACTCCGACGTCGTCCTCACCCCGGGCGCGATCGAGGCCCACATGCGCTGGCACCACACGGCCCCCTACCTGGTGGTGACCGGCTACATCAGGTTCACCGACGCGGAGCTGCCCGCCGAGCTCCCCGCCGACCTGGAGGAGCACTTCGAGCCGGCCGAGCCGCACGCCTGGATCGTCGACCTCGTCGAACGCACCGACGGCCTCACCGCCAACCCCCAGCGTCCCTTCAGCCTGCACGTCGGCGGCGCGACCTCGGTCGGGGCCCGCCTGATCGAGGCCGCCGGCCCCATGGACGACGAGCTGATCCTCGGCCAGGACACCGAGATGGGCTACCGGCTGGGCCAGGCGGGCGCGGTGTTCGTGCCCGAGCCGCGCGCCCGCGCCTACCATCTCGGCCCGACCATGCGCATGCGCGACAAGGAGTCCATCGACCGGGTGAGCCACGCGTTCGTGGCCGACCGCATCCCGGCGTACCGGTGGTTGCGCTCCCATCCGTCCCGCCAGTGGAAGATCCCGTACGTCACCGCCGTCGTGGACGGCACGGCCGGCTACGACAGCGTGCGCGCGACCGTGGACGCCCTGCTCGCCGGGACCGTTCCCGACCTGTCGGTGCTCCTGCTCGGCCCCTGGGACGAGGTGGGCCGCGAGCGCCGCTCCCCGCTCAAGGACCCCGGCCTCGACCTGGCCCTGGTCCACGGCCACTACCTGCATGAAGGACGGGTGCGCCTGGCCACGGCCGAGGAGCTGGACCCGGCCACGCCGTTCGTGCTGCGCCTGCCGCCCGGCTGGATCCCCGGCGAGGACACCCTCGCCCGCCTGCTCGACCTGGCCCGCGACGAGGGCCTCGGCCTGGTCGCCGTGCTGCTGCGGGAGTCGTCGCACGGTGTCGTGGCGGCCCGCCTGGAACGCCGCTCGGCCTTCGCCAGGGCCCGCATGGTGGCCGGCGGCGAGCCCGGTGAGCCCGGTGAGCCCGGCGACCTCGACGACGTGGTGGACGCCGTGTCCGGCGTGTCCTGGGTCGAGGGCGAGACCTACGGGTTCGCCACGGAGGCGGCGCCGCTGATCGGGCGGCGCGGGGCGTACCGGGCGCGGCTGGAGGCCCGGGCCGAGGCCGAGCGGCTGGCGGCGGAGGCCGACCGCCTGCGCGCCCAGGTGACCAAGTGGCGGGACGAGGCCACCCGGTGGCGCAGGACGGCCGTCGAGCTGCGGCGCGACGTGAGCACCCTGCGCCGCCAGCTCGCCGCCGCGAACCGCGCCCAGCAGAGCCTGCGCACCCTGCTGTCGGCCACGATGAAACGGGCGCTGGGCCGCCGCCTGCGATGAAACGGGCGCTGGGCCGCCTGCGCGGCCGACCGCGTCCCGCGGACGGTGGTCAGTTCGGGCGCAGGGCCGACTTCAGCCGTCTGAACAGGGTGTTCTCGGCGGACTCGGCCGGGACCGCGACCGTCGCGGGGATGGTGACCGGCTCCGGCTGCGGCGGCGCGGGCCAGTAGCGGTCCGGCGGCTCGTGACGCACGCCGTGCGTGGCGTCGATGACCTCGTCGAGATCGGCGCCTGGACCGGCGAGCAGCAGCGCCCGGCCCAGCGCCGAGGTGCGTTCGAGCCGGGCCGTGCGCCCGTCGGGCAGGTCGACGACGAGCACCCCGGTCAGGTCCTTCTGCACCGACTCGACCATGCGCTCCAGCGTCGCCCGGTGCAGCGGCACGTCCACCGGACCCCGGTAGCGGAACGGCGTGGGCGCGGGCGTCGGGGCGGCCTCGTCGATGAGCCGGATGCGTTCGTCGTGCGCGCACAGGTCGCGCATGAGCCGCAGCTCGAAGCACGGGTCCGACAACACCGCGCGCCGCCCGTCGTCGAGCCGCGACCACGGGCCCACCAGCGTCAGCACGACGTCCTGGAGCTTGCCGTCCAGGGCCGCCGTCACCGCCCGCCGCACCACCGACTCGGAGGTGTCGGTGACGTCCAGCACGATCTCCACGTACGGCACCAGCCACCGCCGCCCCCGGTCCTTGCGCAGGTCCCGGCGGAGCGGGATCCGGTGCGCCAGGTACGGCTCCACCGCCCGCACGGCCCGCTCCCGGTCGCGGTGCTGCGCCGGCAGCCCGAGGTGCACCGCCTGGGCGGCCCGGTCGGGCACGAACACCACGCCGTGCATGGCCAGCCGGTAGGAGAACTCGGTGTCCTCGCCGCGCACCACGGTCGGGTCGAGCCCGCCCACGGCGTCGAAGACCTCGCGGGGGAGGGCGAAGGTCGGCCCGGTGCACACGTGGTACGGGTTGCGGCTGCTGCGCAGCCCGTCGGTCTTCTCGATCGTCGCCTCGGTCGAGCTCGACACGGCCCCGGCCAGGTCGAACACCTCGTCCAGGCGCTCGGCGCGGAAGACCTGCCGCGCGGTGACCGGCGGCGCCTCGACGAACTTCTTCATCCCGATCGTGACCAGGTAGTCGGTCACGTGGTGCCAGCGGGCCAGGGCCTCGATGTGCTCGCGGCAGGCGACCATGTCGGCGTCGAGCCGCTGGATGATCTCCCCGTCGGCGGCCTTGGCGCCGGTGTTGACCGCGTTGGAGATGCCCCAGCCGTCGCGTACCGGGACGATCCTGGTGTTGACCGGCCGGATCTCCGGCAGCCGGACGGGCGGCGCGCTTCCGTCGTCGACGACCAGGACCTCCATGAGATGGTCCGGGTACGTCTGCGCGGCCAGCGCGGCCAGCGTCAGGTCGAGTTTGTCCTGCCCGCCGTGCGTCGGTATCACCACGCTCACGGACAACCCCGGCGACCAGGCCCCGAGCTCCGGCGGCACTACTGGTGAATAGTCGTTCTGCCTCAAAGCAGGACGCGCGTTCATGGTGACCCCCTGCCGAGACCTTATCGGGAGATGCTGAGAATTTCCTGAATAGTGGCGCTGTCCAACGACCTGTCCACTCAGTGGACTCGGCTCCGCGCCCGCGCCGCGCACCCCGTACACTCGGTGGCCAACACCGCAGGTAGGGAGTCATCATGGGCAGGTCGTGGCGTGGCCTCATCGAGGAGTACCGAGAGCGTCTTCCGGTCACCACGAAGACGCCCGTCGTCACGCTCCTCGAAGGCGGCACCCCGCTCGTCCCGGCGCACCGCGTGTCGGCGCTGACGGGATGCGAGGTCTATCTCAAGGTCGAGGGGGCGAACCCGACCGGCAGCTTCAAGGACCGCGGCATGACCATGGCCATCAGCAAGGCGGTCGAAGAGGGCGCCAAGGCGGTCATCTGCGCCTCCACCGGCAACACCTCGGCCTCCGCGGCGGCCTACGCCGTACGCGCGGGGCTGACCTGCGCCGTGCTGGTGCCGAAGGGCAAGATCGCGATGGGCAAGCTGGCGCAGGCGCTGGTCCACGGGGCCACGCTGCTGCAGGTCGAGGGGTCGTTCGACGACTGCCTGGAGATGACCCGCAAACTGTCCTCCAGCTACCCGATCGCGCTGGTCAACTCGGTCAACCCGTTCCGGCTGCAGGGTCAGAAGACGGCGGCGTTCGAGATCGTCGACACGCTCGGCGACGCCCCCGACATCCACTGCATCCCGGTGGGCAACGCGGGCAACATCTCGGCCTACTGGATGGGCTACCAGGAGTACGCCGACGACGGCGTCTCGACGAAGCGTCCGCGCATGTTCGGCTTCCAGGCCAGCGGCGCCGCGCCGATCGTCGAGGGCGCCCCGGTGACCCACCCCCACACGATCGCCACCGCCATCCGCATCGGCAACCCGGCGTCCTGGAACCTGGCCACCGCGGCCCGCGACGAGTCCGGCGGCGTCATCCAGGCGGTGACCGACCGGCAGATCGCGGCGGCGTACAAGCTGCTGGCCCAGGAGGAGGGCGTGTTCGTGGAGCTGGCCTCGGCGGCGAGCGTCGCGGGGCTGCTCCAGGCACACGCGCAGGGGCTCGTGGAGGCCGGGCAGCGCATCGTCTGCACCGTCACCGGCAACGGCCTGAAGGACCCCGACTGGGCCATCTCGGGCGCACCCGCCCCGGTGGTCATCCCCATCGACGTGCACGCCGCCGCCGCGGCGCTCAACCTCGCCTGAGAGGCGCACGGGGAGTGAGCGAACGACGAGAGAACCGTGAATCGATGACGACGGTGCGAATCCGCGTGCCGGCCACGTCGGCCAACCTGGGGCCGGGCTTCGACGCGCTCGGCCTGGCGCTCACCCTCTACGACGACGTGGAGGCCACGCTCACCGCCGAGCCCGGCGTGCGCGTGAGCGTGGAGGGCGAAGGCGCGGGCGAGGTCGACCTCGGCGAGGGACACCTCGTCGTCCGGGCGATGCGCGAGGCGTACGCCCGCATGGGGGCGCCGCAGCCCGCCGGCATCGCCCTGCGCTGCGTCAACCGCATCCCGCACGCCCGCGGCCTGGGCTCGTCCTCGGCCGCCGTCTGCGCCGGCATCCTGGCCGCCCGCGCGCTGAGCGACGGCGGCCTGTCCGACGACGAGGTCTTCGCGCTGGCCACCGAGATGGAGGGCCACCCCGACAACGTCGCTCCGTGCCTGGCCGGGGGCCTGACGGTGGCCTGGACCGACCACGCGGGAGCAGCGCGTATGGTGAAGCTGGCCCCCGACGAGAGGGTCCGTCCGGTCGTCGTCGTTCCCACGACGCGGCTGGCCACGGAGACCGCTCGGGGGTTGTTGCCGAAGGACGTGCCCCACAAGGACGCCTCCTTCAACGCCGGCAGGGCCGCGTTGCTGATCGCCGCGCTGACCTCGCGGCCGGAACCAGAGCTGCTGCTCGCCGCCACCGAAGACCGTCTCCACCAGCCCTATCGCGCGCCTGCCATGCCGGAGAGCGCGCGTCTGGTAGAACGTCTGCGTGCAGTCGGCGTGCCCGCGGTCGTTTCGGGGGCGGGTCCCACGGTTCTTGCGTTTTCGTCACCGGATACGCAGGATTTGATCGCGCCAGAAGTGGGTAATGACTGGCACATCCAGCAAATGGACGTCGACCCGGTTGGTGCGAACGTTCAGTTCCCCGAGACACGCTGATGCCTCTTTAGACCTTCAGGGAATAGCCGTGTGCGCTGGTGATGTTAGGCTGATAGCCGCACCAGATGCCCCCTTGGTGGGTGCGTGCTTGTCAGCCATACATCGCTGCATCATGCTTCACGTCGCGAGGCGTGAGCAGCGCGGCTGTCTCCCCGGAATCCGTTGCCTCCGGTTGGCCCACACCCGGTTGGCCCAACGTGAGGCGGCGACGACGGGGACCTGCGCGTTCGACGCACATCGACATCTGGTTGGCGACAGCAATCTGGGGGGTGTCAGCCACGCGCCACGGTCCTGTGGCGGCCTGGACGAACCCCTCCCCAAGAGTGGCGGCCGTCCGCGACAGCCGAAGATCGCAACGTGCACCCCGACCCGGTCTGTCCCGCCGGGTCGCAAGCACCTCCGGGACGCCCGGCAGAACAAAACCGGCGCCCGACCCCTGGGAAGGACCTTTTAGTTGAGCGACACCACCGAACTCCTCTCCGACGCACCAGGCTCTCAGCCCGCGTCCGGCGACACCCCCACCCGCGCCGCGGCCAAGCCTCGTGCGCGTCGCTCCGGCACCGGCCTGTCCGCCAAGGTGCTGCCCGAGCTGCAGAAGATGGCCGCTGAGCTGGGCATCAGCGGCACCGGGCGCATGCGGAAGAGCCAGCTCATCGCGGCCATCCAGGAGAAGCAGGGTGGCGCCTCCGGAGATGGCGCTCCGGCGGCAGCCGCGGTTGAGGCGGCGCCCGTCCTGACGGAGGCCGCGCCTCCCGTGGCCGAGCGGCCCGCCCGTACGCGCAGGGAACGTTCCCGCACCAAGCCCGCCGACGAGGCCGCACCGCAGGCCGCCGAGCCGGTGGTCGCGGCCCCCGAGCCCGTGGCCGCGCCGGCCGAGCCGGCCGTCGAGCAGCAGGCCCAGGTCGTGGACGCCGGTCAGGCCGACACGCGGGGCGAGCGCGAGAGCCGTCGCGAGCGGCGCAGCCGCGGCGAGCGCCGTGAGCGTGGCGAGCGCAGCGACCGCGGTGAGCGTGGCGACCGTGCCGACCGCGGTGAGGGCGGCCGTGCCGAGAGCAGCCGCGGCGACCAGCGCGCCACGGACGCCGGCGGCAGGGGCGACCAGCGCGGTGACCAGCGTGGCGACCAGCGCAGCGACCAGCGCAGTGACCAGCGTGGCGACCAGCGTGGCGACCAGCGCGGTGACCAGCGTGGCGGCGACCAGCGCGGCGACCAGCGTGGCGGCGACGACGACGACCGCGGGCGTGGCCGCAGGGGCCGCTTCAGGGAGCGCAACCGCGGCCGCGGCCGTGACCGCTTCGACAGCACCGAGCCCGTCATCGGCGACGACGACGTGCTCATCCCGATCGCCGGCATCCTCGACATCCTCGACAACTACGCGTTCGTCAGGACCAGCGGCTACCTGCCGGGCAGCAACGACGTCTACGTCTCGCTGGCCCAGATCCGCCGCAACGGCCTGCGCAAGGGCGACGTCATCACCGGCGCGGTGCGCCAGCCGCGCGACGGCGAGCGCCGCGAGAAGTTCAACGCCCTGGTCCGCCTCGACACCGTCAACGGCATGGACCCGGAGCAGGCCCGCAACCGGCCCGACTTCAACAAGCTGACGCCGCTCTACCCGCAGGAGCGCCTGCGCCTGGAGACCGAGCACAACATCCTCACCACGCGGATCATCGACCTGGTCTCGCCGATCGGCAAGGGCCAGCGTGGTCTGATCGTCTCGCCGCCGAAGGCCGGCAAGACGATGGTGCTGCAGGCGATCGCCAACGCGATCACCCGCAACAACCCCGAGTGCCACCTGATGGTCGTGCTCGTGGACGAGCGTCCCGAAGAGGTCACCGACATGCAGCGGTCGGTCAAGGGCGAGGTCATCCACTCGACCTTCGACCGTCCGGCCGAGGACCACACCACGGTCGCCGAGCTGGCCATCGAGCGCGCCAAGCGCCTGGTGGAGCTGGGCCACGACGTGGTCGTCCTGCTCGACTCGATCACGCGACTCGGCCGCGCCTACAACCTGGCGGCCCCGGCCTCCGGCCGTATCCTGTCGGGTGGTGTCGACTCCACGGCGCTCTACCCGCCGAAGCGCTTCTTCGGCGCCGCGCGCAACATCGAGAACGGCGGCTCGCTGACGATCCTCGCCACGGCCCTGGTCGAGACCGGGTCCAAGATGGACGAGGTCATCTTCGAGGAGTTCAAGGGCACCGGCAACATGGAGCTCAAGCTCAACCGCTCCCTGGCCGACAAGCGCATCTTCCCCGCGGTCGACGTCGACGCGTCCGGCACGCGTAAGGAAGAGATCCTCATGGCCAAGGAGGAGCTGCAGATCGTCTGGAAGCTCCGCCGGGTGCTGCACGCCCTGGACATGCAGCAGGCTCTGGAGCTTCTCCTGGAGAAGATGAAGGAGACCAAGTCCAACGCCGAGTTCCTTCTGCAGGTGCAGAAGACCACGGTGAGCAACGACCGCGACTAGCGGCCACGCGCCTTGAGGGGCGGCGGGGAGGTTCTCCCGCCGCCCCTTTCGCGTGCCAAGGCGCCGAGGGTGGGGTTAACCCCACCTGTGGGTCGGACGTCTGCTCCATTCACCCCGTCCGCGGCGCCGGGCAGGCTGGGGGCATGCGATCGGTGAGGCTGAAGGACAGGGTGCGGTTCGGGCCGAAGGGGCCGTTAGGGGTGCTGGTCGACCCGATGACCTGGCGGGCGGCTCCGTACCTGCTGGTCAGCGCGTTGTTCGGGATGGTCTGGTTCGTCGTGGTGACCCTGGCGACGACGGTGGCGGTGCCGCTGGTGATCGTCTGGGTGGGGCTGCCGCTGACGATGGCGACCGTGCTGATGTGGCGCGGCGGGGCGATGCTGGAGCGGCGGCTGATGGGGGCGGCGTTCGGGGTGCGGATCGCCGACCCGTACCGGAGCAGGCCCGAGGGCGGGCTGCTCGCGCACCTCACCTGGCTGCTGGGCGACAAGGCCACCTGGCAGGACCTCGGCTACCTCCTCATGCTCCTCCCGCTGGGCCTGGTGGAGTCCGCGTTGTCGCTGGCGCTGTGGACGGCGACGGCGGTGCTGCTCCTCTCGCCCCTGGCCCGCCTCCTGTACGTCCTGAGCGACGGGCGCACCGGCCTGATCATCGACGACTGGGCGGGCGTGCTGGTCGCGGGCGCGGCCGGCGTGGTGCTGCTCGTCGTGACGGCCTATCTCGTACGGGGCATGGCCTGGCTGCACGGCACCCTGGCCACGGTGCTGCTCGGCGGCAGCGAGGAGGAGCGGCTGCGGGCCAGCCGGGCCAGGGGGATCGACGCCGCCGAGGCCGAACGCCGCAGGATCGAGCGCGACCTGCACGACGGCGCGCAGCAGCGGCTGCTGTCGGTGGCGGTGGACCTCGGACGGGCGCAGGCCAAGTTCGACACCGAGCCGGAGGAGGCCAGGGCGCTGATCGTCCAGGCCCACGCGGGCACCAAGGCGGCCATCGCCGAGCTGCGCGACCTGGCCCGCGGCATCCACCCGGCCATCCTCACCGACCGCGGGCTCGACGCGGCGCTGTCGGGGCTGGCCGCGCGGGCCCCGGTGCACGTGGACGTCTCCGTCGAACTGGCCGAACGGCCGCCCGCCGCGGTGGAGAGCATCGCGTACTTCATCGTCGCCGAGGCCCTGGCCAACCTCGCCAAGCACTCGGGCGCGACGGAGGCGTCGGTGGCGGTGTTCGGAGGCGACCGCGGCGTGGTCGTGGACGTGGGGGACAACGGCATCGGCGGCGCCGTCGTCACGCCGGACGGCGGGCTGTCGGGCCTGGCCGACCGGGCGGCGACCATCGACGGCGTGCTCGTGCTGCACAGCCCCGTCGGGGGGCCGACGATCGTGCGTGCGGAGCTGCCCTGCGAATGGTAGTCATGTGCACATGCGCGTGGTCATCGCCGAGGATTCCGTACTGTTGCGCGAGGGGCTGGCGCGGTTGCTCGCCGACGGCGGTTTCGAGACCGTCGCGGCGGTCTCCGACGGGCCCGCGCTGGTGGCCGCCGTCCAGGAACACGAGCCCGACCTGGCGATCGTCGACGTGCGCATGCCGCCCACCCACACCGACGAGGGGCTGAAGGCGGCGCTGAGGGTCCGCGAGGCCAGGCCCGACTTCCCGATCCTGGTCCTGTCCCAGTACGTCGAGGAGCGCTACGCGGGGGAGCTGATCGGCAAGGCCGTCGGCTACCTGCTGAAGGAGCGGGTGGCCGACGTGGCCGAGTTCATGGAGGCGGTGCGCGAGGTGGCGGCGGGCGGCACGGTGATCGATCCGGAGGTCGTCGTGCAACTGCTCAGCCGCAGGCGCAGGGGTGCGCCGCTCGACCTGCTCTCCCCCCGGGAGCGCGAGGTCCTGGCGCTGATGGCCGAGGGCCGCTCCAACACCGCGATCGCCTCCAGGCTGGTCGTCACCGAAGGGGCGGTGGAGAAACACGTGTCCGGCATCTTCGCCAAGCTGGCCCTCGGGCCCGCGCCCGAGGACCATCGGCGGGTTCTCGCCGTTTTGACGTATCTGGGTCGCTGATACGGCCTGCACCCGGGGTTGGGGATGCGGGCCGTACCCGCTACCTCACGTCCACGAACTCCTGCGGCGACAGGGAAGTGCGCGTCTTGCTCGTGCCGGGCACCTTGACCTGGAAGTAGCCGTCCTTCTTGCCCTTGAAGGTCTTGCTGTACTTGCCGGTCGAAGTGGCCTTGGCGTACCCCATGAACTTGTACGTCTTGGTGCCCTTGGCCTTGAAGTACACCTCGACGATCTTGTTCTTGTACGCCTTGGCGCCGCGGTAGACCTTGCCGTAGACCTTGAACGCGCGGCCCTTGGTGACCTTGTTCGGGGCCGAGATCGTCACCCTGGTCTTGGCCTTCTTGGACGCGCCGCCGGTGGGGGCGACGACCGAGAAGGACGCCTCGCCCTTGAGCGTCTGGCCGCTGCGGGTGGCGTACACCTCCAGGGTCCAGGCGCCCTCGGTGGTGTCGTCGGTGAAGTAGGTGACGCCGCGGTAGTAGCTGTCCGACTCCTTGGCCAGCTCACCGAGGTCGTAGTACTCGCTGGTGGTGTCGCTGACGAGCTTGGCCGAGACCGTGCCCGCGTCCTTCACCGACGCCTCGACCGTGACCTTGGTGTCCCTGCCCTTGACGAGCTGGACGGGGTCGGGGGTGACGTTCGCGCCGGAGATGCCCTGCTTGCCGGAGACCTTGACGGTGAAGGTGCTCGGGCTGCTTCCCCCGCCCGCGCGGGCGACGTTGACGGTGAGCTTCCAGTCGCCCGCCGGGTCGTCCTTGGTGATCGTCCACTTGCCGGTGATCGTCTTGTCGGGAGCCGGCGACGGGGTGGCGGTCGGGGTGGAGGTGGAGGTGCTCGGCGTGAAGTCGAACGACACCGTCTTGGCCGACTTGCCGGGCGGCTCGATGGACCCGGTCACGCCGGTGACGGTGTCCGGGTTCTTGAGCTTGAGCGTGACGGTGGCGTCGACGTCCTTCTCCAGCGGGACGTACGCGCTCGCCGACGCGTCGCCCGCGAAGTCGTCCGCCAGCGCGTACGCCGAGGCCGACGCGCCGGTGGCCGAGAGACCGGCGCCTCCGAGGAGAACGGCGGCCCCCGTGGCGGCCGCGAGGAGCAGCCGCACCCTTCTCTTCATCAGTTGGATGATCCTTTGGCTAAGTCCCATTTGTGGGAAAAGTGATGGTTTGTGCGAGGGAGCCTAGTGTGGCGCGTGCGGCCGCGTCATGAAGATCGCGGGAATGCCCCATGGCCTGGGCAGGTTGCACGATCTGGCACACTGGTAGCTGACCATTTTGCGGTTCCGGTTCACGCCATGCGTGAAGGCGACCCGGCGGCCGCAGCCCGAAAGGACAGCCATGAAGCCCGACATCCACCCCGATTACCACGTGACGCAGGTCTCCTGCTCCTGCGGCAACACGTTCACGACCCGCAGCACCGCGAAGAACGGCGTCATCCACGCCGACGTGTGCTCGGCCTGCCACCCGTTCTACACGGGCAAGCAGAAGATCCTCGACACCGGCGGCCGGGTGGCTCGCTTCGAGAAGCGCTTCGGCAAGAAGGCCACGGGCAAGTAGCTTCACCGACGCCGACCCGGCCGCACCACGTGCGCCGGGTCGGCGTTGTTGGTGAAACGGCATTCAAACCACTGAAGGACCCACGGTGAACCTCGACGAGTTGCTCAAGGAGTATTCCGAGCTGGAGCTGCAGCTTGCCGACCCCGCCGTGCACGCCGACCAGAACAAGGCCCGCACACTCGGCCGGCGCTACAGCCAGCTCACCCCGATCGTCAGCACCTACCGGGAGCTCGACACGGCCCGCGAGGACCTGACGGCGGCCAAGGAACTGGCCGGCGAGGACGAGGGGTTCGCGGCCGAGGCGGCCGAGATCGAGGAGCGCATCCCGCAGCTTGAGGAGAAGCTCAAGCACCTGCTCATCCCGCGCGACCCCAACGATGACAAAGACATCATCATGGAGATCAAGGCGGGCGAGGGCGGCGAGGAGTCCGCGCTGTTCGCCGGCGACCTGCTGCGGATGTACCTGCGCTACGCCGAGCGCCTCGGCTGGAAGACCGAGATCATCGACACCCAGCCCTCCGACCTCGGCGGCTACAAAGACGTCACGGTCGGCATCAAGGCCAAGGGCGACGAGGGCGTGTGGTCCAGGCTCAAGTTCGAGGGCGGCGTCCACCGCGTGCAGCGGGTGCCCGTCACCGAGTCCCAGGGCCGCATCCACACCAGCGCCGCGGGCGTGCTGGTCTACCCGGAGGCGGAGGAGGTCGACGTCCAGATCGACCCCAACGACCTGCGCATCGACGTCTACCGCTCCAGCGGTCCCGGTGGCCAGAGCGTCAACACGACCGACTCGGCCGTGCGCATCACCCACCTGCCCACGGGCGTGGTCGTCTCCTGCCAGAACGAGAAGAGCCAGCTCCAGAACAAGGAGTCGGCGATGCGCATCCTGCGTGCCCGCCTGCTGGCCGTGGCCCAGGAGCAGGCCGACGCCGCGGCGCAGGCCGAGCGCAAGTCGCAGGTCCGCACGGTCGACCGTTCCGAGCGCATCCGCACGTACAACTTTCCCGAGAACCGGATTTCCGACCACCGCGTAGGCTTCAAGGCGTATAACCTCGACCAGGTTCTCGACGGCGAGCTCAACGCCGTCACCCAGGCACTCATCGACGCCGAGATGGCGGAGAAGCTCGCACAACACTCATGACATTTCTGCTGGACGAGATCGCTCTGGCCACCGCCCGGCTCGCCGAGGCAGGTGTGCCTTCGCCGCGCACCGACGCGGAGGAGATCGCGGCGTTCGTCCACGGCGTGCGCAGGAGCGAGCTCCACACGGTCAAGGACTCCGACTTCGACGCGCTGTTCTGGGAGGGCATCGCCCGGCGCGAGGCGCGTGAGCCGCTGCAGCACATCACCGGCCACGCCTACTTCCGCTACCTGGAGCTCGCGGTCGGCCCCGGCGTGTTCGTGCCGCGGCCGGAGACCGAGGTCATGGCCGGGTGGGCGATCGAGACCCTGCGCGCCATGGACGTGACGGCGCCCCTCGTCGTCGACCTCGGCACCGGCTCGGGGGCCATCGCGCTGTCGATCGCCCAGGAGGTCGCGCTCGCCGAGGTGCACGCCGTCGAGGTCGACCCCGCGGCCTACACCTGGGCCAAGCGCAACATCTCCGAGCTGGGCCAGGGGCGTACGCACCTGCATCCGGAAGACCTCGCCGAAGCCCTTCCCGAGCTCAACGGCAAGGTCGACCTGGTGATCTCCAACCCGCCGTACATCCCGCCCGGCGCCATCCCGCGCGACCCCGAGGTCCGCGACTACGACCCCTCCCGGGCCCTCTACGGCTCCGGCGACGACGGCCTCGGCGAGGTGCGCGCGGTCGAACGCACCGCCCGCCGCCTGCTGCGTCCCGGCGGCTGGGTGGCCGTCGAACACGCCGACGAGCAGGGCAGGGCCGTCTATCTGACCTTCCCGGAGGACAACGGCTGGCGCGACGTCCGCCTGCGCCAGGACCTCACCCGAAGGGACCGCTTCGTCACGGCCAGACTCGGCCAGGACTAGGATGCACGCCGTGGGAAGACGCTTTGACTGCTCCGACCTCGACCAGCGCGCCGAGGGCCTGATCGAGGCCGCCACCGCCGTGCGCCGCGGCGAGCTGGTCGTGCTGCCGACCGACACCGTCTACGGCATCGGCGCCGACGCGTTCATGCCGCCGGCCGTCACCGCGCTGCTCGACGCCAAGGGGCGCGGCCGCGACATGCCGCCGCCAGTGCTCGTGGGCACCGTCAGAGCCGCCACAGCGCTCGTGGACGACCTCGGGCCCTACGGGCAGGATCTCATCGACGCCTTCTGGCCCGGGCCGCTCACGCTGGTCTGCAGGGCCAACAGGGCCCTTTCCTGGGACCTGGGCGACACCAAGGGCACGGTCGCCGTCCGCATGCCGCTCCACCCGGTCGCCCTCGACCTGCTCAAGGAGACCGGCCCGATGGCCGTCTCCAGCGCCAACCGCTCCGGCGCCCCCGCGGCGACGACGGCGGAGGAGGCAGAGGAGCAGCTCGGCGACTCGGTCGCGGTCTATCTCGACGGCGGCAAGACCACCGACAACACGCCCTCGACCATCCTCGACCTCACCACGGCGGTGCCCCGGATGTTGCGTCGCGGCGCGATCCCCGTCGAGAAGCTGCGCGGCATCATCGGCTACGTCGCCACCGACGACTGACGTATACCGTCTTTGCATCCCGGCTGCGGCGACGCCACGGCCGCGATTACCGTGAGTCCCGGAACGGCGACACGTCCGGGAGTGGCCCATGGGCAAGTTCGACGGCATGGATCCGCAGCTGGTCCGTGACCTGCTGGCCGAGGTCAAGCACGCGTCCTCGGCGCTGCGCACGGCCGAGGACCAGGTCAGGGCGGTGCTGAGCCGTGCCGGGCTGTCCGCGCGGAGCACACACCGTCCGGTCCAGGTGGCCGACTCCGCCGATCACATGGTCAAGGACGTCAACGCGCGACTGGCCGTTCTGGAGAAGCGCGCCGACGGGAAGCTGGGCGACACGTCGAAGACGGGCGGCGGCGGCACGGCCGACGAGCCCAAGGATTCGCCGGGCAGCCGCGACGACAAGTACGGCAACCCCCGCGCCGACGACCCGCCCAAGCACACCGACCCCGCCCACCCCGCACACCCCGCCGACCCGAAGCCCACCCACCCCTCCACCCCCAAGGACCACGACCCGAAACCCACCGACCCACCCCCGAAAACCCCCGATACCAAGCCCACGGACCCGCCTGCGTCGAAAGACCACGACCCCAAGCCGACGGACCCACCCGCGTCGAGGGACCACGACCCCAAGCCGACGGATCCGCCGACGCCCAAGGACCCCGACAGCAAGACCGGCGACGAGGGTGCCAAGGCCGACGGCGACGGGAAGGCGTGCGACGGCGCCGACAAGGACACCGGGACCAGTGGAAACGACACCAGGACCGACGACCGGACCGCCGACCGTACCGACGACCGGACCGGTGAGCGGACCGACGACCGGACCGGTGAGCGGACCGGTGACCGCACAGACGGCCGCAGCGACGGCAGCAGCGACGGCAGCAGCGACGGCAGCACCGACGACCCCAAGGCTCCCGACCAGGACAGCAGACGCGACCGGGGAGCGGAGGCCGACACCGGGACGACCGACGTCCCCGCGAAGGATCAGCCGGACGACCCGCACAAGCCGCAGGTCGTGGTGGTCGACGGCGTGAAGGTCCTCCAGGTCCCCATCGACCCGCCCACGGCCGAACAACTGGAGTCCCTGCTCAAGAACGTCGACAACGTGCAGCCCGCCGACATGCCGACCGTGCACGCCGACGGCGGTGCGGCGACGGAGGGCGGAGGCGAAGGGCTGTCGGTGCCGACAGGAGAGGGCGGCACCGACCCCTCGACGACCACCTCAGGCAACACCACCGGCCACCACCCCGGCACCCCAACCGCCACCGGCCACCCGTACGGCACTGCACCCGCGACCGGTCACCCCTACGGCGCTGCAACGGCCGCCGGTCACCCCTACGGCGCTGCAACGGCCGCCGGTCACCCCAATGGCACGTCGGAAGGCACGGGCGCCCACTTCGGCACCGCAGGCGACACGACCTCCCACAACGGCACCCAAGGCGATGCGGCCACCCCCTCCGGCACCACCGGAGACACCTACGGCGGCCCCACCGGGGACACAGGCGCCCACCAAGGCACCCCAGGGGACGCGGGCAACACCCACGGCACCCACGCCGACGGCGCCTCCTCCACCCCGACCCGCCCCGACGCCACCACCGGCACCCAGCCCATCGGCGACACCGGCCGGGCCGACGGCGCAAATGGCCACACGGACACCGGCACAGGCCGGGCCGACGGCCCCAACGGCGGCGCGAACAGCGACACCGGCCGCTCCGACGGCGGCACCACGGACACCGGCCGCACTGACGGCACCGCCTGCGCCGACGACAAGGCCGCGAACGGCACCCGCACCGACGCGGACACCGCCAACGGCAGCCGCGACGCCGGCAGCGGCACCGGCGGCAACACCGACGGTGGGCGCGCGGATGGTGGGCGCGCGGACGGCGGGCGTGGCGGCGTGGGGACCGGTGGTGGTGCGGCTGATGCTGGTCGGGCTGATGGCGGTGCCGTGAACGGGGGTCGTGACGTCGGTGGCGGGTACGGCGATGGCGGGTACGGAGATGGTGGGCGTGCTGATGGCGGCGCGGGTAACGGACGTGCCGATGGGGGCGCGGGTAACGGGCGTGCCGATGTAGGGACCGGCGGTGGGGCCGCTGATGCCGGGCGTGCTGATGGTGGCGTGGCGGACGCCGGTCGGGCCGGTGCGGACGGTGGAGCGGCAGGGCGGGGTGACGGGTCTGCTGGGGTGCGGATTCCGCCTACGGCGCCTGGGGGAGGGGCGGCCGTCTCTGCTGGTGGGGACGTCTCTGCTGGAGGGGACGTATCGGCTGGTGGTGGCGATACAGGGCGTCATGGCGCGGCTGTTTACGGCGGCGGGGGGCATGGTGTCGGAGGTCATGGTGATGGCGGGGCGCAGGGCTTGGACGGCGGGGGCGCCGGTGGGAAGTGGGTGAGTGAAGGGGACGGGGTGGTGGCTGTGGATGTGTCCGCGGCCAGGCCGGAGGCGATCAGGACTTTGATCGACGATGTCCGCGACATTCAGCCGCTCGACATGCCGTCCGTGGAGGCTCCGCCCGGTGAGTACGGCGAGGGTGACTGGGCGCCCAGGGACATCAGGCCGGACGGTCCATCGGGTGAGGCCGATCCCGGGACGCCGGGAAGGAGCGTGTGATGTACGTCGACCCGCCCGCGCCCAGGCCCAGGAGCAGAGACGAGATGCCGCCCGTCACCGCCGCGGGCCCGCTGGACAACCAGCCGCTGGCCTACGAGTTCAACCCCGACTACGAACGTCTCGTCACCGCCTGGAACACCGTCATGCCCATGCTGGAGAAGCTCAGCACGGCCCTCGACAAGGCGTACGCGCTGGCCAAGAGCCCGCAGACCTGGGACGCGCCGGTCGGCGATCGATATGTGCAGGACATCCGGGAATGGCGGTCGAAGCTGGCTCTCTACCGTCACGCCGTGCTCACCGCGATCAGCGATCAGGCCGACGACACCCCGAGGTGGATCCCCAGCCAGACCGGCGCACCACACGCCTTCCCCTGACCTCCGCCTTCCCGGCGCTTCGCGGTCAGTGAGGTTCGCGCTCTCGGCGCTTCGCGGTCGCCGCCCTCTGGCCTTCGCAGGTGAACGCCCTCATGGCTCCTGACCGGCACGGATCCCATGCCCTCGCAAGCGACCGCCCTCGCAGCGCGGCTTTCTGGGCAAAACGGACATGCGGTCGTACAGTGGAGAAATGGGTGGGGAGCCGTACTACGGGCCCGACTTCGGGCGGTTGCGGCGGCAGGATCCGGAGCTGGCGCAGGTGCTGCTCGACGAGCTCGAACGCGAACGCGCCGGCATCCAGCTGATCGCCGGCGAGAACTTCACCTCCCCCGCGGTCATGGCCGCCCTGGGCTCCACCCTCACCAACAAGTACGCCGAGGGCTACCCCGGCAGGCGCTACTACGGCGGCTGCGAGGTCGTCGACCGGGCCGAACGGCTGGCGGTGGAGCGGGCCCGCAGGCTGTTCGGGGCCGAGCACGTCAACGTCCAGCCGCATTCCGGCGCGAGCGCCAACCTGGCCGCCTACGCCGCCCTGCTCCAGCCCGGCGACACCATGCTCGCCATGGCGCTCCCGCACGGCGGCCACCTCACGCACGGCTCGAAGGCGAACTTCTCGGGACGATGGTTCGACGTCGCCTCCTACGGCGTGCGGCGCGACACCGAGCTCATCGACTACGACGAGGTGCGCGACCTGGCGCTGCGACGCCGGCCCAAGGTGATCGTGTGCGGCGCGACGGCGTACCCGAGGCTGATCGACTTCTCGGTCTTCCGCGGCATCGCCGACGAGGTGGGCGCGTGGTTGCTGGCCGACGTGGCGCACCCGATCGGGCTGATGGCGGGCGGGGTGATCCCGTCGGCGGTGCCGTACGCGGACGTCGTGACGCTGACCACGCACAAGGTGCTGCGCGGGCCGCGCGGCGGCGCGATCCTGTGCACGGAGGAGCTGGCCGGCAAGATCGACCGGGCGGTGTTCCCGTTCGTGCAGGGCGGGCCGCTGATGCACGCGGTGGCGGCCAAGGCGGTGGCGTTCGGGGAGGCGCTGCGGCCGGAGTTCGCCGAGTACGCGGGCCGCGTCGTCGCCAACGCCCGCACGCTCGCCGGCGCCCTGGACGGGGCGGGCATGCGTCCGGTCACCGGCGGCACCGACACCCACCTGGCCCTGATCGACCTGCGTGAGCTGGGCGTCTCGGGCGCCGAGGCCGAACGGCGCTGCGCGGCCGCCGGCATCACGCTCAACCGCAACGTCATCCCCTACGATCCGGAGCCGGCGGCCGTCACCTCCGGGATCCGGGTGGGCACGGCGTGCGTGACCACGCAGGGCATGGGCCCGCGGGAGATGGAAGAGGTGGGAAGTCTGCTGTCGATGTCCGTGCGCGACCCGGACGTAGCGCCCGAGGTCAGGGAAAGAGTGGCGGCGATTCTCGCCATCCATCAGCCATATCTCAGCGAATATTAAGCTGGTCTGTGTCGGTTTCCGGTCACAGCTGGCCGGAGCATCCGGGAAACTAGGTCCGTGCGCGAATACCTGTTCATGGCGCTCATCTCGGCAGCGGTGACGTATCTGCTGGTCCCGCTGGTGCGCCGCTTCGCCATCCGCATCGGCGCCATGCCCGAGGTTCGCGAGCGCGACGTGCACACCACGCCGACGCCGAGACTCGGCGGCCTGGCCATGTACGGCGGCCTGGTGGTCGGCCTGCTGGTCGCCAGCCAGCTGAAACACACGGGCGCGGCGCTGTCGGAGTACGACGGCAAAGCCGTCACCGCGTTGATCGTCGCCGGCGGCCTGATCACGCTCACCGGCTTCCTCGACGACTGGTGGGGCATGGACGCCTTCATCAAGCTCGGCGGGCAGATCGCGGCGGCGGGCGTGCTGGTCTACTTCGACCTGCGGCTGCTCTACATCCCGCTGCCGAAGGACTGGGGCGGCTCCACCAGCCTCGACTACACGCTGAGCACGATCATCACCATCATGATCGTGGTGGTCACCATCAACGCCGTGAACTTCGTCGACGGCCTCGACGGGCTCGCGGCCGGCATCGTGTGCATCGCCGCCATGGCCACGTGGGCGTACTCGATCCTGCTGGCCCAGAGCATGAGCGTGGGGAACATCACCACGACGGCGGCCATCGCGGCCGTCCTCATCGGCACGTGCCTGGGCTTCCTGCCGCACAACTTCCATCCGGCCAAGATCTTCATGGGCGACACCGGGGCGATGCTGATCGGGCTGGTGCTCGCCTCCTCGATCGTCACGGTGACGCCGCTCGACCCGGCCGCCATCGAGGACATGAACAAGGTCCCGGTGCTGCTGCCGCTGATGCTGCCGGCGGCGGTGCTGGTCCTGCCGCTGATCGACCTGATCACTGCCGTGGTCCGGCGCACGTCCCACGGCATGTCGCCGTTCGCGCCCGACCGGGGTCACCTGCACCACCGGCTGCTGGACATCGGCCACTCGCACCGCCGCTCGGTGCTGATCATGTACGCGTGGGCGTTCCTGTTCGCCTTCGGCCTGGTGGCGATGTCCCGCGAGGGCGTGCCGGTGCTGCTGTTCGTGGTGGTCATCGTGCTGGCGCTGGCGGTGCTCGTCCTGATGGCCGCGCCGCGGTGGCGGGGGAGGGGCGGCGCGCACGCCGCCACGCGCGACAAGCAGCCCGACGACGACGGCCCGCCCACCGGCCCGATGCCGCCGATCGGCCCGGACACCCAGGTCAGGCGGCAGATGCCGCCGCAGGGCGGCCCTTCGGCGCAGGAACGCGCGAGTGCCGAGGGCAAACCGGTCATTCCTGCATTTCCGAGCCGTCCGTGATCGGGAACTAGAAACGGCAGGTAAAAGCGGTCTTCCGTGAGCTTGTGATATCTTTCACGAGCAGGGACCTCCAGACGCACATGTTCTGGAGGTAGCAAACGCTCGCTTGACAACATGCTGATGGAGCACCGATGCAGGCCAACGACGTGCGCGTACTCAAGAGCGCCGCTGTTCCGACCTTCGCGGTCGGGGTGGTCGCGGTCATCGTGGCGTTCCTCCTGGCGGGCGGCAAGGGAGCGCTCGGCGCGGCCCTCGGCACCTTGCTCGTCGGGGTTTTCTTCAGCATCAGCGTGGTAGCGGTCTCCTATGCCGCACGCGTCTCCCCGCAGATGATGGCGATCGCGGCGATGGTCAGCTACCTCGTCAAAGTCGTCGCCATCATGGTGGTGCTGTCCGCCTTCCGTGAGACCACCGCCTGGAACACCCAGGCCTTCGCGTGGTCCGTGGTCGGATGCACGCTCGTCTGGACCGGATTCGAGGTCCGCGCGTTCATGAAGACCAAGATGCTCTACGTCGACCCCGAAGCCTCGGTCCCCGGAAAGGGCGACTCATGAGGCAGGTAAAGGGATGGGGTCCGATATGACTAGTCCTCCACTCGCCTGCTATCGTCGGGGCCGCGATGAGCGCACAGGAACGCCGGCCGGAACACGACGGTCGCGACTTCTCCGATGCCATGTGGTCAGTCCCCAGCTATCTGCTCGCCGGGATGGCGGTCTATGGCGGTCTCGGGTGGTTGCTGGACCGGTGGCTCGACATGTCCGCGTTCTTCCCCATAGGCGTGGTCCTTGGGGTCGTGCTCGGCGGCTACGCGGTCTACCGGAAGTTCGGTCGCTAACCCGACGCAGCGATCGCCTCGCTGAGGAAACCCTTGTGATCCACTACGACGTTGAAGGGAACGCCGCGTGATTGCGCTGACGGTCCTCGCCCCCGAAGACAACTTCCGGGCGCCATCGCCCGATGAGCTGTTCAATTCGTTCACGCCGATCATCCCCGGGGTGACCTGGTTCACCAAGCCGGTGCTGCTGGCGATGCTCAGCGCGCTCGTGGTGATCGCCGTGTGCTGGGTGGCCTTCGCCAAGCCGAAGCTCGTGCCGAGGGGCACCCAGAACGTCGTCGAGTACGGCTACATGTTCGTCCGTGACCAGATCGCCCGGCCGTTCCTCGGCAAGGACGCCGATCGGTGGATGGGCCTGCTGGTCACGCTCTTCTTCCTGGTCCTTTTCTGGAACATCCTCGGCGTGATCCCGCTCGCGCAGTTCCCGGTCGCCTCGCACATCGCGTTCCCGGCCGTGCTCGCGCTCTCGATCTACGCGATCAAGGTCTACCTGGGCGTCAAGCACCAGGGCGGCATCGGTTACTTCAAGAACATGATGTTCCCGCCCGGCCTGCCCAAGCCGATCTACTTCCTTCTGGCGCCGATCGAGTTCCTGTCGAACATGATCATCGCGCCGTTCACGCACGCTGTCCGACTGTTCGCGAACATGTTCGCCGGTCACATGCTGCTCGCGTTCTTCAGCATGGTCGGCTTCTGGTTCCTGTTCGAGAAGCTGACGCCCCTGGGCGCACCCGTCGGCGTGGTGGGCGTGCTCATGACGATCATCCTGACCGGGTTCGAGATGTTCATCCAGTTCCTGCAGGCGTTCCTGTTCGCGATGCTGGCGGCGATGTACATCGGCGGCGCGCTGCACCCGGATCACTGAGAACCACATACCGGAATATCCATGACCGGTGGGACTCCCTTCACCGGCCGTCCAGTAAAGGAAATAGCAATGAGCGTTCTCGCTGAGGTCTCCGGCAACGTCACCGCCATCGGTTACGGTCTCGCCGCCATCGGCCCCGGCATCGGCGTCGGCATCATCTTCGGTCAGGGCGTGCAGGCCATCGCGCGTCAGCCCGAGGCTTACGGCCTGATCCGCCAGAACATGCTCCTCGGCTTCGTCCTCACCGAGGCCCTCGCCCTGATCGGTCTGGTCGCGCCGTTCATCTTCCAGGCCATCTAAGACCAGAAGAATCCCTGACGAAAGGCTGCACCCATGATTAAGGCAGCTACGCTCCTCGCGCAGGAGGAGGGTGCGAACCCGCTCCTTCCGCACACGTTCGAGCTCGTCGTCGGTATCTTCTCGTTCCTCGTCGTCCTCCTCGTCGTCGGCAAGATTCTCGTTCCGCGCATCCAGAAGACTCTGGCCGAGCGGACCGACGCGATCGAGGGTGGCATCAAGAGGGCTGAGGAGGCCCAGGCCGAGGCGCAGAACCTCCAGCGGCAGTACGCGCAGCAGCTTGAGGAGGCCCGCCGCGAGGCCGGCCGGCTCCGTGAAGAGGCTCGCGAGCAGGCCGCGCAGATCAAGGCGGAGCTCCGCGAGGAGGCGCAGGCCGAGGCCCGTCGTCTCGTCGAGGCCGCGCACGCCCAGATCGAGGCCGACCGCGCCGCCGCGTTCGCGCAGCTCCGCACGGAGATCGGCCGTCTGTCCACCGAGCTGGCCGGCCGCATCGTCGGCGAGTCCCTGGAGGACGAGGTCCGCCAGAGCCGGATCGTGGACAGGTTCCTCGACGAGCTTGAGAGCAGCAACGCGCAGGCGGTGCGCTAATGCGAGGTCTGAGCAGGACCTCGTTGGCAGAGGTCGAGGAGCGCTTCAACGCGGTCGCGGGCAGCGCCGACCTCGGCGCGCTCTCCGACGAGTTGTTCGCCGTCGCGGATCTGCTCGACCGCGAGCACGGCCTGCGCCGCGCGCTGTCCGACCCGGCCAGGGCCGCCGAGCAGAAGGCGGGCACCGTCCGCGCCCTGCTCGGTGGCAAGGTCTCCGAGGCGGCCCTCGCCACGACCGAGGCCGCGGTCTCGGTCCGGTGGTCGCGCGCGGGTGACCTGGCCGACTCGCTCGAACGGCTCGGCGTCGTCGCCGCCGCCGCCGAGGCGGAGGGCCAGTCCAGGCTCGACGACGTCGAGGACGAGCTCTTCCGCTTCGGCCGTATCGTCGCCGCCAACCCCGACCTCCGACGCGCGCTCGCCGACGCGGCCGCGCCCGCGGAGGGCAAGCGGCAGCTGCTGAGCGACCTGCTCGGTGGCAAGGTGGCCCCCACCAGCCAGCGCCTGATCACGCAGCTGGCGGTGCACCCGCGAGGGCGTAGCCTGGAAGCGGGCTTGGAGGAGTTCGGCCAGCTCGTGGCCCAGCAGCGCCAGCGCCTGGTGGCGGTCGTGCGCAGCGCGGTCGAGCTGTCCGACGCGCAGAAGCAGCGACTGGCCGACTGGCTGCGCACCTCCTACGGTCGTGACGTGCACCTGAACGTCGAGGTGGACAAGCGAGTGCTCGGTGGGTTCTCGGTCCGCATCGGCGACGAGATGATCGACACCACGATCGTGGGACGAATTGAAGAAGTCCGCCGCCGGTTGGCCGGCTGAGGCGCAGTGAGCGCCGAATGAATAGGGAGACAGAGTAGAGATGGCGGAGCTTACGATCCGGCCGGACGAGATCCGGGACGCGCTTGAGCGCTTCGTCCAGGCGTACGAACCGGAAGGCGCCGCGCGCGAGGAGATCGGGACCGTCGTCGACGCCGGCGACGGCATTGCCCATGTCTCCGGCCTTCCCTCGGCGATGGCGAACGAGCTGCTCGAGTTCGAGGACGGCACGCGCGGCCTGGCCCTGAACCTCGACCCCCGAGAGATCGGCGTCGTGGTCCTGGGCGACTTCAGCCACATCGAGGAGGGCCAGACGGTCCGCCGGACGGGCGAGGTCCTGTCCGTGCCCGTCGGCGACAACTTCCTCGGCCGCGTGGTCGACCCGCTCGGCAACCCCCTCGACGGCAAGGGCGCGATCGAGGCCGAGGGCCTGCGCGCCCTCGAACTGCAGGCCCCCTCGGTCGTCCAGCGGCAGCCGGTGAAGCAGCCGCTGCAGACCGGCATCAAGGCGATCGACGCCATGACGCCGATCGGCCGTGGCCAGCGCCAGCTGATCATCGGTGACCGTGGCACGGGCAAGACGGCCGTCGCCGTGGACACGATCATCAACCAGCGCGACAACTGGCTCTCGGGCGACCCCGAGAAGCAGGTGCGCTGCGTCTACGTCGCGGTCGGCCAGAAGGGCTCGACGATCGCCCAGGTGCGTTCCCGTCTCGAAGAGGCCGGCGCCCTGGAGTACACGACGATCGTCGCCGCCCCGGCCTCCGACCCGGCTGGTTACAAGTACATCTCCCCGTACACCGGTTCGGCCATCGGCCAGCACTGGATGTACCAGGGCAAGCACGTCCTCATCATCTTCGACGACCTCACCAAGCAGGCCGACGCCTACCGCGCGGTCTCGCTGCTGCTTCGCCGCCCGCCGGGCCGCGAGGCGTTCCCCGGTGACGTCTTCTACCTCCACTCCCGCCTGCTGGAGCGCTGCGCCAAGCTCTCCAGTGACATGGGCGGCGGCTCGATGACCGGTCTTCCGATCATCGAGACGAAGGGCAACGACGTGTCGGCGTTCATCCCGACCAACGTCATCTCCATCACCGACGGCCAGTGCTTCCTGGAGACCGACTACTTCAACGCCGGTATCCGTCCCGCCATCAACGTCGGTATCTCGGTCTCCCGAGTCGGTGGCTCGGCGCAGATCAAGGCGATGCGCAAGGTGGCTGGCACGCTGCGTCTGTCGCTGTCGCAGTACCGCGACCTGGAGGCCTTCGCGGCCTTCGCCTCCGACCTGGACGCGGCCTCCCGCGCCCAGCTGGAGCGCGGTCAGCGCCTGACCGAGCTGCTCATCCAGCCGCAGTACTCGCCGTTCCCCGTGGAGCGTCAGGTCGTGTCGGTGTGGGCGGGCACGACGGGTGAGCTCGACGAGGTTCCGGTCGAGGACATCCGCCGCTTCGAGCAGGAGTTCCTCGACTACCTGCAGAGCAGCCACAAGGGCATCTTCGACAGCATCCGTGAGACCAACGAGCTGTCGGACGACGCGGTGACCAGCCTCAAGGACGCCGTCACGGAGTTCAAGAAGGGCTTCACCACCTCCTCGGGCGAGCTCCTGGTCAAGGACGAGCCGGTGGCGCCGCTCGAAGCCGGCGAGGTCGGCCAGGAGAAGATCAAGAAGGTCGTCCGTCCGGCGACGGAGAAGTAGCTCATGGGTGCCCAGCTAAGGCTGCTGCGGCGGCGGATCAAGTCGGTCAAGTCGACCGCCAAGATCACGCGTGCCCAGGAGCTCATCGCCTCCTCGCGGATCGTGAAGGCGCAGATGCGGATGCAGGCGGCGCTGCCGTACGAGCGTGAGATCACTCGCGCCGTCACCGGCGTCGTCAGCAACGCGGCCAGCGTCGACCATCCGTTGACCGTGGCGAAGGAGAACCCCGCCAAGGCGGGCGTCCTCATCGTCACCAGCGACAGCGGGTTCTGTGGCGGCTTCAACGCCAACGTCCTGCGCGAGGCCGAGGCCCTGCGCGGGCTGCTGGAGAGCCGTGGCCTGACGGTGGTGCCGTTCGTCACCGGCCGGAAGGGTGTCACCTGGCACACCTTCCGCAACCGTACGATGGGCGGCCAGTGGGTCGGCTTCTCCAGGAAGCCGGCCTACGCCGACGCCAAGGAGATCGCGCAGACGCTGATCGACTCCTTCAAGGAAGAGGCGGGGATCGACGAGATCCACATCGTCTCGACCGAGTTCGTCTCGATGCTGACCCAGAACGTCGTGGTCAAGCGCGTGCTGCCGCTGGAGGTCGCGGAGACCGAGGCGACGGCCAGCGAGACGATCCCGCCGTACTTCGAGTTCGAGCCCACCGCGGGCGACGTGCTCGAATCGCTGCTGCCGCGCTATGTGGAGTCCCGCATCTTCACGGCGCTGCTGCAGTCGGCTGCTTCGGAGGAGGCCGCGCGCCGCCGCGCCATGAAGTCCGCCACGGACAACGCCAACGAGCTGATCCGCGTGTTCACCATGCAGATGAACCAGGCTCGCCAGGCCGAGATCACCCAGGAAATCAGCGAGATCGTCGGTGGCGCCAACGCGCTGGCTGACGCCGCAGCGGGGAAAGAGTGAAATGACTGCAGAGGCTGTTGAGACTGTTGAGCCCACGTCGGCCGGTGCCGGTCGTGTGGCCAGCGTCAAGGGGCCCGTCGTCGACGTGGAGTTCCCCGTCGAGGCGATGCCCGACATCTACAACGCGCTCAACGTCGAGGTGACCCTCGGCGGCGAGACCAAGACCCTGACCATGGAGGTCGCCCAGCACCTGGGTGACAACCTGGTCCGCGCCATCTCCATGCAGCCCACCGACGGCCTGGTCCGCGGTACGGCCGTCACCGACTCCGGCCACCCGATCTCGGTGCCCGTCGGCGACGTCGTCAAGGGTCACGTGTGGAACGCGCTCGGCGAGGCGCTCGACGTGCCGACCGCGTCGCTCCAGGTCACCGAGAAGTGGGGCATCCACCGGCCGTCCCCGCCCTTCGACCAGCTCGAGTCCCGTACCGAGATGCTGGTCACGGGTATCAAGGTCATCGACCTGCTCACCCCGTACGTGCAGGGTGGCAAGATCGGCCTGTTCGGTGGCGCCGGTGTGGGCAAGACGGTTCTCATCCAGGAGATGATCCGCCGTGTCGCCCGCAACTTCGGTGGCACCTCGGTGTTCGCCGGCGTCGGCGAGCGCACCCGTGAGGGCAACGACCTCTGGCTGGAGATGGAGGAGGCGGACGTCCTCAAGGACACCGCCCTCGTCTTCGGCCAGATGGACGAGCCGCCGGGCACCCGTCTGCGGGTGGCCCTGTCCGCGCTGACGATGGCGGAGTACTTCCGCGACGTGCAGAAGCAGGACGTGCTGCTGTTCATCGACAACATCTTCCGCTTCACGCAGGCGGGCTCGGAGGTCTCCACCCTCCTCGGCCGCATGCCGTCCGCGGTGGGTTACCAGCCGACGCTGGCCGACGAGATGGGTGTGCTCCAGGAGCGCATCACCTCGACGCGCGGTCACTCGATCACCTCCATGCAGGCGATCTACGTGCCCGCCGACGACATCACCGACCCGGCCCCGCACAACGCGTTCGCGCACCTCGACGCGCAGACCGTTCTGTCCCGGCCGATCTCGGAGAAGGGCATCTACCCCGCGGTGGACCCGCTCGACTCCACCTCCCGGATCCTCGACCCGCAGGTCGTGGGCGAGGAGCACTACCGGGTGGCCCAGGAGACCAAGCGGATCCTGCAGAAGTACCGCGAGCTCCAGGACATCATCGCGATCCTCGGTATCGACGAGCTGTCCGAAGAGGACAAGGTCACCGTGCAGCGGGCCCGCCGCATCGAGCGGTTCCTGTCGCACCCGATGTACGCCGCCGAGGCGTTCACCGGCCAGCCGGGCGAGAACGTCCCGCTGGACGAGACGATCGCCTCCTTCAAGGGCCTGTGCGCCGGCGAGTACGACCACCTGCCCGAGCAGGCGTTCTTCATGGTCGGCGGCATCGACCAGGCCGTGGCCAAGGCCAAGGAACTCGAGCGTCGCTGATCGCCCTACGGTAGCGGGGGGGGGGGGGGGGGCCCGGGGGCGGGGGGGGGGGGGGGGGGGCAGGCCGGGCGGGGGGGGGGGGGCGGGGGGGGGTTTGGACAGCGGCGGGGGTGATGGAGGGGGGGGGCGGCCA
>NZ_JBITLS010000009.1:0-194232 GCF_044465465.1 Nonomuraea sp. NPDC049655
CACCTGGCCCGCATGGAACTGCGCACCGCCCTCGACGTCTGGCTCCAGCGCATCCCCGCCTTCACCCTCGCCGACCCCGACGCCGTCACCTGGGCCGCCAGTCAGGTCCGGGGCCCTCGGACCCTCCCGCTCCGCATCGGCTGACCGTGCCCGCCTAAGTGGACGACCAGCATCCGCTTGGTGTAGAACGGGAAGCCGGCATGCCGTTCAGGGGGTTGCGTGATGATCGTGGTGACGGGCGCGACAGGCACGATCGGGCGTGCGCTGATCGAGGAATTGGGCGGCGCGGCGCGGGCCGTGGTGCGGCGCGCGGAACAGGGTGACGAACTGAGGGCGGAGCTGGGCTGCGACTACGTGGTCGGCGACCTGGAGCGGCCGGAGAGCATCCCGGTCGAGCCGGGTGACAGGCTCTTTCTCAACAGCGCGTTGTGGCCGGGCTTCGCGCGCGCCCACCGGGCGGTCATCGATCACGTGGCTGCCGTGGGGGTCGCCCAGGTGGTGACCGTGTCCGTACGTGGGGTCACGCCGGGCAGCCTGCTCGGGTTCGGCCTGCACGGGCAGGTGGACGAGCACCTCAAGGCCTCCGGAGTGCCGTGGTCGATCCTGGCGCCCGTCGGTTTCATGCAGAATCTCGCGGGCGACGTCGACGGGGAGGGGCGGATCGTCGGCTCGTACGGCAGGGGCAAGGTGGGGTACATCGACGCTCGTGACATCGGGGCGGTGGCTGCCGTGCTGCTGAGGCGTCCCGTCGGGGCCGACGCGGTCTACGAGCTGACCGGCCCGGTGGCGCCCACCCATGACGAGATCGCCGCCGAGCTGACCCGGGCGCTCGGCCGGGACGTGCGTTACGTGGACCTGCCCGTCGAGGAGGCCGCCGCGCACCTGGTGGGCCGCGGCATGCCCGCTCCCGCGGCCCACGACCTGGCCACCCTCATGTCGCAGCTCGGGGACGGGCGCTGGGCGACCACGACCACGACGGTGACCGACCTCCTGGGCCGCCGGCCGCGCTCGCTGCGGGAGTTCCTGGGGTAGCGAAGAGACACCGGCCTCTCCGGGGCCGTCACCGGCGGGGGAGGTCGATGCCGGACGCGCGCAGCTCCGCCTCGACCAGGGCGTTCAGCCGGGCGATGGACGGTTCCCGGTCCTCGCCGTGGTGGTTGACCAGCCCGTAGCGGGCGGCGGCGTCGGACCGGTTCCAGAACCCGGCCGGCGTCGCCCGCATCTCCGGGCCGGTCAGCAGCTTGGCGGCCAGGGCGGAGGCCAGCTCCTCGATGCGCGGGTCGTCCGGGTCCCAGGCCCTCGCCTCCAGGGCGCGTCTGATCAGCTCGACGTGCTCGGGGTCGTCCAGTGAGTGTTCGAGCCGGGTCAGGAGGCTGTCGAAGATCGCCGGCATCAGCGCCTTGGTCAGGACCATGGCCTCCCGCTGGGTGGACACGTAGCCGGGGTCGAAGCCGAGGGCGGCCAGCCGGTCCAGGACGGCGCAGGCCCGGTCGGGCAGCAGGACCCGGTCGCCGTGGGCCAGGCGGTGCAGCGTGTCGCGGCGCGCGGTCAGGTCCTCGATCCGTTCGGTCAGCCGGCGGCGGACGTCGTCCAGGGCGGCGGCGAACGGCTCGGGATCGGCGTCGAGCAGGTCGCCGATCTCGGCCAGCGGCACGCCGGCCGCGGCGAGGGTCCGGACCTGGACCAGCCGGACCAGGTCGGCCGACCGGTAACGCCGGTAGCCGGAACCGTCGCGTTCGGGTTCGGCGACCAGGCCGAGCCGATGGTAGTGCCGCACGGTCTTGACGGTGACGCCGGTGAAGGCCGCCGTCTGACCGATCGTGAGCCCGTCCGTCATCGGCTCGGCGCGGCGGCGGACGGCAGGCGGACGCGCGCCGGTCGCCGGTCGGCGA
The DNA here is from genome assembly GCF_044465465.1 of Nonomuraea sp. NPDC049655. NCBI lineage: Bacteria > Bacillati > Actinomycetota > Actinomycetes > Streptosporangiales > Streptosporangiaceae > Nonomuraea > Nonomuraea sp. NPDC049655. The sequence continues at coordinate 1,893 of NZ_JBITLS010000009.1, forward strand.
GCGGCGCGCCCGGGTACGGGTCGCGGGCATTCACAGGGCCGAGAGTAGCGCGCACGGCATGGCGGAGTTGACCTTGACCTTGGGTCAGGGTCCAGGCTCGTCGCACGGCCACCTCGAAGGAGCCGGTGGCCCGTCCGTCACCGCCTTCGAGCCTTGGCGGACGACGACCACCACCGAAAGAGGGATCATGACGGTCGAGAACGACAACGGCTTCTCCGGAGCAGGGCTGCGCCGGCTGCGCGAGGTGCTGGCCCGGCACGTGGAGTCCAAGCGGATCCCCGGGCTGGTCGCCCTGGTCAGCCGGGGCGAGGAGACGCACGTCGAGGCGATCGGGACGATGCGCCACGACGGCGGCGCGCCGATGAGCCGGGACACGATCTTCCGGATGGCGTCCACGTCCAAGCCGGTCACGATGGCGGCGGCGATGGTCCTGCTGGACGAGTGCCGGCTGCGGCTGGACGACCCGGTCGATCCGTGGTTGCCCGAACTGGCCGACCGGCGGGTGCTGCGGCGTCCCGACGGCCCGCTGGAGGACACCGTGCCGGCACTCCGGCCGATCACCGTACGGGACCTGCTGACCTCCACGTTCGGCCTCGGCATGGACTTCACGCTGCTGGACTCCCCGATCAGGGCCGCCACCTTCGAGCGGACCGACTACAGCGTGGCGTCCGGGCCGGCGCCGGACCCGGACGAGTGGATGCGCCGCCTCGGCGAGCTGCCCCTGTCGTACCAGCCGGGGGAGCGGTGGCAGTACGACCTCAGCAACGAGGTGGTCGGCGTGCTCGTCGCCAGGGTCGCCGGCCGCTCCCTGGAGGCGTTCCTGCGCGAACGCGTCCTGGACCCGCTGGGGATGAAGGACACCGCCTTCCACGTGCCCGCCGCGAAGATCGACCGGCTGCCGCCCCTGTACGGGCCCGACCCGGCGACCGGGGAGTTCCTGGTGTGGGACGAGGCGGAGGGCGGCAGAACCGCCCGGCCCCCGGCCTTCCAGGGCGCCGGCGGCGGGCTGGTCTCCACCGTGGACGACTACCACGCCTACTTCCGGATGCTGCTGAACCACGGCGTGCACGACGGCGAACGCATCCTGTCCAGGCCCGCGGTCGAGCTGATGACCACCAACCGCCTCACCCCGGCGCAACAGGCCGCCCGGGACGCCATGTACGGGAACATCGTCCATGTGTCCGCCGGCCAGGGGCTCCAGGGCGGCTGGGGCTTCGGGATGGCGGTGCGCACCCGCCGCGGCGACTACGCCTCCGTCGGCCAGTTCGGCTGGGACGGCGGGACCGGCACCACCGCCTACGCCGACCCGGCCAGACGGCTCACCGGGATCCTGCTCACCCAGGTCGGGATGTCCACCCCGGATTCGATGCGGCTCATCAACGACTTCTGGACCACGCTCTACCAGGCCCTCGACGACTGACCGGCGCGGGCGGGGGCTCCGGTCGATGGTCACGTCCCGGGTGGGCGGGCTGTTTAATGCTGCCATGGGCCGAATCGCCGGCGTCACCGCCGCCGAGACTCGTGAACGGTTGTTGCGCGCCGCCGCGGAGGCGTTCGCCGAACGCGGCTACGACGGCACCCGCGTCGCCGACATCGCCGCCGCCGCCGGGGTGAGCAACGGCGCGCTGTACGCGCACTTCGGCTCCAAGGCCGAGCTGCTGGTGGCGGCGCTGCGCGCGCACGGGCGGCGGGGGCTGGCCGACCTGTTCGCCGCCGACCCCGACCGGCCCGTCCCCGACCTGCTGCTGGAGATCGGACGCTGGCTGCCGCAGCGGCGCGACGCCCGCGGCTACCTCATCGTCGAGGCGCTCGTCGCGGCCCGCCGGGACGAGGAGGTCGCCCGGCCCATGCGCGACTACGTCGGCGAGCGCGCCGGGGCGATGGCCGCGCTGGCCCGCCTCGCCCAGGACCGGGGCGAGCTGGACCCGGCGCTGTCGCCCGCCGCGCTGGCCCACTTCTGCCTGCTGCTGTCCATGGGCAGCGCCCTGGTCACGCCCGACCTGCACGCCGTCGGCGACGAGGAATGGGCCGCCCTGCTCGCCCGGGTCGTCGGCGCGCTCACGCCCGAACCGTCCTGACCGTGCTGCTCGCCCGGGGCGTCGGCGGGCTCACGCCCGAACCGCGTTGCGGCCCGCCGCGGCCTCTATGGCGGCGGTGATCAGGGGCCAGGTGCTCGACAGGGGGTCGATCAGGCTGAAGTGGCCGGCGTCCGACGGCTCGATCAGCACCGCCGACGGCTCGGCCGCCGCCGTCCGGCGGCTCATCGACACCGGCAGCACGCGGTCCCTGACCCCGTGCACGAGCACCAGCGGGCCCCGGTCGTAGGGCAGCAGGCGCGCCGGGTCCACCTCGTCCAGCAGGTCGGCGCGGTCGTGGAGCAGGGCGCGGGCCGCGCCGCCGCCGAGCCCTGCCGTGAACGCCTCGCCCAGGTCGCCGACGGCGGCCAGCCCCACCACGCCGCGGACCGCCGGTTCGGCGTGCCAGCGGGAGCCGGGCGGCAGCCGGTGCCGCAGCGCCGACCAGAGCGCGAGGTGACCGCCCGCGGAATGGCCCACCAGCAGCACCCCGGACGGGCACTGCGCTCCTACGAGGTCGAGCGCGGCGGCCACGTCGTCGAACGTGCCCGGGTGGCCGCCGCCCTCCTGGCCCACCCTGCGGTACTCGGGCAGCCAGACCGTATGGCCGAGCGCGGCCAGGGCGACTGCCATGGGACGGGCGTGCCGCCGGTCGTACTCGGCCATCCAATAGCCGCCGTGCAGCAGGACGAGGGGCGGGCGGCCGGCGCCGTCGTAGACGTCGATCACCTGGTCGGGGTGGCGGTCGCCGTAGCGGAGCACGCGGTCGGGCGGGCGTACCGGTCGGGACAGCAGGTCTTGGTAGGACATGTCGTGATCGTAGGAGCGCGTCCACGGGGTTGACCTGGGGTTGCGCTGGCAGGAACGTGCCGTGGGGCGGCAGCAAGAAGACGGGCCGCGTACCGCCGCCGGGCGCCTCGCGCCGCGACCATGGGGCAGTGACGTCCGAGGGAAGCGAGGTTCGGCCATGTCCCCAATCCGCCGTGTCGTGGTGATCGGCTGTGGGTTGATCGGCACGTCCGTGGCGTGCGCGCTGCGGCGGGCGGGCGTTCGGGTCGAGCTGGCCGACCACGATCCGTGGGCGCTGGCGCAGGCCGCGCGGATGGGCGCGGGCACCGCGCTGCGGGCCGGGGCCGGCCCGGCCGACGTCGTCGTGATCGCCACGCCGCCCTCGTCGGTGGCCGCCGTCCTGCGGGAGGCGCAGGACCGCGGGCTGGGGAGGGTCTACACGGACGTGGCCAGCGCCAAGACGCGGATCCTCGCCGAGGTCGAGCGCGGCGGTTGCGACCTGTCCTGCTACGTGCCCGGCCATCCGATGGCCGGGCGCGAGGTGTCGGGGCCGGGGGCCGCGCGGGCGGGCCTGTTCGAGGGCAGGACGTGGGCGTTGTGCCCCCATCCGGCGCTGTCGCCGCGCGCGCTGCGCACGGTGGCGGCGCTGGCGACCGCGTGCGGGGCCGAGGTGCGGCTGCTCGCGCCGGACGTCCACGACCGGGCCGCCGCGGCGGTGTCGCACCTGCCGCTGGTCCTGTCGGCCGCGCTCGCCGCCCGGTTCGCGACCGGCGCCCAGGACGGGCCCGCCGAACCGCCCCCGGGCGGGGGGACGGGCGCGGAGACGGGCGCGAAGACGGGCACGGAGACGGACTACGAGGTGGACGCGGAGACGGGCTGGGAGGCGGATCGGGATGCGGGCGGGTTGTCGCTGGCCGCCGGGGCGTTGCGGGACGTGACGCGGGTGGCCGGCAGCCCCGCCGGCATGTGGCGGGACATCCTGGCGCACAACGCGACCCCGGTGGCCGACCTGCTGGACGAGCTGACCCGCGACCTGAGCCGCGTCGCCGCCGCCCTGCGCGCAGCCGACGACGGCCCGGTCGCCGAGGTGCTGGCCAGGGGGAACGAGGGGCACGCGCGCATCGTCCGGGCGCTGTCGCGCACGCGGGAGGCGGAACGGGCGGCGTCCTGACCCCGCCGCGCGACCAACGGGCCCGCACGGACGAACGGGCCCGCACGGACGAACGGGCCCGCACGGACGAACGGCCCCGAGTGCGCACGTGAGGACAAACACCCGCCGCCCCCGCGGCTTATGGTCCCCCCAAGGGAGCCTCACGGGAGGACGCGCGACGTGGACCCGGCGGACGTCGACAGGCACGTCACCGACATCTGGAACACCGTGCTCGGCGTCGGCCCGGACGAGGCCGGCGCCACCTTCGGCGAGCTCGGCGGCACGGCGCTCGCCGCGCTGCGGATGGCCGCCCGGATCGAGGACCGGCTCGGGGTGGCCGTCGAACCGGCCCTCCTGCTGTGCGACGGGACGCTCGACGCGCTGCTCGGCCAGGTCAGGGCCAGGGCATCCTCGGAGATGTAGCCGCCGCGGCGCCGTTGCGACAATCACCAGCAGACCTTGAGAAGGGACGGCCCATGACCGGCGGACTCAGCCTCGCCGAGCTTCGCGAGAAGGTCGGCGACATCTGGAACGAGGTGCTCGACGTGCCCGAGGGGCTGGAGGCGGCGACGTTCTCCGACCTGGAAGGGGAGTTCGCGGCCGCGGCGCGGCTGGTCGGGCGGATCAAGGAGGAGCTGGGCATCGCCATCGACGTCGGCGACGTCTTCGACGCGGACCCGAACCTGGAGGCGCTGGTCGAACGCGTCGCCCTGGACGCGCACGTGCCGATGGCGGTGTAGCCCCCGCGATCACACCCGGGTTCCCGCGGGAGCCCGGGTTTCCGCGTGCTCCAAGAAGGGGTCAGGCAGGGAGCGGGCCGAGGTGGTCGGCGTCGGCGGGGAGGGCGGCGTCCTCCAGGGCCCGCGCGCAGCCGCACGTACGGGTGCGCGGCAGCCGGGACACGGTCGCCAGCACCAGCGCCCGCAGCCGGTCCAGCCCCTCGTGGAAGATCGTGAACAGCTCGTCGCGCCGCGCGCCGGAGCCCACGCCGAGCCCGGCGTCCAGGTCCGTCACCAGCGCGACCGGCACGTAGCACAGGGCCAGCTCGCGGGCGAGCGCCGCCTCCGGGCAGGCCGTCATGTCGAGCAGCGACCACCCCTGCGCGGCGTACCACTGCGCCTCGGCCCGGCTGGACAGGCGCGGGCCCTCGACCACCACCGTCGTCCCGCCGTCCACGCAGTCCTGGCCGGTCGCCGCCGCGGCGCCGAGCACCGTCTCACGGCCCACCGGGCAGTACGGGTCGGCGAACGGCACGTGCACCGCCGCGTCGTCGAAGTACGTCCGGACGCGTCCGCAGGTCCGGTCCACGAGCTGGTCGGGCACCACCATCACGCCCGGCCCCAGCTCGGGCCGGAGCGAGCCGACCGCGCACGGCGCGATGATCTGGCGCACGCCCACCGAGTGCAGCGCCCACAGGTTGGCCCGGTAGTTGATCCGGTGCGGCGGCCGGCGGTGGTCGCGCCCGTGCCGGGGCAGGAAGGCGACCGTGCGGCCGCGCACCCGGGCCAGCGAGAGCGGCGCCGACGGCTCGCCGTACGGGGTGGTGAGCGCGAGCTCCCGGGCTCCGTCGGCGACCGAGGAGAACCCGCTCCCGCCGATGATCCCGATCTCCGCGCCGATTCCGTTCATGATCAGCCTTTCGTCGCCGGTGCGGCCGGGACCCGGCGTAGGTGATCCGCCCGGCGGGAAAAGCCGTCCGGGCATCAGGAGCATCGTGGCCTCCCGGCGCGTCCGGGGCATCTCCTGGATTGCCCGACCGGTCCCGACGCCGCACAGGGAAAGAACCCGCCACGCCCGGCCGTGGTTATTCTCGGAAGCGAACCTCCGTCGCGCAGGTCATCGGAGAAGAATGCTCGACGCGAAATCTTGGATGATCTGTGTCCGGGAAATTCGAGTTTTCCCGCCGCCGAGATGTGGAGCGATTCCATGCCCAAAGTGATTCGCGTGCCGAGGCCGAAGAAACCGCGTACCCCCGTGACCGCACTCGACCTGCGCACCCCCGCCGGGCGCCGGCTGCCCTACTAGGAGGCCCCGGTGTCACGTCGTTTGTTCACCTCAGAATCGGTCACCGAAGGCCACCCCGACAAGATCGCCGACCGGATCAGCGACGGCATCCTGGACGCCCTGCTGGCCAAGGACCCCGGCAGCCGGGTCGCGGTCGAGACGCTGATCACCACGGGCATGGTGCACGTCGCGGGCGAGGTCACCACGCAGACGTACGTGGACATCCCCGGCCTGGTCAGGGAGACGATCCTGCAGATCGGCTACGACGCCTCCCAGAAGGGCTTCGACGGCGCCTCCTGCGGCGTGTCGGTGTCGATCGGCACCCAGTCGCCCGACATCGCCCGCGGCGTGGACGACGCCTACGAGCACCGCGGCGCGGCCGCCGCCGACGAGCTGGACCGGCAGGGCGCCGGCGACCAGGGCCTGATGTTCGGCTACGCGTGCGAGGAGACGCCCGAGCTGATGCCGCTGCCGATCATGCTGGCCCACCGGCTGGCCCGGCGGCTGGCGGCGGTCCGCAGGTCCGGGACGGTGCCGTACCTGCGGCCGGACGGCAAGACACAGGTCACCGTCGAGTACGAGGGCGACCGGCCGGTCCGCCTGGACACCGTCGTGCTGTCCACCCAGCACGCCGCGCACGTCGACCTGGCCGACATGCTGACCCCCGACGTCACGCGCGAGGTCGTCGAGCCGGTGCTGGCCGAGGCGGGGATCGACACCACGGGCCACCGGCTGCTGGTCAACCCGACGGGCCGGTTCGAGGTCGGCGGCCCGATGGGCGACGCGGGCCTGACCGGACGCAAGATCATCATCGACACGTACGGCGGCATGGCCCGGCACGGCGGCGGCGCGTTCTCCGGCAAGGACCCCTCCAAGGTGGACCGGTCGGGCGCCTACGCCATGCGCTGGGTGGCCAAGAACGTGGTGGCCGCGGGGCTGGCCGGGCGGTGCGAGGTGCAGGTGGCGTACGCGATCGGCAAGGCGCGGCCGGTGGGCCTGTTCGTGGAGTGCTTCGGCACCGAACGGGTGCCCAGGGAGCGCGTCCACGACGCCGTGCGCGAGGTGTTCGACCTGCGCCCGGCCGCGATCATCCGGGACCTGGACCTGCTGCGTCCCATCTACGCGGGCACCTCCGCCTACGGGCATTTCGGCCGTGACGAGTTCACCTGGGAGCGGGTGAACCGGACGGAGGAACTGCGGGCGGCGGCCGGGCTCTGACCATGGGCCCGGTATTCACTCCGGAAAAAAGAAAATGGCTGGAACCGGCGGCGGGAAGTCAGCTTCCTGCCGCCGTTCCGCATTTCGAGGGACGCCGTGGCGGCACATCATGGAAACAGCCTCAAAAAGCTGCGAGAAATTCGGAGGTCGCCGTGCCGGTCGTTACAGAGATCGAGCCCTACCCGATGCCGGACGCCGCCGAGCTGCCGCCCGCCGCGGTCACCTGGACGCCCGACCCGCGCCGGGCCGTCCTGCTGCTGGTCGACCTGCAGCACGCCTGCCTCGACCTCTTCCCGCCCGGCGAGGCGCCGCTCACCGACCTGGTGCGCAACGTGACGGCGCTGCGCGAGCTGTGCGCGCGCCTCGGCGTGCCCGTCGCCTACGCGGCCCAGCCGGGCCTGCTGACCGGCGAGCAGCAGGGGCTGGCCAAGGACTTCTGGCGGCGCAGCGACCGGCTGGAGCCCGCCCGGCGCGGCTTCCCCGAGCCGATGGCGCCGGGGCCGGGCGACTGGGTCTTCACCCGGCGGCGCTACAGCGCCTTCCACGAGACCACCCTGCTGTGGTGGCTGCGCGAGTCGGGACGCGACCAGCTCCTCATCGCCGGCGTCTACGCCCACATCGGCGTCCTGACCACCGCGCTCGACGCCTTCACCCACGACATCCAGCCGTACGTGGTGGCCGACGCCGTCGCCGACCTCACCGCAGCCGACCACCGGCAGGCGCTCGGCTACGTCGCCGGCCGCTGCGGCGTCACCCTGACGACCAAGCAACTGCTCGCCGGACTGCCGCGCAATCTGTGAGTTGTCAGGCGCGGGATCACAACGGACACTGAACTCGCGATCTCCCGGAGCAGGCGCGACCGAAGGGGACCGAAGAGCATCCGCCGGCGACCTCGCCGTGCCGGGACGACGCGTGACCGACGATCCCGGAAGCCGAGGTTCCCCGCATGGCCACCCACACGGTGTCGACGTCCGGCGGCCTGTTGAGCGCGCTCAACACCCGCTACCACAAGCCCGCCCTCACCCTCTACCTCGTCATCGTGCTCGCCCACTGGGCCGAGCACGTCGCCCAGGCCATCCAGGTCTACGTGCTGGGCTGGCCGCTGAAGGAGGCGCGCGGCGTCCTCGGCATGCCCTTCCCCTGGCTGGTCAGCTCCGAGTGGATGCACTACGGCTACGCGCTGCTGATGCTCATCGGCCTGCTGATGCTGCGCTCCGGTTTCACCGGCAGGTCGCGTACGTGGTGGAACATCTCCCTGGGCATCCAGGTCTGGCACCACCTGGAGCACCTGCTGCTGCTCCTGCAGGCGCTCACCGGCAACAACCTGGCGGGCCGTCCGGTGCCGACGAGCATCATCCAGCTCCTCGTCCCGCGCATGGAGCTGCACCTGTTCTACAACGGGCTGGTCTTCGTGCCCATGGTGGTGGCCATGCTCCTGCACCGCAGCCCCCGTCCGGCCGAGCGGGCGGACATGCGCTGCGCCTGCGCGGTGTCGCCCGCGTGATGGCGCGCTCCGGGCGCCGCGGGGTCTCCCCGGCCTTCTCCTTCGCGCTCAGCCTGGTGGCGGGTTTCCTGCTGTTCCTGACCGTGCCGAACCTCGGCACGGTCGTCCGCGCCGCCCGCGCCGACGGCGTGCCCGGGATGTTCGTGCCGCGCACGCTGGCGTGCATCACGCATCCGGGGCACGAGTCCTGCGTCTGGACGGGCGACTTCCGCTCCGACGACGGCACCACCGGCCGGACGGGCGTCGAGATGTACGGCAGCGACCGCTACACCCACCGGTCCGGGCAGCCGGTCCGCGCGGTGGACATCGGCTCCGGCGGCCGCGTCTACGGGCCGGGCGGGTCGAACGAGTGGGTCTTCAGCGCCCTGCTCCTGGCCGTGGCGCTGGGCCTGCTGTGGTTCCTGCACGCCGGTTCGCTGCGGCGGCTGCTTCCCGCGTCCTCGCGGCCCGGGCCAGCACCGGGCCCGGAGGCCGCCGGCCGCTCAATGGCGGCCGGCGACGGCGTCGGACAGCAGAGCGCTGAGCGGGCCGGGCGCTGAGACCATCGGCCAGCAGCCGGTGTCCAGGGTGTGGAAGTCCCAGGACGGCGCCGCGCGCAGCGCGGACACGTCGGGCGACAGGCTGCCCTGGAAGTGGTCCAGGTCGCACACCACGTAGCTGGCCCGCTGCCGCTCCAGCGGCGTGCTGAGCACGGCGGCCTCGGCCACGGCCCGGCCTGGGTGGCCGACGAACCGGGCGGCCAGCCAGCGCGCCTGCGCCGCCGTGAGGCCCTGTCCCTCGGCCACCAGGGTGTGGTCGGGGGCGGGCCAGCGGCCCCCGCCCGACTCGATCAGGCGCAGCTCCTGCTCCCGCTGCCGGTCGGGGAAGGCGTGCAGCATCGAACGGCCGTCGTGCGGCAGGAACGCCTCGACGTAGACGGTGTGGGCGACGCGGCCCGGCGCCCGGTCGGCGACCTGACCGGCCACCAGCCCCGAGTAGCTGTGCCCGACGAGCACGACGTCGCGCAGCCCCTCGTTCTTCAGCAGGGTCAGCACCTCGTCCACGTGCGTCTGGAGGCCGACGCCGGCGACGTCGTCGCGCGGCCCGGACAGGCCGCGCAGGGTGACGGCGCGGGCGTCGTGCCCGAGCAGGCGCAGCCGCCGGACGACGGGCTCCCAGATCCACGCGCCCGACCAGGAGCCCGGCAGGAGGAGGAAGGTCCTTCGCATCTGGATCGTCCTCCTCGTCACGCGACGCCGGCCAGCGGCCCCGGCAGGGGGCCCCGTGCGAAGTCTGCCCGCGCGGCGGGCAGGTGGAACTCCACCGCCTCGACCGGGCGGCCGGTGATCACCGCGACCGCGGCGACGTAGCCGCGGCCCGGCGACAGGACGCGGAACCGCAGGCTCTCCGGCGGGATGTCCAGCGGCCAGCTCAGCAGGGCCGGGTCGTCGGCCGGCCCGCTGACCGCCACCTCCGTCGGAGGCACCCGCAGGCCGTGCCCGGTGGCCTTGAGCGCCGCCTCCTTGCGCACCCAGACCTTCGCGAACGCCTCGTACCTGTCCTCCCGGGGGAACGCCTCCAGGACGGCCAGCTCGGCCTCGGTGAGCGCGCAGCGGGCCAGGTCGTCCACCGGGTCGGCGGGCACGGCCTCCACGTCCACCCCGAGCGGCCCCTCGGTCGTCACGGCCACCGCGACCCGGTCCTCGGAGTGCGAGACCGACACGTGCAGCGGGAAGCCGGGCGCCCGGACCTGCGGCTTGCCGTGGTACCGGGTGCAGTCGGGGCACGACCGGTCCACCACGACGTCCTCGGGACGCACGCCGAGCTGCACGGCGCTCGCGGTGCGCAGCAGCCACGAGCCGGTCAGGAAGCGCCTGCGGTCGGGCTCGCGGCGGAACCGCGCGGCCCGTTCGAGCTCGGGCTCGCTGAGCACCGACAGCAGGGTCCCCTCCGGATGGTCGCGCGGGCCGGCCCACCAGACCTGGCACTCTCCTGGCGCCACCACAGATGCGATCACTGGTCTTCCTCCCTTGCGGCTGTGCTGCTGTGGGACAGGACGCGGCAGGCCACCAGCTCCCACCGGTCCACCTCGGGGTTGGCGAGGGTCTGCGTCACCTCGGCGCGCACCTGCGCGCTGGTCAGGGGCTCGTCCACGCGCATCCGGATGACGATGTCCCCGCCGGCCTGGGTGAGGTCCTTGTGCCAGTGGCCCGGCAGGAGCGCCATGATGCGGATCCCGTCGATCGGGGAGCCGAGGATCGGCATCCCGCGCACCTGGCGCATCGTCACCTGGATCAGCATGGCTTCCTCGTCGCCGTGCGGCGTGAAGGGGCGAACATGGGGTCTCATCTCCATCTCGTCTGCCGGAGGTCTGTCTCTCGTACCTCCACTGTGGGATCCGGGAAGGGCGCGATCCAGGGATGGGGACGTCAGGAAGCTGCAGGCCGCCGCCGCATGCTGTCACCGGGCCCGCCCGGCCCTGGTCCTAGGTCCAAGGTCCTGTTTCACGCTGACCGGACGGCCGATCCCGCGGGCCGCGGCGGACGGCATAGTCGTCCCGGAGACGACGCGGAACACCTGGGGAGGGGCGATGACCGGACCGGACGGCCCGAGCCCGGGCGCCGCCCACCCCAGTGCCCTCAGGGGGTGTGCCAACAAATGTCCGCCGGTTCCGGTGCAGCCATGAAAGGCCACCGGACCCCGTACGGACGAAAGGCACATCCATGTCCATCACCCGCTCCCCGGACCGCATCCGGCGGCCGGGATGGAGCCTCGCGCTGCTCGCGCTGGGGCATCTGATCATCAGTCTCGACTTCACCATCATCTACGTGGCCCTGCCGGACATCGCGTCCGACGTCGGCTTCACCGCGCACACCCTGCAATGGGTGGTCACCGCGTACGCCGTCCTGTACGGAGGCTTCCTGCTGTTCGGCGGACGCCTGTCCGACCTGGCCGGACGCCGGCGGATGTTCGTGCTCGGCATGGCGTTGTACGGCGTGGCCTCCGTGCTGGGCGGTCTGGCCACGGCGCCGGGGGTGCTGCTCGCCGCGCGCGCCGTCCAGGGCCTGGCCGGCGCGGTGCTGTTCCCCGCGGTGCTGGCCCTGGTCAACACCGCCTTCGCCGAGGGCAGGGAGCGCAACCGCGCGCTGACCGTCTGGGCCATGGCGGGCGCCGGCGGGCTCACGGCGGGCGCGCTGGCCGGCGGGGTGCTCACCCAGGCCCTGGGCTGGCAGGCCGTGTTCTACGTCAACGTGCCGCTGACCGCCGTGGGCGTCGCCGCCGCCTTCGCCCTGCTGCCCTCCGACGGCCGCGCCACCCGGGGCAGCGTGGACGTGCCCGGGACGCTGACCGGCACCGCCGGCATCACGCTGCTGATCTTCGCGGTCGCGCACGGCTCGGAGGCGGGCTGGGCGCGGGCCGAGGTGGTCGCGGCGGCGGTGCTCGCGGCGGTGCTGGTGGCGGTGTTCCTGCGCCTCCAGGCCCGTGGCCGGACGCCGCTGATGCCGCTGCGGCTGTTCCGCAACCGCGCCCTCAGCGGCGCGGTCGTGGTCATCCTCCTCTTCGGCCTGACGATGCAGGCCGTGCCGTACTTCCTGACCCTGTACCTCCAGGACGTCCTCGGCTTCAACGCCCTGGAGACCGGCCTGGCGTTCCTCGCCCCGACCCTGTCGATCACGGCCGGCAACTTCCTCAGCGAGCGGCTGGTCCACCGGCTCGGCACCCGCGGCACGCTGATCGCCGGCGTCCTCGTCAACGCCGTGGGCGCCGTGCTCCTGGCCCCCGGCATGCAGGGGGACGGGTCCCTCCTCACCGTCCTGCCGGGGGTCGTCGTCATCGGCCTGGGCATGGGCATCACGTACGAGGCCATGTGGATCGCGGTCGGCACCGGCGTCCCGGCCGACGAACAGGGCCTGGCCTCCGGGGTGGCCTCGACCGCGCTGCAGGTGGGCACCGCGGCGGGCCTGGCGGTCCTGGTGGCCGTCGCCAACCAGGGCATCGAAGGGCTGGCCGGGCAGGCCCTGCGCGACGCCTCCGCCCAGGGGATGCGCGCGGCGGTGCTCGTCCTGGGCGCCGTCATGCTGACGGGCGTCCTGGCCGCGCTCAGGCTCCCCGGACAGCGCGCCCGGACGGCCGCGGCCGTCCCCTGCGCCGACCAGGGGAACTGACGGGAAGCCCTACAGGGGAAGGTTGCCGTGTTTGCGCGGCGCCACGTGTTTGCGCTTGTCGCGCAGCATGGCCAGCCCGCGCGCCACCGCCGACCTCGTCTCCACCGGGTCTATGACGGCGTCGACCAGGCCGCGCTCGGCCGTGTACGCCGGATGGACCAGCTCGCGGGTGTACTGCTCCAGCAGCTCCGCCCGCCGGGCGGCGGGGTCGGCCGCGGCGGCCAGCTCCTTGCGGTGGATGATGTTGACCGCCCCCTCGGCGCCCATCACCGCGATCTCGTTGGTCGGCCAGGCCAATGACAGGTCGGTGCCGATCGACCGGGAGTCCATCACGATGTACGCCCCGCCGTAGGCCTTCCTGACGATGACCTGGACGCGCGGCACGGTCGCCTCGCAGTAGGCGTACAGCAGCTTGGCGCCGTGCCGGATGACGCCCGCGTGCTCCTGCTCCTTGCCGGGCAGGAAGCCGGGCACGTCCACGAGCGTGACCAGGGGGATGGAGAAGGCGTCGCAGAACCTGACGAACCTGGCCGCCTTCTCCGCGGCCGACACGTCCAGCACGCCGGCCAGCACGGTCGGCTGGTTGCCCACCACGCCGACCACCTGGCCGTCGATCCGGGCCAGCGCGCAGATCACGTTGGGCGCCCAGCTCTGGTGCAGTTCGAGGAAGTCGCCGTCGTCCACCACCTCGGCGATCACCAGCCGCATGTCGTACGGCTTGGCCGGCTCCACCGGCACGATCTCGGCCAGCCGGGGCCGGGCGTCGCCGGCCGCGGCCCGCGCGGGCAGCGCCGGCGGGCGGCTCATGTTGTTGCTCGGCAACATCGAGACCAGGTCGCGCACGGCGGCCAGGCAGCTCTCCTCGTCGTCGTGCACGAACGTGGCCAGCCCGGACCGGCTGGCGTGCACCTGCGCGCCGCCCAGCTCGGCGTGCGTGATGCGCTCGCCGGTGACCGCCTCGACCACGTCCGGGCCGGTCAGGTAGAGCTGGGCGGTGTCGCGCACCATGAACGTGAAGTCGGCCAGCGCCGTCGAGTACGCCGCCCCGCCCGCGCACGGGCCGAGCACGACGGCGATCTGCGGGATCACCCCCGACGCCTGCACGTTGCGCTGGAAGATGCCGCCGTAGCCGTTGAGCGACAGCACGCCCTCCTGGATCCGGGCCCCGCCGCTGTCGTTGAGCCCGATGAACGGCGACCCGCTGGACAGCGCCAGGTCCATCACCTTGTGGATCTTCTGGGCGTGCGCCTCGCCGAGCGAGCCGCCGAAGACGGTGAAGTCCTGCGCGTAGACGAAGACGCGGCGGCCGTCGATGGTTCCCGATCCGGCCACGACCCCGTCGGTGTGCGGCCGCTGGGCCTCCATGCCGAGCCCCTGGGCCCGGTGCCGCCGGAACATCTCGATCTCCAGGAACGAGCCCTCGTCCAGCAGCAGGTCGAGCCGTTCGCGCGCGGTGCGCTTGCCCAGCGCGTGCTGCCGCTCCACGGCCTGCGGGCGGCCGCGCGCGATGTCCTCGCGCGCGCCGGCGAGCTCCTCGCGCAGACGGTCCATGGCCGACGGCGGGGCTTCCTGGAGGACCTCGGGGGAGATGGTCATCGTTTCCTCCTCGGACTCTTCCGGTACGTCCAGTTAAGGAGCGATGGCCGTTTCCTGTCACCTCCTGCAGTGCTTGACCGCGCCAGACGTGGCAGGAAGCGGAAACGCCCTGCAGCTTGCTGCCTCGCCGAAGCCTGGTTCGCGCCCCCGCCGCGGCGCAAAGTTGGAAGTGCAAGGGAACAGCGACACGAACCGCCGAGAAAGAGGCAGTGAAATGACGAACAGCATTGTTGCCAAGAGGATTTCCCAGTGGATTATCGCGATTGTCTCCGGAATGCTCGTCTGGGCCGTCGGCGCCACCGCCGCGCAGGCCGCCGCCGCTGTCGCCGACACGGTGGTGCTGCAGGCGGACGGCAACACCTGGCCCGCGCCGGCCGGCACTGACGGCAACACCTGGCCGCTGCCCACCCCGCTGCCCTCCCCGCAGGGCAACACCTGGCCGTAAAAAGCCCCGACACCGGAAAGGAATTGACCGTGAATTTCCCCGAGGAGGTCCGCTCATAGGATAGAGGCCGAACACGAGAGAACCCCCGCGACCGGGTCGCGGGGGTTCGTCATGCCGTCCGGCGAGAAACAGCGGAAGAAACGCGTCAGATCCAGTTCTCCTCCTTGGCGCGCAGCGCGGCCTGGAAACGGTTGACCGCGCCGAGCCTGGCCATCAGGTCGGCGACGTAACGGCGGTAGGTGCGCACCGAGATGTCCAGCTCGCGGGCGGCGATCTCGTCCTTGTCGGCCGTGGCCATGACCGCCAGCACCCGCTGCTCCATCTTCGACAGCGTCGGCTCCTCGCCGGGCGGGTCGAGGTGGTCGGCCAGCGGCACGGCCGCCTTCCACAGGCCCTCGAAGTAGATGACGAGCTGCGAGATCAGGCCCGGCTCGCGGACCAGCAGCGCGCCCGTGGAGTGCGCCTTGGGATCGATCGGGACGACGGCCACGCTGCGGTCGTACATGAGCATGCGGTCCATCGGCTGGTCGGTGACGCGGATCTCGGCGCCCAGGTGCGCCAGCTCGCGCAGGTACGACACCATGCGCTGGTCCTCCAGCGCCTTGGGGTGGAAGATCTCGCGCAGGGCCAGGCCGCGCCGCAACGAGCGCGTGTCGAGCGGCAGCGCCGACTCGATCATCACCTCGTTGAACGGCCCGCCCGGGTGCAGGCAGAGCGTCTCCTTGTAGGAGAAGAAGGCCAGGTCGTCCAGGCGCTGGCGGACCCGCGCGCCGCTCTCCACCCGCTCGATGTCCAGCACCGCGTCGGAGCGGTCGCCCTCCCGCTTGTCCTCCAGGAAGCTGGAGATGGCGTCGCGGGCGCCGAACACCCGGCGGATCTCCGCGTTCAGCTCCTCCAGGCGCTGCTCGACCAGACGCTCGATGGCGATCCGCGGCTCGGTCGCGGTGACCCGGTGGCGGTCGTTCAGGTCGAGCATGGCGAGCCGGTCGAGCGTCTCCACCGCCGACTCCACCGTCTCGGGATCGAGGTCCAGGGCCTCGGGCACCGAGCCGACGCTCTCGCCCCGATGGCGCAGGAAATAGCGGTAGACCGCCTCCGCTTCGGGGGTGACTCCAATGACGGACAGATCCACGCCCCACCTCCCGGGGGTTCGGCGGCCGGAGCTTGCACTTCCATTATCGGAATCCGGACGGCCGGCGCTCCTCGCAGGTTGCGGTGTCCGCTGAGGTCAGGGCACGGGACAGGGCAGCACGGTGGCCCCGGACGCGGCCCGGTAGCACGCGGCCCCCGGGCACAACACCTTGACGACCTCGCCACCGGCCCGCACGGCGACCGGCTCGTGCCCGAACCGGCGCGCGGCGATCTCCGGCCAGCCGGACGGACGCAGCCCGCTCACCTCGTCCACCAGCCGCGGATCGGCGTCGACGGCCAGGCGCTCCAGATGGGCGGCGTAGTCGCCCTCCCGCTGCCACACCGCGAACCGGCGCAGGCAGTCGGGCAGCTCCAGCGTGCTCCACGGCTGCGCCCTGCCCGCCATCGCGCGCAGGAACGCCTCGCACACGGCCGACTTCACGGTACGGCCGGCCGCCGCGGCCAGCGTCGCGCCCTCGCCGCCGACGGTCACCAGGGCGACCCGGAGATCGGGCACCGACAACACGAACGCCGACATCCGCAGCCCCAGCCCCGAGGCCGCGGCCGTCACGCCGGGCGGCAGCAGGCGGTCCAGCGAGCCGGAGACCCGCAGCAGCGGCTCGCGCGGCTCGGCCCACCAGCGCGCCACCACGTCGTGGGCGACCACCTCGGCGATCGCCTCCGGCACGCCGCTGTCCACCACGCCGCTCGTGGCCGGCTCGACCAGGCATTCGTGCCCGCCCGTCCACACCACCTCGACGGGCAGCCGGTAGCGCCGCCCGCTGAGCAGGCCGGTGCCGGGCACGTGCCGCCGCAGGCTCGCGGGCGGGTCGGCGACGAAGTCCGACAGGCGCAGCTCCGTACCCGTCCACGCGGGCCGGGGGCCGTCGCCGGGCAGGCGGCGCAGGCGGCGCAGGGCGGCGAGCCGGGCCAGGGCCCGCGCCCGGCTCTGGGCCTCGTAGCCGGCGAACCCGGCGACGATGACGGCGAGCTCGTCCTGCGGGGATTCGGCGCAGGCCAGATGGACGGCGCCGCCGAGGCAGTCGGCCATCGGCGCGGCCGTCTCAGCGGCCCTCTCGGCGATCGCCTCAGGAGCCGTTTCACGGGCCATGTCACCGGGCGCCTCACCGGTCGTCTCCGTCACCGGCCACGAGCCCGCGGGCGTGGATGCCATCGCTTCTCCTCCGCAGCGCGACGGCCGTCGCGGCCGCCGCATCCCCAGTACACGCGCGGCCCGGCGGGCCCGTCAACGCCGCGGCGGCCATCCCGCAATCCGGGAGAAACCCGTCAGCAAGCTGCCACGACCGCCAGCTTGCTGACGCCTCCCGACCCCCTGCGGACGGCCCGCGCCCGGCACCGTGGAAGGCGGAACCAGCCCGCGAGCAGAGCAGCGAGAAGGCATGTCATGGACTCTTTCAACATCGCCGCACGATTCCTCGACCGCGCCGACGGCGCCAGGACCGCGCTCGTCACCCGGCAGGGCCGCGTCGACTACGCGACGCTGCGCGCCCTGGCCGACCGCGCCGGCAACGCGCTGCGCGAGCTCGGCGTCCGCCGCGGCGACCGGGTGCTCATCGCCGCCGACGACAGCGTGGAGTCGGTCGCCACCTGGTACGGCGCCCAGAAGATCGGCGCGGTCACCGCCGAGGTCTACACGTTCCTGCGGCCCAAGGACTACCGCTACTTCGCCGGCTACGCCCGTCCGCGCCTGGTGGTGGCGGGGCCGTCGGCGCTGGAGAGCCTGCGCGCGGCGGGGCTGACCGGCCTGCTCGTCACCGGCGTGCCGCGCCACCTGCTGCGCCCCGGCGAGCACCACTTCGACACCCTGGTCGGCGCGCAGGAGGCGCGGCTGGACCCGGCGCCGGTCGCCGCCGGGGACGTGGCGCTGTGGAAGTTCACCACCGGCAGCACCGGCGCGCCGCGCGCCTGCGTGCTGCCCGCCAGGAGCCCGCACGTCAGCTTCGACTCCTACGCCCGCGGCGTGCTGGACCTGCGCCCGGACGACGTGGTGCTGCCCGTGCCCAAACTGTTCTTCGGCTACGCCCGCGACCTGACCGCCCTGTTCCCCTTCGGCGTCGGCGCGGCCGGCGTGATCTTCCCCGAGCGCAGCCGGGTCGAGACGATCTTCGAGCTGATCGCCGAGCACCGGCCCACGGTCCTGGTGAACGTGCCCACGATGATGAGCGCCATGCTCGCCCACCCCGACGCCGGCCGGCAGGACCTGAGCTGCCTGCGGCTGTGCACGTCGGCGGGCGAGGCGCTGCCGCCGGAGCTGCACCGCCGCTGGAGCGACACCTTCGGCGTGGAGGTGGTGGACGGGCTCGGCTCCTCCGAGGCGTACCACATCTTCCTGTCCAACCGCCCGGGACGGGTCCGGCCCGGCACGCTCGGCCAGGTGGTCCCCGGCTACCGCGCCCGCGTCGTGGACCCCGAGGGGCAGGAGGTCCCCGACGGCGAGACCGGACGGCTGGAGGTCACCGGCGACGCCGTCGCGCTGGAGTACTGGCAGGACCCGGAGCGGACCGCGAGCACGTTCGTGGGCGGGCGGACCGTGCGCTCGGGCGACCTGGTCACCAGGGACGCCGACGGCTACTTCCGCTACCGGGGACGGGCCGACGACCTGCTGAAGGTGGGCGGGTCCTGGGTGGCGCCGGCCGAGATCGAGAACTGCCTGCGCGAGCACCCGGCGGTGGTCGAGTGCGCGGTGGTCGGGTACCGGCTGCGCGGGCTGACCCGGCCGCACGCGTACGTGGTGACCTCGGCGGCGGTCGAGGCGGCCGAGCTGAAGGCGTTCGTCCGGGCCCGGCTGGCGGCCCAGAAGTTCCCCCGGCGGATCACGTTCGTGGAGCGCCTGCCGCAGACGGCCTCGGGCAAGGTGGACCGCCGCGCGCTGGAGGTCGGGACGTGAGAAGCGGGCGCGCCCGGGACTGGGGGAGTTCCGGACGGGCGCGCCCGCGGTTCGGGAAGGCTTCTCAGACGCCGCTTCTCAGACGCCGCTTCTCAGGCGCCGCCTGTCGGACGCCGGTGCTCAGACGCCGGCGCGGGCGAACTGGCCGGGACGCCGGCCGGCGCCCGCCGGCCCGCGGTAGGCCTGCGCGATGTCCAGCCAGCGGTCGGCCTCGGCGCCGGTCGCCGTGACCGCCACGTCGGCGCGGTGCCGCCGCCTGGTCACCAGCAGACAGAAGTCCTCGGCCGGTCCGCTGATCCGCTGGGTCGCGTCCTCGGGGCCGTAGGCCCACACCTCGCCGGAGGGGCCGGTGATCTCGAAGCGGAACTCCTCGGCCGGCGGGGTCAGCCCGCGCGACAGGTAGCCGAAGTCCCGGGTGAGCACCGCGAAGACGACCAGGTGCCGCAGCCGGTCGGTGCGCTCCAGCCGCACGCCCAGCGCGTCGGCGACGTCCTGCCCGTGGGCGAAGGTCTCCATGATGCCCGCGCACGCCAGCACGATCGGCGGCAGCGGGTTGACCAGCCACGGCACGACCTCGCCCGCGGGCACGGCGGCCAGACCGGCGTGCACCTCCGACCGTCCGGCCCGCCACTTGGCCAGCAGCGTGTCCGGCGAGTCGTTCTCGAACGCCTTGAGCGCGGCGTTCACCGCGCCGTCGAAGTTCTTCTCCGCGCCGGCCGTCATGGCCGCGAACGCCTCCGCGTCGGTGGCGGCGGCGGTGGCCAGGCGGAAGATGAAGGCCAGGTGGGCGATCTGGTCGGCGATCGTCCAGCCCGGCGCGGGGGTGGGCAGCTTCCACTGCTGGGCGTCCAGGCCCGACACCAGCGCGTCGAGCTGGTCGCCGTCGGCCGCCAGGTCGTCGAGCACTACCTCTAGCTCGGTCACGTCCTCGTTCCTTTCAGTCGGCTGTCGATGCGGTCGGAAGCGGGGTGGCGGGCAGCCCGGACCAGACGCCGGTCCGGCGGGCGGCGGTCATGGCCGCCCAGGAGGCCGCCTCGACGAGCGCGGCGTCGGTGAGCGCGGCGTCGGCGAGCGCGGCCGAGCCGGTCGTCGCGGCCCGGAACTCGCCGACCGTGCGCGCGTCCACCTGGTGGGAGGCCAGCGCGGTCAGCAGCGCCAGCCGGGCGGCCGGACGCTGCGCGGGCGGCAGCGCGGCGGCGGCCTGACCGGCCCAGCCGCTGCCGGGGCCGGGCGGGACGCCGTCCCAGCCGGACACCCGCTCGGCGACCAGCTCGCGGACCGGGACGGGCAGCCGCCGCGCGCCGCCCTCCTCGATCGCCGCCGCGGCCCTCGCGAACGCCTCCCCGAGCCACGGGACGCCGCCCGCCCAGGCCAGGTCGTCCGGCAGCGGCGCGCCGGGCAGCAGGCCCAGCGAGCCGCCGGGGGTCGCGGGCCGCCGCGCGGCGGGCCGCATGAGCGCGCCGAACACCCGCAGCGCGGGCCCGCGCGCCGCGCCCGGCAGCTCCGGCGGCAGCGGCGAGTCGCCGAGGAACACGTTGACCATGCGGTTGAGGTACTGGAAGGTCACCGCGACCGCCACGAGCTCCACGGCCGCCGCCCCCGTCACCGGCGGTCCGCCGGCCCCGGGGGCGGCGCTCGCCCTGGCCCAGGCGGCCAGCGGCCGCAGCCCGGGATCGGCGGGGGTCAGCGCGCGCAGGGTCGCGCCGTGCACGTCCACGCAGTACGGGCAGGCGTTGCCGGCCGAGACCTCCCTCGCCACCAGCTCCCCGGCCACCCGCCCGGCCGCCCCGGCGGCCAGCAGCGACTCGCGCAGGACCAGCCAGCACGCGGCCAGGGCGCGCGGCGCGGGGGAGTGCAGGGCCACCGGCGGCGCGAGCATGCCGAAGTCCCGCTCGACCTGCTCGTACACCCGGGCCACCAGGCCGCGGGCGGCGCCCGGCCGCACCGGGCGGACGTGCCGCACCTGGGCGAGCGCGCCGGGCGCCGTCATCCGGCTGAGCAGCCGTCCCATCGCCGGCGCCCTAACCGCGCAGCGCGGCGGCGGCCAGCGACGCGGTGGCCCGGCGGCCGGCGGTGGAGCCGTCCGGGGCGGGCGCGCCGTAGGAGACCTGCACGCCCCGCTCCCGCGCGGCCCTGACGATCCCCGGCACGGCCCGCTCGGCCAGCGCGGAGATGGTCATCGCCGGGTTGACGGTCAGCGCGCCCGGCACGGCCGAGCCGTCCGTGACGAAGATCCCCGGGTGCCCGCGCAGCTCGTGCCCGTCGTCCAGCGCCGAGGTGTACGGGTCGTCGCCGATCCGGCACGAGGCCAGCGGATGCACCGTGTACGCGCCGACCAGGTCGTTCGTCCACGGCGTCACCGTGGCCAGCCCGTCGCGCTCCAGGATCTCCTTGCACTCGGCGTCGGCCATCGCCCAGGCGGCCGAGGTGTTCGCGGTCGGCTTGTACGACAGCCGGCCGACGCCCAGCATCTGCTGGGACACCCGGTCGGCGTTGCCGCGAACGGGCGGCGGCCCGAAGACGCCCTCGTTGTCGTCCTCGATCATCTGGAAGATGATCAGCCAGGACCGCCAGCGTTCCAGCATCTCCTTCTTGCGCAGCCCGAACCACGCCGGGTCGGGGCCGCCGGCCAGCGCGAGGATGGTGCCCAGGCCGGGCGGGAAGTAGAGCTGCTCCAGCGAGTAGCGGGTGTACTCGGGCAGCGAGCCGTCCAGCCGGTCCCAGTTGGCCACCGTCGGGCCCTTGCCGATCTGGTTGGCCGCGTACGCCAGGCCGTCGCCGCGCTCCAGGCCCAGCACCTCGCGCACGCGCTCCTCGTTCAGCACGGCGGTGTTGAGCCGCTCGCCGTTGCCGGAGAAGTAGCGGCCCACGGCGTGCGGCATCGCGCCGAGCGCGGCCTCGCTGCGCTGCAGGATGACCGGCGTGGCGGCGGCGCCGGCGGCCAGTACCACCACCTTGGCCTCGATCGTCCCCTCGCCCTCGGTCAGGCGGTAGTCCTCGCCATGGACGATCTTGTAGTGCACCCGGTAGGAGCCGTCGGGCGTGCGCTCGATGCTCTGCACCTCGTGCAGCGGCCGGATCCGCGCGCCGTGAGCGAGCGCCGCCGGCAGGTAGTTGACCAGCAGCGACTGCTTGGCGTCGAACCGGCAGCCGGCCATCATCCAGTTGCAGTTGACGCAGGCCCCGGTGTCCACGGCCGCGGGCACGGGGTTGGCGGTGCGGCCCGCGTGCCGGCAGGCCGCCGCCCACAGGCCGCCGGAGTAGGAGACGTCCTCCCAGCCCTGCTGGGTGATGGAGATCGACTCGGCGACCCGGTCGTACCAGGGGTCGAGGGTGTCGCGGCTGATCGCGGCCGGCCACATGCGGCGCTTGATGCTGCCGCGGCGCTCGAAGACGAAGCGCGGCGCGCGCGGCATGGCCGCGAAGTAGACCACGCTGCCGCCGCCCACGCAGTTGCCGCCCAGCACGCTCATGCCGTCGCCGACGGTGAAGTCGAAGATGCGGGTGTAGGACGAGCCCAGCTTGAAGTCGTGCTCGTAGTCTGCCGACTCCAGCCACGGGCCACGCTCCAGCATGACCACGTCGGCGCCGCCGGCGGCCAGGTGGTAGGCGGGGATCGCGCCGCCGAAGCCGCTGCCGATCACCAGCACGTCGGTGCGTTCGACGCCGTTCATGCGGGGCTCCCTGAAGCTGTCGTGTCCGGGTGGAGGTCGGCGAGGGGACGGCCGTAGGAGTAGGCGGGGAATCGCCACAGCCCGTCCGCGTCCGGCGGGGCGATGCCCATGGCGGTCAGGCCGGGATGCCCGGCCCTGATGGCGTCGGCGGTGTGCAGGTGGGCGGCGGAGTCGTAGGCCATGTAGCAGAACAGCACCAGCAGCACCCACAGCGCCTTCTCCGGGTGGCCGGGCGCGGTCAGCGTGCGCACCAGCGCGCCGCGCTCCTCGAACGGCAGGGCCACGAACGCCGGCACGCCCTCCGCCAGCACGATGCCGTGCTGGTCGGCGTGGGCGCGGGCGTGCTCGTTCAGCGAGCGGGCGTAGTCGTCCAGGCCCTCGGTGACGCCGGTGGCGTCCCATTCCAGCAGCTCGACGGCGCCGGCCGCGACCGCGCCGCCCGTCGGGCTCATGCCCGCCACCGCCCGGTCGTCCGGACCGCGCTTGGGGCCGGGCACGATGGTGTCCGCGAGCGCCTCCAGCGTCTCCACCCTCGTCTCGTAGAGCAGTGGACCCATGGGTACTCCCTCGTTCAGGTCGGCTTTCGGTCGGTACGGTCGGCGGCGTCGGCGGGGTCGGTGCGCGCCAGCGCGGCCCGCAGGGTGCTCAGCGCCCTGACGGTCTGGCTGCGGACCGTGGAGGACTCGTTGCCCATGACCCGGGCCGTGTCCTCGGCGCTGCGCCCCTCCCAGAACCGGAAGAAGATCGTCGCCCGCTGCCGCGGCCCGAGCCTGGCCAGCGCGCCCATCAGCACGATGCGCTCGCCCACCAGGTCGTAGGGGTCCAGCGCCGCGGCCGCGTCGGGCGGCGCGCCGCTGAGCACCTCCCGCGACCAGCGCAGCGACCTGCGGTCGCTGATGAGCAGCCGCCGCATGATCTGCCGTGCGTACGCCTCGGCGCGGTCGCGCCGGTCGAGGCCGTCCCAGTGCCGGTGCAGCGCCAGCAGGGTGCGCTGGACGAGGTCGTCGGCCTCGTGCCAGTCGTCGGAGAGCCGGAAGGCCACCCGGCGCAGCATGGGCCTGGCCTCCCGCGCGAAATCAGCGAATTCCTGCCCCCGTACATCGGCCATCACCCTCACCCCCGGAACACGGCCGTGCAATTTCCGCTTTCTTCGGCATGCTCAGAATTGAATGCGCGGTGCGCCGCAACAACCCCTAACGGACGCCCCCGCGCCCTTATCCACAAAGGCGCCGCCGCCACCCCCTATTCGCCCCTGTGGGACCCCTGTTTTTCGCGCCGTACGCTGCCCGGCCCGTTCTCGCGCGCATACGCTCGCGGCGTGAGCGCCTCCGGTGCGGCATTACTGGCGATCAGCGACCTCCATGTCGGATTTCCCGAGAACTGGGCGGCCGTCGAGGAGCTGCGCCCGCGCACCGAGGACGACTGGCTGCTGGTGGCGGGGGACGTCGCCGAGCGGCTGGACGCCTTCGAGCGCACGCTCGGCCTGCTCGCCGAGCGCTTCGCCAAGGTGGTGTGGGCCCCGGGCAACCACGAGCTGTGGACCACGCCCGGCGACCCCGGCCTGCGCGGCGAGGAGCGCTACCGGCGCCTGGTGCAGATCTGCCGGCGTCTCGGCGTGCTCACGCCCGAGGACCCGTACGCGGTCTGGACGGGGGAGGGCGGCCCGGCGGCCGTCGTCCCGCTGTTCCTGCTGTACGACTACAGCTTCCGCCCGCCCGGGACCACCCGGGAGCGGGCGCTCGGCCTGGCCCGCGAACAGGGGGTGGTGTGCAGGGACGAGTTCCTGCTGCATCCCGAGCCCTATCCCAGCAGGCAGGCGTGGTGCCGGGCCCGGGTGCGCGAGAGCGAGCTGCGGCTGGACGCGCTCGACCCGGCCCTGCCCACGGTCCTGGTCAACCACTTCCCGCTGCTGCGCGCCCCCACCCGCGTGCTGCGGCACCAGGCGCTGGCGCAGTGGTGCGGCACCGAGCAGACGGCCGACTGGCACCTGCGCTTCCGCGCCGCCGCGGTCGTCTACGGCCACCTGCACATCCCGGGCACGAGCTGGCACGACGGGGTGCGCTTCGAGGAGGTCTCGCTCGGCTACCCGCACGAGCGGCGGCCGCACCACCGCGACGGCCGGGTGCTCAGGCAGCTGCTGCCGGCCCCCCGCCGCGAATGGGCCCTATAAATCGCATTCTCAGAGAAATTGCCGAGATTTCCGAAGATTTCCGAAAAAGGGCGATTTGTTATGCAGCGTACTGCGCGCCCGAGAGCGTGTACCAGGTGGCAACCGAAAGGCAATGCATCCGGAGCGCCGAGGAATCGTCGCGCCCCCCGGGAATTCTCCGGCCGGAGAATCGACGGGGGACGCGCGCCCGAGGGCTTCCGGGTTCCGGGAGACCATATGGACGACGTCATCGAACGAGCGGTCCTGCGGGTCATCGAGAGCATGCAGGAGAACCACGGCGAGCAGCTCACCATTGACGACATGGCGCGGACCGCGATGTTCAGCAAGTTCCACTTCTCGCGCGTCTTCCAGCGCGTGACCGGGCTGTCCCCTGGACGGTTCCTGTCCGCGGTGCGGCTGCGCGAGGCCAAACGCCTGCTCGTGTCCACCTCGCTCAGCATCACGCACATCAGCCACCAGGTCGGCTACTCCAGCGTGGGCACCTTCAGCTCGCGCTTCACCCACAGCGTGGGCCTGTCGCCGAGCAGGTACCGGCAGTTCCTGAGCGTCACGGCGGCGGACCTGGCCGGCGGCGAGCGCGCGTTCGGCGGCCCGGCGGCGACCCTGCACGGCGTCGTGACCTCGCCGCTGGCCGACCGGCCGGTGTTCGCCGGCGTGTTCCCCGGCCAGATCCTGGAGGGCAGACCGGCGAGCTTCACCCTGATCGACCGGCCCGGCCCGTACGTGCTGGAGAACGTGCCCAAGGGCAGCTGGTACCTGATCGCCCAGTCCGTGGCCGAGTCCCGCGAGGACGCCGTGCACCACCCGCCCCAGGGTGACGCCGCGACGTGCATCGCGCGGATCGGGCCGATCGAGGTGGGCGGCGGCGGCAGCGAGCGCGCCGACCTGCGGCTGCGTCCCATGAACGCGCTCGACCCGCCCGTCCTGCTCGCCCTGCGCGACCTGCTGGCCTGGACCGACACCCACACCTGACAGGAAGGGGCGGCACGTGCGGAAGGGCCCGCGGACGACGTCCGCGGGCCCTTGCGTGACCTGCGGTCTCTAGGCCGGGCTCACCGTCATCGGCAAGCCGCCGCGCACCCGCAGCGACAACATGGCCTCCGGGACCGCCCGCCGGCCGGGCAGCCCGGTCAGCCGCAGCTCCCGGGTGACCATCGCCAGCACGAACGTGGCCTCCATCATCCCCAGGTGGTTGCCCACGCAGAAGCGCGGGCCCGCGCCGAAGGGGATGTAGGCGTACCGCGGCCGGTCGGCGGGCGCGCCCGGCTCGAACCGCTCGGGACGGAACGCGTCCGGCTCCCGCCAGTACGCCGGATGCCGGTGCAGCGTGTACGGGCTGACGAGCACGTCCGCCCCCGCCGGGACCCGGTACCCGCCCACCTCGTCGTCCTCCCGCGCCACCCGGGTCAGCGCCCACACCGGCGGGTACAGCCGCATGACCTCCTCCAGCACCGCCGCCGTGTAGGTCAGCCTGCGCAGGTCCTCGTACACCGGCGGCCGGTCGCCCAGCACCGAGACGGCCTCTGCCCGCACCCGCTCGCGCACCTCCGGATGCCGGTCCAGCAGGTGGAAGGCCCACGACAGGGTGCTGGCGGTGGTCTCGTGCCCGGCCAGCAGCACCGTGACCAGCTCCTCGCGCAGGCGCTGCCGGGCGGCCCGCGGGTCCTTCCGCAGCCCGGTGGACTCGATCAGCAGGGACAGCAGGTCGCCGCCGCCGGTCGGGTTCGCCAGCCGCTCGGCCACCAGCAGGTCCACGACCCGGTACAACTCCCGCCGGGACCGGCGGAACCGCAGGTGCAGCGGCAGCGGCAGCCACAACGGCACCATGGCCAGCGTCACCATCTCGAACATGGCCTGGTCCTGGACGCCCTCGAAGGCGTGCCCGACCGAGCCGTGCGCGCCGAGGTCGGCGTCGAGCAGGGTGCGGCCGAGCACCCCGAGCGCCAGGCCGGTCATCTCCCCGGCCACGTCCACGGGCCCGCCGCCCACCCGGGCCCGCAGCCGTTCGACCAGGCGGCCGGCCTCCTCGGCCAGCACGGTGTCCTGCTGGGCCAGCCGCTTGTTCTGGAACAGCGGCTGGATGGTCCTGCGCTGTTGCCGCCACCGCTCGCCGTCGCTGGTCAGCAGCCCGTCGCCGATCACCCGCCGGGCCTCGGCCAGGCCGATGCCCTTGCGGTAGTTGCCGCTGTTGTCGGCCAGGACGTGCTTGGCGTGGTCGGGATGGTTGAACAGGTAGATGCTCTTCGGGCCGATCGTCATGCGCACCGCGTCGCCGTACCGGGCGGTCGCCTTCGACAGCAGCGCGAGCCGGTCGCCGACCAGCCGCCGGTACAGGACGGGCGCCGCCCAGGGCGGCGGGCCGGGCGGCACGCGGCCGCCCAGCGCCACCGGGCGGGTGCCCAGTGTGGTCACGCCGACACCCCCTGCAGAGCGGGGGAGGTCTCGCCGAAACGGCCCCGGTAGACCAGCAGGCCGTCGCAGTCGTCCCGCCGGCTCAGGGACAGCACCTCGCCGACGAAGATCGTGTGATCGCCGCCGTCGTAGGCGCGCCAGACCCGGCACTCGAAGCGGGCCGCCGCGCCCGCGATGAGCGGCACCCCGGTGACCTCGCCCGGCGTCACCTCGACGTCGGCGAACTGGGCCAGGCCGAGCGGCCGGTAGCGGTCGGCGAAGTGCCGCGCCTCGGCCTCCTGGTGCCCGGCCAGCACCGACACGCCGAACGACGTGGCCGCGGTGATGCACTGGTGCATCACCGCGCCCTTGCCGACGCACACCAGCAGCAGCGGCGGGTCGAGCGAGACCGAGGTGAAGGAGTTGGCCGTCATGGCGTGCGGGACCTCGCCGCCGGTGGTGATCACGGTGACGCCGGTGGCGAACGCCCCGAACGCGTCGCGCAGCGCCTTGGCGTCCGCGACCTGCGGCGCCGGGGCCGATGAGTGGAGTTGCACGGTGACCTCCTGGGTCCGGGTTCTAGGCCAGGTACGGTTCGAGCGCCCTGACCAGGGGCTCGGGGACCCTCGCCGGCGCGGTCTTGGTGTTCGGCCCCCGCATGCAGGCCACCCGCTGCCTGCCGCGGGCGACGAGGACCTCGGGCGCGCCCGGGGTGACCCGGACGTAGTCGAAGCCGAACTCGATCTGCGTCTGCGCCAGCTCGATCAGGCGCATCCGGATGGACAGCTGGTCGAAGGCCGTGATCTCCGCGAAGAACTCGCAGTCGACCTTGAGGGTGAACAGCTTGAGGTCGTCCTGCAGGTCGGCGAGCACGTCCCGGGCCCGTTCCATGAGGAACATCTCCCGGCAGCGTCCCTGCCAGCGCAGGTAGTTGACGTAGTAGACGTTGCCGACGAGGTTGGTCTCCTCGAAGCCGACCGTGTGCAGGTACTCGTAGTAGGTGCCCATGGGCTAGGACCGCCCTTCGGTGAGGATCGCGACGACGACGGGGTCGGGCAGGCCGTGCACCCGGGTGGCGAGCGTGGCCACGGCCGCGCCGCCGCCGGTCAGGACCACCCATCCGTCGGCCGCGGCCCGGGTGACCGCGAGCGGCGCGTCCGTGCCCGCCGCCGTGCCCGCCGCCGTGCCCGCCGCCGTGCCCGCCGCCGTGCCCGCCGCCGTGCCCGCCGCCGTTCCGGCGGTGTGCAGGCAGGCGAGTGCGGCGCGGGCGCGGGCGCGGGCGGTGTCCGCGTCCTCCCCGGAGGCCGCGGCGATCTCGCCGGCGAGCGCGTCCCGCCCGTCATCCTGGTCGCCCGGGTCGCCGGGCCCGGCGGGGGTGACGGGCTCGACGGCGCAGGACAGCGGCCCTGGGGCGGCCACGCACACCGTCAGTCCCGGCACGTGCGCCGACACCGTCCGCACACCCTCCGCCGTGCCGAGCCGGGCCACGGCCAGGTCGCCGGTGCCCTCGCCCGGCTCCACGACGACCGCGACCCGCGCGCCCGTCAGGTCCTCCAGCGTGCGCTCCAGGTACGGGCCGAGCAGCGGCGCCGCCCACGGACCGGCCCCGCCCTTCTTCCGCACGGCCTGCAACCGCAGCCCCTCCCAGCGTTCGACGACCTCGCCGTCCTTCGTCCGGACCGCGACGTCGTAGACGTAGGCGTCGCCGTCCCTGGACCGCTCGGAGGCGCAGTAGCGCACCTCGTCCGCGCCGGACAGTGCGGCCCCGGCCGGGTGCACGCGTTCGATGCCGGTCGGCAGCAGGGTGGCGTCGGGCACGCACACCTGGTTGCCGTGCATCAGCGCGTCCCGCATGCCGGGGTCGCCCAGGAGCAGGTCCGGCGGGAGGAACCCGGCGAACCAGTCGCACTCCTGCGCCACCTGGAGGTCGGCGTCCACCTCGCGGGCCGCGGCCCGGTGGTAGCGGCGCAGCCGCTGGAAACGCCTGCCCTGGAAGAGCACCTCGCCGTAGAGCTGGGTGTCGGGGTCCAGCGCGACCGGCGGCAGCTCGTCGCCGGACTGCTCGGGCGGACCGGCGGGCGGGGCGCCGGCGTCCAGGCGCAGCACGGCCGTGAAGTGGTCGACGTCGAAGCCGGTCTCCTGGCTGCGGATGGCGACCGCGACCGTGTCGTGCCCGGTGACCGTCGCCGCCACCCGGAGCGTGGTGCTCCCGTCGGGCGGCACGATGATCGGCCGGACGAACTCCGCCTGCTCCACGACGGGCGCCCCGGGACGGCCGGTGGCCGCGTACGCCACCTGCGCCATGGCCTCCAGCCCGAACACCGCCGGGAACAGCAGGTTGCCGTCCAGCAGGTGATCGGCCAGGTACAGGTCGGTCCCGGCGTTCACCTCGACCTCGCTGACCAGCTCCACGCCGTGGTAGCGGACCAGCGGCGCGCCGACGAAGCGGAGCAGCGGCAGCTCCGGCTCCTCCCGGCGCACGGTGTGGATGCCCTCGGTGCGCCCGCTGATCACCACGACGCCGGGCGCGTCGGGGTCGCTCACCAGGCGGCGCATGATCTCCACGCCCCGGTCCACCGGGATCGGCGTGATGCCCTGCTCGACCAGCCGGTCCACGACCGACAGCCGCTCGCCCATGCCGACCTCGGACCAGACCGACCACTCCATGCAGATCGCCCGGCAGCCGGGGTGCCGCTCGCCCGCCTCGCGGGTCAGGTCGGCCAGCCACTCGTTGGCGGTGGCGTAGTGGCCCTCGCCGTGCAGGCCCGCCCGGCCGATGATGCTGCCGAACGTCACCAGCAGCCGCAGCCGTCCGGGCTCGACCGCCTCCAGCACGTTGCGCAGGCCGTCCACCTTGGGGGCGAACGTGCGGCGGAAGGCGTCCATGTCCAGCCCGGCGATGCCCTCGGGCTCGTTGCGCCCGGCGCCGTGCAGGACGGCGGTCACCGGCCCGAGCGCCTGCTCGGCCGCGGCCACGGCCGCCCGCACCTGGGCGGCGTCGGTGACGTCGGCCCTGGCGTAGTGGACGGTGAGCCCGGTCGCGGCCATGCGCCGCAGGTTCGCGGCCAGCTCCTCGTCCTGGGCGGGGTCGGAGCGGCCGAGCACGGCCACCTTCGCCCCACCCGCCATGGCCATGGCGCACTCGGCCGTGATGCCCTTGCCGCCGCCGGTCACCAGGAGCACGTCGGAGCCGGTCAGCGGCTCCTCCGCCCGCTCCTGCCGGTACGGCAGCGCCCGCAGCGTCGGCACCCGCCGCACGCCGGCGGCGTCGTAGTGCACCTCGCAGAAGGCCGTGGTGGCCGCCGCCTCCGCCGCTACCCAGGCGGCGGCCTGCGGCGCGTCCTGCGGCAGGTGCACGATCGTGGTGGGCAGGCCGCTCTCCAGGTGGAACGTCTTGGCCAGCCCCGCCGCGCCCCGGCCGTGCTGGACCAGGACGAACCGGGTGCCCGGCCCGCCGGCCAGCGCCGCCTTGGCGCCGAGCAGCGCCTGCTCCAGGTCGTCGGCCGCGCACCGCGCGGGTAGGCACACCAGGACACCGGAACCGATCTTCTCCCCTTCGAGTGCCTCGCGCAGCGGCCCCGCCAGGGGCGCGCCGGCGGGCGCGAACACCTGCCACGACCCCGCGCGCTCCTCGGCCGTCCGCCGGGGCCGCGGCTGCTCGTCCAGGTCCACGGCGAACGGGCGCACCCACGGCGCCGCGCCCGCCACGCCCCGGGCCGACTGCGCGCGCGGCTGCGCGGCCAGCCGGTCCAGGGCCTCGCCCAGCTCCTGGAGCGTCGCGGTGGCGACGTTGGCCGGCGCCATGCCCGCGGGCACGCCCAGGTGCTGGGTGGCCTGGTCGATGATGTGCATGACGGTGACCGAGCTGAGGTGCAGCTCGTCCAGCGGCTTGCTGTCCTCGGTCACCATCTCCAGCGGCAGCTCGGCGCGTTCGGCGGCCAGCCGCCGCAGCAGCTCGACCGTGGACTCGCCGGGCTTCGCCGCCGTCCCGCCGTTCGCGCCGCCGTCCGGCTCGGCCGCCCGCTCCGCCGGCTGCGGGGCGGCCGCCTTGACGCGCACCTGCGGCGCCTGCTCGGCCGGGCTGGTGAAGAACGAGAACGCCGCGCCGATCTCCAGCGGCTTGACCAGCCGCCCGTGGAACAGCTCCTCGCAGGCGACGGGCACGCCCGCCACGTGCGCGGCGCCGGCCACGCCGAGCAGCCCGGCCAGCGACTCGCTGTCGGTGTCCAGCGCGACGGCCGGCACGTCGGTCAGCTCGGCCGCCAGCCTGCTGAGCACCCGGCCGGGGCCCACCTCGACCAGCAGGTCCGCGTCCGCGGCCACGGCGGCCAGCGCCTGGGCGAACAGCACGGGCGCGGTGATCTGCCGGTGCAGCAGCGCCGGGACGTCGGTCCCGGCGGCCAGGTCGTCCCCGGTGACGGTGGAGACGACCCGCCGGGCGACCGGCCCGAACCGCTCCTCCGCCAGGTAGCCGGCCAATGCCTCGGCCGCCGGGGCGACCAGCGGCGAGTGGAAGGCGTGCGAGACGTTCAGCCTGGTCCAGGTGAGCCCGGCGCGCTCGGCCCGGCGGCCGGCCTCCTCCACCGCCGCCACCGGCCCGGCGACGACGGTCTGGAGCGGCCCGTTGTACCCGGCGATCACCACCGGCAGGTCGCCCACCAGCGCCGGCACGGTCTCCGGCGCGGCCCGCACGCCGGCCATCGTGCCCGGCTCGCTGCGCTCCCGCATCGCCCGGCCGCGCTTGGTCGCCACGCGCAGCAGCGCGTCCTCGTCCATCGCGCCCGCCCAGTGCAGGGCCGACAGCTCGCCCAGGCTGTGCCCGACGGCCGCGTCCGCCTCGATGCCGAGCAGCGACAGCGCGCGCAGGCCCGCCATCGAGCCGGTGACGATGCGCGGCTGGGCGACCTCGGTGGCCGCCATGTCGCCGTCGGTGGGCAGCGCCGCCGTGGCGTACACCTCGGCGACGTCGGCGAAGCGCCTGGCCAGCGCGCCGCCGTCGGTCCCGCGGCCCGAGCCCTGCCCGGGGAAGAGGAAGCCGATCCGCGGCCGGGCCGAGGCTCGGCCGAGGAACGCCTTGCCGTCGGGGGTGGACAGCGCGTTCTCGCCGGACTCCAGCGCCGTCAGCACGCGGGTGAGCTGCCGTACGGCGTCGTCGGGCGAGGAGACCACGACGGCCGCCCGGAACGGCAGGCCGCGCAGCCGCCCGCGCAGCGTGGCGGCCAGGTCGGCCAGCTGGCCGTAGGACACCTTGGGCACGAAGTCGAGCAGCTCCGACACCAGGCCGCGCAGCTCGTCCCAGGTGCCGCCGTCCAGCAGGAACAGCTCCGCGTCCTGGGACGCGGCGGCCAGCGCCTTGACCCGGCTGGACACCCGCCGCCGCGGGCCGGTGTTCTCCAGCACCACGTGCGTGTTGATGCCGCCGAAGCCCATGGCGGTCACCGCCGCGCGCAGCGGCGCGCCCTGCGGCCACGGCTCGGCCGTGCGCAGCACCCGCAGCGTGGCGCCCTCGTCGGTGAGCACCTGGTGCGGGTCGACGCATCCGATGGTCGGCGGCAGCACCTGCTCGTGCACGGCCATGGCCGCCTTGATCAGGCCCGCCACGCCCGCCGCCGCCTTGGTGTGGCCGATCATGCCCTTGATCGAGCCGACCGCGGCCGGCCGCGCGGCCGTGGCCCTGGCCCGCGACAGGGCGGTGAGCTCGGTCGCGTCGCCGAGCGCCGTGCCCGTCCCGTGGCCCTCGAACAGCTCGACGCTCTCGGGGCCGAACCCGGCCTTGTCGTACGCGCGGCGCATCGCGAGCAGGTAGCCGCTCACCTCCGGACGGGTGATCCCGCCCTTGCCGTCGGAGGAGACGCCCCAGCCGGCGATCGTGGCGTAGATCCGCCGCCCGGCGGCCAGCGCGTCCTCCTCGCGCATCAGCACGACGATGCCGCAGCCCTCGCCGGGCCAGAAGCCGTTGGAGTGCCGGTCGTAGAGGCGGAAGTCGCTCTTGGCCAGCGCGCCGGTCTTGGCGAACCCGATCACCTCGAACGGGTCGATGGACAGGTCCACGCCGCCCGCCAGGGCCACGTCCACGTCGCGGTCGGCCAGCGCCTTGCCGGCCGTCACCACCGACAGCAGGGACGAGGAGCAGGCGCCGTCCACGGTGTAGCCGCCGCCGTTGAGGTCGAAGTGGTTGCAGATGCGCCCGGCGATCGTGTTGGACAGCCCGCCGGCCAGCGTGTCCTCGTCCACCGGCGGGAAGGGGCTCTTGTAGGCCACCTCGTAGTCGGCCAGGAACGCGGCCAGGCGCTCGTCGTCCCAGCCCTGCTCCTTCAGGGCCGCGGCCAGGGTGCGCCGCACGTACGGCCAGCGCAGCCGCAGCACGTTCGCGCGGGTGAACTCGCCGGTGAGCGTGTTGCCCACGACGACCCCGGTGCGCTCGCGCGGCAGCCCCTCGCCGCCGGCGAACCCGGCGTCGGCCAGGGCCCGGCCGGCCATGTCCAGGGCCAGCCAGTGGGCCAGGTCGGTCGACCGGTACGTGCTGCCGGCGATCTTGTGTGCCACCCGGTCGAAGGCGTAGCCCTCGATGACCGCGGCGGTCTTGGCGTAGAAGCGGTCCGGCGCTGCGGGATCGGGGTCCCAGTAGTCCTCCAGCCGCATGCGCTCGTCCGGGAGCCGGCGGAAGGCCCGGCGGCCGGCCACCGCGTTCTCCCACAGCTCCCGGGGAGAGGCGGCGTCCGGGTACCGGCAGGCCATGCCGACGATCGCGATCCTCGTCATGCCTTCGCGACCTCTTCCCGCGCGTGCTGCAGCGCCTGGGCGGCGGCTGCGCTGACCCTGGCGGCGTCGAGCTCGCGCGCCTTGTTCACGATGTGCAGGGCCCACAGGAAGCCGCCGCGGATCAGGCAGACCGCCGCCGTGGCGAAGAAGATCCCGTACGGGATGTTCATCCCCATGAGCAGGCCGTACACCACGGCCACGCCGCCGCCGAAGGCGACCTGGGACAGCGGTCTGGACGGGCTCGTGCCCGGGTCGGTGATCATGTAGTTGGTGAACAGGATGAACGCCACCCCGGTCATCATCGACAGCCCGCCGAGGATGGAGATGTCGTCGATGATCAGCCCGCGCACCACGGCCTGGAGGGCGAAGACGCCCACCCATCCGCCGATCAGCCACATGCGGCCGGTCAGCTTCCCGTTGATCATGGTCCCGCCGATGATGATGATCCCCGGGATGATCCAGTCGATCGGGTTGTCGACGTTCTCCGTGAAGTGGTACGGCGGCGCGATGCTGGCCCACGGCAGCAGCAGCAGGATGATCGCGATGCCGAAGTTGGACGGGTTCATGAAGTGCCGCATCCGCCCGCGCACCGGCGCCTTGAGCACCCACTTGGCGCCCACCGCGACGGTCACGCCGAACATCATGACCAGCACCTGGTCGTTGACGTAGATCAGCATGTTGAGCGCGATGGAGGTGATGTGCGCGGGATAGAGGAACTCCATCAGCCCGCGCGGCCCGTTGCCGAGGAAGCGCGGCGCGCGGCCCTCCTGGCGGGCGCCGATCACCTCAAGGATGATCTCCACGGTGTAGCCGGTGGCCAGCGCCACGAACGGCCACGACCACGGCTGCTCGAAGCCCAGCACGGTGTAGCCGAGGATGTTGAAGATGGTGATCGAGATCGCGAACCGGCGCAGCGCCGTGATCACTTTGGGATCGTGACGTGGCGGGGTGATCGTCTTGTCGGCCATGCCGTCACTTCTCCTTCGCTTGCGAGCCGAGCTGGAGGGTGTGCCAGCCGGGGGTGAGCGTGAGCTCCTGCTGGTGCCGCTGTCCGGCGCGGTCGCGCCAGCTCAGCTTGACCCGCACGGGGCCGGTGACGTTCGCGCCGAGGCCGATGTGCACCGCGTGCGCGCGCTTGCCGGAGTGGCCGCTGCCGCCGTCCACGCGGCCCATGAAGGAGCGGCCGTCGGGCGTGGTGGCGGTCACCGTCGCGCCGATCACCGGCGATCCGGCGGCGGGCAGCGGGCCGGCCGCGGAGGGGGTGTCGTGCAGCAGGCGCAGCCCGAGGAACGAGCCGGCCGACCGGCTGGTGTTGAGGTAGAAGGCGGGGGCCTCCCACTGGCGGGCCACCGCGAAGTCGATCAGGCCGTCGCCGTTGACGTCCCCGGTCGCGATGCCGCGCGTCGGCACGGGCACGGCCAGGCCGAGCTGCTCCGACAGGTTGGCGTAGCGGCCGTCGGGGCCCTTGGCGAAGAAGGCCAGCGTCTGCGCGCCGGCGATGTCGCCGCCCTCGGTGACGTTCGGCCACGACTTGGGGTTGCTGGTCACGCCGTCGTTGGCGGCGGCCAGCTCCTGCAGCGGCGGCCAGCGGTTGACGTCGCCCTTGACGAACCCGGTCGCCTGGACGATCTCGTTCTCGCCGTCGTTGTCGAAGTCCTCGATCTTCGGGTCCCAGCCCCAGCCGGACCAGGCGGTGCGCAGCTCGGCGCTGAGGTCCTTCCACGGCGCCCGGCCCTGCCGCAGCTTCTCGCGCAGCTCGGCCTGGGTCTTGACGGTGGACAGGAACGTGAAGTTGCTCTCCTGGATGCCGTACGGGGTGGTGATGTTGCTGACGAAGAAGTCCAGGACGCCGTCGTGGTTGAGGTCGCCGGCGTCCGAGCCCATGCCCTTGAAGGAGTCCTCGCCGAGCACCTTCGACTTCGGCACGCCGATCTCGTGCGTCCCGACGGTGGGGGAGAACGTGATCGTGCCGGGGGAGGAGGTGTTGTAGAGCAGGTGGTCGGGCCCGAAGTCGTTGTTCAGCAGCAGCTCGGGCAGGCCGTCGCCGTCCAGGTCGGCGCTGGTCGCGCCGAGCTCCCAGCCGGTGGAGACGTCCGGCGGCAGCACGCCGTCCAGGCGGGTGAAGCCGCCGTTGCCGGTGCCCCGGAAGAAGTAGTCCCGGCCGCCGTTGACGGCCTTGGACAGCGAGTGGTTCATCTGCACGCCGCCGTCCACGCGGCTGTCGAGGACCGGGCTGCCGTCGGGGAAGTAGTTGCCGACGAAGATGTCCTGCCTGCCGTCACCGTCGAAGTCGGCGACGGTCGCGACGTTGCTGTTCCACACCTCGCCGGTGTACTTCGCGCCGCCCGCGTTGGGCACCAGCTCGGCCGCGTCGAAGGCGGCGGCCTCGAACCGGGCCGCGGTCGGCCGCTGCAGGTGCAGCGTGGGCGTGCGGCCCCACCAGTAGACCAGCAGGTCCGTGCGGCCGTCGTCGTTGTAGTCGGCGGGCACCGCGCCCATGGGCGCCATCGCGTCGGTGACCGGCAGCGAGCCGAGCGACAGCGCGAACGGCCGGTACCGCTCGCCGCCGCCCTCGACCGGCGCCGGGGTGACGACCACCTGGTCGGTACGCGGGTCCACGATCACCAGGTCGTCGTCCCTGCCGTTGCCGTCGAGGTCGTTCAGCGCGATCGCGGCCCCCACCGAGGAGATCCAGGCGTCGATGTGCTTGTAGGCCTGGTTCACCTTGCGGACGGTCTTGGCCGGGCCGCCGCCCGGCATGGCGATCGCCAGGGACTTGAAGCCGTACGCGCCGGCCATCTCGGCCTTGGTCGCGTCGGAGGCGAAGGTCGGGTGGCCGATCGCGAAGACGGCGATCATCAGCGCGAGTGCGGCGACTCCGGCCGCCTGCTTGCGCAACCACGCGGCTACCGAGCTCACGAGGGAACACCTCCATGGAAGACGAACGTCTCGGCGATACGCCGGCGCCACGCCTCATAGGCGGGCGGCGAGTCCTGTGCTGTCGCGGTGGGGCGGGTCACGCGGCTCACCTCGGCCGCCTGCTCCGCCGTGGTGCCGCAGAGAACGCCCACGGCCGACTCGGTGTGCGGGAAGAGCAGCCCGGCGCGGATCCTGGCCTCGGCGGCGAACACGCTGCCCTGGGCCAGCGGCCCCCGGTGCGCTCCGGCGCGCTCGCGCAGCCACCGCAGCTCGGCGTCGTCGGCGCCGCCCGCGTAGGTGGCGGCCAGGCCGATGCCGGCGTAGAGGTCGGCGTGGCGGGACTCGGGGAACCGTTCGAGCAGCGTGACCGCCCGCTCGGCGCTGGTGCCGGCGACGAACCACAGGGCGCGGCCGATGCCCTGGTCGAGGGCGTGGGCCGCGTAGTCCTCCTGGCCGGCCGGCCAGGAGAAGCGGGGTTCGCGCACCTGCTGGTGCACGTACCGGTCGGTGTGGAAGTAGGCCTGGTGGAAGCCGTACCCGTCGTGGACCAGCCACAGCAGCAGCGGGTCCAGCAGCCGGGGCTTGGGCCACAGGAAGCGGGGGAGCCGGGCCATGGCCCAGCCGATCCCCACGTAGATCATGTAGTTGTGGTGGTGCCCGCGTCCCTGGAGGCAGGCGTTGACCCGGCGCAGGTCGCCGAAGGTCATGCAGTCCAGGATGGCGAAGCCCATGCCCGCGCCCTCGTAGGCGAAGCCGCGGAAGCGGGCGGGCACCTCTTCGAGCCGGTCCTCGGCCTCGGCGACGGTGCGTGACTCCACGGCGTGGGCGTAACCGGCGAGAAAGTATTCGCCGACCGTCTCCAGTAATTCGGTGGACGCCGCGTTCTTCACCCAGAAGCCGCGCGTTTCGACTTTCGTCTCGCCGACGTCCGGCACCAGAATTCTGCGTCTCAGTGACCGCAATGCGCTTGCCAATTGAGCCTCCGCCGCTTATAGCCCGAACAATCCAATTTCATTGACACATGCCGCCCGGTGGCCGGACAACTTCGGGTTTGCTCAGCTCGGAGGCTCATTTTTGGGCGTGCGAAAGCGAATGACGTGCTTATTCCGGGAAACGCTCAGCGGGCCGGGAGCTCGGCCTCGGCCGCGAAATGCGCGCGCACCCTGGCGCGCCACAGCTCGTAATCCGGCACGCGTTCCGACGTGCCCGCGGCGACTGCGCTCTCGTCGGCCAGCGCGACCGCGCCGGCCACGTCGAGCCCGGTCAGCACCGCGCCGGTGGCCGCCGAATGCTCCGGGACGAACCCCGAGTAGTGCCGGGCCTTGGTCGCGAACACCGAGCCCTGGGCCAGCTCACCCCGGTGCTCCCCGGCCTCCTCGCGCAGCACCGCCGCCGCGCCCGCCGCGCACCCCGCGAACGTGGCCGCCAGCCCGACCCCGCTCCACAGGTCCGCCTGCCGCCCCGCGGCGAACGCGCGCACCGCCGCGGCCACGTCGCCCGGCCTGCCGCCGTGGATGAACCACAACGCCCGGCCGACGCCCTGGTCCACGGCGCGCGGGAAGTAGGCCGCGTCGCCCTGCCAGGGGTAGGGGGCCGGCACCTGCTGCCCGTCGACGTACCGGCGGGTGTGGAAGTAGGCCAGGTCGAAGCCGTACCCGTCCACGGCCAGCCAGCTCATCACCGGGTGGTACGGGGTGCCGTCCAGGTCGGGCAGCACCTTCTTCCACAACACCCGCGGCAGCCGGGCCATGGCGAAGCCGATGCCGATGTAGGCCAGGAAGATGTGCGGCTGCCCCGGGCCCATGAGCAGGTCCCGGGTACGCCGCCCGCGCCCGCCGCCCATGGCGTCCAGCACGGTGAAGGCCATCGTCGCGCCCTCGTAGGCGAAGCCGCGCTGCTCGACGTCCACCAGGGACAGCCGGCGCTCGATCTCCCACTGGTCGCGGACGTCGATGCCCCACTCGAAGCCGCACACGACGGCCTGCGGGATCGCCTCCAGGCGGCCGGTGAGCGCCGAGGGGACGACGGGGAAGCCGCGTGCGCCGAAGGTCACGTCGGCCAGGGATGGCGCCAGCACGAGCCGGCGCAGCGAACCGAGCAGAGACGACATGGTGTGCTCCTCCTCCAGTACCGTGAAGACCCGGGTCAGCTCGCCCAGGCCGCCAGCCGCCAGTCGCCGCCGGGCAGCGGCCTGGGCACCAGGACGGACGGGTCCGACCACGCCGACGCCTCGCGCTCGGCCGCCTCGGCCAGGCGGCGGAAGACCGCCGCGACGACCGCTTCGAGTTCCTCGGGGGTCGCCTGCCCCCGCACCACGGTGAGTTCCATGCCTTCGACGCTCGCCCGCGGGCCCGCGCGGCCGCAACTTCCTGCATGCCCGGTGCCCACCGGGAGCACAGGTGAGCACGGGTGAACCCGGTCCGGCGGCGGAAGGCTCGCCGGACCGGGTCGGCCCGGGTCAGGATCGGGCGGTCAGGATCAGGCGGTCAGGATTGGGCGGTGTCGTCGAACTCCACCACGAGCGGGAGGTCGGCCCGGCGGCGGATGTTCAGCTTGCGGTAGGTGCGGGTCAGGTGCTGCTCGACGGTGCTGATCGTGATGTAGAGCTTGGCCGCGATCTCGCGGTTGCTGTAACCGGCCGCCGCCAGCGCGGCGACCCGGCGCTCGCCGACGCTCAGCACGCCGATCAGGTCGCCCGGCAGGGGGGACGGCGCGCCGTCCGCGTCCGCCGCCCGGCTGAGCGCGCCGATCATCGGCTCGGCCCCGCACTCCAGGGCCGCCGCCTGCGCCCGTCCGGCCACCGTGCGGGCCCGCCGGAACTCGCCCAGCGCCTCGTACGCCTCCACCAGGTCGAACAGCGCCCTGGCCAGCTCGTACCGGTCGCCGGCGAGCTGGAGGTACTCCACCGCCTGGCGCAGCAGCGCCGGACGGCGGGCCGGCTCGGAGACGGCCGCCTTGAGCCGCATCCCGATGCCGCGTCCCCGGTAGGCGCCGGGACCGCAGCCGTCCAGGTGGGCCTTGATCAGCTCCCTGGCCTCCTCGGTCTGGCCCATCCGCAGGCACGCCTCGGCCGCGTCGGCCTGCCAGGGGATCAGCGCCGGGTTGTTCAGGCCCCAGGCCGTCACCAGCTCGCCGCAGCGCAGGAAGTCGTGCAGCGCGGCCACGAACGACTCGCCGGCCAGGTTGTAGCGGCCGCGGGCGTACAGGTAGTGCAGGCCGTAGCGGGTCTGGAACATGGCCTCGGCGACCGGCCGGTCCAGCGGGTCGCGCACGGCCTCGTGCCGGCCCATCGCGGTCAACGCGATGACCAGGCTGGCCAGCGGGCCGCCGATGGCCACGCCCCAGCTGCTCATCGGGATCGTGTCCAGCGCGATGCGGGCGTGCCGCTCGGCGGCGGGCATGTCGCCCTGGCGGATCGCGATCTCGGCCCGGATGGCCGCCAGCCGGGCCCGGCGGCTCGGCGCCTGCCTTGCCGCCGCCTCGTCGCCGAACAGGTCGCACAGCGGCGCCGCGCGCTCGCAGCGCCCGGCGTAGGTGAGGGCGAGGAGCGAGTTCTCCACGACGTCCAGGGACATCTCGTCCAGCCGCTCGCCCTCCAGGATGCGTTCGACGGCGTCGAGGTTGTGCTCGCGCGGGCCGTGGGTGAGCACCTCGGCCAGGGCGAGCGTGGACTCCAGCCGCCGGTTGACGGCGACCGACACCATCCCGGCCAGGATGTGCTCGCGCGGCGGGTTGGCCACGTACGCGGCCAGCGGCGGGCAGGTCACCCGCAGCCAGAGCTGCGCCACGACCAGCTCGGCCAGCGTCGCGTGGTCGGACGCCGACGCCTCCTGGTTGAGCTGCTCCAGCACGTCGCGGGCGTCCTCGAAACGGCCGTGCCACAGCAGCGCGCGGGCCAGCACGACGGCGTCGCTGCCGTGCAGGCTGCCCTTCTGCAGCGCCTCGGTGAGCTGGTCCAGGTGCCCGGCGGGGGTGGCCGGGTTGATCCGCCACTCCGCGCGGACCAGCATGGTCATCAGCTTGGAGCGCTGGAGCTCGTCGGTGCACTCGCGCCAGGCCAGCTTCAGGTAGGCCACCGCCGACTCCACCTCGCCCTTGCGCAGCGCGGCCAGCGCGGCCTCCTCCAGCGTCGGCACCACCCACGGCGCCTCGACCCTGGCGGCCTGCAGCAGGCGGTCGGCGACCACGCCGGGCCGCACGCCGCGCGTGTAGGCCAGCTCGGCGGCGCGGCGGTACAGCTCCTTGCGCTCGGACAGGTCCA
Source organism: Nonomuraea sp. NPDC049655 (assembly GCF_044465465.1). Classification (NCBI taxonomy): domain Bacteria; kingdom Bacillati; phylum Actinomycetota; class Actinomycetes; order Streptosporangiales; family Streptosporangiaceae; genus Nonomuraea; species Nonomuraea sp. NPDC049655. The sequence goes on from NZ_JBITLS010000009.1 coordinate 43,035, forward strand.
TGCCGGCCAGCACTGCCGAGCGCACCGCCTCGTGCCGGTAGCCGCCGCCGCGCAGCAGGCCGGTCGCGCCGATCGTGAGCAGCTCCCTGCCGACGTCCACGGCGGGCAGTTCGAGCATCTCGGCCAGCCCGTCGGCCTCGCCGAGGATGGCCAGGCCCTGCGCCACCCGGACGGTACGCGGATGGCTGCGCCGCAGGCACGTCTCGACCGCCCGGACGAACCGGTCGCCGACGACCAGCTCCCGCGGCGGCTCCTCCACGGCCCGCAGGTGCTGGCGGTAGTCGGCGGCCAGCTCGCCGGCCAGCAGCGGGTTGCCGCCGCTGATCGTGTGCCACTCGTCGGCGAACCGCTCGGTCGCGCTGAGCCCCACCTGGCCCGCCACCAGCGCGGCCACGCCCCTGCGGGAGAGCGGGGCGAGCTGCAGGCGCAGGCAGTGCGGCAGCCGCAGCAGGTCGGTCTCCAGCGGCCCGTCCGTGCCCTGCCGGTCGTTGAGCGCGAACACCGCCACGATCCGCGCGTTGCGCACCCGCCGCGCCAGGTAGGCCAGGCAGAGCAGGGAGGTGCGGTCGGCGTGGTGCACGTCGTCCACGACGACCACCAGCGGGCAGCGTTCCGACAGGTCGAGCAGCACCGTGACGAGGGCGTGCACGACCTGCGGGTCGAGCAGCCGCTCGGCGTCGGCGTGCGCCGCGGTCGCGGTCCGCACGCCCTCCGCCAGCAGTTTCTCCGAGCGCTCGCGCTCCTCCTCGACCAAGGGGGCGTCCTGGATGAGCTGGCGGAGCAGGCCCAGTTGCAGGTCCTGCTCCATGCGCGATCCTGTCGCCGTCACCGCGAGCGCGCCCAGCTCTATGGCCTGTTCGGACAACGCGCGCAGCAGCGCGCTCTTGCCCGTCCCGGCGGGCCCGCTGACCAGCGCGACCCGTCCACGGCCGAGGATGGCGTTGGCGACGAGCGACTCCAGGCAGGACATCTCCTCCTGCCGTTCGATGAGAGTCATGGCCGTCTCCCCACATGTCGTGTTGCGCTCACGCTAGGCCGGGGTGGTATTCGATCTCTATCGTCCCGCCATCAGCCGCCGGTTCCTGGCCGCGCGCCGGCGTCCGGGCTCGGGAAGGGGCAGGTCGGGGGCGGGGGAGGCGGGTGCGGCGGCCGGCGGGTCCGCGCGGCGGGCGCGGGCCACGGCCGTGCCCACGGCGGCCAGGGCCGCGGCGACCGCGTCGGGCGCGGCGCCGGCGCCCCACGCCGTGCCGCCGTCCAGGCCGCACCGGGCGTAGACGGTCACCTCGCCGCCGGCGGCGCCGGCCGCGCCGTCGAGGTGGTGCACGGCCCGGACCCGGACGCCGGCGGCCTCCAGCGCCGCGCGCAGCGCCGCCGCCACGTCGGACCGGGCCCGCCCGTAGGCGCCGCCGTCGACGTGCAGCGTGGCCACCGTCCCGGCGAGATCGCCGGGCAGGTCGCCGGGGTCGCAGGGGGGCAGGTACTCCTGCTCGAACAGCCGCCTGATCCGCTCCGGCTCGACCTCGCCCTGCCCGGCCTCCGCCATCGCCTGGACGGCCCGGCCCAGCTCGATCTGCAGCCCGCGCGGCAGCGTGATCCCGTACCGGGCGTTCAGCAGGTACGCCGGGCCCGCCTTGCCCGACTGGCTGGTGACCCGGACCACCGCCTCGTACGTGCGCCCCACGTCCCGCGGGTCCACCGGCAGGTACGGCACCTCCCACGGCAGCTCCGCCGGGTCGTTCCCGGTACGGGCCGCCTCCCGGTCCATGGCGTCGAACGCCTTCTTGATCGCGTCCTGGTGCCCGCCGGAGAAGGCGGTGAACACCAGGTCGCCCCCGTACGGGTGGCGCGGCGGCACCGCGAGCCCGGTGCACTCCTCGACGACGCGCCGCACCCGGTCGAGCTCGGAGAAGTCGACGCCGGGGTCGACGCCCTGGGTGGCCAGGTTCAGGCCCAGCGTCACCAGGCAGACGTTGCCCGCCCGCTCCCCGTTGCCGAACAGGCAGCCCTCGACGCGCTGGGCGCCGGCCAGCATCGCCAGCTCGGCCGCCGCGACCCCGGTGCCGCGGTCGTTGTGCGTGTGCACCGACAGGCAGACGTGCTCGCGGTGCGGCAGGTTGCGGTGCAGCCACTCGATCTGGTCGGCGAACACGTTGGGCGTCGAGCGCTCGACCGTCGTCGGGAAGTTCAGGATGATCGGCCGGTCGGGGCCCGGCTGCCAGACGTCCATGACGGCCGCGCAGACCTCCAGCGCGAAGTCCGGCTCGGTGTCGTGGAAATGCTCAGGCGAGTACTGAAACCGAACATCACCCTCTTCGAGTAATTTATCGGCATATTTCATGACCAATCGGGTTCCCTGGACCGCCAGGTCCTTGCACTCGTCCCGGTTCATCCCGAACACCAGCCGCCGCGCCAGCGGCGAGGTCGCGTTGTAGAGGTGGATCGTCGCCCCGGGCGCCCCGCTCACGCTCTCCACCGTGCGCTCGATCAGCTCGTCGCGCGCCTGGGTCAGCACGGTCACGCACACGTCGTCCGGGATGCGGTCGCGCTCGACCAGGAGCCGGACGAAGTCGTAGTCGTCCTGGCTCGCCGCCGGGAAGCCGACCTCGATCTCCTTGTAGCCCATGCCCACCAGCAGGTCGAACAGCACCAGCTTGCGGCCGGGGTCCATGGGCCTGGGCAGCGCCTGGTTGCCGTCCCGCAGGTCGGTGGACAACCAGCGCGGCGGCGCGGTGAGCACGGCGTCCGGCCAGGCGCGGTCGCCGAGCGGCATCCGGGGGAAGGGTCGATAGCGGCTGATCTTCATGTCCGGCCTCACTGTCCCTCAGCTGAGCGATCCGAAATAGACGGTCGAGAAATGCGGCGAGATCAGCACGACGATGTGGTTCACGGCGGTCTCGTCCACCATGCGGAAGGTGACGACGATCTCCGGATACGCCGGCCGCAGCCCGAGCCCGACGAAGTACGGGTCGGTGGCGAACACGATGCGGTACAGGCCGCGGTCGAGCGGGCGGTCGGCCCACTCGCTGACCGATCCGTCCTGGTCCGTACGGGTCTCGGCTTCGAGCACCCATTGCCCGTCGGCGTCATGGTCCAGGCGTACGTGCAGGTCGGCCGCACCCCGGCCGTAGACCGCGTCCTGGGCTTGCACCGCTATTCCCATCGAACCTCTCCGAGTGGTCCGCGCGGGCCGTCCGCGCACATGGCCACCCGGACGACGACAGGTCGCGCCGCCCGGGCTCGCGCCCAAGGCTCGCGCCGCCGCCTATCCGCCGGACCTCCGGCCGCTATCGCCGCGCTATCGCCGTCCGATCGCCGCCGATCGCGAAAAGAGGCGGCCGCCTTATTTCGCGCTATCGCCGCTATCGCCGGCGGGTGCGGGGGCGGGTGTGCACAGCGTCCAACGTGCACTGATGCCCGGCGAAAAGAAGATGGATAAAGCGCGAATTGCGCACCGTGTGAGCGTCATTTCCGAAGCCGCGGGACGAAGACCGCGGTAATCACCCGGAGGTAGATCGAAATGACCGCGACCACCACCCTCACCGCCCGCGTCCGCCTCACCCTCGCGCTGCTGCTCGCCGCGCTGGCCGGCTTCGCCGCCATCGCCGCCGCGCCGGCCCCCGCGCACGCCGTTCCGTCCGCCGGCCAGCACGACACCGTCAACGGCACCATGGACTGGCCGTGGGGCCTGATCGAGGGCGCCTTTCAGCGCTGACGGTGACAGGCAACACGGATCACCCTGAAACGCTCCAAAACTGGCCACATACCCAAGGGCGTTGTACCATCCACCCAAACCATGGCAGAAACTTTTGAGGGGTAAGCACCAGTTACGCCGCTCATCATGGCAATCACGCCCGGATTCCGGTCGCTTCGGGAAAGATCTTTGACCGAGGGCGATGATTTGTTTGAGGGGATGCGGGTGGAGTTTCGCGTGTTGGGTGCGCTCGAGGTAACTGCGAGCGACAGACAGCTCGATCTCGGCGGGGCGCGGCAGCAGATCGTCCTCGCCGTCCTGATCCTGAACGCCAATCACTCGGTCACGCTGGACCGCCTCGTCGAGGCGATCTACGACGAGGACCCCCCGGCCACGTCGCGCGCACAGGTGCAGATCTGCATCTCCGCGCTCAGGCGCCTGTTCAGCGCCCACGGCCACCCCGAGATGATCGTCACCACCCGGCAGGGCTACATGTTGCGCGCCCCCGCCGACGCGATCGACGCACGCCGTTTCGAGAGCCTTGTGAGCCGGGCCCGCAAGGCTCGTGACGGACGTTCCTTCCCCGAGGCCATCCAGCACTACCGCGAGGCGCTGGCGTTGTGGCGCGGCCCGGCTTTCGACGGCATCGACAGCAGGGCCGTGCAGGCGCTGGCCAGCGGGGTCGCCGAGCAGCGCGTCACCGCCAACGAGGACTGCGTGCAGCTCGAACTGGACCTCGGCCGCCACCACGAGCTCGTCGGCGAGCTGGCCGCGCTGGTCCAGGAACACCCGCTCAGGGAGGGACTGGCCGCCCAGCTCATGGTCGCCCTCTACCGCTCAGGGCGGCAGGCCGAGGCGCTCCAGGTCTACCGCGACGCCCGGCGGGTCATCGTCGAGGAGCTGGGCATCGAGCCCAACGAGCGGCTCCAGCAGCTCGAATCGGCCATCCTCACCTCCGACGAGAGCCTGGAGGCGGGGCCGCCGCCCGCGGCGGCCCCGCCCGAGCCGCCCGCCCGTCCGCCCGCGGTGCCCGGCATGCTGCCCTCCGACATCGCCGACTTCATCGGGCGGCAGGCCCAGCTCGACGTCATCAGGCAGCGGGTGACCGTCCCCCTGGCCGGGGACGGCCGCTTCGCCGTGCCCGTCATCGCGGTCGCCGGGCGGGCCGGGATCGGCAAGACCACGATCGCCGTGCACGCCGCGCACAGCGTCGCCGCGCACTTCCCCGACGGCCAGCTCTTCGCCGACCTGCACGGCGGCGTCTCCCGCCCGGTCCACCCGATGCAGGTGCTCGACCGGTTCCTGCGGGCCTGCGGCGTGCAGGGGACGGCGCTGCCCGACACCCTCGGCGAGCGGGCCGAGCTGTACCGCATGCTGCTGGCCGACCGCAGGATGCTGATCGTGCTCGACGACGCCGCCGCCGAGAGCCAGGTGCTGCCGCTGTTACCCGGCAGCCCGACCTCGGCCGTCATCACCACCAGCCGGACCCGGCTCGGCGGGCTGGCCGGCGCCACCCACGTGGACGTCGACCTCTTCGACGCCGCCCAGTCCGTCGAGCTGCTGTCCCGCATCGCCGGGGCCGAGCGCGTACGGGCCGAGCCGGAGTCGGCCGCCGCCCTGGCCGAGCTGTGCTGCTTCCTGCCCCTCGCGCTGCGCATCGCCGGCGCCCGCCTGGCCTCGCGCCCCCACTGGGCCGTGGAGCAGCTCGTGGACCGGCTCGGCGACGAGGCCCGCCGGCTCGACGAGCTCAAGCACGGCGACATGGGCATCAGGGCCAGCCTGTCGCTCACCTACGACGCGCTCACCGAGCACGCCCGCCGCCTGTTCCGCCGGCTGGCGATCCTGCACTCGCACATCTTCTCCGCCTGGACCGGCGCCGCCCTGCTCGACCGGCCGCTGGCCGACGCCCAGGACCTCTTCGACGACCTGGTCGACGCCCAGCTCATCGAGGTCGCCGGGGTCGGCAGGAACGTCAACGTCCAGTACCGCTTCCACGACCTCATCCGCGTCTACGCCCACGAACGCCTGGCCGCCGAGGAGCCGCCCGCCGAGCGCAGCGCGGCGCTGGCCCGCGTGCTCGACGCGCTGCACCGCCTCACCGAGACCGCCAGGACCCGCGAGTACGGCCCGCCCGCCGGCCCCCACCTGCGGCCCGGCCCCGACTCGCCGCTCCCGGCCGAGCTGGTCGAGCGGCTGGTCGCCGACCCGATCGGCTGGTTCGAACGCGAGCGCCACGTGCTGCTGGCCGGCATCCGCCAGGCCGCCCAGGCCGGGTTCGTGGAGCTGTGCTGGCGCACCGCGATGAACGCCGAGCCCTTCTTCGAGCTGCACGTCTACCTCGACGACTGGCGCGAGATCCAGGAGATCGCCCTGGAGGCCGCCCGCCGGGCGGGGGACGAGCGCGGCCAGGCCGAGATGTTGTGCGTGCGCGGCACGCTGGCCCAGACCGAGCAGCACTTCGGCGAGGCCAGACGCGACTTCGAGGCCGCCCTGACGCTGTTCGAGAAGACCGGCAACGTCGTCCAGATCGCCCGCTCCCGGCGCAACCTGGCGTTCCTGGAGCGCATGAACGGCCAGCTGGACGCCGCCGCGACGCACCTGGAGCAGGCGCTGGCCATCTTCACCGACATCGGCGACCAGATCTCGGCCGCGCACACGCTGGACAACCTGGCCGCCATCCGGTCGGAGTGCGGCGACATCGACGACGCCAAGATCATGCTGGCCGAGGCGCTGGTCCGCGGGAAGAGCGGCGGCAGCCGGCGCATCATCTCCCAGATCCTGCACCGGATGGGCCGGGTGCACCTGCAGGCCGAGGAGTTCGCGCTGGCGGCCGGCGCGTTCGAGGAGGCGCTCACGCTGGTGGAGGAGATCGGCGACACCGTCGGCGAGTCCTTCGCCCTGCACGGCCTCGGCATCGCTCACCTGCGCAGGGGACGCCTGCGCGAGGCGGGCGACCTGCTGCGCCGGGCGCTGGCCGTGGCCGAGACCGCCCGCCACCGCCTGGCCGAGGCGCACGCCCTGGCCGGGCTGGGCGAGCTGGCCGTCACCGCGAACGAGCCCGGCGACGCGATCGGCCGCCTGCGCAAGGCGGTCACGCTGTTCCGCCAGATGCGCGCGCCGCTGTTCGAGGCGCAGACGCTCACGATGCTGAGCGAGGTGCTGGTCGCCCTCGGCGACGCCAGCGCGGCCGAGCGGGCGATGTCGCGGGTGCACGAACTGGCCGACACCGTCGACGAACGGGCCGGTCAGCGGCTGCGCGACGGCCTGTCCTCGGGGGCCGGGCTGGTGGAGGGCATCGGGTAACCGGGCTTTCCTCACCGTCATCCCGCACTGTCAGAGATGCCCGCGGGGTCCCGCCGTTGGGATCCTGGCGAGCATGAAGGCTCTGGTGCTGTCCGGCGGGTCTGGCACCCGCATGCGTCCCTTGAGCCACTCCATGCCGAAGCAGCTCATCCCGATCGCCAACAAACCGGTCCTGGAGCACGTGCTGGAGAGCCTGCGCGCGCTCGGCGTGACCGAGATCGGCCTCGTGGTCGGCGACAGGGAGGCGCAGATCGCCGAGGTCGTCGGCGACGGCTCGCGGTTCGGGACGCGCGTCACCTACATCCGCCAGCTCCGCCCGCTGGGGCTGGCCCACTGCGTCAAGCTGGCGCGACCCTTCCTCGGCGGCGACGACTTCGTCATGTACCTCGGCGACTGCGTCCTGGCCGACGGCATCGGCCCGATCGCCGAGGAGTTCCACGCGTTGCGCCCGGCCGCCCAGATCGTGGTGCACCGGGTGGCCGACCCGCGGCCGTTCGGCGTCGTCGAGACCGACGAGACCGGCGCGGTGCTGCGGGTGGTGGAGAAGCCGGAACGGCCGCGCAGCGACCTGGTCATGACCGGCGTCTACTTCTTCACCCCGGCCGTCCACGAGGCGGTGGACCGCATCGCCCCCGGACGCCGGGGCGAGCTGGAGATCACCGACGCCGTCCAGTGGCTGCTGACGTCCGGCCAGGAGGTCAGGGCGAGCCTCTACCGCGGCTACTGGAGCGACGCCGGCCGCGTCGAGGACGTCCTGGAGTGCAACCGGCGGCTGCTGGCCCGGCTCTCCCGCGACATCGCCGGCCACGTGGACGCCGCCAGCCTGGTACGCGGCGACGTCGTGCTCGGCCCCGGCGCGCGGGTGGTCGCCTCCGTCGTCGAGGGACCGGCGATCATCGGCCCGGACACCCTGATCGTGGACAGCCACATCGGGCCCGGCACCTCCATCGGACGCGACTGCGTGGTGCGCTCCACCCGCCTGTCCGACTCCATCGTGCTCGACGGCGCCTCCATCGTGGCCGCCAGCGGCCTGCGCGGCTCGCTCATCGGGCGCTACACCACCGTCGCTCCCGGCCGCAGCGACCACCGTCTCGTGGTCGGCGACCACACGCGGATCGAGCTGACCACATGAACCCAGGGAACAAGGAGTGAGGACGTGACCGACGACGGCGCCCCGCGCGCGGGGCGGAAAGAGTGGCTCGGGCTGGTGGCGCTGTTCCTGCCCACGATGCTCGTGGCCCTGGACATCAGCGTGCTGTTCCTGGCCTTGCCGCACCTCAGCGCCGACCTGGGCGCGGACGCCACCCAGCAACTGTGGATCACCGACATCTACGGCTTCATGACCGCCGGGTTCCTGGTCACCATGGGCTCGCTCGGCGACCGGATCGGCCGCCGGCGGCTGCTGCTGGCCGGAGGCGCGGCCTTCGGCCTGCTGTCGCTGCTGGCCGCCTTCTCCACCAGCCCCGAGATGCTGATCGTGGCCCGCGCGCTGCTCGGCGTCGCCGGGGCCACGCTGCTGCCCTCGACGCTGTCGCTGATCGGCGTCATGTTCCGCGACCCCCGCCAGTTCGGCCTGGCCATGGCCGCCTGGGGCACGGCCTTCATGCTGGGCATCGCGCTCGGCCCGGTGGTCGGCGGCGCGCTGCTGGAGCGCTTCTGGTGGGGGTCGGTCTTCCTGATGGGCGTGCCGGTCATGCTCCTGCTGCTGGCCGCGGCCCCGCTGCTGCCGGAGTTCCGCGATCCGGCCGGCGGCCGGATCGACCTGGTCAGCGTCGTGCTGTCGCTGGCGGCGATCCTGCCGCTGATCTACGGGCTCAAGGCGGTCGCCCGCGACGGCTGGGGCGCCGGTCCGGCCGTCGCGGTCGCCGCCGGGCTGCTCGTGGGGGCGGTGTTCGTGCACCGGCAGCGCGCGCTGGCCCACCCGCTGCTGGACGTGCGGCTGTTCCGCCACCGCGCGTTCACCGCCGCGGTGCTGATCGGGCTGCTGTGCGGGGCGCTGCAGACCGGGACCGGGATGGAGGTCGCGCTGTTCCTGCAGACGGTCGAGGGCATGTCGCCGCTGGAGGCGGGGCTGTGGCTGCTCGGCCCGGCCGTCGCGCTCATCGTCTCGATCAACCTCACCCCGCGGCTGGCCAGCCGGGTGCGGCCGGCGTACCTGCTGGGCGGCGGCATGGTGATCGCGGTCGTCGGGCAGCTCCTGCTCACCCAGGTCGTCGTGGGCGCGGTGACCGCGCTGATCGTCTTCCTGGGCGTGTGCTACTTCGGCGTCGGGCCGGTCGGCGGCATGATCAACCAGGTGGCGATGAGCACCAGCCCGCCGGAGCAGGCCGGTTCGGCCGCCTCGCTGGTGGCCACCGGCGGCGAGTTCGGCGTCGCGCTCGGCGTGGCGACCCTGGGCAGCCTCGGCACCGCGGTCTACCGGGGCACGTTCGCCCCGCCCGCCGGCACCCCGGCGCTCGCCCAGGACGGCATCACCGGCGCGGTCACCGTGGCCGGCCAGCTGCCCGCCGACCAGGGCGCGGCGCTGCTCGGCGCGGCCCGCGAGGCGTTCACCGCCGGGCTGCACGCGGTCGCCTGGGCGAGCGCGGCCCTGTGCGCCGTGCTGGCCGTGCTCGCACTGGTCCGGCTGCGCGGCGTGGCGCCCTTCGCCGGCGTGCACGACGGCCACCACCAGCCGGACCAGGAGCCCGCCCTGGTGGACTGAGCGCACGAGACCGAGCACACAAGACAGAGCACACGGGAAAGGCGGGCCCGGGGGACCGGGCCCGCCTTCGCCGTCCGGAGGGTCAGTCCAGGCCGAACCGGGCGCGGGACAGCTCCCGGTTGGCCAGGGCCGCCAGGTAGATCGCGAACCCGGCGTGGCTGTGCGTGGTGGACATGTCCCGCCAGATCCGCTCCATGCGCTGGCCGTCCCTGACCGCGCTGGAACCGGCCGTCGGGAACAGGCAGCCCTCCACGGCCCGCCAGGCCAGCCGGGCGACCTCGCGGCTGACGGTGGCCAGGCGCACGTCCCGCTCCCTGGTGAACGCCTCCGGGCCCGCCGCGCAGGTCCGGCTCCACTGCTGGACGGCGTTCGTCATGGCCGCCTCGGCGGTGGCGAGCATGCCGGCGGCCTCGCCGTACCAGAACTGGTAGTCGGGGTCCTCGGCGCGGGTGGTGAACGGCGGGAAGATGGTCGTCCTGGTCCGCATCAGCTCCTCGTAGGCGTCCAGGGCGCCCTGGGCCATGCCGAGCACGACGGCCGCGCTGCCGAGCAGCATGACGCTGAGCGGGCCGCCGCCGTACTCGGGGTTGCCGTGCAGGTCCCGGCCGGGGGTGCCGCCGGTGACGACGGCCTGGCTGAGGTGGATCGGCAGCGTGAGGTGGCCGGGGACGCGGCCGCCCTCCATGGCGATGCTGTGCGAGCCGCTGCCCTTCAGGCCGAGCTGGCCGCCCCAGTCGTCCAGCCGGCGCCACTGGTCGCGCGGCGCGACGAACAACATCGGCCGCCCGTCCACGACGACGTGGCCCATGAAGTGGGTGGCGTACGGGGCTCCCGAGCAGTAGCTCCAGGTGCCGTCGAGGAGCCACCCGCCCTCGCCGTCCGGACGGGCGGAGCCGCCGGGCGCGACGGTGGCCGGGCAGACGAAGTCCCCGCAGGCGAACAGCTCGCTCTGGGCCCGCTCGCCGAACAGCGTGGCCACCGCCAGCGTGTGCGCCGAGCCGAAGGAGTACATCCAGCCGGTGGACGGGCAGCCCCGCGCGAGCGTCATCGACACCCGCATGAAGGTCTCCACGCCGAACTCGTAGCCGCCGAAGCGGCGGGGGACCAGGATGCGGTAAAAGCCCGCCCTGGCGAACGCCTCGTGGGTGTCGGGGGCGTAGTAGGTGCGCCGCTCCGTCTCGGCCTGGCGCTCGACCAGGGCGGGCACCATGGCCTCGGCCCTGGCGACGATCTCTTCGGGGGTGAGCCCGGGCTCGGGCGGAGCCATGGGGGCGTGGGTGACGGCTGTCATGCTGCGCGAACCCTTCGTTTCGGGTTTTCCCTCAAGGCTCGCCCGGCGCCGGTGACCTTCGCATCTCCGTGCGTGCCCGGCAATCCCGCACGCCGGAAGATGCGCCCGTCAACCGGCGAATGGGACGTTCAGGGAGCAGTGTCTCGACTGACGTCCCGGGAGGACATGGTGTTGATGACAGGTGCTCCGGCGCGGGAAGACCTCGTCCGCCGCGCGACGGAGGCAGGCCCTGTCCTGCGCAGGAACGCGGCCTGGGCGGAGGAGAACCGCAGGCTGCACGAGGAGACGATCGAGGCGCTGGCCGAGGCCGGCGTCTTCAGGCTGCGGACGCCGCGCCGCTACGGCGGTTTCGAGGCGGACACGCGCACCCTGGTCGAGGTCGCCGCCGAGCTGGGCCGCGCCGACGGCGCCGCGGCGTGGACGGCCTCGGTCTACTGGATCCCGACCTGGATGGCCGCCCACTTCCCCGAGGCCGTCCAGGACGAGGTGTTCGCCACCCCCGACGTGCGCATCTGCGGCACGCTCAGCCCCACGGCGATGGCCGTGCGCGCCGAGGGCGGCATCGTGGTCAACGGCAAGTGGGGCTTCGTCAGCGGCGCCCACCACAGCCACTGGCAGGAGATCGTGGCCGTCGTCGTCGGCCCGGACAGCGAGCCCGAGCCGGTCATGGCGCTGGTGCCGATGAGCGACCTGACCGTCATCGACGACTGGCACACCTCCGGCCTGCGCGGCACCGGCAGCGTCAGCACCGTGGCCCAGGACCTGTTCGTCCCGGCCGCCCGGGTCATGCCGCTGGGCGCGATCCTCCAGGGACAGCACGCCGACGGCGCCAACGCCGGCTCCCCGATCTACCGCTCGCCGCTGCTGCCGGTGGCCGCCGCCTCCTCGGTCGGGACCGTGCTCGGCCTGGCCAAGGCCGCCCGCGAGGTCTTCTTCGAACGGCTGCCCGACCGCAAGATCACCTATACCGGGTACGCCAGCCAGAGCGCCGCCCCGCTCACCCACCTCCAGGTCGCCGAGGCCACCTTCAAGATCGACCAGGCCGAGTTCCACGCCCACCGCCTGTCCGCCACCGTGGACGCCAAGGACGCCGACTCCGCCCAGTGGACGATCGAGGAGCGCGTACGCGCCCGCGCCGACATGGGCGCCGTCTGCCGCCTGGCCAAGGAGGCCGTCGACATCCTGGCCACCGCCAGCGGAGGCTCCTCCATCTACAGCGACGTGCCCATCCAGCGCATCGCCCGCGACGTGCACGCCGTCAACCAGCACGCCCTCATGCACCCCAACACCAACGCCGAGCTGTACGGGCGGATTCTGTGCGGCCTCGAACCCGACACCCTCTACATCTGAAGGAGATCGCCATGACCACTGTGTCCGCCCCCGACCAGACCCTCGCCGTCGCCGCCCTGCCGCAGCAGATCATCGCCGCCTGGGCCGCCCACGACGCCGAGGCGTTCGCCGCCGTCTTCACCGAGGACGGCTCCATGATCCTGCCCGGCGTGTACCGCAAGGGCCAGGCCGAGATCCGCGCCTTCATGACCCACGCCTTCGCCGGGCCGTACCAGGGCACCCAGGTCACCGGGCAGCCCATCGACCTGCGTTTCCTGGCGGAGGACGTCTGCCTGCTGACCACCGAGGGCGGCGTGCTGGCGGCCGGCGAGAGCGAGGTCGCCCCCGAGCGCGCGGTCCGCGCCTCCTGGCTGGCCGTCCGCCGCGACGGGCAGTGGAAGCTGGCCGCCTACCAGAACAGCCCGCGTGACTGAGATGGCCGCTCACGTCGCACAGCGCGCGGTGGTGCTCGGCGGAGGCATGGCGGGGCTGCTGGCCGCGCGCGTGCTCGCCGAGCACTGCGCCGAGGTCCTGCTGGTGGACCGGGACACGCTGACCGGCGCGGCGGGCCCGCGCCGGGGCGTGCCGCACGGCTGCCACGCCCACGCCCTGCTGGCCCGCGGCCAGCAGATCCTGGACGAGCTGTTCCCCGGCCTCACCCAGCAGATGATCGACGACGGGGTGCCCGCCGGAGACCTGGCCACCAGCCTGCGCTGGTACTTCAACGGCCGCCGGCTGCGCCCGGCCCCCACCGGCCTGATCAGCGTCTCGGCCACCAGGCCCGTCCTGGAGGAGCAGGTCAGGAACCGCGTCTCGGCCCTGCCCAACGTGCGCTTCCTGGAGCGCACCGACATCCTCGGGCCGACCGCGACCCCGGCCCGCGACCGGATCACCGGCGTCCGCGTCCGCGGGACGGACGGCGTCGAGGAGCACCTGGCCTGCGACCTGCTGGTGGACGCGACGGGCCGCGGCTCGCGCACCCCCGCCTGGCTCCAGGAGCTCGGCTTCCCCCGGCCGGACGAGGACCGCGTCAAGATCGGCCTGGCCTACACCACCCGCCACTTCCGCCTGCGCCGCGACCCGTACGGCGAGGACCTGTCGATCAACCCCGTCGCCTCGCCCGCGAACCCGCGCGGCGCGTTCTTCCCCAAGTTGCCCGGCGACATGAGCATGCTCTCCCTCACCGGCATCCTGGGCGACCACCCGCCGGCCGACCTGGAGGGCTTCCTCGCCTTCGCCAAGTCCCTGCCCGTGCCCGACGTCTACGACGCCGTCCGCGACGCCGAACCGCTCGACGAGGGCGTCACCTTCACCTTCCCGGCCAGCGTGCGGCGCCGCTACGAGCGTCTGCCCGCCTTCCCCGACGGCCTGCTGGTGCTGGGCGACGGCGTGTGCAGCTTCAACCCCGTCTACGGCCAGGGCATGACCGTCGCCGCCATGGAGGCGATGATCCTGCGCGAGCACCTCCAGGCGGGTGCGGTGCCGCCCTGGCGGGCCTTCTTCCGGGACATCTCGCGGGTCATCGACGTCCCGTGGGACATCTCCGCCGGCGCCGACCTCGCCTTCCCCGGGGTGGAGGGCCGGCGTACCGCCAAGGTGCGCATCGGCAACGCCTACATGGCGCGCCTGCACGCCGCGGCGGCCCGCGACGGCGCGGTCACGGCCGCGTTCATGCGGGTGGCCGGGCTCGTGGACCCGCCGCAGACGCTCATGCGGCCCGCGCTCATGCTGCGGGTCCTGTGCCAGAGCGGCGGCGGCCCCGCGCCGGCCGCCGCCCCCGAGCAGCGCCCGCAGGTGCCGCTGCTCAAGTCCTGACCCCGTCCGAACGACGAGAAGGACGCCGGCGGAGCCCGCCGGCGTCCTTGTCGTCGGTACGGCTACCTCAGCGAGCGGGCGAACGCGCGGACGTCGCCCACCAGCAGCTCCGGCTGCTCCATGGCGGCGAAGTGGCCGCCCCGCTCGAACTCGGTCCAGTGGCTGATCGTCGGGATGTCCCGGTCGGCCAGCCGGCGGACCGGCACGAAGATGTCCCTGGGGAAGACCGCCACGCCCACGGGCACGGTGATGGGCGGCGGCCGGTGCCCTTCGGCGGCCATCTTCAGCCCCGCCGCGCCCTCGTAGTAGAAGCGCGCCGACGACCCGGCCGTCGCGGTCAGCCAGTAGATCGACACGTTGGCAAGCATCCGGTCCCGGTCCACGGCGTCCTCGGGCGACTTGTCGGAGTCCGTCCAGTCGTGGAACTTCTCCACGATCCAGGCCAGCTGCCCCACGGGCGAGTCGGTGAGCGCGTACGCCAGCGTCTGCGGGCGGGTGGACTGCAGCTTCATGTAGCCCGACAGCTCCTCGTCGAACCGCGCCAGCCCGGCCAGCCGCCCCTGCTCGGCGGGCGTCAGGCCGGCCAGCTCGGCCGGGTCGCCCGAGGGGAAGGCCATCAGCATGTTGACGTGCGCGCCGATCACGTGCTCGGGGGCCAGCCTGGCCAGCTCCAGCGAGATCACCGCGCCGGCGTCGCCGCCCTGCGCCAGGTAGCGGTCGTAGCCCAGCCGGCGCATCAGCTCGGCCCACGCCAGCGCCACCCGGTACGGATGCCAGCCCGCCTCCCTGGTGTGCCCCGAGAACCCGAACCCCGGGATCGACGGGATGACCAGGTGGAAGGCGTCGGCCGGGTCGCCGCCGTGCGCGCGCGGGTCGGTGAGCGGCCCGATCACGTCCAGGAACTCGGCGACCGAGCCCGGCCAGCCGTGCGTCAGCAGCAGCGGCACGGCCTGCGGCTCGGGCGAGCGCACGTGCAGGAAGTGCACGTCGGCGCCGTCGATCTCGGTCACGAACTGCGGGTGCCGGTTCAGCTCGGCCTCGGCCGCCCGCCAGTCGAAGCCGTGCCGCCAGTGGTCGGCCAGCTCCTTGAGGTAGCCCAGCGGCACGCCGCGCTCCCAGCCGGTGCCGGGCAGCTCGTCCGGCCAGCGGGTGGCGTCGATCCTGCGGTGCAGGTCGGCCAGGTCGGCCTCGGGGATGTCGATGCGGAATGGACGCATGGGTGGGTTCGCCCTTCTCTTGTCAGGGGTGGGTCGAGCAGGTCAGCCGGTGCCGGTGCGCCGCAGCTCCTCGAAGGAGGACAGGTCGGGCACCGTCCAGCCGTCCAGGTCGTACTCGCCGAGGCAGCGGTCGACGAAGGCCGCGTACTCGTCCAGCTGGCCGCCGGCCATCTGCGAGAACAGCAGCTCGACCCGGGTGTTCTCGTGGTTGCCGCCGTAGTTGCGCTCGTAGAGCTCGTGGCGGCCGCCGAACTCCGAGCCGATCGCGTCCCACAGCAGCTTCATCACCTTGACGCGGCCCTCGGCGTCGGTGCCGTCCGAGCCGCGCAGGTATTTGTCCAGGTACGGGCGGATGTCGGGGTTCTTGAAGTCGGCCGCGCCGGAGTTGACGTAGATGAGCCCGCTGGCCACGTCCTGAAGGACGATCTCCTTGATCCGCGGGTAGCCGATCTGCATGAACCAGCGGTAGGCCAGACCGTACTGCGGGTTGGGCAGCAGCGCGCCGTTGCGCCACTCCACCGGGTTGCGGGCGGCGGCGTCCGACAGCGCCCAGAACAGGTTGCGCCAGGCCAGCACCTCGCCGATCCGGGTCTGCACGCCGCGGAAGTCCTTGGTGCCGGTGATCTCCAGCGCCCTGACCAGCAGCCCGGCGATGAACTCCAGCTTCACCGCCAGCCGGGTGCAGCCGTGGAAGGTGAACCGCTCGGTGAAGCCCGACTGGCCGGTGAACAGCTGCGCCTTGCCGAGGTCGCCGTAGATGAACACGTTCTCCCAGGGGATGAGCACCTTGTCCAGGACGAGGATGCTGTCGTTCTCGTCCAGCCGGGAGGAGAGCGGGTAGTCGAACGGGCCGCCGGTCAGCGCCGCGTTCATGCCGTAGGACGGGCGGCAGATCAGCTTCAGGCCCTGCGCGTCCATCGGCACGGTGGCCACCAGCGCGAACTCGCGCTTCTTGACCGGCAGGCCGTAGTGGGCGATGAAGTTGTAGTGCGTCAGCGCCGAGCCGGTCGCCACCACCTTCGCGCCGCTCACCACGAGCCCCGCGTCGGTCTCCCGCTCGACGTGCACGTAGACGTCGTTGACCTCGTCCGGCGGCCGGTTGCGGTCGACCGGCGGGTGCACGATCGCGTGGTTCCAGAACAGCACCTTCTCCTGCGACTCGCGGTACCAGCGGCGGGCGTTGCCGTCGAAGGGCGCGTAGAAGCCGGCGTTGGCGCCCAGCGTGCCGAGGAAGGAGGCCTTGTAGTCGGGGCTGCGGCCCATCCAGCCGTAGCTCAT
Organism: Nonomuraea sp. NPDC049655; assembly: GCF_044465465.1. NCBI lineage: Bacteria > Bacillati > Actinomycetota > Actinomycetes > Streptosporangiales > Streptosporangiaceae > Nonomuraea > Nonomuraea sp. NPDC049655. Next base: position 59,663 of record NZ_JBITLS010000009.1, read on the forward strand.
CCTGGCCCACGTCGCGATGGCCCGCTGGTCGGCGACCAGGTCCTCGACCGTGCGCGGGGTGGTGAAGAAGCGGTGCGTGTAGCCCTCGCCGCCGCTGTCGGTGGGGCAGGTCAGCAGCTCACGGGTGCCGTCGGCGTGGAGGGCGTCGTAGAGCCTGGCGGTCATCCGCACCGGGTTGTGGAACGCCGGATGCTCGGTGACGTCCTTGACGCGGTCACCGTAGAGGTAGATCTCACGATCGTCACGCAGGCTCTCGACGTACTCGCTGCCCGTGAGCGGGCGGGTCTTCGGCGCGGCATCGGGCATCGGACATCTCCCTGGGCAGGCAGCACGGTGCATCCTCAGCGTGGCACCCGCGCGCGCGGCGGCCATCTCGCGATGTGCGCTGTTCGGCCGGCGCGGGCGCGGGCGGCATTCTGGAAGGTGCCCGTGCGCGCGCCCCGATGTGACGATGACCGCGTGACGGAGCATCGCCTGTGGGCGCTGGCCCACCTCGGAACCCCGATGGCGATCCGGGTGGCCGCGACGCTGAGGATCGCCGACCGGCTCGCCAAGGCGCCGGCCACCGGCGCCGAACTCGCCCCCGCCGTGGGCGCCGACCCCGGCGTGCTGGAGCGCCTCATGCGCTACCTGGCCGCCAGGGGAGTGCTCGGCCGCGACGACGACGGCAGGTACACGCTGACCGCCATCGGGGAGGAGCTGCGCGACGACCATCCGGCCGGGATGCGCGCCATGCTGGACATCGAGAGCTGGGAAGGCCGGGCCGAGCTGGCCTTCGCCCACCTGCTGCACAGCGTGCGCACCGGCGAGGCCGCCTTCCCCCGCCAGTTCGGCCGCTCGTTCTGGGCGGACCTGGCCGCCGACCCGGCCCGCGCCGCCGCGTTCGACGCGCGCATGGCCGCCGAGGTCCCCGGCCGGGCCCCCGCCATCGTGGCCGGCTACGACTGGGGGAGCCTCGGCCGGATCGTCGACGTCGGCGGCGGCGACGGATCCCTGCTCATCGCCCTGCTCACCGCCTACCCCGGCCTGCGCGGCACGGTCGTCGACCAGCCCGCCACCGCGCGGGCGGCCGCCGCGGCGCTGGCGGCCGCCGGACTGTCCGGCCGCGGCGAGGCCGTTTCGGGCAGCTTCTTCGACCCGCTGCCGCCGGGCGCCGACGGCTACCTGCTGTCGTGGATCCTGCACGACTGGAGCGACGACGACGCCGCCGTCATCCTGGGCCGCTGCGCCGAGGCGGCCGGACCGGGCGGCTCGGTCTTCGTGGTGGAGGACTTCGGCCCCGACGGCGAGTCGCCGCGTACCGGGATGGACCTGCGCATGCTCGTCTACTACGGCGGCCGCGAGCGCGCCGTCGCCGACCTGCGGGCCCTGGCCGCGCGGTGCGGCCTGGAGGTCGCCTCGGTGCATCCGGCGGGCGCGCTGCGGATCGTCCGGCTGGTGGCACGCCCGTGACCCCCGCCGAGATCGTCGCCGCCCTGGTCGCCCCCGAGGGCCGCCGCGACCCCTACCCGCTGTACGAGCTGCTGCGCGCCCACGGCCCCGTCGTGCCGGTACGCCCCGGTCTCACCGTCGCCGTCGGGTACGCCGAGATCAACCGCGCGCTGCGCGACAACCGCCTCCGCGTCCAGGACGCCGCCGGGTACGACCACATCTATCCCGCCTGGCGCTCGCACTCCTCATTGCGCGGTTACACCGACTCCATGCTGTATCGCAACCCGCCCGGCCACACCCAGACCCGGCGCCTGGTCAGCAGCGGCTTCACGCCCGCCCGGGTGGCCGGGATGCAGGAGTCGGTCGAGCGGATGGTCCACCGGCTGCTGGACCGGCTGGCCGACCTGGGCGCCGGCGGCACGCCCGTCGACTACGTCGCCGAGTTCGCCTCCCGGCTGCCGATCGCCGTCATCAGCGCGCTCATCGGCGTGGCCGAGGAGGACCAGAAGTGGTTCCGGCAGGTCGCCTCGGACCTGACGATCGCCCTGGAGGGCATCACCAACGTCGCCAGGCTGTCCATCGCCGACAAGGCCATGGACGAGCTGGCCGGCTACTTCGGCGAGCTGATCGACGACCGCCGCCGCCACCCCGCCGACGACATGCTGACCGCACTCGTCCGCGCCCACGACGACGGCACCCGGCTCAGCCACGACGAGCTGGTCGGCAACCTCATGCTGCTGCTGACCGCCGGGTTCGAGACGACGAGCTTCCTGCTCGGGCACGGGCTGCGGCTGGCGTTCGAGCATCCGGGCCTGGCCGCGCGGCTGCGCGCGGAGCCGGGGTTCGCCACCGCGTACGTGGAGGAGGTCCTGCGGTTCGAGGCGCCCGTCCAGGCGACCAGCCGGTGGGCCGAGACGGCGACCGACGTCTCCGGCGTCCCGGTGCCGGGCGGGACGAAGGTCGTCCTCATGCTCGCCGCCGGCAACCGGGACCCGCGCCGCTTCCCCGATCCGGCCCGCTTCGACCCGGACCGTCCGGACGTCCAGCCGCTCAGCTTCGGCGCCGGGCCGCACTTCTGCCTGGGGGCGCCGCTGTCGCGCATGGAGGCCCGCATCGCGCTGCCGCTGCTCCTGCGGCGTTTCCCGGCGCTGTCCGCGGCCGAGCCGCCGGACCATCGCGACCGCTGGGTGGGCCGCGGCCTCCACCGCTTCCTCGTCACCACCTCCTGACCTCCAGGCGCCCGCAGGACATCGTGCGGGCACCAGGCGGTCACGCCCTGACGCGCATCCGCCGGGCCGCCGCCAAGGAGGTCACCACGAGAACGGTGAGCACGCTCCAGTACAGGAAACCGCTCACCCGGGTCACCAGCAGGTTCTCGGCCAGGTGGACCAGGCCGGGAACCAGGTAGACGGCGGCGGCCAGCGCCCAGCGGCCGTCCCGGGCGGCCAGCGTGGCGGCCAGCACCAGCAGCAGGGCCACCACCTCGACGCCGGCCCGTACCACGCCCCAGACCGTCTCGTCCGCCGGCCCCCGCGCGAGCTGCAGCGCCCAGCAGACCGGCGGGACGACCAGCCACCACGGCGACCGGACCGGCATCGTCGCGCCCCACCACCGGGCCTGCCCCGACGCGCGGCCCGCCCCGGTCCGCCGGACGGCGAGCACCGCCGACGCGGCCGCGACCACCCAGTAGGGCGCGACCGGCCCGAGGTCGCCGTACAGCGGGCCGACGTCGACCACCGGGCTGTGCCACCATCCCAGGACGATGGGCCAGCTCGTCAGGAGCGCGGCGATCGCCGCGACAGGAGCCGCGACCCGCGTCCATCCCCGCACCAGCGCCACCACCAGGACGACCCCGACCCCGGTCCACACCTTGAAGACGAGGTAGGGCAGGACGGGCAGCTGCGCGACGGTGACGACCGCCACGGCCAGCGCGCCGAGGTGCAGACCGTCGGCCCACCCCGGCACGCCGGCGCGGTAGCCCTCGGGACAGGCGCGCAGAAGACGGCGGTACCGCTTTTCGAGAACGTGGCCCATACGCTCCTCACCCCGTCCGGCCGCAGGACAAGTGCGGCGGCGCGCCACGACCGGACCATCGCCGCCCCCGCGCTGCTCACTGAGAGCCTGCCGCAAATGTCGCACAGGTGGATCGATCCCTCAATGCCGGCCGGTTGGCGACGTGGCTCATAACGCTTCACGACGATTCGTCCAAGTAGGGGTGTGGCACTCACAACTTTGCGAACAGGATTAGTGGCCGCCGTACTGGCCGGTTCCTTGGGAGCCGTCACGGCTCAGGAACCCTCCCTCGCCGCGGCCCCGGCAGGAACCGGCCCGGTCGTGACCGGTAGCGTGACGCTCCTGACCGGGGACAAGGTGACGGTCAGCGGCCGGGGCCACCGGGTGGAGAGCGCCCCCGGCCGGCGGGTCCGCTTTTCGACGCAATTTCGCGACGGACACCTCTACGTGATCCCCTCGGACGCGTTCCCGCTGGTCAGCGAGGGCCTGCTCGACGATCGGCTCTTCGACGTGACCCGGCTTCTGGCGTGGAAGTACGGCGACGCCGACACGGACGAGATCCCGCTGATCAGCCAGACCCTGGGGGAGCAGCCGGCCCCGGCACTGAGCGGCACCCGCCTGACCCGCAAGCTCGACGACCTCGGCGTGGCGGCGGTGCGGCTGCCGAAGAGCACCGCCGCGCGGACGTGGCGGGACCTGGTGAGCGGGGCTCGTACGCCGGCCGCGGGGAAGGGCAAGATCTGGCTCGACGGGCGCCGGTCCTTCTCGCTGGACCGCAGCACCGCGCAGATCGGCGCGCCCGAGGCGTGGAAGCAGGGGTTCACCGGCCAGGGCGTCACGGTGGCCGTGCTCGACAGCGGCTACGACGCCGGTCATCCCGATCTCAAGGGCGTCGTCACCCAGGAGCGCAACTTCTCCGACGAGCCGGACATGACCGACCGCGTCGGCCACGGCACGCATGTCTCCTCGATCGTCGCCGGAGCCGGGACGAAGTATCGGGGCGTCGCGCCGGGGGCCCGCATCGCCGTGGGGAAGGTGGGCGGCGTGGACGGCATCGCCGACTCGGCGTTGCTGGCGGGCATGGAGTGGGCCGCCACCGAGGTCCGCGCCAAGGTCGTCAACATGAGCCTCGGCACGGTGGACGAACCCGGCGACAATCCCGTCGAGCAGGCCGTGAACACCCTGTCGGAACGGACGGGCACGCTCTTCGTGGTGGCGGCCGGCAACGGCGGCGGCGAAGGGACCGTGTCCAGCCCGTCCACCGCGGACGCCGCGCTCTCCGTGGGCGCCGTCGACCGGTCGGACCAGGTGTCCAGGTTCTCCAACCAGGGCCCCAGAACGGGCGATCACGCGATCAAGCCCGAGATCACCGCCCCTGGCGTGGACATCGTCGCCGCCGCGGCGGAGGGCACCGCCGACGGGCCGTACGTGGCGCACAGCGGGACCTCCATGGCGGCGCCGCACGTGAGCGGCGCGGCGGCGATCCTCGCCCAGCGACACCCCGGCTGGACCGGGCAGCAGCTCAAGGCCGCGCTGGTCGACAGCGCCAAGCCCACCAGCGGGACCGGCCTCTACGAGCAGGGCGCCGGGCGGGTGGACGTGCCCCGCGCGCTGGCGCAGCAGGTGATCGCCGCTCCCGCCACCGTCTGGGCCGGTTTCCCGTGGCAGCACACCGGCGGCGACCAGGCCACCCGGACGATCACCTACACCAACGACGGGGACTCCCCCGTCACCCTGAACCTCACGACCGACACCGACGTGCTGAAGCTGCCGCAGGACAAGCTGGAGGTCCCGGCGCGCGGGCAGGCGTCCCTCACCCTCACTCTCGACGTCACCGGCAAGCCCGCGGGCGACTACCCGGGCGTGCTCACCGCCACCTCCGGCGACACGATCCTGCGCACCCCGGCGGGCGCGTACGTGGAGCCGGAGTCCCACGACGTCACCGTCACCGCTGTCGCCAGGTCGGGCGCCGCGCCCGGCGTGGTGTTCGGAATGGTCTACGACCAGGCGCGCGGCGCCCAGCGGATGCTCACCTTCCGCGACGGGGTGGCGAAGACACGGCTCCCGAAGGGCGCCTGGAACCTCTACACCGAGATCTACGACTTCGACCCCGTCGTCCTGACGGTCGGGCACCGGCCGCTCGCGGTCGGTGCCGACGACCTGCGCGTCACGGTCGACGCACGCGAGGGCAGGCAGGTCCGGTTCGCCGTGGACGACCCCACCGCCGTGGCCGACCGGGAGTTCGGCCTCTACCTCGCCAACGGTCCATGGCAGTACGGCTGGTACGCCTCCGGCCAGGACCCCAATGCGGGCTACTACGTCATTCCGGTCCGCCAACCCGGGCTCACCTACGAGTCCTGGACCGTCTGGCACAAGAAGGACGCCGCGCCCAGCCCCTACCGTTACGACCTCGTCGACCGCCGCACCGGCGGCATCCCGGACGACCCCACCTATTCCGCGCGGACCAGGGACCTGGTCAAGGCGTCCGAGACGTTCCGCTCCACGGGCGCGGCCGGCACCGGCACCATGTGGACGGGACCGCTGGACCCGGCCGGCACCGGAGCGCTCACCCTGCCCACCAAGGACATCCCGCTGCCCTCCGCCATGACGCACTACCGCAGCCCCGGGCTCGCCTGGTCCTCGGAGTTCCAGACAGGCGGTTCCCGGCAGATCGGCACGAGCCCGGTGCGCGAGCGCGGCTTCTCCGAGGTCTGGAACGCCGCGGTCGCGGGCCCGTCGTTCGCCACGCCCGGCGGCAGCCGCACCGGAGACACGCTCCAGTTCTTCGCGGGCCGGCTCCACACCGACGGCGTCGCGGGGCTGACCGGCATGGACGCCACCGCCACCGGCACCCTGACCCTCTCCCGCGACGGCAGGCAGCTCGCCACCAGCGACATCGCCGGGTGCGCGCCGGGCGACAGCGACCAGTGCGCGCTGTCCGCGACGCTGCCGCAGGACGCCGGCACCTACACCCTCGCCGCGTCCTCGCGCCGGGACACGTCCGTGAACACCCTGTCCACGGGCGTCTACGCCGTCTGGACGTTCCGCTCGGCCCGTACGGCGCAGGCCACGCCCCTGCCGCTGACGGCGGTCAGGTACGCGCCCAAGGGCCTCGACACCGCGAACCGGGCCAGACCCGGGTCGCGAACCCCGCTGTCGATCTGGATCGAACGCAACCCCGGCGCCCGCGGCGCCGCGGTGCGCACGGTCGAGCTGGAGTTCTCCACCGACGACGGCGCCACCTGGCAGCCCGTCAGGACCCGGGCGGCCGACTCCGGCTGGACGGCGACCGTCGCCAACCCGGGCTCCCCGGGGTTCGTCTCCCTGCGCGCGACGGCCAAGGACACCGCCGGTGACGGCGTCACCCAGACGGTGACCCGCGCGTACGCGGTCGGCTGACCGCGCCCGGGCCGCGGGACGTCCCGCGGCCCGGTCCTCGCCTGGGACGTCCCGCCCCGGCCGCGCCCCGGGGCGGTCTCAGCCGGTCACGGTGAGGACGAGCTTGCCGCGGGTGCGGCCGGTCTCCAGGCGGGCGTGGGCCGTGCCGGCCTGCTCCAGCGGGAAGGTCTCCGCCACCTCGACGGCGACCTCCCCGGCGTAGATCAGGCCGGCGATCGTGGTCAGCGCCGCGCCGTCCGGCTCGACCGGGTACGGAGTGACGCGCACGCCGGCCGCCTCGGCGGCCCGGGCCAGCTCCGGGGACACACCGGCCGTGAGGGCGACCAGCAGGCCGCCGGGCCGCAGGACCTTGAGCGATCGGGTGCCGGTCCGGTCATGGGCGTCGCCCACCAGGTCGATGACGACGTCGACGTCGGTGGCGGCGTCCTCGAAGCGGGTGGTGGTGTAGTCGATGGTCTCGTCGGCGCCGAGCTCCTTGAGCCACGGGTGGCGTGCGGCGCCGGCGGTGGCGATCACGTGGGCGCCCAGGCGCCGGGCGAACTGGACCGCGAAGTGACCGACCCCGCCGGCGGCGGCCGTGATCAGGACGCGCTCGCCGGCCCGCACGTGGGCGGCGTCGGCCAGGGCCTGCCAGGCGGTCAGCGCCGCCAGCGGCACGGCGGCCGCGTGCGCGTGGTCGAGGGTGGACGGTCTGCGGGCCCACTGGCGGGCCGGTGCGGTCACGTACTCGGCGTAGCCGCCGGCGGCGCGCGGGAACCACGGCATGGCGTACACCTCGTCGCCGGGGGCGAGCGTGGTGACGCCGAAGCCGACCTCTTCGACGACGCCGGAGACGTCCCAGCCCAGGATCAGCGGCAACGTCTGCAACTCCGCCATGCCACGACCCTCGCGGGTCCTCCAGTCCACCGGGTTGACGCCGGCGGCGTGCACCCGCACCAGCACCTCGGTCGGCAGCGGCTCGGGGCGCGCGACCTCCTCGACGGTCACCACCTCCGGCCCGCCGAACTCCCTGACGGTGACAGCCCGCATGATGTGCTCGCTCATGTCCGTCTCACTCTCTGTTCTGCCGGGACCGGCCGGCATCGACCTGTGCCTGCACCTGGTCCGGCTGGACCACGGGGCGGCGGTGGCCTCGACCGCCGCCCGGCACTGCGTGGTGGCGCCGTGGCGCGAAGGCGGGCAGGCGCAGTTCATCGAGCACCCGGTTCCGCAGGACACCGGCCGTTCCACCTCGGCGACCCGGCAGTGGGCGCTGGACCGGCTGGCCGAGCCGGTCACGCTGGAGGACCTGGCCCGGCACGCGCACATGAGCGTGCGCACCTTCACCCGGCGGTTCCGCGGCGAGGTGGGCAGCAGCCCGCAGAAGTGGCTGGCCCAGCGGCGGCTGGCGCACGCGCGGCTGCTGCTGGAGTCCACCGATCTGAGCGTCGCGCGGATCGCCACCGCCTGCGGCTTCGGCGACCCCGTCGCCCTGCGCAAGCACTTCCACACGTACCTGGGCCTGTCACCGCTGGCCTACCGTCGCGCCCACAACGCACCGGATCCGACGACGGCTCGTCAGGGTTGCTTCAGTCCGTAGGCCCTGTGGATCGTCTGGTCCACGGTGTTGCCCTCCTGGTCGGTGGCCTGGGCGCGGAGGCCGACGGCGCCGTCGGTCCGGGACAGGGGCGGGTGGGTGATGGTGCCGGTGAAGGCGTGGTCGCCGGAGGCCGACATGGGGACGGGCACCCAGTGGGCGCCGCCGTCGTAGGTGGCCGAGAGCCGGAGCGCGGTCAGCTTGGCGTCGGGCTGCCCGAAGGAGCCGTTGTAGCCGGTGACGGTGATGCGGCGGGTGGCCCCGGCCGTGGCCTGGTTGTCCAGGTCGAGGTCCAGGTCGTAGCTGAGGCTGAGCCGGCGTACCGGCGCGCAGGGAGCCAGGACCTGGGTGACGAGCCAGCCCGCGCACAGGCCGTCGGTGAGGTCCTTCATCCCGGATTCGGGGCGCTTGGAGCGGAACGTCCAGGCCGTTTCGACGTCGGTCGCGAACCGCTGTCCCGGTTGCGGGGTGTGGAAGGTGTCGGTGAGCCGGTATTCGGCCTCATCGGGCGGAAGGGTGAAGGTCGGCAACTTGATCGCGACGGGACCGAGCGCGCCGATCTTCTCCTCCAGGGGAACCTCTCGGCCGTCGCGGTAGAGGTGCAGCTCGTCCTTGCCGCCGGCCCACGCCTGGAAATTGGCGCTCCAGGTGAAGGGCTCCTGGTGGTGGGGTTCGGGGCCCATGACGGGCACCGCCGAGGTGAACAGGTCGCCGGTACGGCACGCGAAACAGGTGACCGTGCCCGAGTCGATCACGCGGTCGCCGTCGCGCGGGCCGCCGGGGACCCTGGGCTGCATGCCCCACCGCTCGGTCCGGCGTCCCGCCTTGGTGAAGACGTCGAGCGCGACCGTGTTGTAGCCGGTCCTGGAGAGGTCGCCCTCGTCGTACCGCATCCTGACCTCGCGCTGCCAGGTCACGTCGGGCGAGACCGGCCCGACGTACTCGGTCACGGTGGTCCGCGCCTGCCAGGCGCCGCCGAGACCCCACGCGGCGAACGGTTCGGGGCCGTTGATCAGCACGGGGGTCCAGCTCATGCGCACGGCGCCGGGGCGGTCGGAGTGGAAGCGGTCGTCGATCTCCTGGAGGTTCTTCCTGGTCACCCGGTAGTCGAGGCCGGCGGGGATCCGGCCGCGCTCGGGGAAGAACAGCGAGTACATGTACGGCGTGGCCGGGCTGCCCTCGACCTTGACGTCCACCGGCTTGCGGGCCAGCGCCCTGCCCTGGTCGGCGGGCAGGCTCATGGTCGGGATCGGGTAGAAGGCCCAGCTTCCGGTCGGGTCGAGGAAGGCCCGTCCCGACGCGCCGTAGCCGAGCACGCCCACCGCGCCGGCGGCCGCCAGGGCCTGCACGCGGTCGAGCCCGTCGCCGGAGCAGGTCGTGTCCGGGCAGAGGTCGCCGAGGTCGAGCAGGGCGAGCTTGCCCCGTACGTCCAGGCCGGACAGGTCGGCGCCGTGGCCCACGTCCACCAGCGGGAGGGTCTGCTTGCCGGTCAGCTTGGGGAGGTCGGGGGTGACGCCCGCGTAGCGGGGGGCGAGCGTGCGTCCGCCGGCCTTCATCGTGACGAGCGGCGCGCCCTGCCAGAACTGGCCGGTGAGGTCGAGAGCGCCCTGCTTGACCGGTTCGGTGGGCAGCATCCAGTAATGGTGCAGCCCGTACGCCGGGTAGGAGGAGAGGAAGTCGGCCACGACGCCGTTCGCGGTGGTGCGCCGCAGGGCGTAGTGGGACAGGTAGGTCTCGGTCGTGCGGGGGGTGTCCAGGCGGACCTCGCGGGCCTTGCGCAGGTCGAGGGTGACCGTGGTGTCCCGGTCCACCTTGACCTCGGGGGCGGTCGGCAGCGACTGCTGCCACTCGCCGTCCTCACCCCGCCAGGCGGCGATGGTGTTGACGCTGAAGGTGCCCGGGTAGACGCTCGCCTCGCCCTCGGCCGTCTGGTAGAAGGAGTCCAGGTCGTCACGGTCGTCGGTACGCAGGAACAGCCACGGGACGGAGACCGCGTCGGCCGCGCCGTCCGGCATGATCAGTTCTGTCTTGAGCTTGACCCTGCGCGGCTCGACGAACGCGCCCACGGCCGTGCGCACGACCACGTCGCCGCCGGTGGCGGCCACCGAACCCGCGTACCAGGTGGCCGGTCCTGACGGGTCGAAGGCGACGGCCACGTCCGCGGCGCCGTGGGCGGGGACGGTCACCGTGTCGCGGTCCAGCTTGAGCGCCTGCTCGGGGGCGGTGCCGCGGTGGGCCGTGATGCTCGCGCGCAGGGTCAGCGTCACCGGCTGGTCGCCGTCGTTGGTGTAGGTGATCTTCTTGGTGACCGGGCCGCTCTGCGGGGAGGTCAGGAAGCCGAAGTCGAGGTTGCCCGAGCCGCGTACCTGCTGGGTGACCGCCCTGGCCACGTCGATGCGCCCGGCGCCCTGCTGGTAGGCGGTCAGGCCGTCGTCCTTGGCGGTGCCGATGAGCGCCGCCTTGAGCTGCGGGCCCGTCCAGTCGGGGTGTTGCCCGGCGAGGATGGCCGCCGCGCCCGACACGTGCGGGGTCGCCATCGAGGTGCCGGAGGCGGCGGTGTGGAGCTCGTCCACGGGCGAGCCCATCGACGTCCCCCGCGCGCGGGCCGCGACGATGCCGACGCCGGGCGCGACCACGTCGGGCTTGAGCCCGTAGTCGAACGGGGCCGGGCCTCTGCTGGAGAAGGGGGCCAGTCTCTCCTCACGGTCGACCGCGCCGACCGTCAGCGCCGCCGCCGCGGATCCCGGCGCGTTGACGGTACGGCTTCCGCCGTCGTTGCCGGCGGCCACGACGAACAGCGCGCCCGTCTCGGCGCTGAGCGTGTTCACCGCCTGGTTGACGGGGCCGTTCTGGTCCTCGTACTCGCCGCCGATGCTGATCGAGACGACCTTGGCCTGCGCGGCGGCCCACTGCATGCCCGCGATGACCTGCGACGAGGTGCCCGTGCCCGACGAGCTGAGCACCTTGCCCACCAGGAGCGTGGCCTCGGGCGCCACGCCCGTGTACCGGCCGGAGCCGGCGATCGTGGAGGCGACGTGGGTGCCGTGGCCGTGGCCGTCGCGGGTGTCGGGATCGTCGGTGAAGTTGGCCGTCGCCCCGATCCGGCCGGCCAGGTCGGGGTGGCCGGGATCGACGCCGGTGTCGAGCACGGCGACCTTGACGCCCTTGCCCCTGTAGCCGGCGGCCCAGGCCTGCGGCGCGCCGATCTGCGGCACGCTCTTGTCGAGCACGGCCTTCATCTTGCGGTCGAGCCAGATCGCCGTCGGCGCGGTCGCGCGCACGGAGGGGGACACGGTGGGGGACACGGTGGGGGACGCGGTGGGGGACGCGGTGGGGGAAGCGGCGGCCGCGGCCCAGAACTCCCGCGCCGCCTTCTTGTCCACCTTGACGGCGGCGCCTCCCACGCTGGCCAGGGCGACGGGCGAGGCGGTGGCCGGGAGCGCGTCGGCCCGTGCCGACAGCGTCGCGGCGGCCTGCTCGGCGGCGCCGTACTGGACGATGACCGGCAGGGTCGGGCGTTCGGCGTCGGTGTAGCCGTTGGCGGCCAGGTACGCCACGTCGAACAGGCCCTTGTCCACCTGGCCCGAGGCCACCGGGGCCAGCGCGTCGGAGGGGAAGACGTAGAAGGAGTCGCCCTTGCGCAGGGTCATGAAGGACACCGGCGCTCCTCCGGCGCGCCTGGCCGGTTTCACGTCGGCGCGCGGGGTGCCGTCGGCGGCCTTGGCGTACGTCACCACGTCGCCGGTGATCAGGGTGAGCTGGGTGGCGGCGGGTAAGGCGCCCGGGGCGGGGGCCGGGGTGTCGGCGGACTCGGGTGAAGGGGAGGGCGTGGCCATCCCCATGGACAGGACCAACCCCAACGCGGTCAGCCCGGCGAGCGGGCGGCGAGCCATGGTTCTCCTCGGAGTAGTTCATGATCGAGCACACAAAACCTCCCATTCCGCGCCATATCCGGAAAGATGACCTTTCGTCCTCTTCACGCCGTTGGCGGGAAGAGGACACGATGGGCGCATGCTCGAATCCCTGGGCCTGTCGACGGCCGAAGAGGCGCTGTACCAGACGCTGATCGAGGTCTCGCCGATCATCGCCGCCGACCTTGAGCGGCTGGCCGGCCCGCAGGCCGCGCTCTGCGCGAGGCTCCAGGAACTCGGCCTGGTCACCCGGCTGCCGGAGGACCCGCCCAGGTACGCCGCGGTCGCCCCGAGCATGGGCCTCGACGCGCTGATCAGCGCCAGGGCCAGGGCGCTGACCGCCGCCCGGGCCCGCATCGCCGGGCTCAGCGCCGCCTTCCACCGGGCGGGCACCGAGCGCGACGACGCCGGGCTGGTCGAGGTGGTGATCGGCAGGCAGGCGGTGAACGACCGCTTCGAGCAGGTCCAGCGGGAGACGCGCCGCTCGATCCGGGTGTTCGACGCGCCGCCGTACGTGGGGGTGGTCGGGGCGAACGCGCGCGAGTTCGACCTGCTGGCAAGGGGAGTGAACTACCGCGTCCTGTACGACAGGAAGGCGATGGAGCTGCCCGGGGCGCTGACGGTGGTCACCGACTACATCACCGCCGGCGAGCAGGCCCGGGTCGGCGAGGTGCCGATGAAGCTCGTCCTGAACGACCGGCCGACGGCGATCGTGCCGCTGCGGCACGACCGGCACCTGGTCGAATCCGCGCTGGTGGTGCACGACCCGACGCTGCTGGCGGCGCTCGGCGCGCTGTTCGAGATGAGCTGGCAGCGCGCCGTCCCGCTGGGCGTGCGGCAGGGGCAGGCCCGGCTGCCCGAGGAGCGGAGCCCCGCCGACGCGCACGAGGACCTGCTGCCGCTGCTCATCTCCGGGCTGACCGACGCGGCCATCGGGGCGCAGCTCGGCTGGAGCGTGCGCACGGTGCGCAGGCGGGTGCAGGCGATGATGGTCCAACTCGACGCGCAGACCCGGTTCCAGGCCGGCTACCAGGCCGTCCTGCGCGGCTGGCTGCGGTGACGCTCGAAGCGCTCGGGCTGGGCCCGGCCGAGGAGGAGCTCTACGAGCTGCTCGTCGAGTGCTCGCCGGCCACCCTCGACCGGCTCGCCGCGGGCTTCGCCGGCTCCGGCCTGCCCGCGCTGCTGGCCGGGCTGGAGAGCAAGGGCCTGGTCGACCGGCTGCCGGACGAACCGGCGCGGTACGTCGCCGTCGCCCCCGACGTCGCGCTCGACGCGCTGCTCACCGTCGCCGAAGAGGGGCTCGCGCGAGCCAGGGAGCGCGCCGCCGACCTGGACGACGCCTTCCAGCAGCGCGCCTGCGGGCAGCAGCAGCCGCTGGTCGTGGAGGTGATCACCGGCGCCGCCGCGGTACGGCAACGCCTCCTCCAGCTCCAGCGCGCGGCCCGCCACCAGGTGCGGACCTTCTCCCAGCCGCCGTACTTCGACCGGCACGCCAGCGTGGCCGCCCACCGCGAGCTGCTGGAGCGCGGCATCACCAGCCGGGTCATCTACGAGCGCGACTTCATCGACCGGCCGGGCGCGCTGCGGCTGATCGAGGGGATGATCGGCGCGGGCCAGCTGGCGCGGGTGCTGCCCAGCCTGCCGATGAAGCTCTACCTGGTCGACGACCGGTTCGCGCTGCTGGTGCTGCGCTACGAGTCGCCCGACTCCGCGGCGCTCCTGGTTCACCCCTCCGGGCTGCTGGAGGCGCTGAGCAGGCTGTTCGAGGGGCTCTGGGCGCGGGCGCTGCCGATGCGGCTGACCGGTTCGCGCGAGGCGCCGCAGGACGACGAACGGCTGATCGCCCTCCTGCTGACCGGCCTGACCGACGAGGCCATCGCCCGCCAGCTCGGCATCGGCTACCGCACCGCCCAGCGGCGCATCGCCGAGCTCATGGCCAGGCTCGGCGCCCACACCCGCTTCCAGGCCGGCGTGCAGGCCGCCCGCTCCCAGGCCCGGAGCACCCCGCAGGACCCGCACGGCCCGTACGGGCGGCCGGGCTCATGAGCCTTCCCGGCCGGCCGACAGTGGGGTGACGGTCGGCCGCCTGGTGCGCATGGCCACGGCCCCGAGGACGGCCATCGCCGCGAGACAGAGCCAGGCGAACACGTCCCCGATACGCGCATATATCGTCGGATCACTGGCGACAGGCACATACGCCGCCATCGTCTGCTGCCTGGTGGTGAAGTAGTCGGCCGAGGTGAGCGTCCGGCCCTGCGGGTCGAAGACCGCGGCCAGGCCGTTGCCGGCCTGCCGGATCAGCGAGTAGCCGTTCTCCACCGCCCGGACGGCCGCCTTCTCGGTGTGCGTGGCGCCGAAGCCGTACCAGTCGTTGGACGGCACCAGCATCAGGTCCACGTCGGCGGCCTGCCTCATCAGGGCGGGGAAGTCGGCGTCGAAGCAGATGACGTTGGCCAGGCGGCCGAACGGGGTGTCGGCGGTGGGCACCCTGCCGTCCCCGGGGGCGAACGGGTCCATGCCCGGCACCGGGCGGGCCTTCTCGTACGTCCATCGGGCCCGTCCGTTCGGATCGACGAGCACCGTCTCGTTGCGCATGTACGGCGGCGCGCCGGTGATCACGATCAATCCGGCGTCCACATAGCTGCCGGTCCGGACGGCGACCGCGGCGATCGCGTCGATCAGCCGCTGCTTGTCGGCCTCGCGTGCCGCGCCGCCCGCCTCAGGCCAGACCACGATCCTGGCTCCGGCGCTCGCCTCCCGTTCGGTGGCGGTCAGCAGGGAGTCGTTGACCGGGGCGAACGCCCGCCGAACCGTGTCGGGATCGGCCCCGGCGAGCTGTTCCGGCGAGGGGAAGCCGTTCAGGGCCTTGTCGGACGCCTCCAGAACCGAACGTGCGGGACTGACCCCGGCCACCCGCACGGTCTCGCCGGCTGGCGCCGCGAGCGCCAGGCGCATGCTTCCGCCGACGAGCACGAGCGTCAGCACGGCACCGAAGGGCGCCACTCGCCGCCAGGTGAATCCGTCCTGCCAGAGGTGGTTGCAGACGGCGGCGAACCAGGCGATGAGGAAGCTGACGCCGTAGCCGCCGGTCACCGAGACGAGCTGGAGCAGCGGGAGGTTGTCGTGCTGGGTGGCGGCCAGCGAACTCAGGATGTTGCCGACGGGACTGACGTTCGCGAGCGCGTACTCCACGCCGACCACCCCGAGGGGGAAGACCAGCGTGGCCCACGCGCCGGGTAAGCGCGCCGCGACGAGACGGTCGAGGGCGTACGGCACGACGCCCGTCAGCGCCATGACCAGGGAGAGCGCCAGCACCGGGCTGAACACCGGCAGCCCGCTCTCGTAGAGCCAGAACGTGGTGGACACCACGGTGGCGAGTGCGATGCCGCCCAGCGCCGGAAGCGTCCGGCTCGTGCGGGAGAAGCGCAACAGCAGGATCAGATGGATCCACGCCGCCCCGGCCACCTCCCATCGGCCGTGCGCGGCCACGAGCGAGAGGGCGGTTCCGGCAGCGAGCGCCGCCCAGCGAGTCACATGATTCATGCGGCGAATGTAGGCAGCGCGGCCCTCACCTCCCCATCCCGAACTCCCCCGAACCGCAGTAGGGAATACCCCCGGCAGTGGCGGGCCGCCGGGACGGCAGGGTGCCGGTGGCGCGGCGGGGCCGCGCGGCATCACGGTGAACGTGGTCGCGCCGGGGTTCATCCAGGACACCGAGTTCTTCGGCGGCGCCCTGGACGACGACCGCCGCGCCACCCTCGTCGCCCAGACCTGCACCGGCCGCCCCGGGACGCCGGGAGACGTCGCCGAGACCGTCCACTGGCTCGCCTCGCCCGGCGGCAGTCATGTCACCGCCCAGGTCGTCCAGGTCAACGGCGGCGCCGAACGTGGCCGCTGACCTGCCCCGCGACGGAGCCGACGCGATCCAGGACGCCTGGCGGCGTGAGCTGCCGGGCGTCCCGGTGGACTCGACCGGGGTCATCACCCGCATCTGGTGGGCCGCCAAGGTCTTCGGCGACGAGCGCCGCCGCCTGCTCGCCGGTCTCGGCGTGGACGTCGCGACGCTGGACCTGCTGTCCACCCTGCGCCGTGCCGGGCCGCCGTACCGGATGAGCCCCGGCGCGCTGGCCGAGGCGTGCATGGTGACGCGCGGCGCGATCACCCAGCGCGTGGATCGGGCCGTCACGGCGGGGCTGGTCGAACGGACCACCGCCGGATCGGGCTACCACACCCGTGCGGTCACCCTCACCGAGGCCGGCCACGCCCTGCTCGACCGCGTCGTCGCCGGTCTGCTCACCGCGGAGGACCGCCTCGTCGGCCACCTGCCGCTCCAGCGCCGCGAGCAGCTCGCCGACCTCCTGCGCGAACTCCTCGCCGGATTCGGCGGCCCCGCGCCGACCGGCCAGGTCGGCGACTGACTCCCGGACGGCGGCTGCCACGCCGACGTGACGCTCGTCCACCTTCCCATCGACCGCAGGCGCGAGCCTCGGCGGCGGGTTCTTGCTCAAGAAGCCGGGGCTCGTCCCAGGCTTCTCCGCCGCCGGGTCAGGGCGGCCGCGGCGGTGAAGGCCAGGGCCGCGCACCCGAGCTGGGCAAGGGCCGTGAAGGTCGGCACCGACGGCAGGTCCCCGAGGTCGCCGAGGGCCGCCGCGGGCACGAACAGCAGCAGCGCCGCCCGCCGCCCCACGGCCGACCGGCACGCGTACCCGGCCGCCAGCCCGACCACGACGAGCCACGGCACGGGTTTCCAGCTCACGATGTCCTGGTGGGTGATCACGTCCACCCAGCGCACGATGGCCTTGCTGGCGGTCAGCCCGACCAGGGCGAGCGGCCCCCACAGCAGGAACGCGCGCCGCGGAACGGCCGTGATCGCGCGATGCGCCGCGGGCGCGAAGGCGATGGCGACGGACGCGAGCTGGGCCAGCAGGACCGGGCCGTGGTTGGGGAACAACAGTGTGTCCAGATCCAGGAGACCGGGAAATGGATTGCCTGCCTGATACAGCGCAAACGCGACCACGCCGAGCACGGCGATCCACCGCCGACCGAGCAGCACGGCCAGCGCCGGCAGGGCCGCGATGACGATCGGCCCGGCCAGGTACAGGATCCAGACCGGCCGCTCCACAGCGGCGGCCCCTACGCCTTCTACGGCTTCGGCCCCCTGAAGCAGCCCGGTCGCCAGCGCACCTGCCAGCATCAGGAACGGCCACAACGCCACGGCGAGCGCCAGCCCGGCGCGCCAGGCCGGCGAGGATACCGGGCCGAAGGCGCGCCGCCCGTGGACGCGCAGCGCGCCCCACAGTAAGTCCGCCGCGTCGGCCGGATGAGGACGGGTCTGGCCCGGCCGCGCTCCGGCGAGGAGCACGCCGATCATCTCTTCCTCATGCCGCGCCCGGTGGTCTCGCGGGTAGGTGGCCAGGAGGCGGCGGTAGCGGGCTTCGAGCAGGCTCATGCCACGCCCCCCGAACCGATCGCGCGCAGGCGTGCGGTGGCCGCCTTGGCGTGCCTGCGCATCCGCTCGGCCTCCGCCGCCAGTCTCGCGGCGCCGTCGCCGGTCAGCCGGTAGTAGCGGCGCACCCGGCCGTCGACGATCTCCTCCCGGTCCTCGGCGATCAGGCCCTCTTCCTGGAGCCGGTCGAAAGCGGCGTACAGGGTGCCGGCGCGCAGGCGGACCTGGCCGTCCGAGATGCGCTCCACGTCGGTGATGATGCCGTATCCGTGTTGTGGACCGGCAGCCAGCGCGGTCAGGATCAGGAAGGTCGGCTCCTGCATCTGTCTCATGTGATCAATATATACCGGTCACCTACCTATCGACGGTACGGCCTTCACAACCGATCCGCTCTAGCGGCGACGGCCGGTGGATTTCCTGGTGCAGGTGGTGCAGCGGCGGTTCCATGACGGTGTCGAACCGCCGTCGTCGTCCGCGCAGGAGGCGCCGATCGTCGTCGAGCAGCTTCCGCTGTAGGTACGCGTACGGGTGCCGCCGTCGTCAGTGACGGTCGGGGGCTCCTGCTCGACGATCGCCTTGCTGCCCTTGCCGCCGCTCGGGCGCGCCCTGAACCATGAGGAGTTCCCGTTCGAGAAGAAGGAGCCCTTCGCGGCCTTCTTGCCGACCGCGGGGATCTGGCCGGACAGCAGAAGGTAGTACCAGCCGTAACCAGACCTGTCGTTCTCGCAGTGCTTGTCGGCGGCGCGGACCCGGGTCTCCTCGCGGACGCAGATCTCGATGCGGTCGTCCTCGTCCAGGATCATGTTCGTCACGCCCTTGCCGCCCTTCCTGGGAGCTCGGTACGTCAGGCCGGTGTACTCGCCGGTCACTCCCTTGCCGACCTTCCTGCCGATGGCGGGGATCCTTGCGGTGCCGGTCAGGAGGCGGCGGGCGTAGCCCTTCACCTTGTCGTCGCAGAACTGGTAGTCGACCCTGACCGACGTGGCCTTCCTGACGCAGACCTCGACGCGATCGTCATCCGCGTCTTCCGTGCTGCCTGCCGCGGAGTCGCCGCTCCAGGCCTGCGAGGGCTGGACGGCCTGCTCGGTTGCAGGGGGTGCGGCGGAGCAGCCTGTGGCGAGGAGGAGTGCCGCCAGAGAGAGGCAGGCGAGGCGTAAGACGGTCGGCGACAAGGGACCCACTTTCCGGAGATGTCGGCATATCGCAGTCGTGACGATCAACGGCTCGCCTCAGAACCGGGGTTCCCCCATTCAGGTAGGGCGGACTTCCCCTTCGAGCCGGCCGCCGGCTAGGGACACGCCTTTCTGTACGGCAGCGCGTGTACGATCACCCGCCACTGGGCCGCGCTCAGCCCGCCCGCCTTCGCGCACACCGCCGCCGCCACCGCCTCCCCGCCCACGGCGTGCCGCCTGACGAGGCCGTTGCCGTCCACGGTCAGCACCGCCGACCCGTCGGCGGTGAACGCCACGTCGAGCGGCTGCCCGATCTCCGGGTCCTGACCGCCGCCCTCGTCGAGCAGCGTGCCCAGGTCCGTGCCCGACATCACGTCGACGAGCCGCACCCTGCCGCCCACCTGGAGGCTGGCCAGCAGGTCCTCGCGCGGCGAGTAGGCGGCGGGGACGTCGAAGCCGCGCGCGGTGGCGAGCCTGCGGCGCGTGGCCACGTCCCAGACCGTCATCCGACGCCGCGCGTCGAGCACCACGACCGCCCTGCCGGAGCGGGTGAAATACGCGCGCACCCCCTCGGCGTCCCTGCCGCCGCCGCCGAACGCCGGCGCCATGGCCTTGCCGCCGGCCGTCTCCAGCAGGTGCACCCGGTCGCCCGCCACCACCAGCGTCCGCCCGTCGGCGGAGAAGGCCGCGTACGTCGCCGCGCCCGCCTTGGCCGACCACACCCGCCGCCTGGTCCGCCGGTCCCACAGCTCGACCCCGCCCTGCTCGGTGACCACGGCCAGCCTGGCGCCGTCGGGGGAGAAGGCCGCCTGCGCGGCGGACGTGCGCAGCGTGCCCTGGACGGCGGCCGAGGCGGTGTCCACGATCCGCACCTCGGGCCCGTACATGGCGACGAAACGGGCATCCGGGCTGAACACCGCGTTCTCCGCCTCCGGCAACGCGCCGATCTTCCGCCCGCCGACGGCGGACAGCTCGCCGTCGCGGACCACGAGGCGCCCGTCGCCGCTCAGCGCCGCCATGCCCACGAGGTGATCGTCGTTCTCGACGCTCAGGTCGGCCACGTCCACCGAGAAGACCTGGTCGCCCAGCAGGTAGCGGAAGGTGCTTCCGTCGAAGGCCCCCTGCACCGCCCCCTCGCCCCCACGTACCTGGACCGAGGTGAGCAACTGCGTGTCCGACCTGCGCCAGAACTGGATGGACCGCGGTCCCGCCGTCGCGATGAGGCCAGGGCCGAACACGGCCGCGCCGCCGTTCCAGGTTCCCTGGGTGCCGGCGCCGTCCTTGTCGCCGATGACGTCCTTCGCCCCGGTCCTCAGGTTGGTCAGCTCCAGCAGGCGACCGCGCTGTGCGGCCCGCCAGACCCCGTCCCGGCTGAACGTGCCCGCCGGGGCGGGCCCGAGCGCCTTGGCGGCGCCGGTTCGCAGGTCCCAGCGGGTACGCCGGTCAGCCTCCTGGAGCAGGACGGAGTCGTCCCGCTCGAACGTCACGTCGACCCACTCGCTCGTGAAGTCCTTGGCAGTGGGGAAGGCGTGGTCGCTGATCGGCCTGCCACTGGCGAGGTTCACCGCGGTGGCGCGACTGGCCGTCACGGTCACCAGCACCTTGCCCGACGGGCTCAGCGTCACGCTGTCCAGCGGCTCGGCCGCCCGGGTGGCGAGCGTCCGCAGGAGGCGGCCGTTCCGCACGTCCCAGACGCGGGTCGTGGTGGAGTCGGCGCTGATCAGCGTGCGGCCGTCGGCGCCGAGCGTCCGTACCGTGTCGCCCGCGGTGGACGGGTCGCCGAACATCGCCGTCTCGCGTTGCGCCAGCGAGGCCACCAGGGCCGCTCTGGTGGCCGGCGTGTGGTCCAGTCGCCAGGCCGCGAGGCTCGCCAGCATCGCCTGGCGCGGGTCGCTCCGGCGGGTCGTGGCCGCCGCCGCCAGCCTGGCCGCCTCCGATCTGGTCAGCTGCCCGGCGATCTGCTCGGCCCGGTCGTCGGCCACCGCGCTCTGCTGCACGGCCAGCCCGCCGGCCACCAGCGCGATCACCAGCAGCCCGCCCAGGCTCAGCGAGGTCAGCCGGGCGCGCCTGGCCCTGTGCCTGGCCAGGGTGGCCGCCGCGGCCAGGAAGTCGCGTTCGGTGGGCGACAGGGTGATGTCGCGGCGGGCGGTGGCCGCCCACTGCATCGCGTTCTCCAGGTTGCTCCCCTGGAACAGGTCGCCGTCCCGGCGTCCCGCCGCCTCCCAGCGGCGCGCCGCGGTGAGGATCTGCCGGTGTACGGCCAGGCCGTCGAGGTTGGACTCGATCCACCGGCGGTACCGCGGCCAGGCATGGGGCAGGGCCGGCCTGGCCAGCCGCACGCCACCGTCCTGGTCGGCCAGGAGGTAGCCGAACACGGCCAGGATCCGCCGCACGGCGGCCGCCTCGCGCGGCGCCCGCCCCTCCACGAGCTCGGCCAGCTCGGCGTGCCGGGCCGACAGCTCGCCCGCCTCGTCCACCGTCACCAGCCGCAGGAACACCTCGGGGACCAGCTCGCGCTCGGCCGGATCGAGCATCGTGTACGCCTGCTCGGCCAGCGTGCCGAGCGCGGGATCGTGCCCCTGCGCGCCGATCCCGGCGGCCCGCCGGCCGCCCTGGGCCAGCAGGCGGGCCGTGTCGAGGGCGCCGTCGCCGCTGACCAGCGCCAGCAGCAGCTCGCGGGCGGTCGGCCGCTGGGCCGGCTCCTTGGACAGCGCCGAGGCGACCAGCCGGCGCAGCGTCCTGGGCAGCGCGGACAGGTCGGGGGTGGCCGACAACACCTGGTGCATGATGCTTCCCAGGTTCTCGGCGTGGAACGGATCACGGCCGGTGGCGGCGAAGACGATGACGCCTCCCCAGGCGAACACGTCCGCCGAGGCGTCCGCACGCTGGCCGATGAACACCTCAGGGGCCATGTAGGTGGGCGTGCCGCTCACCACGCCGGTCGCGGTGAGCGACATCTCGGCGGTCCTGGCGATGCCGAAGTCGATCACGCGGGGGCCGTCCGGGCCCAGCAGCACGTTGTCGGGCTTGAGGTCGCGGTGGATCACCCCGGCGTCGTGGATGGCGGTCAGCGCCGTCGCGATGGCGGTGGCCAGGCGGTGCAGGTCGTCGCCCGCGAAGATCCGGCCCGCCGTGCGCAGGCTCGGGCCCTCCACGTACTCGCTGACGATGTAGGGGCGCGGGCCCTCCAGCCTGGCCTCGATGATCGGCGCGGTGCAGAACGAGGCCACCCGCTGGGCGGCCGCCGCCTCCCGGCCGAGCTGGGCCGCCTGATCGCCGTGCAGCACCTTGATCGCCACCCGGCGTCCGTCCTCGGCGTAGGCCTCGTACACCACGCCCTGGCCGCCGGCGCCGAGCCGCCCCGCCAGCCAGTAGCGGCCGAGCCGCTGAGGGTCTCCTTCGATCAACACGCTGGGTTTGATGCGCTCATCACGGATGAAGTTCCGCCCAAAATGCCGTGAAAACAGTGCCGAACCCTTCTTGATCCGGACGCATCCAACCCTGACATGCACAAGATTCAGAACCTTGCCGCCCTGGCCGTGCTCCCCGTCGCCGCAGCTCTCGTGGCCCTCCCCGCGCAGGCGGCGGAGCGTCCCAGCTGTCCCGCCCCCTCCAAGGCGGACGTGCGGCGCTCGTCGGCCGCGAAGGTGGACAAGCCCGCGCGAGGCGCGGCGGCGATGAAGGGGGTCCGCGTCGACCACATCCCGAAGGGCTTCACCTACGGGCAGGTCCTCGTCAACAAGCACGACGGCATGGTCGAGTACAGCTACCAGTGGTCGGACGACCGCGACGACATGAGCCGCCGGCACCGGTCGCTGTGGGTCAGGGTGGTGTGCTGGCCGAAGGCGACCTCGGTGGCGCAGCTCAAGAACGCGCCGTTCCACATCGGGACCTTCTCCGGTGACACGACCACCACGAAGATCGGCGATCGCGAGGTGCTTCGCCAGGGGGGTGACGGCGCGCTGGGTGCCGGTGTGTACTCGGGCTGGGTCGAGCGCCCCGGGGTCGTCGTCACCGTGATGGCGACCCCGCCTCTCGTGCCGGGGCTGACGAAGATCATCAAGGGCATCCGGCTCTGATCCTGCCGATTAGGTTTCCGCGCCGCGTCCGTCTGTACACACGTGACATCGACTCACGGAAGGCCGGCACGATGCGGAAACTGATCTTCGGCATGAACGTGACCCTGGACGGCTACATCGCCGCGCCCGGCGACGACATCGGCTGGAGTGCGGGGGAGGGGCCGGACTCGTCGCCGAGCGCCGAGCTGTTCCAGTGGTGGTACGACCAGATGCGGGCGAGCGAGCTGACGCTGTACGGCCGCAAGCTGTGGGAGGCGATGAGCTCCCACTGGCCGACCGGCGACCAGCGGCCCGACGCCACCCCTGCGGAGATCGCGTTCGCGCGCCTGTGGCGGGACATGCCGAAGGCGGTGTTCTCGTCGACGATCGACAAGGTCGACTGGAACACCCGCCTGGTCACCGGCGACGCGGTCACCGAGATCACCAGGCTCAAGGCCGAGGACGGCGGCCCGATGGACATCGCCGGCGCGACGCTCGCCGCGGCGGCCATGCGGGCCGGGCTGATCGACGAGTACGCGATCGTCACCCATCCCGTCCTGGTGGGCGGCGGCACGCCGTTCTTCACCGCGCTGGACGGCTGGGTGAAGCTGAACCTGGTCGAGACGCGCACCTTTCCGGGCGGCGTGGTGCTGACCCGATACGAGACGCGGCGATGAGCACAGGGCCGACGCGCTGAGGACGAGGAGGACGGTGACGCCGGCCCGTGCGCCGGCCCTGTCCGATCACAGCGTCGCGGGCAGGCTCAGCCATGGTTTGTCGGTGGCGTCGAACCCGGTCAGCTCGGCGATCCTCCCGTCGGCGATGCGCAGGACCGCGATGGTGAACAGACGGTGTTCCGGGCCGTCGGCGGTGCGGAGGTACAGCGCGGCGGCGGGCATGAGGTTGACCGTCGTGGCGATGCAGCGCCAGTCGTCGTAGCCGCGCTGGAAGAGCCCGTGGGAGACCCAGCCGTCCACCGCGTCCTCGGCCGTGACGATCAGGGTGCCGGGGTCGGGCAGCATCGTGAAGCGCAGGTCGTCGCGGAGCAGGGCCGTCAGCCCGTCGAGGTCGTTGCGTTCATGGGCGTCCATGTACGACTTCACCACGCCGCGCTCGTCACGCGACAGCTCGTGCGTGGCAGGGCTCCGCCAGTCGAGGCGGCGGCCGGGCAGCTGCTCGCGCATCGTCACGCGGGCCCGCTGCAGTGCGCTGGTCACCGATGCGACGGTCAGCTCCAGGGCGCCGGCGGCCTTCGAGGCCGGCCAGCCGAGGACGTCGCGCAAGATGAACACCGCTCGCTGCCGCGGCGGCAGGTGCTGGACGGCGACGATGAACGCCAGCTCGATCGTCTCCCGCGCCACCACCGATTCCTGCGGATCCTCCGGGAGCATCCGGTCCGGGTAGGGCTGCAGGTGGCGCACTTCCGAGCCGGCGCCCGGCAGCTCGGCCGGCACGGGTGTGCGGTCGTTGCGCTTGTCCAGGAAGTCGAGGCAGGCGTTCGTCGCGATCCGGTACAGCCAGGTCCGCAGCGCGGCGTGGCCCTTGAACGACTCCCGCTTGTGCCACGCCCGCAGGAACGTCTCCTGCGTCATGTCCTGGGCGTCGTCGTAGTTCGCGAGCATCCGGTAGCAGTGCACCTGGAGCTCACGCCGGTAGGGCTCCGTGATGAGCGCGAACCGTGCCGCGTCATGCGAGCGGGCCACCGCGATGAACGTGGCTTCGTCGTCGTCTGCCGGTCTGGCGTCGGTCATGGTCGTCAATCCTTCCGCGGGTGGCGAGGGGCTGCCAGTACTGACGATGTGGCGGAGCATTTCTGAGCGGTGCACCCGCTGACACCGGGCCGCTCGTCAGGGAGGCCCGCTCGCCTTGACGTATCCGGCTCCGAGGACGTCCAGAAGCGCCAGTGCCTCGGTGCCAGTCCGGAAGGCGCCAGTGGCAGTCGCCCTCGATGCACAGTTCGGTGGTCGTCCCGCCCAAGCTGCTTGAAGGTGATCGCGCCGGTGACGGTTTCCCCGCTCAGCCGTCCGTTCTTCAGCAGGGCGGCCAGGGTCGCGGGCTCGGCCGGGTTGACGAGTTGCTCGTCATGGCCGAGCAATTCGGTGTGCCAGAGGTGCAGCCGGTGATTGTCCTTGCGCCGGCGTTCGGCTCGTTCGCCGGCGCCACCTGACAGGGTGGTCGTCTCGGTGAAACGCATGCCGTGTCCGGCCGCCAGCACGGCCTTCACCGCCTGCACGGGATCCTTGCTCACCCTGCGCGTGGGCCTGCGGAGGCGGGGGCGTGTTCGCGTTCTGGGGAGCGGTCGAGTGGGGGGCGATTGAGCAGTAATTTGTCCAATTTGTCCAAGCTTCGATCTTGTGAGCGGACGCGGGCTACAGTGACGACGGCCAGCAGTCAATGGCAGTAAAGGCTGGCCGAAACCCGAGGAGAAGATGAATGAGAAGAACGTGGCCAATGGCGTTGGTGGCGCTCGCCGCTGTCGTCATGGGCGGCGCGACGCCGGCGAGTGGCGACGCCGGCGATCCGGCGACCAAGACGGCGACGACGGCGACGACGGCGACGACGGCGACGACGGCGACGACGGCGACGACGGCAACCAGAACAGCCACGGCGACGGCGAAGGCCGCGGTCTGCGGAAGCGCGTCGCTGAACGGCCCCACCACCCCGCCCGCCGGCGCGGAGGTGGTGCCCGCGGGCGACAACAGCGGCGTGAATTTACGCAAGGCGAACACCACGTACTACTTCGAAACCGGCACGCACACGCTGGAACAAGCCCAATACGCCCAGATCCTGCCCGGTGAGAACGCGACGTTCATCGGCGCGCCCGGCGCGGTGCTGGACGGGAAGGGCGTGAACCAGTACGCGTTCGGCGACACGGCGACCGGCGTCACCATCCGGTACCTGACCGTCACCGGGTTCGTCGCGCCGCAGGAAGAGGCCGTGGTCAACCACAGCGCCGCCGACGACTGGATCCTGGAGCACAACACGTTCCGCGACAACTCCGGCGCGGCGCTGATGGCCGGGGCCAGGAACCAGATCCGCGGCAACTGCATCAAGGACAACGGCCAGCTCGGCCTGAACGCGTCCCAGCACGGCGACCACATCACCGGCCTGGTGGTGGCGGACAACGAGGTCACCGGCAACAACACCGACGACTGGGAGCACCAGGGCCAAGGGTGCGGATGCACCGGCGGCCTGAAGTTCTGGGCGGTGAACGGCGCCGACGTGACCGGCAACTGGGTGCACCACAACCACGGCCCGGGGATCTGGGCGGACACCAACAACAACGACTTCCTTATTGAGAACAACCTCATCGAGGACAACGAGTCGATCGGGATCTTCTACGAGATCAGCTACAACGCGGTGATCCGGAACAACACCCTCCGCCGCAACACCTGGAAGGCGGGTGCCGAGCGGGCGGCGAAGGGCGACTCGTTCCCCGACGCGGCGATCTACCTGTCCGAGGCGGACGGTGAGCCGCGCATCCCGGCGCGGACCGGCAAGATCGAGGTCACCGGCAACCTGCTGGAGAACAACTGGGGCGGCATCACCGCGTGGGCGAACGCCGACCGGTTCTGCGGCAGCGCGGCCTCGACCACCAGCGACTGCACGCTGATCGTCGGGCCGGCCAACACCTCGAAGTGCGCGCCGCCGGCCATCAAGGACGAGCCGCTCTACACCGACTGCCGCTGGTGGACGAAGAACCTCGACATCCACCACAACACCTTCTCCTTCGACCCCGGTGCCGTCGACGGCGGCTGCTCGACGCAGTACTGCGGGCAGATGAGCCTGCTGTCCAACTGGGGCACGGCGCACCCGGAGTGGTCCCCGTACCTGGGGGAGAAGATCGAGAAGTCGATCGTCTTCCAGTCGAACAACTCCTGGCACGACAACACCTACACGGGGCCGTGGCAGTTCAGGATCTACGACATGGGCAGACGCGTCACGGCCGCGGAGTGGGTCGGCCCCCAGTACGGCCAGGACGCCGGCAGCACGTTCGACGGCAAGGCGCCCGAGGTGCCGCCGATCACCGAGCAGACCTTCGAGGACGTCTCGACGGCGCCCTACTCCGCGTGGTACGGATCCAGCCTGGCGCACCAGACCGGCGACGCGCACGGCGGCACGGGCTCGCTGCAGCTGACCAGCACCGAGGGGTCGGGCAGCGCGGTGGCGCTCGACAAGTACCCCGGATACAGCGGGGTGATCGCCGGCAAGAGCTACCGCGTGTCGCTGTGGCACCGGGAGGCCGCGGCCACGATGCCCACCGTCACCTGGAACGTGCGCTGGCGCGACGAGGACGGCGCGGTGTTGCGCACCGACCCCGTCCCGCTGCCCCGGAAGACGGCCTGGACCGAGGCGGCCGGCACGTTCACCGCGCCGGCGGGCGCGACCCGCGTCGACTGGACCTTCGTCTGGAGCGCCCCCACCGGGTCCGCGTTCCGGATCGACGACGTGGCGATGCGGGCCGCGCAAACGTAGTAGGCATGAAGAACACCGAGGCCCCTCCGGTGGGGGGCCTCGTCCCGACGCCGTCGTTCCGGCACCGAAACGCAGACGGAGGAGATCACTCATGCCTGATCAACCCAGGCTCATGCGGACGGGACGGGCGATGGCGATCGCCACCTTCGTCTCAAGGGCCACCGGCTTCGTCCGCACGCTGGCGCTGGTCGCCGCGCTCGGGCTGGGAACCAAGCTGCTGGACGCCTACACCGCGGCGAACGTCACCCCCAACACCGTCTACGAGCTCGTCTTCGGCGGCGCGCTGGCCGGCGTGCTCGTTCCGCTGCTGGTCCGCACGGCCGCCGACCGCGACATCGACGACGACCTGTTCGCCCAGCGGCTGCTGTCGCTGGTGGTGTACGGCCTCGGAGCCGTGGTGATCGTGACGATCGTCGCCGCGCCGTTCGTCGTGGACCTCTACGTTCCGGGGTTCAGCCCTGACCAGCGGCATCTGGCGGTCGTGTTCACCCGGTACTTCATGCCCCAGATCCTGTTCTACGGAGTGAGCGCGACCCTGGCCGCGATCCTCAACGCGCGCAGCCGCTTCGTCTCGCCCATGTGGGCGCCGGTGGCCAACAACCTTGTCGTCATCGCCACCGCCTCGGTCTTCCTGCTGATCGGCGGCACCGGGAAGCTGGAGTCGCTGACCGGCGTCCAGGTGCTGCTGCTGTCGATCGGCACCAGCGCGGGGGTCGCCGCCCAGATGACGGTCCTCGTCGTGGTCAGCCGGCGAACCGGGTTCCGGCTGCGGCTGCGCGCCGACCCGCGGGGCATCGGCGTCCGGCGCATCGTCGCCCTGGCCGGATGGACCATCGCGTCCGTGGCCGCGGCCCAGGCCGTCTTCCTCGTGATCACCCGGATCGCCTCGCAGGCCGGGCCCGGCGCCGTCGCCGTCCACTCCAACGCCTACACCCTGTTCCAGCTGCCCTACGCGGTCATCGCGGTCACCGTCATCACCGCGGTCCTGCCCAGGATGAGCCGGGCGGCGGCCGATCGTGACCTCGCCCGGGTGACCGCCGACCTGTCCCGGAGTCTGCGGCTCACCGGCGTGGTCCTGGTTCCCGTCGCCGCGGCGCTGATCGTGCTCGGCCCGCAGCTGACGACCGTGCTGTTCGCCCACGGCAACGCCTCGCCCGCCGCCGCCCGCCTCACGGGCTCGGTGCTCGCCGTCCACGGCCTCGCCCTCGTCCCGTTCGCCGGCTACCAGATCATGGTGCGGGTCTTCTACGCGCTCGGCGACACCCGCACCCCGGCTCTGCTGAGCGTCGGCGTCTCCGCCGTCACCGTCGCCGCCGGCCTGACCGCCGCACGACTCGCGCCAGGACCGAACGTGGTCATCGCCCTCGCCGCCTGCTCCGCCGTCGCCTACACCGCGGGGATGCTCCTCACGGCCCAGATGCTGCGCCGCCGGATCGGCAGAGTCGACGGGCACCGCCTTCTCGGCACCCACACCCGGATGCTCGCCGCGGCGATCGTCGCGGGTCTGGCCGCGGCCGTCGTCAACCGCGTCCTCGGCGCCAGGCTCGGGACGGACTGGACTGGCTCGCTCGTCACCCTCTGCACCGCGGCCGCGATCGGCGCCGCCCTCTACGCCCTGGCCGCGCGGGTCCTGCGCATCACCGAGTTCAGAGCCCTCACCGCCGCCCTCCGGTGGCCGGTCAGGCCTTGACGGCGAGGCCGCCGTACATCGAGACCATGGAGTCCTCCACGAGCAGCGCCCGGTCGTCGGGCCGCCACCGGTGCACCGGCACCACACCCGGCTCGATGAGCTCGAACCCGGTGAAGAACTCCTCGATCTGCGCCCTGGTACGGGCCTTGGACATGATGCCGCGCCGGTTGTACTGGGCGACGGCCTCGCTCACCAGCCGGCTCGGCGCGCTGTCCAGCGTGATGGTGGACAGGGCCAGAAAGCTGCCCGGCGGCAGCGGCTTCATCAGGTGCTCGATGATCGAGCGCACGTCGGAGTCGTCGGGGATGAAGTGCACCACGGCGATCAGGCACAGCGCGACGGGACGGGTGAAGTCGAAGGTGTCGCGGACCTCGGCCGAGCCGATGATGGCGTCCGGGTCGTTCAGGTCGGCCTGGATGTAGCGGGTTCTGCCCTCCGGGCTGCTGGTGAGCAGGGCGCGGGCGTGGACGAGGACGAGCGGGTCGTTGTCCACGTAGACGACCCGGGCGGCGGGGTCGGCCTGCTGGGCCACCTCGTGCAGATTGGGCGAGGTGGGCAGCCCGGTGCCGATGTCGATGAACTGGTCGACGCCGCGCTCGGCCGCCAGGTGGCGGGTCACCCTGACCATGAAGTCGCGGTTGGCGCGTACGGACGTCGGCATGTAGGGGGCGATCTTGATGACCTCCTCGGCCGCCGTGCGGTCGGCCGCGAAGTTGTCCTTGCCCCCCAGGAGGTAGTCGTAGACCCGCGCCGAGTGCGGCACGTTCGTCCTGAGATCGACCCCCGTCCGCCTGTCGCCGGCCACCCCCGCACCTCCGCGTTGATCAACTGCCATGTGCCCCACGTTAGCGGGATTCAGGGGGTGGAATCCGGCGAATCCCACCTGGAACAACAACATCCTGGGCTCAGCGAGACGAGGGCTTGCTCTTCTTGCGGGCGCGGCGGTCGGGGACGGGGGAGCGGCCCGCGGAATGGTCGGCGAACGCCTCGGCCGCCTTGGCGGGGTCGCCGTCGCGCAGCAGCGAGACCAGGCGGCCGTGCTCGTCGGCCATCGCGTGCCAGTCGCCGTCGAAGAGCGGGTCGGCGATGGCGCGCAGCGCGCGCAGGCTCGGTTCGAGGACCTCCCACATCCGGGTCAGGAACGGGTTCCCCGCGATCTGGCTGACCCTGGTGTGGAAGGCGATGTCGATGTCGCGGAACTTGCCGACGTCGTTCATCGCCACGGCCTGGTGCATCTGCTCGACCAGGTCCTCCAGCTCGCGGAGCTGGTCGTCGGTGACGTGCCCGGCGGCGAGCTGGGCGGCCAGGCGTTCGAGCGGCTCGCGCACCTGGCGGGCGTACTCGGCGTGCTCGGTGGAGATCTCGACGACGAAGTTGCCGCGGCGTGGCACGTGCACGAGCAGCCCCTCGCGGGCCAGCTGCTTGACGGCCTCGCGAACCGGCGCTTGACTCACGCCCAGACGGCGTGCGATCTCCGACTCCACCACGCGCTCGTTCGGCGCGAGGTCGCCCTCGACGATGGCCTGGCGGAGCAGCTCGTACACCCGATCGGAGATCAAGGTGGGACGGACCGAGTCTTTGCTCGTGGCCAGTCTGGAGGCGAAGTCACTGTTGGCTTGCCGTGTCGATGCCATGAAGTCCTCATCATGCGATCTCGCGCGTCCCCGATCCCCGCTGTCATGATACGCGATCATCGGTTAGCAGGTATCGATTGCAGCCGGTCCGCCAGCCAGGCGAGCTTGACGGCCTCGTGCGCCGGGCCGCCGCCCTCGTGGTCGTTGAACGGGTAGACGCTGATCCGCTTGCGCGCCTCGGGCAGGTCGTGGAGCGCGCCGTAGTGGTTGAAGGCCGCGTACACCGTCGAGGGCGGGCAGATGCGGTCCATGAGGCCGACGGAGAAGAGCGTCGGCGCGTTGGCCCGGCGGGCGAGCGTCGCGCCGTCGAAGTACGACAGGGTGCGCATCGCCGTCTCGGCGTGTTCCCGGTGCAGCTTCACGAACCGGGTGAACTCCACGTACGGCGGCTGGTCGGTGAAGGTCGTCGCCCGCCCGAAGTGGCACAGGAACGGCACGTCCGGCATGACGGCCACGAGATCGGGGACGAGCCCGGCCACGGCCAGGGCGATCCCGCCGCCCTGGCTGGTCCCGGTCACCGCGATCCTGGACGCGTCCACCTCCGGATGCGTGCGCACCGCCGCGACGGCCCGCACGGCGTCGGTGTACAGGCGGCGGTAGTAGTACCGCTCGGGGTCGAGCACGCCGCGGGTCAGGAAACCGGGGGCCGCGACGTCGCCGGTCGCGGGATCGGGGTCGGGCGTCTCGGCGCCCTGGCCGCGGGTGTCCATGACGAAGTGCGCGTAACCGGCGCACGCCCAGAGCCGCTTCTCGTGGGCCACCCCGCGGCCGCTGCCGTAACCGAGGTACTCCACGACGGCGGGCAGGGGGCCGGTCCTGGTCACCGGCAGGTGCAACCAGCCCTTGACGGGGTGGCCGCCGTAGCCCGCGAACGTGACGTCGAAGGTGTCGATCGTGGCCAGCCCGTTCGGCGCCGGCTCGGCCGTCATGGCGAGGTCGATGCCGCTGGTCCCGGCGAGCGTCTTCGCCCAGAACGCATCGAAGTCCGCCGGTTCCGGCAGGGTCGGCAGGTACCGTTCGAGCTGGTCCTGGGGCAGGTCGAAATGGGCCATCGATTAACCAATCATCGCTTATCGATCAACTGTCGCATCGAAGCAGGGGCTCCGGAGCGTTGTCAACCGGGGGTGCCAGGCGGTACGCGCGTTCGGCGGTCGTGCGCAGCACCCGTTCGCGCTCCGCGGCCGTCAGCCCGGCGAGCCCGAGCGTGGCGAGCCGCAACGACTCGGCACGGGACCCCCGGGGCAGGCAGATCGGCCAGTCGGACCCGACGACGCACCGGCCCGCACCGAACGCCTCGACCACGTGGGCGACCAGTGCGGCCACCCGTTCCGGCGGCACGCCGTGCTGCTGGGTGAGCAGTCCGGAGATCTTCATGATCACGTTCGGGGTGCGGGCCGCCCGCCGCACGTGCTCGCGCCACTCGCCCGGGTCGGCCGCCAGCAGGTTCGGAGGGTTGCCGAGGTGGTCGACGACCACGGTCAGCTCCGGGTGCCGCGCGGCGACCTCGGCCGCGACGCCGACGGCGGCGGCGTGCAGGTTGAGTTCGAGCGCCACCCCGAGCTCGGCCAGCACGGGGACGAGCGCGCGGGCCGAGGCGGGCGTGGCCGCCCACGAGGGGCCGCCGAGCCGCATCCCGTTGGGGCGGGCCTCGTCCATGAGGTCCCGGAACCGGGACGGCTCGATCCCGGCGTGGACGTTGAGGTTGCCGACGTGCCCGGCGATCAGGCCCGGGTGACGCAGGCGCAGGTCGCGCAGCCGCCCGGTCTCGCCGCGGTCGCCCCTGGACGCCTCGACCAGGATCGTCCCGGTCAGCCCGAGGCCGTCGCCCGCCGCGGCCAGGTCGCCCGCCGTGAACGACCGGTGGTGGGGTGACTCCGGCGTGATCCACGGATAGCCGCCGTCGAGGTCCCAGAGGTGGGCGTGGCAGTCGATCACCTGTGCTCCGTATGTTCGGCCAGTATTGACACGTTGATCCGCGCTCATGATGATTCTAGTCATCGGCTATCGATCAGCGATTACAGGTGTTCTCATGCGCATGGCAGCAAGACGTCCCGGCGGCGCGGCGGAGCGGGGTGGCAGGCGGTGACGGCCTTCGACGCCTCGCGCGTGCCGGAGGTGCGGGCCTCCCGCGGACTGACGACCCCGCCGCGGTGGGCCGTGTTGGAGCGGGAGCTGTTCGCCGTCCAGGACAAGGCGTGGCGGATCTTCGCCGACCGCTACACCGAGGACGACGGCCGGCTGGTCTTCCGCGACAGGCTGGGGGAGGGGCTCGACGGCCGCGACGGCGTCGACGACTTCTACGAGGCGTTCTTCAACTGGCCGACGTTGTACCTGCTCGGCGGCAGCGCGGACGTCCTGGCGGCGGCGCGACGGCACTGGCGGGGCGTCACCGCCCAGCTGACCGGGATGGGCATGCTGGTCGACGAGTTCGAACGCGGCTACGACTGGTTCCACCAGGGCGAGGGCATGCTGCTGTTCTACGGGCTCTGCCTCGCCGCGCCCGGCGACGGCGAGCTCAGGGAGCTGGCCGGGCGCTTCGCCGACCTCTACCTGCCCGGCGCCCCCAACTACGACCCCGAGCACCAGATCATCCGCGCGCCGCACAACGGCGCCGCCGGCCCCCGCTGGGGTTTCAGCGACCACGACGTGTACTTCCCGTGGAGCCTGGCCCTGCGCCCCTACGGGCTGCCCCTCGACTGGATCGCCGAGGCCGCGCCCTTCGACGACCTGGCCGCCGATCCGGCGCGGGCCCGCGCGTACGGCCGCGTGATGTGGGAGCGCATGGGCCGCGGCGACACGATCGTCAACCTCTGCGCGACCAGCCTCGTCACCAACGCCTACCTGCTCGGCGGCGAGTCCCGCCACGCCGACTGGGTGGTGGAGTACGTCGACGCCTGGCGGCGGCGGCTGGACGGCCGCGACGTCGTCCCCGACAACGCCGGCCTGCACGGCGTGGTCGGCGAGCACCTGGACGGCCGCTGGTACGGCGGCCACTACGGCTGGTCCTGGCCCCACGGCCTGCCACCCGTCGGGACGGCGGCGATCGTCGGCGCGTCCAACGCGACGTTGCTGACGGGCGACGCCTCCTACCTGGACCTGGCCAGGAACCCGCTGGACGTCGTGCTCGGCCGGGCCGAACGGCGCCGCCCCGCCGACGTCTCCACCATCACCAAGCGCTGGCGGCCCCACCTGCGCGGGCTGGAGCACGAGCCGACCCTCATGGCGCCCATGCGCCGCGACGACTCCGGGTGGTTCGACCACAACATCATGCCGACCCAGCTGCCCGTGGCGTTGTGGCAGTTCAGCCGGGCCGCCGCCGACCGGGAGCGCGTCGACCGGCTCCGCGAGGAGGCGAGCTGGGACTGGACGGCGGTGCACACCCAGCGCACCAAGGAGGAGTCCGGGCACGAGGAGCCCTGGTACGAGTACCTCGCCGGCCGCAACCCCGGCTTCCCCGAGCGGATGCTGCGCAGCGCCATCGACACCTGCGCCCAGCGGCTGGAGTCCATCGCGGCCGACCCGGTGGACCCCGCCGTCGGCCCCGACGCGTTCGGCATCCACGACTGGCAGGACCGCAACCCGGTCGTCACGGAGGCGCTGCTGCAGCTGACCACCGGATCGCCGCAGGTGCTCTACAACGGCGCGCTGGCGCAGATGCACCTGCGGTACTTCGACGCCGAGGAGCGCCGTCCGGGCCTGCCCGCCGACGTCGCCGCGCTGGTCACGAGCATCGACGCCGAGCACACCGTGGTCGAGCTGGCCAACCTCGGCCAGGCGCCGCGCTCGCTCGTGGTGCAGGCGGGCACGTTCGCCGAGCACGTCATCCACGAGGTCCGCGCCGACGACGAGCCGCCCACTCCCGTCGGGGGGCCGCATGTCCACGTGCGGCTGCCGGGCTCGACGCACGTGCGGCTCACCCTGACGATGACGCTGCGCGGCGGGACAGCCACCTACGAGGCTCCGCCGATGCAGGTGCGGCGGTGAGGGCCGAGCTGCCGCGGCTGGGCCTCGGCACCGCCCCCATCGGCAACCTGTTCCAGGACGTCTCCGAGCAGGACGCGGCCGCCACGGTGGCCGCCGCCGTCCAGGAGGGCGTCACCTACTTCGACACCGCGCCCCGCTACGGCCACGGGGTCGCCGAGGAACGGCTCGGCCGCGCGCTCGCGACCGGTGGCGGGGCCGCCGAGCCGGTGATCTCCACCAAGGCGGGCTGGCTGCTGCGCCCCGGGCAGAAGGTGGTCACCGACTGGACGGAACGCGGCATCCGCCAGTCGCTGGAGTCCAGCCTGGAACGGCTCCGGCGGCCCTCCGTCGACATCCTGTACCTGCACGACCCCGACGACTTCCCCGAGGACGTGCGCCGTACCGCCTACCCGGCCGTGCGCAGGCTGCGGGAGGAGGGGCTGGCCGGGGCCGTCGGCTTCGGCATGAACCACAGCGAACCGCTGGCCGCGTACGTGGCCGAGTTCGACGTGGACGTCGTCCTCATCGCCGGGCGTTTCTCGCTGCTCGACCACGACGCGCTGACGACCCTGCTGCCGCTGTGCCTGAAGACCGGCACGGCGGTGGTCGTGGGCGGCGTCTTCAACACCGGGCTGCTCGCCGATCCGCGTCCGGAGGCCATGTTCGACTACCGGCCGGTGCCGGGCGGCGTGCTGGCGCGGGCCGAGCGCTGCCGCGCCGTCTGCGCGGAGTTCGGGGTGCCGCTCGCCGCGGCGGCCGTCCAGTTCCCCTTCCTCCATCCCGCCGTGCGGTCGGTCGTGGTGGGCTGCCGGTCGGCGGCCGAGGTGAAGGGGAACGCGGCCGCCTGGCGTACGGACATCCCGCCGGAGCTGTGGCGCCGGCTCGCCGAGGAGGGCTTCGTCCCTCCCGAGCTGCTGGACGGATAGAGGAAGACCCCGGCGGGGCGGGTTCGCCGCCCCGCCCCCGTTTCTCAGTCGTTCTCGCGAGCGGCCAGGTACTCGGCGAGGCCGGCTCCGGTCAGCGGGTAGTAGTCCGACAGCCGGCCGCCCTCGTCCAGGCGGCGGCGGGCGAACTCCTCGCGGTCCTGGTGCAGGAGGGCGTCCTCGGCCACGGCCAGGGCGCTGCGCTGCGGGACGACCACCGCTCCGTCCTCGTCGGCGACGATCAGGTCGCCGGGCGTCACCAGCGTGCCGCCCACCCCGACCGGGACGTTGAAGGCCGAGGGGAACAGCTCGGCCTGCGAGGCGTAGTGCGGCGTCACGCCCGTGCACCAGATCGGCACGCCGAGCGCGCGCACCCGCTCGGCGTCGCGCACCCGCCCGTCCACGACGATGCCGGCTCCGCCGCGCAGCTTGAAGTAGCGGACGAGCATGTCGCCGAGGCAGCCGGTGAAGTGGCTGGCCTGCGCGGAGACGACCAGCACGTCGCCGGGCCGGATGGATTCCAGCACCGCCCACAGCGCGGTCTTGCGTTCGGCGTCCTCCTGTCCGGTGCCGGAGAAGACGTCCTCGCGCTGGGGCAGGAACTGCAGGGTCACCGCGCCGCCGGTGATCCGTACGCCCGGCTCCCGGTGCAGGGGGACGGGGCCGTCGATGAAGGTGCGGGTGATGCCCATCTGGTGGAGCTTGGCGCACGCGGTGGCGGCGCTCACGTCCGCGAGGGCGTCCACCAGGCCCGCGCCGGGCCGGACGAAGGGCGAGGAGTGCGCCGGTCCCAGCATCGTCTCGTAGACGCCCGTCTCCGGTGCCCCGACATGCCCGTTCGTGGTCATTTCTGCCTCATCCCAACACATCGACAATTATCGCCTATCGATGGTAGATGTAACTGCCGACCGATGAGGGCTGTCAACCGTGAGAGGAGACCGGGATGCCGGCGGGGCCGACGGAGTGGTTCGAGGAAGCGCGGTTCGGGATGTTCGTCCACTTCGGGCTCTACAGCCTCGCCGCCCGGCACGAGTGGGTGCGCAGCCGGGAGAAGATGTCCGACGAGGACTACGACCGCTACCTGGAACAGTTCGACCCCGACCTGTTCGACGCGGCCGAGCTCGCCAGGAACGCCCGCGCCGCCGGGATGCGCTACGCGGTGCTGACCGCCAAGCACCACGACGGGTTCTGCCTGTTCGACTCCGAGCTCACCGGCTACACCAGCGCCCGCGCGACGGGCCGGGACCTGGTCGCCGAGTTCGCCGCGGCCATGCGGGCCGAGGGGCTGCGCGTGGGGCTCTACTACTCGCTGCTCGACTGGCGTCACCCCGACTTCACCATCGACCAGTACCACCCGCTGCGCGACAGCGCGCCGCCGGACGCGAACGCCACGCGCGACATGGCCCGCTACCGGGCGTACATGAACGGGCAGATACGCGAGCTGCTGACCGGGTACGGCCCGATCGACCTGCTCTTCTTCGACTTCACCTACCCGGCGAAGGGGCCCGCCGACTGGGGCGCGGAGGAGCTGATGGCGACCGCGCGCGCCCTGAACCCGCAGATCGTGGTGAACGACCGCCTCGGCATCCCCGGCGACTACGTGACGCCCGAGCAGTACCAGCCCGACCGGCCGCTCACCCGCGACGGCGTCCAGGTCAGGTGGGAGGCGTGCCACACGCTCAACGGCTCCTGGGGCTACGACCGCGACAACCACGACTACAAGGACCCGGCGCTGCTGATCCGGATGCTCGTCCAGTCCGTCGCGTGCGCCGGCAACCTGCTGCTCAACGTCGGGCCCACCGGCCGGGGCGCGCTCGACCCGCGAGCCCGGCACACGCTGGGCGCGATCGGGGAGTGGATGTCCCTGCACGCCAGGGCCGTGCACGGGGCTGGGCCGAGCGCGTTCACCCCGCCGCCCAACGCCCTCTACACCCAGCGGGCCGGCCGCCTCTACCTGCACCTGCTGTCCTGGCCGCTCAAGCACGTCCATCTGCCCGGCCTCGCCGGGCGCGTGCGCTACGCGCAGTTCCTCCACGACGGCTCCGAGGTGCGCTTCCACCAGGCGGACGGAGACCTGCACGAGCACAACAACCTCGCCCTGCCGGGCCAGCCGCCGGGCACGCTCACGCTGACCCTGCCCGTCGCCGCGCCGGACGTGCCGCTGCCGGTCGTCGAGCTCGTGCTGCGCGACGACGATGGTTCCTGACGTCACCGCGCGGCCGGTGTGGGACGCGGTGCCCGCCGAGGCCCGCGACGCCGTCCTGGCCGCCGCGGCCGAAGAGCTGGCCCGGCCGGCCCCGCGCCTGTCCCCGGACGACTGGGCCCGGACGTTCCGCGACGGGGCGCGGGCCGTCCACGAGGACAAGGCGCGGCGGCTGCGCGAACGCGTGGACGTCCTCGCCCTGGCCGCCGTGCTCACCGGCGAGGTGGCCCCCGCGACCGCGCCCCCCGGAGCGTGCCCGCACCTGGACGCCGTCGTGGACGGGCTGATGGCGCTCGCCGAGACGAGCACGTGGTGCTGGGCGCCGCACGATCGCGGGGCCGCGGCCCGGGGCGAGGTCGTGCCCGATCCCGACGACCCCTTCCTCGACCTGGGCGCGGCCGAGATCGCGGCGCTGTTCGCCTGGGCCGACCACGCGCTGGGCCCGCATCTGGACGTCAGGGCGCCGGGGCTGCGCCGCAGGTTGCGCCGCGAGGCCGACCGGCGGGTGCTCACCCCGTTCGAGCGGGTGCGCGACTGGCACTGGATCGGCCGCGGCGGCCGGGCGAACAACTGGAACCCCTGGATCCACGGGGCCGTCCTGGCGGCCGCGCTGCTGCTCTGCGACGACGTCCGGCGGCGCGAGCGCCTGGTACGCCTGGTCGCCGAGGGGCTGGACCACTACGTCACCGGGCTGCCCGACGACGGCGGGATCGACGAGGGCATCGCGTACTGGTGGCAGGGGGCGTGCCGGCTGCTGGAGGCGCTGGACCTGCTGGACGACCCCGGCCCGCCGGTGCTGCCTGCCCTGCTCGCCTACCCGCCGCGCATGCACCTCGGCGCGGACTGGTACGTCAACACCGGCGACGCTCCGGCCCGGCTCACCGGCGAGCGGCCGTGGCAGGTGCTCTTCCGCTGGGGCGAGCGCCTGGGGCGACCGGAGACCGTGGCGTACGCGGTGGCCGCCGCACGCGCGTCCGGCGGCGTCGTCCAGCCCAGGGCCGGGCTCGGGCGCGCCATGACCGCGCTGGCCGACCGGCGTTGGCGCCGGGCGGTCGCGGCCGGCGGGACGCCGGACGGCTCGCCCTGGCTGGCCCGCGAGTGCTGGCTGCCGCGCATCCAGGTCATGGTCGCGCGCGAGCGGGCCGGGAGCGCGGACGGGCTGACCGTGGCGGCGAAGGCCGGCCACAACGGCGAGCACCACAACCACCTCGACGTCGGCTCCTACTGGGTGGCGCTCGACGGACGTCCGATGGTCGTGGACGTCGGCCAGCCGACCTACACCGCCGCGACGTTCGGCCCGCGCCGCTACGAGGAGTGGCCGTTCCAGAGCGCCTGGCACAACGTGCCCGAACCGGGGCACGGGCAGCTCCCGGGGCCGGAGCACGGCGCGCGGGACGTCGCCGTCCGGTTCGACGAGGGCCAGGCCGTCCTGCGGGCGGACCTGAGCGCCGCCTATCCGGCGGGCCTGCTCACCCGCTGGGAGCGCGTCGTCCGGCTGGTGCGCGACGGCCCGGAGCCGTACGTCACCGTGGAGGACGAATGGGCCGCGGGCCCGCGGACCGTGCTGTTCCGGCACGTTCTCGCCGGCGAGGTCGAGTGCGGGCCGGGCCGGGCGGTCGTCACGGCGGACGGGGGACCGCCGCTCGAACTGCGCTGGGATCCCGCCGTCGGCGCCGCGTCCGTCGAGCACCGGGACATCGACGACCCGCGCCTCGCGCGCAGCTGGGGCTGCCGGCTGACCCGGCTGACGCTGGCCGTCACCGGCCCGGGGAGCGGCGGCCGGTTCGCCGTGAGCTTTCGCCGGCACGCACGAAATGACTCTTGAACAAGTTAGGTATGCCACATAACATCACCTATCGATAGGCGATGGACGTTGATGGTGGTCGATGTCGCCGCGTCGATCGTGTCGAGCCGTCACGCCGTCCGCCACGCCGGCCCGCGCAGCCCGACCCCCTCACTCAGGTGGCCCCCGGGCGGGCGGCTCCCGAAGACGGCCAGTCCACCCCCGACCTTCCACCGGTCATGACTATGCAATTGGAGCGTGCAGCGGATATGGGAACACAGTTGCGCCGGGCGTGCGCGGTCGCGGTCGCCGCCACCACCGTGGTGGCCGCGGCCACCGCCTGCGGCGGCGAGGACCCGGCGCAGGCCGGCGCCACGACTCTGCGGATCATCGTCAACATCAGCCCGAACCTGACCGAGCAGTACTGGAAGGGACTGTTCGCGAAGTACGAGCAGAGCCACCCGGGGGTGAAGGTCAACCTGGAGCTCACCGGGACCGTCTCGGCGACCGCCAAGCTCACCCAGGACCTCGCCGCCGGCGACCCGCCGGACATCGCCCAGCAGATCACCCCGACCAAGGAGAACGCCGCCCTGTTCGCCGACCTCACCGGCGAGGCGTGGACCGGCCAGACCCCGCTGGCCGACCAGTACGCCGTGGACGGCAAGCGCTACCTGGTCGGCGTCGGCCAGCAGATCCAGTCGCTGGTCTTCTACAACAAGGCCGCCTTCGCCAAGGCCGGTCTCGACGCCACCGCCATCAAGACGCTCGACCAGTTCCAGGACGCCATGGCCAAGCTGAAGAGCGCCGGCTACACGCCGCTGCAGAGCGCCGGGCAGTGGGTGCCGGGAGCGCAGTTCTCCCTGATCGCCGACTCCGGCGTGCTCACCGCCGACCCCGACTGGACGGTCAAGCGCAAGCAGAACCAGGTCTCCTTCGCCACCGGCGACTACCTGAAGTACCTCCAGCGCTTCCGGAGCTGGATCGACCAGGGCTACCTCGACAAGAGCGCGCTCGGCCTGACCTACGCCGACGGGCAGACGTCCTTCCTCGACGGCAAGTCCGCGATGTACGTCATGGGCTCCTTCTTCGTCCCGGCCGCCGACGCGGCGAAGAAGAGCGACGAGATCGGCGTCTTCTCCATGCCGACCGACGGCTCCCACCCCACCGGCCAGTACGGCAACATCGCCAGCCCGTACGTGGTCGTCAACGCCTCCAAGCACAAGGCCGCCGCGATCGACTTCGTGAAGTGGCTGGTCACCGACCCGGCCGCGATCGAGAGCCAGCTCGCCGCCGACGGCAACCTGCGCAAGGGCTTCACCTACAAGATGTCCAGCCTCGGCACGCAGGTCCAGAAGATCCTTGAGGAGGCGCCGTCCGTGCTGGTCAAGTCGGGCGAGCGCCAGCCGGTCGAGGGCTATCCGGCCGAGCTCAACACGCAGGTGCAGAAGCTGTACACGGGCGCCACGGCCGAGCAGGTCGCCGCCGGTTTGGACAAGTGGTGGAACTCGCAGAGCTGACCCGGCGGCCGGAGCGGCAGGCGTCCGAGCCGCGGCGCCCGCGCCGCGAGTGGCTGCCGGCCAGGTACCGGGCCAAGGCGGTGACCTTCGGGCTCGTGGCGCCGTCCGTGCTGGTCTACACGGTGATGACCGTCGTCCCGGTGGGCGTGGCGGTCTACCTCAGCCTGACGGACTGGAACGGCTTCTCCGACGCGGTGTTCGTCGGCTTCGAGAACTACCTGCACCTGTTCGACGACCCGAGCTCGACCAGCGCCTGGTACGTGACCGCCCTCGTCGCCGTCACCGGCACCCTGCTCATGATCGGCGGCGGCCTGGCGTACGCGCTGCTGCTCAAGGAGCGCTCGCGGACGAACTCGTTCTTCCGCACGCTCGCCTACTACCCGCACGTGATCAGCGCGCTGATCCTCGGCTTCCTCTGGGCCGCGATCCTCGGCACGAACGGCGCCGTCAACAGCACGCTGCGGCACTTCGGCGTCGGGCCCGTCGGCTTCCTCTTCGAGGAGAACCTCGCCCTGGTCTCGCTCATCGCGGTGATCGTGTGGGCCGGCTTCGGGTTCAACGTCGTGCTGTTCGTCGCCGCGCTCCAGACGGTCCCCGCCGAACTGCTGGAGGCCGCGGCGATCGACGGCGCGACCCGGCGCCAGGCCAACCTGCGCGTGGTGATCCCGATGATCTCCCCGGTGGTGACCGTGGCCACCGTGCTGAACCTCATCGGCCTGATCAAGACCTACGACCTGGTCGTGAGCCTCACCAACGGCGGGCCCGCGGGCGCCACGCAGACGTACTCGTTCCTCATCCTGGCCAGGTCCTTCGAAGGGACGAAGGTCGGTTACGCCAACGCGCAGGCCGTCTTCCTCATGGTCGTGTGCGCCGGCCTCGCCCTGCTGGTGACCGCCGCGCGCAACCGGCAAGACCGCGCCACGACGAGTTAGGGGACGGTGATGATCGAACAAACGCAAGCCGGCCACGGCAGGCGCCGCTCCTTCGTGCGCCCGGTCATGCTGGCGCTGCTCCTGGTGGCCATGACCGTGCCGGTCTACCTGCTCGTGGTCAACAGCTTCAAGTCCCAGGACGACATCCTCGGCAACCCCTTCTCCCTCCCGTTCGGCGACCTCACCTTCGACTCCCTCGCCAACGCCGTCGACAGCCCCCAGTACAACGTGATCCGCAGCTACGGCTTCACGCTGTTCCTCGTCGTCGTCGTGGACGTCCTGTGCATCCTGCTGGCCGGCCCCGCGGCGTACGCGATCGCGCGCAGCCTCAGCCGCCGCTCCCAGCTGCTGCTGCTGTACTTCCTCGCGGGCACCTTCATCCCGGGCGCCGCGCTGGTGATCCCGGTGATCTACGTGCTGCGCTCGGTCGGCCTGGCCAACACCGTGGCCGGCCTCGTGGCCCACGACGTGGCCTCGACCCTTCCGGTGAGCATCTTCCTGTTCGTCGGCTTCATCCGTACCATCCCGGCCTCCATCGACCAGGCGGCGATGATCGACGGCGCGGGGCGGCTGCGCACGTTCTGGACGATCATCTTCCCGCTGATGCGGCCCGCGGTGGTCACCGTGCTGATCCTCAACTCGATCGGGATCTGGAACGACTTCGTCAGCCCGCAGATCCTGCTCAGCCCCGGCTCCGGCCGGTACACGGTGACGACCGCCATCTACGCCGGGATCAGCCAGTACTCGACCGACCTGACGCGGGTGTTCCCCAACCTGCTGCTGGCGGTGGCACCGGTCGTCATCTTCTTCGTCTACATGCAGCGCCACATCATCAGCGGCCTCACGGTCGGCGCGGTCAAGGGCTGAACGGCCCGTCACGGAAAGAAGGACCATGACGTTCTCACGCAATCGGCGGCCGCTCGCGGCCATGGTGATCGCGACGGTGCTGGCAGCCCTCCCGGCCGTCCCGGCGGCGGCCGAGCAGGGCACGAGCGCGGGCGGCACCACCTACCACGTCGCGCCGTGGGGCAGGGACTCGGCCGGCGGCCGGTCGGCCGCGACGGCCTACCGCCACATCCAGCGGTGCGCCGACGTCATGACGCCCGGCGACACCTGCCTGATCCACTCGGGCACGTACAAGGAGACCGTCGTGCCCGCCCGGTCGGGCGCCGCCGGACTGCCCATCACCTACCGGGCGGCCCCCGGCGCGCGCGTGACGGTGAGCGGCGCCAAGCGGATCAGGGGCTGGTCCCCGGTCACCGGCCAGGACGTGGCCCGCATCGCGCAGTCGGACCCGTACGCGCCGGGCTCGCCCTTCGCCCAGGCCGTGCGCGACGGTCACGTCTACAGCGCCCGCGCCGACCTCGGACCCGACGTCACGACCGTGCAGACCTTCACCGACAAGCGGATGAACGTCGAGGCCCAGTGGCCCTATCCCGGCCTCGACCTGCTCGAACCCGCGGTGCGGTACGCCGGGCCGGGCAGCGCGGAGGCCACCGTCGCCGACGACGCGCTGACCCGCCCGGCCGGTTACTGGAACGGCGCCCGCGTGACGACGAACTACTGGTACATCACCGCGACCTCCACGATCAAGAGCTCCGACGTGGGCTCGGTCGTGCTCGACGTGGCGCCGCCGTGCGTCCACAAGGTGATCCCGAAGGACACCCGGTACGCGCTCACCGGCAAGATCGGCGAACTCGCCCACCCCGGCACCTGGTTCTACGACCCGGCCGGCAAACGGCTCTACCTGTACAGCGAGGACGACCCCGACCGGCACGTGATCGAGGCCAAGGCCCGCACGCTGGCCTTCGACCTGCGGAACGCGAGCCACACGACGATCGCCGGCGTCGGCCTGTTCGCCTCCACCGTCGAGACCGGGCCCGGCAGCAGCCACGTCGTGATCGACGGGATCACCGGCACGTACCTGTCGCACTACACCGACATCACCCGCGGCGCCGCCGACTGCGGCTCCACCGTCACCCGGGGCGTCGCCGACACCGGCATCGTGCTCAACGGCACGGACAACAAGGTCGTCAACAGCGACCTGTCACTCAGCGCCGGCAACGGCATCGCGCTGCGCGGCATGCGGAACACCGCGACGAACAACGTCATCCACGACGTGGACTACCTGGGCACCTACGCGGCCGGCGTCGCCGTGCAGGGCAACAGCCAGACGGTCACGCACAACACCATCTACCGGGTCGGCCGCAGCGGCGTGAACCTGCAGTGGGACAACGCCGCCGGCGGCACGCCGGGGCCGGACCGCATCGCCTACAACGACATCTCCCAGTACGCCCGGCTGAGCCTGGACGTGGCCGCGGTCTACACCTGCTGCGGCTCCGACATGCTGGGGACCTCGATCGACCACAACGTGCTGCACGATCCGGCGCCGAGGTGGGGCGCCACCAAGTTCGGGGTCACCGGCGTCTACGCCGACAACGGGCAGAGCAACATCACCATCGCCGCCAACGTGGGCTGGGGCAACCCCGAGGGGACCGTCATGCTCAACGGCCTCGGCGGCGGCTCGCACAACAACGGCGTCTACAACAACACCGGCGGCATGACGATGTTCTACGTCA
The DNA here is from genome assembly GCF_044465465.1 of Nonomuraea sp. NPDC049655. Lineage (NCBI taxonomy): Bacteria > Bacillati > Actinomycetota > Actinomycetes > Streptosporangiales > Streptosporangiaceae > Nonomuraea > Nonomuraea sp. NPDC049655. The sequence continues at coordinate 104,369 of NZ_JBITLS010000009.1, forward strand.
AGGAGCCCGGCAACTCGACCGGCACCAAGGTCTACAACAACATCGGCCCGATCCGCGGCCTCGACGGCGCCACGAACGGCGGGATGGTGCTGTCCAACAACCTGCCGGCCGACGTCGACCCGCTGTTCGTCGACCCGGCCGGGCGCGACTACCGGCTGTCGGAGGCGTCCCCGGCGCGCAACCAGGCGATCCCGCTGCCCGGCGTCAACGACGGCTCGACGGACCCGCTCCCGAGTCTCGGCGCCTACCAGTACGGCGCCCCCAAGTGGGTGGCCGGAGCGACCCGGTAGGACAGAAGCGGCCCGGCGTCCGTGGCCTCCACCATGGGCGCCGGGTCCGGCGCGCGGTGCGCCTTCCGGGAGGTCGTCAAAGGGCGCGGTGCATGATGTGCAGCCCGACGTAGCCCTTCGCCGGGCTCCGGAAGCCCTCCGGCACGGTGCAGAGCACCTCGAACCCGAGCTTCCGGTACAACCGCACCGCCGTCTCGTTGGTCTCCACGACCGCGTTGAACTGCATCGAGCGGAAACCCGAGGTGCGGGCCCACTCGATCGTGTACTCGCACAGCGCGCGGCCCACACCACGCCCGGAATGGGCTGGATCGACCATGTAGCTGGCGCTCGCGACGTGCGAGCCGTTGCCCATCTGGTTGTTGTTCATCTTCGCGGTGCCGAGGATCGTCCCGTCGTCGTCGACCGCGACGACCGTACGGTTCGGGGCGGGCAGCAGCCACCAGCCGCGCCCCTCCTCCTGACCGAGATCGAGCGGATAGGTGAAGGTCTCACCGGCGGCGACGATCTCGCGGAAGAACGGCCAGATGGCCGACCAGTCGTCCACGGTGGCTTCCCTGATCAGCATCCGCCCAATATACCGGCGACGCCGAGACGTCAGCAGAGCCTCCGGAGCGCTCTGATGCTGTCCTCCCGCAGGGGCCGTACCCGGATGCGGACATGACGCGGCTGGCGCAGAACGGCTGCCTTCCCAGAATGCGCATCAAGAAGTCGAAAAGGGATGACATCGGGATGGCGTGGGTCGGGCCGGCCCCGGAGGACTGGCCTCGTCACAGGACCGTCTACTGCCTGGCCGTACGCATGGACGGCAAGAAGGCGACAGGCCGGGTGGTCGAGTGATCACCGATCCATGGCGGTCATGACCGCGGCCGTCGTCAGGTGGACTTGATGAAGGTGTGCAGGTCGTCGTTGAAGCGGTCGCGGTGGGTGACGAACAGGCCGTGCCCGCCGGTCGGGTGCTCCAGGTACGTCGCCCCGGGAACCAGCTTGGCGGTGCGCCGCCCGCTGACGGCCACCGGTATGGAGGCGTCGGCGGCCCCGTGCACGACCAGCGCGGGCACGGCGATCTCGGCCAGCGAGGCCCGGTGGTCGAAGGTCATGGCGGCCCGCTGGTACTGGCGGATCGCCCACGGCGAGACCTCAAGGCACTGCCGCAGCGTGAATTCCACCTGTGCGGGGGAGATCTCGTTGCCCAGGTGCGTGGCGAAGAACGCCTGCGCCCGCTGGGCCAGCCACTTGGGACGGTCGGCGTCCAGGGCCGCCATCGAGGCCTCCAGCGCGGCGCCCGGCACTCCCTCGGGGTTGTCGTCGGTCTGCAGCAGGAACGGCAGCATCGCCGAGACGAACGCCACCCGCGCGACGCGCTCGTCGCCGTGACGGGCCAGGTACCGGGCGACCTCGGCGCCGCCCATCGAGTGACCGACCAGGGTGATGTCACGCAGGTCGAGCAGCTCGATCAGCTCGGCCAGGTCGTCGGCGCCGGTGTCCAGGTCGTAGCCCGTCGAGGGACGGTCCGAGCGGCCGTGGGCCCGCCGGTCGAGGGCGACGCACCGGTAACCGCGCTCGACGAAGTACGGGATCTGGTACTCCCACATGTCCGCCGAGAGCATCACGCTGGCGACGAAGACGATGGGCTTGCCCTGGCCGTAGTCCTCGTAGGCGAGGCGGGTGCCGTCCGTGGTCTGGAAGAACATCTCATGACTCCTTATGTCGTGCGATGTCCTGAGTTTTTCAGTCAGAGGTAAGGGCGACAATTACGTCCCAGGTAAGCGTGCCCGCCATCCCTCGCCTCGGCATGTTGACGCTGTTGGCGCCGCATGTTGTGATCCACACAGGCGTATTTCGTACTTAATTAGTATGAAATGAGGTGGTCATGAGGCTCCTCCAGAGTGCGGCCGCGGTTGTCATGCTCCTGGTGAGCGCGGCCGGCATCCAGACCGTGCAGAGCGGACCGGCGCAGGCGGCTCTGCCCACCGCCGCCGTCGCGCTCGGCGACAGCTTCATCAGCGGCGAGGGCGCGGGGAACTACCAGCCCGTCGTCGACGCCTCCGGCACGGCACAGGCCTTCCCCGGCTGGTCGGCGGCCAACAGCAACGCCTACTTCTGTCACCGGTCGGCGAACGCCTCGGTGTTCGCGGCGTCGCTCCCGGGCATCCAGCAACGTTTCAACCTCGCGTGCTCGGGCGCCCGGCCCGCCGACATCGCCGCGCCCTCCAGCGCCCGGGCCGAGGGCCGCACCGTCGCCTCGCAACTCGACCAGCTGCGCGCCGTCGCCCGGACGAACGACATCGACGTCGTCCTCGTCGGCCTCGGCTCCAACAACACCCAGTTCACCTTCGGCGACGTGGCCACGCTGTGCGCCAACCGCTTCATCGCCGACGCCTGGACGGGCTGGTGGGAGTTCTGGGCCTACCTGAAGGGCGAGGTGCCGCAGCGGCCCTGCACCGCCTCCGACCTGGCCACCGACACCGAGGTCGCCGCCGCCACCGCCGAGACCACCGCGGCCCTGCGCCAGATCCTGGACACCCTCGACCAGATCGACGCCGACGGCGTCCACCAGGTGATTCTGCAGACCTACACCAACCCGCTGCCGCCCGACGTCGCCCCGCAGTACTACGACGAGGACGGCCGCACCGACACCCGCGACAAGTTCCGCGCCCTCGGCGCCGAGCGCTACGCCGCCGGGTGCCCGATCCACCGCGCCAGCCTCGCCCCCGGACACGTGTTCTCCCAGAACCTCGGCCAACTGGTCAAGAACGCGTTCACCACACTGGCAGCCGAACGCCCGGCGGCCGACCTGCGCGTCCTGGACGTCCAGAGGGCCTTCGACGGGGCCAGGCTCTGCGAGAACCCCGGCAGCCCGGCCGGTGCGCTCGCGACGCCGGTCCGGGTGCAGGACGGGCCGTCCGGCACGTTCATCACCAGCCTGTCCGGCTGGGACAAGATCGGTATCCAGCGGGCGGCGAACACCTGCGTCACCTACTTCCAGACCTGTCAGGAGTCGTGGCACCCCAACGCCGCGGGCCACACGGTCCTCGGCCAGTGCCTGGCCGGCGCCCTCGCCGCGACGCCCCGCGCGATCGTCACGTGCGCCCGTAATCCGGACGGCACGCTCACCATCTCCTGAATTCGAGGCGGGTGACCGGCGGGGACGCGCCGCGACTGAGGCGCCGGCTCAGGAGCCGCCGGCTTCGAGAAGACCGTGTTCTCGTACGAGGTCCAGGAAACCCGTCGTCAACGGGCCGGACCGCCCGTCCTTCCACACCACGGCAATCTGCCATTCGGCCGCCGGATGGCGAATCGGCGTGATCGTGACCGAGGACGGCGCGATTCGGCGGGCGCTGGCCGGCACGAAGGCGACCCCCGCGCCGGCCGCCACCAGCGCGAGCACGGTCTGCAGGTCCTGAGCCTCCTGGACGACGGCAGGGCGGACCGCGACGACGGTGCACAGGTGGTTGATCTGCCGTACCAGTCCGGGCCCTCTCTCCTGCGCCAGCTGGAGGAAGTCGTGGCGGGCCGCCCATCTCGCGAGATCTCCGACGTCGTGCGGGGGCCGGTCGTCATGGTCGGCCCAGGCGAGGGCGAGGCGGTCGCCGGCCAGCGGCAGCCGTCCCCATCCGCCGTCGAGCGGCAGCCGGACGAAACCGACGTCGAGGTCGCCCGCGTCGATCCGGTCAAGCTGGGCCTGTGACGACATGTCATCCAAAGTGACGTGCGCGTCGGGGTGGCGCCGCCGAAAGGCGGCGACGATCCGAGGGGCCAGATCGATGCTCGACAGCCCGAAGCCGACCGACAGCCTTCCGATCTCGCCGGTGGCCATTCTCGCCATCCGCCGGGTGAGCGCGTCCGCCCGCCGCAGGAGAGCCTGCGCGTCCGGGAGCAGGACGGCGCCCAGGTCGGTCAGCACGGCGCCGTGCCGGCCGCGGTCGAACAGCCGGCCTCCCGCCTGCGCCTCCAGCGACTGGATCTGCTTCGTGAGCGTCGGCTGGGTGACGTTCAGCGTTCGCGCGGCGCGGCCGTAGTGACCGTGCTCGGCGACCGTGAGGAAGGCGCGAAGCAGAACCAGATCCATTCCGCGACTCTATCGAACAGCGAAAAAGATTCATTGGACGAATGAGACGCGCATGCGGTCTGCTGGTGAACCACCCCGAGGATCCGGAGATTCGAGATGGCAGAAAACGACGAGGCGGCCGAGACCCCCACGCCGACGTTGCGGTGCGCGACCGTGCAGTTCGAGCATCGTCCCGATGACAAGACCTACAACCTGGCCCAGGTCGAGCACCACGTGCGCGTGGCGAGCGCGGACGGCGTGCAGGTCATCGCCTTCCCGGAGATGTGCCTGCTGGGGTACTGGCATCTCCGCCGCCAGACCCCCGAGCGGCTGCGGGAGCTCGCCGAGCCGGTGGACGGTCCGTCCGTCACGGCGGTCCGCGCGCTGGCGGCCGGGCACGGCGTCGCCGTAGGAGTCGGCTTCCTGGAGAGCGACACGGACGGGCGGCTGTTCAACAGCTATGCCCTCTGCCTCCCGGACGGATCCGTCCACCGTCATCGCAAGCTGCACGCCTTCGAGCACCCGGCGATCAGCAGCGGCGACGCCTACACCGTCTTCGACACCCCGTGGGGCGTCCGCATGGGCATCCTCATCTGCTGGGACAACAACCTGGTCGAGAACGTCCGCGCCACCGCGCTGATGGGCGCCTCGATCCTGGTGGCGCCCCACCAGACCGGCGGCACCGCCTCGCGCAGCCCCCACGGGATGCGCCCGATCCCCGTGGAGCTCTGGCGGAACCGGCACAGCGCCCCGGAGGCGATCGAGGCCGAGCTGCGCGGCCCCAGCGGACGCCAGTGGCTGATGCGCTGGTTGCCCGCCCGGGCTCATGACAACGGGCTGTTCGTCCTGTTCAGCAACGGCATCGGCGAGGACGACGACGAGATCCGCACCGGCAACGCGATGATCATCGACCCTTACGGCCGCATCCTCGGCGAGACCTGGGCGGCCGGTGACGACATGGTGACCGCCGACCTCGACCTCACCCTGCTGCCGCTCTCGACCGGCCGCCGATGGCTCCAGGGACGACGCCCGGAACTCTACGGCATCCTCACCCACCGGTTCGGGGACGAACGCGAGCCTCGCGCCGCCCGCTTCGCCACCGACCCGGTGCCACTCCTCCGCACCTCCGGCAGCGGGGCCGGCGACGATGTCCTCGGTCTGCCGCGCCACTGAGCCGTTCCAGCGAAAGGAGAACGCAGGCATCTCGTCGATCGGCGATGGAGGGCACATGCGCGATGAACGGTTCGTCCGCACGGGTCACCGACCCAGGCGTTCCACGACGACGCGTCGGCTCGTTCGGGCCGGCTGCTCCGTCCTGCTGCTGACCGCGACCGTCGGGCTCGGCCGGGCCGCCGCTGCCTCCGCAGGCGCCCCCGTCACCTGCGGGAGCGTCCTGACAGCGAGCGTCACCCTGACCGGGGATCTGACGTGCCCCGGTGACGCGCTGATCGTCGGCGCCGACGACGTGACCATCGACCTGGCCGGGCACACCCTCCAGGGCGCGGGCACCGGCACCGGCGTCCAGGTCAGCTCCCAGGGGACCGCCTGGACCGGAACCGTCATACGCGACGGCCGGATCGAAGGGTTCGCCACCAGCGTCGGCGACGACGCCCTCACCCCCCACATCACTGTCGCCCTTCGCGACATGACGATCACCGGCGGCCCCGTGAAGCTGCGCGGCGGCGCCTGGCCTGAGCTCTCGATCAGCGGTTCCCCCCGCCGATGCGACGTGGACGCCGTGGACGCCCGCCAGATCCGCCTGGCCATCGACGGCTGCACTCTGCACCGCGTCTCGGCCCGCAGCACCTACACGACGCTCACGTCGAGCAGAGTGATCTCGGGCAGCCTGTCCTTCAACGAGAACAACGCCGGACTCGTCACCGGCAACGTCTTCGACAACGCCCCGATCAGCTCGGACGACAACAGCTGGAACGTCGTGCTGCGCGACAACGTCTTCAAGAACGCCGACATCGCGGTACGGGCCGGCTGGGCGCCGGACACGCTCGTGGAGGACAACACGTTCAAGAACAACTCCATCGGCGTGTACGGCTACCTGATGGACGCCACCATCGCCCGCAACCGGTTCATCGGCAACCGCACCGCCGGCATCTACGTCAGGGACTCCACCACGTCGTCGTTCATCGACAACGTGTTCAAGGGAAACGGCCACGATCCCAGCGGGCTCACCGACGAGGCGGGCCTTCCCGTACGTGGCGCCATCCACATCGGCCGGAGAAGCTCCCCGATCACCCTGACGGGGAACGTGGGCAAGCACAACGCCGGCTACTTCGTCTGGATCACGCCGCCCTCAGGAGCGATCGACGGCGGCGGCAACCGGGGCCGTCCCTGCGGTCCCCAACCGCTCCCGCTGGCCTGCCGCTGACCCCTCGCGGACACGCTCCCGCCCGCGCCGCGACAGGCAGGCCGTGCCGCGCGCTCGGCCGCTGCCTGCCGAAGACCGCCGCCGAGGACCGCCCCGGCTGACGGTGCGCGCAACTTTGTCGGTCGTGCCCGCCATACTCGCCGCTGTCGATCAAGAGGACGACGGGATGCGGCGTGGAGGTATCGGCATGAGCGTGGAGCGCACGCTGACGTTCGTCGGCGGAAGTTCGGCCAAGTTCTGGGAGGTGCGCCAGGACGGCGCGGAGCTGCACATCCGGTACGGACGGCTGGGCGCGGCCGGTCAGACGCAGGTCAAGTCGTTCGGCTCGGCCGCCGCCGCCACTGCCGCCGCCGACAAGCTGGTGGCGGAGAAGATGGGCAAGGGCTACGCGGAGGACCAAACGGCCGCCTCGCCGCAGGCGGCTTCACCCGCGGCCGCCGGAGGCGTCGAGGACGAGGACCGGCTGGCGTTGCCGCCCGCCTGGTTGCGCGCTCTCCACCCCCGGCGAGGCGGAGCGAAGGCCCCGGTGCGGCGGCCGGACCCGGGCGCGCCGCAGAAGCTGGCCGCCGAGCTGGGCAACCGCGCGCAGCTGCTGGCCGACATGGTGGCGAAGTGCCCGGATCCGGAGCTCGCGGCCGCGGGCGCGGCGTACCTGGCGGGGGAGCCCGCCGGCACACCGCTGGGCGCGGCGGTGGTCGCCAAGGCGGTGGCCGCGTCCCTGCCATGGAACGAGCGCGAGGTGTCGTCCCTGTTCCCCGAGACCTGGCTGGCCGAACGCGGCCCGGTGTTCGCGGCGGTGGCCGTGACCGAGCTGGCCTCGCTGGACTACGTCCACGACGGGGGCACCTGGATGGTCCGCCGGCTGGCCGACGGCGAGGCCCCCGACCGGTGGTACGGCTGGGCCTCCGGCGAGCAGATCGACGCCCGGGTCCGCGCCGTGCTGGCCGCCGCGTCCGACGCCGAGTACGCCGAGGTCGTCGCGGCGCTGGCGGTGAGCCGCGCGGGCGGGCTCCACCACCGCGTGGCCGCCTCCTACCTGGCGCCCACCCAGACCGGGTGGGTCGCGGCCGACTGCGCCGAGGTGAGCCAGGTCCTCCCGGCTCTCGCCTTCCGCCTGATCGCCGCCATCAGCACGCCGGAGCACGCCGAGCTGATCGCGGACCACGTGCGTGGCCCCTACATGGGGGACTCCTTCGCCCTGCCGGCCACGGTCGTCGACGGCATGGGCGAGGCGGCCGTGCCGCTGCTGGCCGTCTGGGTGGACCACGCCTACGGCGCGGACAGCCGCAAGCGGCTGCTGCACGTGCTCGCCGACCTGCCGTACGACACGGCGATGCGGGCGATCCTCGACCGCGTCGAGCAGAAGTACACCCAGCCGGCCTTCCTGCGCGCGGCCTCCCGCTTCCCCCGCCGCGCGATGCGGATGCTGGCCGAGTCCGGCGGCAAGGTCGTCGACCTGCTGCTGCGCACCCATGTGGCGGCCCGTCCCGACCTGGTGGACGAGGTGCGCGCGAGCCTCGGCGACGGCGCCGCCGAGCGTCTCGACAGGATCGCGACCGCCGGCGCCGTCGCCGCCGCTGCGCCGGAGGCGCTGCCCGAGGTGCTGGTCAGCCCGCCCTGGACCCGCCCGCGCAAGGCGCGCAAGGTGGTCGTGGTCGACGGCCTGGCGTGCACCGACGGACCGGCCCTTGTGTGGGCGCCGGGCGAGAAGGACAACTGGCGTTCCTCCCGGGCGGAGAATTCCTGGGGCCGGTCCTGGCGCCGGAGCTGGCAGGACATCGCCCGCGCCATCGCCGAGGGCCGGGGCGCCCACTGGTCCGACGAGGTCGCCCTGTTCGTCGCCGGGCCCGAGGAGCTGGCCGCGCCGCTGATCGGGAAGTGGCGCCCTGTCGACCTGTGGGGGGCGGGCGACTGGATGCCGATGGTGGTGGCCAGGCTCGGGACGGCGGCGCTGCCCATGGTGGTCGACAGCGCCCGGCGCGGCCCCAGCTCGGTCGCCGCGTCGCTGCTGCCGTTCGCGGCGCCGGAGGTCGCCGTGCTGATGGCCGACTGGCTGGCCCGGCTGAAGTCGGTCCGTGCCACCGCGCTGGCCTGGCTGAACCGTCACCCCGCGGCGGCCGCCAGGGCGCTGGTCCCGGCTGCTCTCGGCAAGCCCGGCGTGGCCCGGCTCCGGGCCGAGCAGGCGCTGGCGGCGCTGGTCGCGGGCGGCCACCGCGACACCGTGGCCGAGGCCGCCGCAGGGTACGGGCCCGCCGCCGAGGCCGCCATCGCCGACCTGCTCGTGGCCGACCCGCTCGACGTGCTGCCCGCCAGGATGCCCGTGCTGCCCGAGTGGACGGAGGTCGCGATCACGACCCCGATCCACCTGTGCGGCGACGCGGGCGCGCTGCCCCCCGAGGCGGCCCGCCACGTGATGACGATGCTGGCGATCTCCAAACCGGGCGACCCGTACGCCGGTCTCGCCGTGGTCAGGCAGGCCTGCGACGGCCGCAGCCTCGCCGACTTCGCCTGGGCGCTGTTCCAGTGCTGGCAGGCGGCGGGCTACCCGTCCAAGGAGAGCTGGGTGATGGACGCGCAGGCGTTGCTCGGCGACGACGAGACCGTACGGCGGCTGACCCCGCTGATCAGGACCTGGCCGGGCGAGGGCGGGCACGCGCGCGCGGTCACCGGCCTGGACCTGCTGGCCTCCATCGGCTCGGAGGTGGCGCTCATGCACCTGCACGGCATCGCCGAGAAGGTCAAGTTCGGCGGGCTGAAGAACCGGGCCAAGCAGAAGATGGACGAGGTCGCCGCCGAGCTCGGCCTGAGGCCGCAGGAGCTGGCCGACCGGCTGGTGCCCGACTTCGGCCTGTCCGACGACGGCAGCCTGACCCTCGACTACGGCCGCAGGCGGTTCGTGGTGGGCTTCGACGAGCAGCTCAAGCCGTACGTGGCCGACGCCTCGGGCAAGCGGCTGAAGAACCTGCCCAAGCCGGGCGCCAACGACGATCAGGAGCTCGCGACCGCCGCCTACCGGCGCTTCGCCGGGCTGAAGAAGGACGTGCGCTCCGTGGCCGGGGACGCCATCCACCGCCTGGAGCAGGCCATGGTGAACCGGCGTCGCTGGAGCGCCGGCGACTTCGGCCGGCTGCTCGTCGGCCACCCGCTGCTCCGGCACATCGTCCGGCGGCTGGTATGGGGCCTGTACGACCCGTCGGGCCGGCTCATGGGCACCCTGCGCGTGGCCGAGGACCGCAGCTTCGCCGACGTCGCGGACGACACGCTGACGTTGCCCGAAGACGCCCTCGTAGGCGTGGCGCACCCGCTGGAACTGGGGGAGGACCTGGCCGCCTGGTCCGAGGTGTTCGCCGACTACGAGATCCTGCAGCCGTTTCCGCAGCTGGGCAGGGAGACGTACGAGCTGGATCTGGCGCTGGTGGCCGAGATCGAGGCCGCCAGGATCCCCACCCGCGCGGTGATCGGCCTGGAGCGGCGCGGCTGGCGGCGCGGCGCGCCTCAGGACGCCGGCTGGCAGGGCTGGATCGAGCGGGACGTGCCCGGCGGCAGGACCATCACGATCGGCCTCGATCCGGGCATCTCGATCGGCTACCTCGATCTCGCCGACGAGCAGACCCTGGTCGAGCTGGGGCTCGACGGCCTCGATCCGATCACCACCTCCGAGATCCTCCGAGACCTCAGGGACATCACCCGATGAACGGACACGCCCAGCGGCCCCCGGCCGAGATCCGCTACGCCGGCGAGCTGGCCAGGCTGCGGGAGCACGACACCGACGACCGGCCGCCCGGCTGGGCGCTCAGCCTGCGGGCCGCCCGCCGTTTCGTCCTCGGCGACGAGAAGCTGGGCATCAGCCGCAAGTTCGTGGGCGATCCCTCGCTGATCGACCGGTCCCTGGTGACGCTCGCGACCAACCGGGGGCTGATGCTGGTCGGCGAGCCCGGCACGGCCAAGTCGCTGCTGTCCGAGCTGCTCGCCGCGGCCGTCAGCGGCACCTCGACGCTCACCGTCCAGGGCGGCGCGGCCACCACCGAAGACCAGATCAAATACTCCTGGAACTACGCGCTGCTGGTCGCCGAGGGCCCCTCCACCCGATCGCTGGTGCCCGCGCCGCTGCTGCGCGGCATGGCCGAGGGCAAGGTGGTGCGCTTCGAGGAGATCACCAGGTGCCCGCTGGAGGTGCAGGACTGCCTGCTGTCACCGCTGTCGGACCGGGTGCTCGCCGTACCGGAGCTGAGCGGGCCCGAGTCGATGGTGTTCGCCCAGGAGGGGTTCACGATCCTGGCCACGGCCAACACCCGCGACCGCGGCGTCAACGAGATGAGCGCCGCGCTCAGGCGCCGCTTCAACTTCGAGACCGTCTTCCCGATCGCCGACTTCGACACCGAGCTGGCGTTGGTGGAGGCGGAGGCGGTGGCGCTGCTCGAACGCTCGGGCGTCACCGCGCCGCCGCGCCGCGACGTGCTGGAGGTCCTGGTCACCACCTTCCGCGACCTGCGCCAGGGGCACACCGCGCGCGGCGACGCCACCGACCGGCTGTCGGGGGTGATGAGCACCGCGGAGGCCGTCTCGGTCGCCCATGCCGTCGGGGTGCGCGGCTGGTTCCTGCGCCGCGAGCCGGGCACCGCCGCCGACCTGGTCTCCTGCCTGGCCGGCACGGCCGCCAAGGACAACCCGGAGGACCTGGCCAAGCTCCGCAGGTACCTGGAGCGCAGGCGACACGGCGACCAGTGGCAGGCCCTGTACGAGGCCCGCCACCTGCTGCCGGGCTGACCGATGGCGGTCATCTTCCTCGGCGTGCGGCACCACAGTCCCGCCTGCGCCCGGCTGGTCGCCGACACCATCCGTTCCGTACGTCCCGCGTACGTGCTGGTCGAAGGCCCGGCGGAGATGAACGACCGGATGGACGAGCTCCTGCTCGGCCACGAGCTGCCGATCGCCGTCCACACCGGCTACCGCGACCACGAGCGGCGCCACGGTTCATGGACGCCGCTGTGCGACTACTCCCCGGAGTGGGCGGCGCTGACCGCGGGCCGCGCGGCCGGCGCCGAGCTGCGCTTCATCGACCTGCCCGCCTGGCATCCCGCGCTGGCGGACGTCAGCAACCGGTACGCCGACGCCGAGGCCCGCTACGCCGAGGCGACCCGGCGGCTCTGCCGCGCCTTCGCCGTGGACAACATGGACGCGTTGTGGGACCACCTGTTCGAGATCGAACCGGCCGACGGGCTGGCCGAACGGCTGGCCACCTACTTCGACCTCGTACGCGGCGACACCGGGGCCGATCCCGGCGACACGGCCCGCGAGGCGTACATGGCGCAGTGGATCCGGGCGGCCGCCGGCGACGCGGGCGAGCGGCCGGTGGTCGTGGTCACGGGCGGCTTCCACCGTCCCGCGCTGATCCGGCTGGCCGAGCAGGGCGAGCGGAGCTGGCCGGAGGTGCCGCAACCGCCCGAGGGGGCGGCGGTCGGCAGCTACCTGGTGCCGTACTCGTTCCGCCGGCTGGACGCCTTCGACGGCTACCAGTCGGGCATGCCGTCGCCCGGCTACTACCAGGACCTGTGGGAGCACGGTCCCGACGGAGCCGCCCGCAGGCTCGTCGAGGCGGTGACGGCCCGGCTGCGCGGCCGGCGCCGGCAGGTCTCCACCGCCGATCTGATCGCCGCGCGCGCCACCGCCGACGGGATCGCGCTGATGCGCGGCCACCCGCATCCGGCCCGCGTCGACGTGCTCGACGGCCTGGCCACCGCGCTGGTCGGCGAGGCGATCGAGATCCCGCTGCCCTGGGCGTCCCGCGGGCCCCTCCAGGCGGGCCACCACCCGGTCGTCGTGGAGATGATCGCGGCGCTCAGCGGTGACCGGGCAGGCCGCCTGCACCCCTCGACCCCGCTGCCGCCGCTGGTCCACGCGGTGCTCGCCGAGCTGGGCGGCCCCGGCGACGAACGGCTCGACCTCGGCGGGCAAGCCGGCCGCGCGCGCAGCCGCTTCCTGCACAGGCTGCGCGTCCTGGGCATCCCGGGCGTCGTCCGCACCGCGGGACCCCGCCCCGCGGGCGGCGCCGAGCTGGTCGAACAGTGGACGTTGAGCGAGACCGACGACCGCCTGCCCGCCCTGATCGAGGCAGGCGGGTACGGCGTGGACCCGCAGGAGGCGGCGGCCTCCGTGCTCGCCGAGCGGATCAGGGGCGCCGACCTGGACCGGCTGGCCGACGTGCTGTTCGACGCCGCGCTGTGCGGCATCGGCGAGCTGGCGGGGCAGGTGCTCGACGATCTCGCGCGGGCGATCGCCGCGGCGGCCGACCTGGGCTCGCTGGGCCGCACGCTCACCGTCGCCCTGGCGATGTGGCGCCACGACGAGCTGTTCGCCACCAGCGGCAGCACCACCTTGGGGACCGTGGTCCGGGCCGCCGCCCTCCGGGTGTTGTGGCTGGCCGAGGGCGTGCGCGGCGGGCCCGTCCCCGCCGATCCGCGGCGCATCGGCGCCATGGCCGCCGTCCGCGACGCGCTCAGGCACGCCGGGCCGCCGCTGGGCCTGGACCTGGACGCGGCGCTGGGCGTCGCCGACCGCGTCGCCGCCTGCCAGGACGCGCCGCCCGACCTGCGCGGAGCGGCGCTCGGGCTGGGCTGGTCACTGCGCGGCGCCGCCGCCGCGGACCCCGCGTGGGCGGTACGCGGCGCGTTCGTCCCCGCGTCGGCCGGCGACTGGCTGGCCGGGCTGTTCGCGCTCGCCCGCGAGGAGGTCCTGCACGCCGGCGGCATGCTGGAGCTGCTCGACGAGCTGGTCGCGGCGATGAGCGACCACGACTTCCTGGTGGCCCTGCCGGCGCTGCGCCAGGCGTTCGGCTACTTCCCGCCCCGCGAGCGGCACCTCATCGCCAGCCGCCTGGTCGAACTGCGCTCCGGCGCGGGCGCGTCCGCGTGGGACCTGATGCGGCTGGAGGCGGCGCCGGAACTGGTGGCCGCAGGCATGGCACTGGACGAACGAGTCGATGCGGCACTGCGCCGGGAGGGACTGATCACGCCATGACCGACCCCACCCTCGTACGGTGGCGGCTGCTGCTCGGCGAGGCCGGCGGCGCCTGCCTCGGCGGCGGGCAGCTCGACGAGGCGGCCGCCGGCCGCGACGCCGCCATGGACTGGCTGTACGGCCGCGACGAGGAGCTGCGCAGGCGCGGCGTACGGCGGCAGGCCGGAAGCGGCCCGTCGAACCTGACCACCTTCGACTGGCTCGACGACATCACCCGCCTGTTCCCCAAGGAGACCGTCGAACGCCTGCAACGCGACGCCGTCGAACGCTACGAGATCCACGACCTCGTCACCGACCCCGACGTGCTCGCCCGCATCGAGCCCAACCCCGCGCTGCTCAAGGCGGTCCTGCACACCAAACACCTGATGAACCCGCAGGTGTTGCGGCTGGCCAGGCGCATCGTGGAGCAGGTCGTCCGGCAGCTCATGGACAAGCTCGCCACCGAGGTGCGCAGCGCCTTCTCGGGCACGAGAGCGCGCCGGCCGGGCCGGCTGCGGCAGGCCCGCAACTTCGACATGGTCCGGACCCTGCGCGCCAACCTCGGCCGCTACCAGCCCGACACCGGCAAGGTCGTGATCGAGACCCCGCTGTTCTTCTCCCGCACCCGCCGCCACCTCGAACAGTGGCAGGTGATCCTGCTCGTCGACCAGTCCGGCTCGATGACGGACTCGGTGATCCACTCGGCGGTCACCGCGGCCTGCCTGTGGGGCCTGCCCGGCGTACGCACCCACCTGGTCGCCTTCGACACCGACGTGGTGGACCTGACCTCCGACGTGGACGATCCCGTGGAACTGCTCATGAAGGTCCAGCTCGGCGGCGGCACCGACATCGCCCGCGCGGCCGCGTACGGCGCCGGGCTGGTGGACCAGCCGCGGCGGGCCGTCGTCGTGCTGATCTCCGACTTCTACGAGGGCGGCGATCGTCACCGGCTGGTACGCATCGTGCGTGACCTGGTCGAGCAGGGCAGCAAGGTCCTCGGCCTGGCCGCCCTCGACGAGCAGGCCAACCCCGACTACGACCGGGAGCTCGCGCAACGCCTGGCCGACGCCGGGGCGTACGTGGGCGCGATGACCCCCGGCGAGCTGGCGTCCTTCGTCGCGGAGCACGTGGGCCGATGAGAACGGATCTGCTCGGGCTCACCACCGACTCCCTCGCCGCGCTCACCAACCGCGGCCTGGTCAAGCGGGCGGGCAAGGAAGCCGCGCCGGACCTGCGTACCGACGCCGACGGGACCGTGCACGGCGACTTCGCGGGCGGGCCGACCGCGAGCCTGCCACCCGGCGGCCTCGACGCGGCCCGCTGCACGTGCGGCGCCACCGGGGTCTGCCGGCATGTCGTCGGTGTGGTGCTGGCGTACCAGCACCAGCACGCCGCGGCCGTCGAGACCGTCGAGCATCCGCAGGGTGAGGGCCCCGTCCCGGGACCCTCCGCCTGGTCGCCGGGGCAGGTGAGCGACGACGAGCTGACCGCCAGGATCGGCGCCCGCCTGATGGCCGCCGCCCGCCGTACCGAACGGGCCGGATACACCGCCCGCGTGCGCCGCGCCACCGCTGCCGATCCCGCGCCGCAGGTCGAGCTCGCCACCGTGACCGTGCGTTTCCTGATCCCCGGCGACCTCGGCTTCGTGCACACCGACGCCGTCGCGGGCAGCCGCGACGACGTCATCGCCCTCGCCGTGTGGGCGTTCCGGGTCGCCGACGAGTTGCATCCCGGGACGCCGGAGGCACGGGTCGACGTCGGCGGCGAAGCCGGGACCGGCGCCGGATCCGGGCTGGAGCGGGCCCTGGGGCTGGCCGGCACGGTCCTGCGCGACGGCGCGGCGCACCTCGGCCAGGGACTGGCGGCCACCATCGCCGACGTACAGCGCCATCTGGACGCCGCCGGATCGCGCTGGCCGCTGCTGGCCGTCGGCGACCTCGCCGAGCAGCTGGCCGCCTACCGCGACCGCGGCGCCCACTACCGTCCCGAACTGCTCGCGAGCCACCTCGTCGAGCTGCACGCCCGGCACCGGGCCGTGACCCGCCCCGACGCCACCCTCCGCAGCAGCGTGCTGGGAACCGCAGAGGCCGCCGAGACCCCGTTGCGCCGGGCCCGCCTGGAGAGCCTGGGCTGCCGGATCCGCAGCCTCGGCGACCGGCGGATCGCCGAGATCTACCTGGCCCACGGCGACAGCGCGATGGTCCTGGTACTCCGCCGCGAATGGGACGGCGAACGGGACGGCGACGACGGCGACGGCGCCGCCCTGGCACGGCGACGCGTCGCCGGCTCCACGCTGGCCGCCCTGGCCACCGGCAACCTCGTCACGGAATCCGCCGTCCGCAGCGCCAGCCGTACCGTGCGGCTGGCCACCGGGCGGATCGCCAGGACGACGGTCAGCCCGTCGCGGGGCGACTGGGGTGGGCTCTCGCCGTCCCTGGTGGTGACCGACCTCGCCGCGCTCGGCCGGGAACTCGACGCCCTCACGCTCCGGCCCGTCCGCCCGCGCGTCGAAGCGGAGCTGGTCCGCGTCGTCGCCGTCTCCGAGGTGGTGGCCATGACCTACGCCGCCGGTGACCAGCGCCTCGACGCCCTCATCGCCGACCAGGCGGGCAACCTCGCCACCGTCACCGCCACCCACGCCGGGGCCGCCCCCGGCCGCCTCGACTCGCTGGCCGCCGTGCTCGCCGAGGAGGAAGGCGAGCTGCGTTTCGTCAGCGGGGTGGTCGGCCGTACCGCGGGCGGCGTCGTCATCGACCCCATCGGCCTGGCCGCCGGCGACCGGGTCGTCGTGCCCGACCTGCGACCCGCCGGCGGCGGCGGCCGGCTCGCGGCCGCCGAGGACGTCCGGCACGACCCGCTGACCGCCGTGCTGATCGACACCCGCGGGCTGCTCGCGGAAGCGGCCCACCACGGCCTGTCCCACCTGCCGCCGACCTACGACGCCCGCCTCGGCACCGCCGCACGGCGGCTGACCACGCTCGGGCTCCACCGCATCGCGCGGGCCGTCACGGCGTTCGCGGCGGCGCGGGCGCAGGACTCGGGCGATGCGGCCGAGCAGACCTGGGTCGACGCCTACCTGCGCCTGGAGGTGGCCCTGGAACTGACCTGACCCGATCCGCGGCATCGCCGCGCACGTGGTGCTGATTTGACTTCTGTCGAAACAGTGGCACATGATGACTCCTGTTTAGATGAACTTCTATTCAGGAGGTCGCGTGATGCGCGCTCCGTTCAGCCGCCGCCCGTCCGTCGAGCGGGCCCGCCTCTACGTCACGTTCCCCTCCTTCCGCTGACCCCTCTCTCGCCACCTGGAGAAACAGTCATGAGCGACAGTTGCTGCGGCCCCGCCACGATGGCGATCGAGCAGCTCACGGCCCCTCGGCAGGCCACCTCAGGGTGGCGAAACGACCTGCCCGTGGTCGTGATCGGCGCGGGCCCCGTCGGCCTGGCCGCCGCCGCGCACCTGACCGAGCGCGGCATCGACTTCCTGGTCCTGGAGGCCGGCGATCGGGTCGCCGCGTCGATCGCGCAGTGGGGGCACGTACGGGTGTTCAGCCCCTGGAAGTACGACATCGACGCCGCCGCCCGCCGCCTGCTGGAGGCCGACGGCTGGACCGCGCCCGACCCCGAACGGCTGCCGACCGGCGCCGAGATCGTCGCCGGCTACCTCGCCCCGCTGGCCGAGCTGCTCGGCGACCGGGTACGCACGAACGCACGAGTGACCGCCATCAGCCGCCTCGGCCACGACCGCGTACGCACGGCGGGCCGCGAGCAGGCCCCCTTCCTGATCCGCCTGGCCGACGGCGGCGAACTGCGGGCAGGCGCGATCATCGACGCCTCCGGAACCTGGACCACGCCGAACGTGCTGGGCGCCGCCGGCCTGCCCGCCCACGGCGAGGACGACGTGCCCGTCGACCACGCCCTGCCCGACGTCCTCGGCGCCGACCGCCACCGCTACGAGGGCAGGCGCGTCCTGGTCGTCGGCGCCGGCCACTCGGCCGCCACCACGCTGCTCGCCCTGGCCCAGCTGGACGACACCCCGATCACCTGGGCCATCCGCGCGGGCGACGCCGGCCGCGCCTACGGCGGCGGCGACGCCGACGCACTCCCGGCCCGCGGCGCGCTCGGCACCCGCCTGCGCGCCCACGTCGCCTCCGGTCGCATCACGTTGCTGACCGGCTTCTTCACCCACCAGGTACGCGCCACCGGCGACGGCGTCGAAGTGACCAGCCGCGCCCCCTCCGGCGCCGAGCAGTCGATCATCGTGGACCGGATCGTCAGCGCGACCGGCTACCGTCCCGACCAC
The DNA here is from genome assembly GCF_044465465.1 of Nonomuraea sp. NPDC049655. NCBI lineage: Bacteria > Bacillati > Actinomycetota > Actinomycetes > Streptosporangiales > Streptosporangiaceae > Nonomuraea > Nonomuraea sp. NPDC049655. The sequence goes on from NZ_JBITLS010000009.1 coordinate 122,389, forward strand.
TCCATCGCCACGGAACTGCGTCTCGACCTGGACCCCGTGCTCGGCTCCACCCGTGCCCTGGCCCCGCTCATCGACCCCAACCGGCACTCCTGCGGCACCGTCCCGCCGCACGGCGTGGACGAGCTGGCCCACCCCGAGCCCGGCTACTACGCCATCGGCGTCAAGAGCTACGGCCGCGCCCCCACCTTCCTGCTCGCCACCGGGTACGAGCAGGCCCGCTCCGTCGTCGCCGCGCTGGCCGGCGACTGGCAGGCCGCCCGCGACGTGCGGCTCGACCTGCCCGAGACCGGGGTGTGCTCGTCCAGCCCGGCCGAGGACCAGGAGCGGCGGGCCGGCCTGGCCACGGGCCTCAGCGGCGGCCTGCTGTCGGCCCCGCTCCCGCTCGCCACCGTCAGTGCCCCGGCCGGTGCCGGTGCCGAGTCCGGCGGCTGCTGCGGCTGAGAGGGACGCCGCGCCACGGCCGTGGCGTGTGCCGTCTCCGCGTTCGCGCCGGTCGCCTGCCACCGCCTATGATTTAGACCGGCATCGAATTAAGGAGTCACGCCATGGCCGCCCCCGCCACCGCCCAGTGCTGTGCGCCGATCGCCCGCGAGCCGCTCGGCGAGGCCGACGCCGCCGAACTGGCCGCCCTGCTCAAGGCCGTCGCCGACCCGGTACGGCTGCGCCTGCTGTCGCTGATCGGCTCCCATCCCGGCGGCGAGGCCTGCGTGTGCGACCTGACCGGCGTCTTCGACCTGACCGCTCCCACCATCTCCCACCACTTGAAGGTGCTGCGCACCGCCGGGCTGATCGACGGCGAACGCCGCGGCACCTGGGTCTACTACCGGATCATCCCCGAGACGGTGAACAGGCTGGGCGCGCTGTTCACGCCGCTCGCCGTCCCCGCCAAGGCGCAGAACGGCCCGGTGGACGTGGAACTCCTCACCGTATAGCTGACAGAACGCCTGCTCAGCAAGGACGACACCATGGCCGACCTCGGTTGGGCGGAGAGCCGGCCCCTCGCTGGAGGAGCAGGCCCGGCGTCTGGAGGAGCAGGCGGCCAGGCTGCGGGCCGGCGCGCGGCAGGACGGCCGGTGACTGACGCGACGCTCGGGAGCCGCCGCGCCGCGCGCCTAGACTTGGCACCTGTCCGAAGAAGGAGTGAAGGTGGCCGGCGCAAAGACCCCTGATCCGCCCGCCGAAGTGCTGGCCGAGGCTGCGGCCGCCTCCGCGCTGCTGGCCTCGCCGCCCAGGCTGCACATCGTGTGGGCGCTGGCGCAGGGCGAGTGCGACGTGTCCGGGCTGGCCGAGCGGGTGGGGGGCGCGCTGCCGGCGATCAGCCAGCACCTGGCCAAGCTGAAGCTGGCCGGCCTGGTCCGCTCCCGCCGGGAGGGCCGCAGGGTCGTCTACCTGATCGACGACGAGGACGTCGTGGCCACCGTGCGCGGGCTCGTCGGACGGCTCTCGCAACGGGCCGGCGCCTCCGGAGGACGCGTCCATGGTCTGGGCGCCTGACGCGCCGACCACGCCCGGCTCCGGTCCGGCCCCGCTGAGCCAGCTCCAGACCCTGCGCCTGCTGGACACCGGGCCACGCGGCCTGACGGAGGAGCAGGCCGAGGCCCGCCTGCTGGAACACGGCGAGAACACGATCCCCGCCCAGCGGCCGGTGTCCTGCTGTCTGTGGCTGGTGCTCGTGGCCGTTCTGTACGGCGGGGCGCTGGCCGTCCTCAACCGCCGCAGAAGGTTGTAGAGTTGCGCAATGTAGCAACTGTCATGGCCGTCGAACCGCTGGGGCGAACACACGCGCGCAGGGGAGCGTCAACGAGTCGCCGCACTCGTCATGTGGGCGCTGGTGTGCATGCTCGACCTCTGCCTGTGGGCCTGGGTCGACTGAGCCGTGTTCCGTCAGGCGGGCTCGTCGCCTCCTTCGATCGCCACAGATGGCTGGTCAGTTCGCCTCGGCGCGGCCGTCGGTCGTGACCGCCTCGCGCGACAGCAGCAGCTGGTCGAGTTTGGCGTTCACCGCCGCCAGCTGCTGCTTCACCTCCGCCAGCTCGGCCTGGGTCCGCGCTTCGGCCGGGGACGGCTCGGCGTCGTTCATGGCGTTGACCACCACCGCGATGAACAGGTTCAGCGCCACGAAGGTGGACATCAGGATGTAGGCGATGAAGAAGACCCACGCCCACGGCTTGTGCTCCATGACCGCCTGGGCGACGTTGCCCCAGTCGTCGCCGGTCATGATCTGGAACAGGGTGAACAGCGAGCGGGGCAGTTCGTCGAACCGTTCGGGCATGATCTCGCCGAACAGCTTGGTCGCGATCACCCCGGCGATGTAGATCATCAGGACGAGCAGGCCGATGATGGAGGCCATCCCGGGCACCGCCGACAACAACGCGCTGACCACGCGGCGCATGCTGGGCACCGCCGAGACCAGGCGCAGCGCCCTCAGGATGCGCAGCGCCCGCAGCACCGAGGCCGGGCCGGAGGCCGGGACGAGCGCGATCGCCACGATGACCGTGTCGAACCAGTTCCACGGGTCGGCGAAGAACGCGCGGCGGTAGGCGAACAGCCGGGCGGCGATCTCCACGGTGAAGACGGCCAGCGCGATCCGGTCGACGGCGTGCAGGAGACCACCGGCCCGGTCCATCAGGTAGGCGCTGGTCTCGCAGCCGATCGTGGCCGCGTTGAGCACGATGACGCCGATGACGGCCCGCTGGGTGAGCCGGTGTTCGAGCACGGCCCGCACGCGTTCTTGCCCGGACGACACTGGATAGCTCCTCACAGTGAAGATCACAAATCGCTGATCATGGTAGAGGCGACGAGAGGCTCCCCATGCAACCGAACCCGGCTGAGACGCGGAACACAACCGGTACTTACCCTCGCCCATATGTGTTGACCTGGGAGAAGACGCCCCGGTCAGGATCGGCCTGTCCGGGGTCGGTAACGTCCGGACCAGGAAGCCGCAGCCGACGCGCTGCGGCGGAGAACACGAAACGGGAAGGATCGGTGGTGGTGTCCGTGTCAGCGGACCCGAGCAAGAGCCCCAGCCTCAGGTACGGCCTTCGTCTGCGGGGTGCACAGCCGCGATGAGTGTCGCCCTCGGCCTGGTGGCCATCGTCCTGCTCACCCTCGCCACCGGCTACTTCGTCGCCCAGGAGTTCGCCTACGTCAGCGCCGACCGGCTCGCCCTGTCCCAGCGGGCCGCCGCCGGTGACAAGAAGGCGGCCAAGGCGGTCAAGGTGATGGAACGGCTGTCGTTCATGTTGTCCGGCGCGCAGCTCGGCATCACCGTCACCGCTCTGATCGTGGGTTTCATCGCCAGGCCCGCGCTGGCCGAGCTGATCGCCCCCGCGCTGGAGGCGGCCGGGGTGCCGCAGGCGGCGATCGGCGGCATCGCGCTCGGCATCGGGTTCGCGCTGGCCACCGTGATCCAGATGGTGCTGGGCGAGCTCGCGCCCAAGAACCTGGCGCTGGCCCGTCCGGAGCCGCTGGCTCGCGCCCTGGCCGGCTCCACCCTGGTCTACCTGGCCATCGCCGGACCGGTCGTCAAGCTGTTCGACACCGCCGCCAACAGACTGCTGCGCGCCGTCGGCATCGAGCCGGTCGAGGAACTGCACCACGGCGCCACCCTGGACGACCTGCTCACCACCCTCCTGGTGCCCGCCTGACGATCGGCCCGTGCCACCGGACGGCTGTGTCTGCGGAGTAGGCGCTCATATTCGGCATATCGGGAAATTCCTCTTTGTTTATAAATGCGCCCGCCTCCTCTCGTCGGCCTTTCTTTGCCATTGCCTTATCTGTCGGCGTGTGCTCAAATTATGATTCGATTTACCCATTCCGGCCGGGATGCTAGGCGGCAGATTTGCGACATGGATAGACATGTCGCTTTCGGCGGCTGCAGAATCGACATTTCGCACAATCGACGGAGGAAGATCGCCATGTTCAAGAAACTGCTGCGTTTCCTTCCCGCCGGCCTCGCGGCCGGCTCGCTGCTGGCCACCGTGGCCCTGCCCGCTCCGGCGTCGGCGTCAGCCTCCCGTGCCGCAACGCGGCAGAATGTCGTCACCGTACTCGGCTACAACAGCACCGACTGGAAATACCTCCAGGTGCCGTCCGGGGCCAACGCCCCGCGTTTCTACGAGCCGGACTTCGACGACGGCGACTGGGCGAGCGGGCAAGAAGGATTCGGCACCACCAACGGCACCTGTGCGTGGAACAATTCCACCAATGTCAAGACGTCCTGGGCGGTGAACACCGACATCCTGGTACGCCACTGGGTGCACATCCCGCGCAACGCACGACTGGTCCGCATCCAGGGAACGATCGACAACGATGCGCGGGTCTACTTCAACGGCCGCCTCGTCCAGACCGTCAGGAGCGGCCGCTGCGCCGCGGGCGCCATCAACGTCGTCCTACCCGCCAGACACCTGGAGCGCTGCAACCTCCTGGCCATCCGTGGCCATGACTACGGCGCCGCCACCTATCTGAACGTCGAGGTCAGCTACGTGAGGCTGACCCCCTCCGCCTGAACGAGCACCGCCGCGAGCCCCCGGCCCCCTCGAACTGCGAGAGGGCCGGGGGCTCTGGCGTGGCCGTCGCGGCGGGTTCGTCGAGGAGGGCGGCCCAGGCGGCCGTGGGCATGGCCCTTGAAACGATCCTCGTCAAGGCGTGGAATTTTGAACTGAGAGGAGAGGGCGGGCACAACCGGCCCGGCCTGTCCGCAATTGCCGCGCAGCGCTCGGCGTGAGCTTCGCCGCACAACAAGGCGAACCCCTTCGCCGTGTCCCATCAGCCCGCCGAAGCCCCCACCCGCACCGGAGGCACGCGTGACCCCCACGCCCGTGGTTCTCGACAGCAGCGGACGCCGCATCTATGAGCAGGCCGACTCCTTACGAGCCGCCGGACCGGCCGTTCCCGTCCGACTGCCCGGCGACCTCACCGCCTGGTCGGTGACCGACGGGGACGTCGTCAAGCACCTGCTGACGAATCCCCACGTCTCCAAGGACGCGCGCAAGTCCTGGCCCGGCTACCGCCCCTACGCGATCGTCGGCAAGGCGTTCACGCCCCGCCGCGTGGAGGCGATGCAGCAGCCGATCACCGCCATCGTCACCACGTTGCTGGACGCCCTGGCCGCCGAAGCTCCGGGCGACGTGCTGGACCTGCGGGCACGCTACTCCTACAAGGTCCCCACCCAGGTCATCTGCGACCTGTTCGGTGTGCCGCCGGACCAGCGGCCCGCCATGCTGGCCACCATCGACGCCGTGCTGGACACCAGCCTGTCGGCCGGGCAGACGACCCGCGTCCAGCAAGAGATGATCGCCTCGATGCACCGTCTCATCGAGGCCAAACGAGCCCAGCCCGGCGACGACATGACCAGCCGGCTGATCGCCGCCAGGGACAGCGGACTCGACCAGCTCAGCGACGACGAGCTCGTCAGCACGCTGCTCCTGATGATCGGCGCGGGCAGCGAGACCACCGTTTCTCTGCTCGACCATGCCGTCATCGCCATGCTCAGCCACCCCGAGCAGCTCGCTGTCGCCCGCCGCGACCCCGCACGCTGGGACGACGTCATAGAGGAGAGTCTGCGCCGGCACCCGCCCGTCATGCATCTGCCGATGCGCTACGCCACCGCGGACATCCCCTTGGACGGGCAGACCGTCATCCGCGCCGGAGACCTCATCCTCATCGGCTTCGGCGCTCACGGGCGTGACCCTGCCGTCAATGCCGATCCTGACCGCTTCGACATCGACCGGCACGACCGGGCGCACCTCGCCTTCGGCTACGGCATGCACCATTGCCTGGGCGCGCCGCTGGCCCGGCTGGAGGCACGCGTCGCTCTGCCCGCGCTGTTCGACCGCTTTCCCGATCTGCGGCTGGCCACCGGCCCGCAGGATCTCCAGCCGCTGCCCTCCTTCATCGGCACCGACGTGCTCCGACTGCCCGTGACGCTGACCTCCGGCCGCAGAGGTGGCGCCGACGAACGATGAGCGGCGAGCCGAGGTCGGGCTGGGACCGCACGCCGACTACGACAGCTTCCTGCGTCAGCAGTCGGGGTGAGACCGTCGGCCGGTCGCGGGGCCCGCGGTGCTGCGGAGGCGGCGTACATCACGAACACTGAACGCGGCCGCCGCACCGGCGACGACGCCGCACCGCCCTCCAGGTGGCGTGCCGCGTACAGCGGCCCCAGGACCGTGAACCCGGCTCCCCAGCATGCCGACGTCAGCGCCGGGAGGCCGGTCAGCGTCCACAACCAGCGGCGACCGGCGAACGCGGACAGACCCTCGATCAGCTCCCCGGCGAACCCGCGCCGCCCGGGACGGACGGCTGCGGCCGGCACGCGCACCATGAGGAACACCGCGCCGGACAGCCCCGTTCAGCCGGCACGTGCCGCTGGGGGGCGACCGTGGCGCTCGGGACGGAGATCCCCGGCGACGCCAAGGCGATCAGCTCGCCTGGCCGAGGAGGACCAGTCCGTGATCCCGCAGCTTCGTGCACGGCCCCTTCTCCGAACCTCTCACGCGCTTGCTCGGTCCAGCGTCTCACCTCGCCGATGTCCCATCTGGTCGGCGTGGCAGGCGCGCGCCGACCGGTCGCACCTGTACGGTGCGAAGCCTCCTCTCGGTCAAGGAGCAGACTGTGTCAGTGCTCATCGCTCATCTCGTCTCAGCCGTCGGTCACCAGGAGCTGCCCCGTCGGGCAGGTGCGGGAGCGACCTGTGGCGATCACTGACGCGGACATATCGAGCGCCGTCCGGGACCACCTCTCGCGTTTCCCGGACGAGGCCGCGCTGCTGTCCGAGCCGCTCCGCCTGCTGGCCGAGGGCCGCGATTTCGCCTCGCGGCGGAACTTCCCGATGCACGTGACCGCCGGCGCGCTGCTGGTCCGCGACGGCACCGAGGTCCTGCTCGTCGAGCACCGCGCCTACGGGATCCTGTTGCAGCCTGGCGGCCATCTGGAGCCGGCCGACACCTCACTGATCGACGCAGCGGTGCGCGAGCTGGCGGAGGAGACCGGAATCGACCCCGCGCAGGTCATGCCTGCGTCGCAGACCCCCGTCTACATCGAGTACGCCCGCGTTCCGGCCCGACCGCAGAAGGGCGAGCCGGCGCACCATCACCTCGACATCGGGTACGCGTTCGTGACGCACGCGGACCTGGGGCCGATCCAGGAGTCAGAGGTGACGGACGCGGCCTGGTACCCGCTCGGCGAGGCCGAGCGGCTCGTCGGCCCGCGCATCGCGCGAGCCGTGCCGGGCCGCGATCAGAACCCGTCAGCCGCGGCGTCCCTCAGTCGAAGGACGGTCTGACGCCCCGCCCCCGGCTCCGCTTGAGCTCGAAGAAGTCCTCCGTCCCGGCGACCAGGACCAGGCCGTCCCAGAGCCTGCCGGCTGCCTCGCCGCGTGGCGCCTGCCTGATCACCGGGCCGAACAGGGCCATGCCGCCGACGCGGAGAACGGGAGTTCCGACGTCGAGCCCCACCTCGTTGAAGGCCTCATCGTGGGAGTCCCTGATGAGCTGATCCAGCGCGTCGCTGTCGGCGGCTGCCGCCAACGCGGCGGGCAGGCCCACCTGTGCGAGGGCTTCGGTGACGACCGTGGGGTCGTCGCGACGCTTCTGGTTGTGGAAGCGGGTGCCGATCGCGGTGTACAGCGGGCCGAGCACGCCGCGGCCGGCGTGCTCGGCGGCGGCCGCGCAGACCCGCACCGGCCCCCAGGCCTTCTCCATCTGGTTCCGGTAGTCCTCGCTCATCCCCTCGCCCTTGCGCTGGACGAGGTTCAGGTGGGCCAGCGACATGACCCGCCAGTCGGCGCGCACCGGCCGTACCTTCTCGACCTCCAGCAGCCAGCGCGAGGTGACCCACGCCCAGGGGCACAGCGGGTCGAACCAGAACGGGACCTCGACGAGCTCCGGCTCTTCCGTGGTCGTCATGATGCCTTCCTTCCTCTCGGACCGATCTCGCAGAGGGGCGACGTGCGCCGGCAACGTGTCGGGTTCGTGGCTGGGCAGGCTGAGGATGAGGTGCTTGGCCATCGGGATGGTGTCCAGAAGGTCGATGCGGGCCAGCGTTCGCCCTGGTTGTATATCACGCCGGCTCCGGTCACGGCGTGCTGAGCCGCCGGCGAGATCCCGATCCGAGTGACCGTGCGCCCAGCTTCCACCGCCGGTTGAGGCTTTCCCGCCCGCCCTTCCGGCGCTTCCGGGCCAAAGTCTCCGGGGCTGGTTCAACGACAGCCTTGACGTATGAGCGCTGCGGACCACGACGGTTCCCACCGGTGGCCGTCCTCGGCCCTGCGCGGACGACACGACCGAGGTGAGGAGAGATCATGACCGATGCCCTGCCGGACCCGGTGACGTTCCCGATGCCCCGCGCGACCGGCCGCCCGTTCGACCCGGCGCCCGAGCTGACCCGCCGCAGCGCGGAAGCGCCCGTCTCACGCGTCCGTCTGTGGGACGGCACCACCCCCTGGCTGGTCACCCGCTACGACGACGTCCGCGCGGTGCTCGCCGATCCGCGCGTCAGCGTCGACGTGGCCGAGCCCGGCTTCCCGCACACCAACGCGGTGAGCAAGGCACGCGACGCGCGGATGAAGACGCTGATGCAGATGGACGCCCCCGAGCACACCGCGCACCGGCGCCTGCTGACCGCCGACTTCATGATCAGGAAGATGGAGGCGCTGCGGCCCAGGATCCGGCGGATCGTCGACGACCTCATCGACGACCTGCTCGCCGGTCCCAACCCGGCCGACCTGGTGCGGGCGGTCGCGCTGCCCGTCCCGTCCCTGGTGATCTGCGAACTGCTCGGCGTGCCCTACGCGGACCGGGCCTTCTTCCAGCGGGCGGCGGCCGAGCTCGTCATGGACGAAGGCGACCCCGCGCGGGCCCTGGCCGCCGCCGAGGAGCTGAACGGCTACCTGGAGGCGCTGGTGGCGGCCAAGAGCGACGACCCGGGCGACGACGTCCTCAGCAGGCTGGCCGTGGAGCAGTACCGGACGGGCGCGATGACCCTGACCGAGATCTCCACGATGGGCCAGCTCCTGCTGGTGGCCGGGCACGACACCACCGCCAACATGATCGCGCTCGGCACGGCCGCCCTGCTGGCGCACCCCGACCAGCTCGCGGCGGTGCGCGACGGCGACCCGGCGCTGGTGGCCAACGCCGTCGAGGAGCTCCTGCGCTACCTGTCCATCACCCACACCGAGGCCCGCCGCGTCGCCCGCGAGGACCTTCAGGTCGGCGGCACGACGATCCGCGCGGGCGAGGGCATCGTCGTCGTGAAGAGCACCGCCAACCGGGACCCGGCGGCCTTCCCGGACCCCGGCGTCCTCGACGTCCGCCGCGCGGTCCGCCATCACGTCGCCTTCGGGTTCGGCGCCCACCAGTGCCTGGGGCAGTCGCTGGCCCGGGTGGAGCTGCAGGTCGTCTACGGCACGCTCTACCGGCGCGTCCCCACGCTGGCGGCGGCCGTGCCGCTGGAGGAGCTGGCGTTCAAACAGCAGGCCGTCTTCTACGGCGTCCGCGAACTGCCCGTCACCTGGTGATCGAGCGAAGGAGTCAAGCACATGAAGGTCACCGTGGATCAGGACGCCTGCACCGGCTCGGGGCAGTGTGTCCTCGTCTGTCCCGAGGTGTTCGACCAGCGTGACGAGGACGGCATCGTCGTCCTGCTGCGGGACAGCCCGGAACCGGGGCTGCGCGAGGGCGTCGGCGAGGCCGCCCGGATCTGCCCGGCCCGGGCGATCACGCTGGGCGCGTCGTGAGCCGCCCCTCCCGGATCGTGGTCGTGGGCGCCTCGGCGGCGGGTCTGTCCGCCGCCGAGGCCCTGCGCCGCGACGGATTCACCGGCTCGCTGACCCTGGTCGGCGCGGAGCGGCGGGAGCCCTACGACCGGCCGCCGCTGTCCAAGCAGATCCTGCTCGGCAGGTGGGCGCCCGACCGCGTGACGCTGCGCCGCCACGAGCCTCGCGCCGCGCTGGGGGCCGACTGGCGGCTCGGCGTCGCCGCCACCGCCCTCGACACCGGCGCGCGCGAACTCGCGCTGTCCGACGGCGGCGTCCTGCCCTACGACGGGCTGGTGATCGCCACCGGCGTCGTCCCGCGCCGGCTGCCGTCGGGGCACGAACTCGGCGGCGTGCACGTGCTGCGCACCCTCGACGACGCCCTCGCCCTGCGCGAGGGGCTGCTCGCCGCCCGGTCGGTGGTCGTCGTCGGCGCGGGCTTCCTCGGTACGGAGGTCGCCGCCGCCGCCCGGCAGCTCGGCCTGGACGTCACCCTGGTCGATCCGCTCCCCGCGCCGTTGATCGACCGGCTCGGCGACCGGGTGGCGCGGCTGCTGGCCGGATTGCACGCCAGGCACGGCGTCCGCCTGCGTCCCGGCGCCCTGGTCACCGGCCTGACCGGCCTCGACGGCCAGGTGAACGGGGTCGATCTGGACGACGGCACGCACGTCCCGGCCGACCTGGTGCTCGTTGCCGTCGGCTCGGCCCCGGCGACCGGCTGGCTGACCGGCAGCGGCCTGGACGTGGAAGACGGCGTCAAGTGCGACCATCGGTGCCGGGCCGCGCCCGGCGTGGTCGCCGCCGGCGACGTCGCCTCCTGGCGGCACCCCAGCTTCGGCCGCCTGCGCGTCGAACACCGGCTGAACGCCACCGAACAGGGCACGGCCGCAGCCCGGACGCTCCTCGGCGGCCAGGCACCCTTCGCACCCGTGCCCTACTTCTGGACCGACCAGTACGACGTGAAGATCCAGGTCCACGGCGTCACAGGCGGCGACGCCCGGTTCCAGATCGTCGCCGGGGACCCCGCCACCGGCCGGTTCGCCGGTCTGTACGGCAGGGACGGCCACGTCATCGGCGCCATGACCTGGAACCTGCCCCGGCAGGCCCGCGCCCTCCTCCGGCACGTCGCCGAGCGCACCCCGTGGCGCCTGGCCACCGAGTGAAGACCTGCGGCGTTCGGGACGAGGACGACGCCTGCACACGCCCACACGGGTACGGCTGAGGGGCGGCGGCCAGGTTCACGTTCCCCGTGCCGTCGGCCCGGGCTCAGAACCGGTAGCGGAGAACGCGTGCCCCTTGCCGGGACAAGGTCGTGCTGCGGGCGGTGAGACGGGTCAGCGCCCGCAGGGGTTGCGGGAACCGGGCCACTTCCGGCGCGCGGGAGAGGACCTGCTCCTCGATCAGTTCCAGGCCGGCGTCCCAGGACTCGGGTTCGTGCGCGTCGTCGAAGCCCTGGGCGGCCTTGATGCCGAGTGCCTTGATGGTCGGGTGGTACTTCATGGCCCAGGCGGCGAAGCGGGTGTAGCCGTTGAGTGCGAGCTCACCCGCGGGGAAATGGCCGGTCAGCGCGCGGGTCATCGCCTGGAAGGAGTCGCCGGGCATGAAGGGGAGCAGCCCTTCGGCGACGATCACCGCCGGCCGGTCATCGGGGACGGCCGAGAGCCAGCCGGAGCCGGTGAGGTCGGCTCCGACCAGGTGGGAACGGCCGGGCAGGCGTTCGGCTCGCAGGTTCACCACTTCGGGGAAGTCGACGTCGTACCAGTCGACGCCCGGCGGCGGAGCACAACGGGACATCCTGGTGTCCAGGCCACAGCCCAGGTCGAGCACCACGCATCCGGGGTGAGCGGCGACGTAGGCGCGGACCACGTCGTCGAGCTTCCTGGCGCGCAGTGCCGTGGTGAGGACGAGGCTGGGCTTGACCTTCAGCCTGCCGAAGTCGTAGTCGATGGTGGCGGCCAGGTCGGCGGAGAGCGTGTCGCCGAGGATCGGATGGGGGAGCCCGGCGTCCAGGGCTCTTGCCTGGAGGGTGAGCAGCAGCGTTTCCTGGATCAGCCCGAGCTCGGGTTTCCAGCGGTGCATGGAGATTCCTTAACGGCGTAGCGGATGGTGGGCCGCGAGGTTCTGCAGCCATGTCAGGGAGTCGTGGGCGGCCTTGATGCGCTCGGTGCGCCGCCCCTCGCCGCCCGCGATGTCGAGCCCTTCGTCGGCGATCTCGCCGAACGCGCTCAGGCTGTCGAGCTTGCGCTGGATGACCTTCTGCCAGGCGTCGTCCTCGATGCGGTAGTAGGAGGTGCGATCCCCGGGCCTTCGCACCTTCTCGACCAGGTCGATGGCCGTGAGAAAGCGCATGTTCGAGGTGAGCGAGGCCCGGCTGGCCTGGATGGCCTCGGCGATCTGGCCGGCGGACTGCTCGGCCGGGTCACAGATCATGAGCCAGCCGAGGATGCGTCCGGTGATGGGCGGCAGCCCCCACTCCTCGACGCAGAATGCGGCCACCCGCTCCACCCATCGAAGCAGCCGGTCCTGCTGTTCCTCAGCGCTCATCGTCGCGTCCTCCCTTGGTGATCGTGTGCCGGTTCACTGTGTCATGGCGGCCACCGACTCGTAGGTGGGTGCTGGGGTGAGGCCGGCGAGCGCGGTCCTGCGCAGGTAGAGGTCGAACCAGTCGATGGCGAGCGCCATCGCCTCCTGCAGGCCGGGCCCGGTGTAGAGACCGAGCACGTCGTACGGCAGCACCGCGAGCCGCTTGGGCTCGCCCGCCTTGGCGAAGGCGCTCTGCGCCTCTTCGAGCATGTGGTAGGGGTCCCAGCCGCCGTTGGCGATCATCAGCAGCGGCGTCGGCGCGAGCCGGTGGATGAGGTTCTCCGGGGCGAAGGTGAGCAGGTGCTCGGCTGAGTCGAGGGTCTTCTCGTTGCGGTAGGCGGGAAACAGGCGGGTCGAGATGTCCGGAGCGTCCTTCACATTGTCGCCCTCCAGCGTCAGGTGCGGCACGCGAGCGCTCGGCTCGCCTTCGTAGCGCCGCTGCCAGTCCTGCTCCAGCCGGTCGCGCAGCGCGTGAACGCCGGCGCGGCCCAGGAGGCGTTCGGTGTACCGCCATCCGTCCCACACGCTGGGGCTCTGCACCACTACGCACTTGATGCGCCGATCGAGCACGGCGGCCTGGGCCGCCACCGAGCCGCCGATGCTCACCCCCCACACCCCGATCCGCTCCGGCTGCACTTCGGGACGGGTCCGCAGGTAGGACACGGCGCTGCGGAAGTCCTCCACCTGCCGCTCCGGGTGGTCCAGGCCGCGCGGCTCGCCCTCGCTGGAACCGACCGTGCGGTAGTCGATGGCCAGCACCGCGAAGCCGGCCTTGACGAAGTGCGGCGCGAAGAACGCCAGCGCCTCCTTGACCATCACCCCGCTGTGCCCGAGCACCAGCCCGGGGACCGGATCGCTCGTCTCCGGAAGGTAGAGATCGCCCGCGCAGCGGGTGCCGAGGCTGTTGAAGGTCACGTGTTCCATGGCGCGCTCCCTAGTAGTTGCTAGTCATTTCAATCATGACTGAAATGACTAGCAACTTCAACAGAGTCGACGCCCTGGCGCCATCAGGGCAAGGGCGTCAGCCGGCGACCCTGCCGAACAGGTGGTTGGCGGGAGCGTCCGGGTCGTCGCCGTAGAAGAATTCCGTGACCGCCTGGTGGAACTCGGCGCGGTCCAGCACGCCGGAGCCGTCTCGGTCCAGGGCGGCGAAGACCGCGGCGCAGTCCTCGCCGGGGACGCCGCCGACCGAGTCGAACATCTGCTGGAACTCCGCCTGGTCGATCCAGCCGTCTCCGTTGAGGTCGGCGAGGTCGAAGAAGCAGCTGGTCACCGGCTCGATCTGTGCCGGGTACAGGGCGCGGTCGGTCAGGGCCTGCCTGAACCCTTCGGTCATCTCCCGCAGATCGACCTTCCCGTCACCGTCGTGATCCATCGGGGCGATCACGTGCGTCCAGAATGCGTCCATCCTCTCGGTGAGCAGGCGGGCGGTCTCGGAGTCAGGCGCGGCGCCGCGGACGGCGATGTAACGCTCGCTCATCATCCGGACGTCCCGCTGGGTGATGAACCCGTCGCCGTCGACATCGGCGCCCCGGAACCACTGGCCGTACTTGAGGTCTTGCAGTCGAGTCATGATTACGCAAAGTATTCGATCGATTACGACAAGGCAAGCGGCCGGAGTGCTTTGGCGTCAACCTTCGAGGCGTGGCGGGGTGAAGGCGAGCACGTCGGGATGAGGGCCGTCGTAGGGCTCGACGTCGACCAGCGCACTGAGAGCGCTCGGCCCTTGGGACAGCTGCGAGCACGGCCGATCCGCCGTGAGGACATTGGGATTGCCGTGGCGGTCCAGTGTTCCGCTCACGCCTGGCTCGACCGGATCCCACCACGCGCCGGTGGACAGCTGGACGACGCCTGGCATGACGTCGTCCGACAGGACCGCGCCCGCCAGGCAGCTGCCCCGGTCGTTGTGGATGCGTACGATCATGCCGTTCTCGATGCCGCGCGACGTGGCATCCAACGGATTCATCGTCACGGGCTCGCGGCCACGGATCTTCGAATCGAGGCTGTGGCCACCGTTGTCGTACTGGCTGTGCAGGCGTGAGGCGGGCTGATTCGAGATCAGATGCAGCGGGAACCGGCTCGACAGGTCGGCGCCGAGCCACTCCGCTGGTTCGAACCACATCGGATGCCCGGCACAGTCGTCGTAGCCGAACGAGTCGATCTCCTCGGAGAAGATCTCGATCCGGCCCGACGGCGTCGGCAGGGGGAAACGCCGCGGATCTGCGCGGAGCGCCTCGAAGCTGCCGGGAAACGGTCCGGTCAACGCGGGCAGCTCGGCGGTGGAGCTGTGCCAGAAGTCGTCGAAGCCCGGCAACGCGGCATCGTCGCCGAGTCCGGCCCGCGTCTGCTCGTACAGGTGCCGGACCCATTCGAGCTCGGAGCGCGACTGCGTGAACTCCTGCTCGTATCCGAGCCGGGAGGCCAATGCGGCGAAGATGTGATGGTCGGTGCGTGACTCTCCCGCCGGCTCGCGGACCTTGGGCATCGCGACGAGGTGGGGATCGGAGAATCCGGCGGCGAAGTCGTCGCGCTCCAAGCTGGTGGCGACGGGCAGGACGATGTCCGCGAACTTGGCCGTGGTGTTCCACCAGGCTTCGTGCACCACCACCGTGTCGGGGGTCTGCCAGGCTCGGGCCAGCCGGTGGAGATCCTGATGGTGGTGGAACGGGTTCCCGCCGCACCAGTAGATCAGGCGAAGCTCCGGCAACGTGAGGCGCCGCCCGTCGTAGCCGATGGACCTGCCCGGATGCAGCAGGGCGTCGGCGATCCTCGCGACCGGGATGAAGTCCGGGACGGGGTTGGCGACCCCGGGCACCGCCGCCACGGAGGGGCGGCCTCTGGCCACGCCTGTCGCGTCCATCGTGGCGTAACCTGCTCCCCAGCCGCAGCCGGGCCGGCCCATCGAACCCGCCATGGCGGCCAGCACGACGGACATCCAGATCGGCTGTTCGCCGTGGTCCGCCCGCTGCACCGCGTAGTTGACCATGATGAGAGAACGCCGCTCGGTCAGGCGGCGAGCGAGGTCGACGATCGCCTCGCGACCGATGCCCGTGATCCTCGCCGCCCAGGCGGCGTCCTTGGGGACGCCGTCGAGCTCGCCGGTCACGTACGAGGCGAAGCGGTCGAACCCGACGCAGCACCGGCGCAGGAAGTCCTCATCGTGCCACCCGTTGACCAGCATCGTGTGGGCGATGCCCAGCATCGCGGCGGTGTCGGTGTTGGGGACGACGGGCAGCCACTCGGCGTCGAGGAAGCCGGCGACGTCGCTGCGGATGGGGCTGACGTTCACGAACCGCACCCCGGCCGCACGGCACTGTCGCTGCAGGACCTGCGTCTGGTGCCTGGCCAGCCCGCCGGGGTTGATCTGGCTGTTCTTGAGTGCCAGCCCGCCGAACGCCACCACGAGCTCACAGTTGCCGGCTATCTCGTCCCACATCGGCATCCGCGACTGGTAGCTCCAGGGATGCCCGCCGATCACATGGGGAAGGATGACCTCCAACGCGGCCGTGCTGTAGGTGTTGCGCGAGTCGGTGAAGCCCCCGCCCAGCGCCAGGAACCGGTGGAGTTGACTCTGCGCGTTGTGGAACACGCCCGCGCTCGCCCAGCCGTACGACCCGCCGAACACCGCGCTGTCCCCGTGCTGCGAACGCACTCGACGGAGTTCGTCGCTCACCAGCGTGATCGCGTCGTCCCAGCTCACTTCCACGAAGGTGTCCGCGCCTCTGGCGGCGTCGTGGACGCGCGGCCGGCCGTTGAGCCAGCCCTTGCGCACCGCGGGGCGCAGCACGCGAGCGCCGTCGTCGGCGGCTGTCACCATGCCGGGGCCGATGGGTGACGGCACGGGGTCGTCGTCCCTCGGCTCAATTCGTACTAATCGCCCGGAATCGACCACTGCGATGAGACTGCCCCAGTGCGTCGCGACCGACATGCGTCGTTCCACCATGCATCCACCCCATCCCTGAAGTTCCCCCTGCTTCGACCAGCGGTTGCTGGCGTGGCAGGGGCCTCCACTCCAGTCGACGGCCCGCAGGACGGAGACTTTCCCCCATGCCCGGCTGCTCAACCCCGTCAGGGGGCGCCGGCTGCCTCATGACCGGGACGCCTCGTCCAGCACCCGGGCCGGCAGCACCGGCTCGGTGATCATCGCCCGGTGCCCGGCGCCCTACGAGATCGGGCTGGTGTCCCCGGGGGCGACGTGGCCGTGCATGGCGGCGCCTGATGTCAGGGTTGCGATATCTGCGCGAACCGTACGGTGACCGACAAGCCGCCTTCAGGGCGGGCGTCGGCGGTGAGGGTGGCGCGGTGAGCTCGCGTGACGGCGTCGACGATGCCGAGGCCGAGGCCGTGGCCGTCGCCGCGGCCGTGACGGTCGGGCGCCAGTCTCTGGAAGGGCCGGCGCAGGCGCTGGAGATCGTCGGCGGGGACGACCGGCCCGCTGTTGGTGACCGTGAGAGCCACCTGCGTGCCGGACGTCTGGGTGGTGACCTCTACGTGCCCGTCCGGGTGGTTGTGGCGGATGGCGTTGTCGACGAGGTTGGCGACGAGGCTCTCGATCAGTCTCGGGTCCCCGGCCGTCACCGCGGGCGTCAGGTGTTCGGCGAGGCCGATGCCGCGTTCCGCGGCCTGTCGGCGGCGCGAGGCGAGCACTGTCCCGACGACGTGGGCGAGGTCGAGGCACCTGGGCGGCCGACCGGCGATCGCTCCGACGGGCGAAGGCGGTGTCGGGGTGCGTGAGCAGGCGGCGTGCCGGAGGTGAGGCACGATGGCGGATGCCAGGGCGAGGGGGTGCGATGGGATGATGGGCCCGTTATGACCGCCTCCTTGCCGTTCCGTCTCGCCCGTGCCGCGGTGTTCGCCGTGGTCTGCGTGGCGCTGGGCGTGCTGGCGCACCTGTTCGGCGGGGGATCGGTCACGGGGCCGGCGGTGGCCGGTGGGCTGCTGCTGGCGTTCGGGGGCGGGGTCGTGGCCTCGGCGCGTGAGCGCACGCTGGCGCTGATCCTGCCGTTGCTGGCCGGCATGCAGGTGGTGCTGCATGTGCTGTTCTCCCTCAGCCATGCCGCGGACGCCTACGCCGCGCTCGTCCACGGCCATTCGGGACTGGTGCCCGGCGTCGGCATGCTCGTCACGCACGCCGGCGCCACCGGGCTGATCGCCCTGTGGCTGGCCCGCGGCGAGGCCGCTCTGTGGGGGCTGCTGCACCGCCTGGCCGCGCGGCTCTGCCGGGTCCTCCTGGCGCTCTTCCCGCGTCCGCCGCACGAGCCGGTCGTCGTGGTGACGGCGCCCGAGCCGGGCCGGCTGCGCTCGGCGGTGCTGGCACACGCCGCGCCCACGCGCGGTCCGCCGTTCACGCAGGTGATCGCTTTCTCCGGCTGACCCTCATGGTGAGGCTGGAGTACGTCGTCATGCCCGGCTCCGGCCGGGTTCGCGCGGCCGCCGACGTCGCGGCCGCGTCAAGCGCCCCTGCCTGATCCGCCTCCGGCGCGGTGGGAAACGCCACCGCGCGCCGAGGCCTGCCTGGAAAGGCCCACCATGCACTCTCTCCGTTCGCGTTCTCCGCTTCTTCCCGCCGCGGCGCTGGCCGTGGCCGTGCTCGTGTCCGGCTGCGGCGGCCAGAGCACGACCGCGTCGACCGCGTCGGCGTCACCGGCGGCCGCCACCGCCGCCGCCACCCCTTCGCCCGCCCTGACCATCACCGACCCCTGGATCAAGACCGGCGGCAAGGGGATGACCGCCGCCTTCGGCACCCTGGTCAACAACACCGACGCGGAGCTGACGGTCGTCTCCGGCGCCTCGCCGCTGTCTCCGACGGTCGAGCTGCACGAAGTGGTGGACTCCGGGGGCAAGATGGTGATGCGCCCCAAGAAGGGCGGATTCGTGGTGCCTGCTCGCGGTTCTCACCAGCTGGCGCCCGGCGGCGATCACATCATGCTGATGGGGGTCACCGGGAAGGTGGAGCCCGGAGCCGAGGTGCCCTTCACCCTGACTCTCGCCGACGGTTCCACCCTCCAGTTCACCGCGATCGGCAAGGACTTCGCCGGCGGCAAGGAGAACTACCAGCCGGGCGAGGGCAAGCACTGATGGACGCCCACACCGGCAGCAGGTCCCGCCTGACCCGGCGGGGCCTGCTGGCCTCGACCGCGGCCGCCGCGGCCGGCGCGCTCGCGACACAGGCCGCTTCGGCGGGCCCGGCCCAGGCCGCTTCGCCGGGCTCGGCGGTGGAGCCCTTCCACGGCCCGCACCAGGCGGGGATCGCCACCGTCCCGCAGGCCCACGCCGTCTTCGTCGGCCTGGACCTGCGCGAGGACGTCGGCCGTGAGGCGGTGGCCCGGATGATGCGGCTGCTGACCGACGACGCCCGCCGCCTGAGCGCGGGCGGTCCCGCCCTGGCCGACACCGAACCGGAACTGGCGGTGCTGCCCGCCCGGCTGACCGTCACCTTCGGGTTCGGGCCCGGTCTGTTCGACGCGGTGGGCCTGGCGGAGGCGCGCCCGTCCTCGCTGAAGGCACTGCCCCGCTTCTCCATCGACAAGCTGCGGAACCAGTGGAACGGCGGCGACGTGCTGGTGCAGATCTGCGCCGACGACCCGCTGACCGTCGCCCACGCCCTCCGCATGATCATCAAGGACGCCCGCGCGTTCACCCGCGTCCGATGGGTCCAGCGCGGGTTCCGGCGGGCCGCCGGGGTGCAGGCGTCCGGGCTGACCCAGCACAACATCATGGGGCAGCTCGACGGGACCGCCAACGCCGTCCCCGGGAGCCCTGTCTTCGACCGGGTGGTGTGGGCCGGCGCGGACGCGCCCGCCTGGCTGCGCGGCGGCACCACGCTGGTGCTGCGGCGGATCCGGGTCGAACTGGAGACCTGGGACGCCGCCGACCGGGTCGCCAAGGAGTTCACGATCGGACGCCGCCTGGACACCGGCGCCCCGCTGACCGGGACCGCCGAGCACGACCCGCCCGACTTCGCCGAGCGCACGCCCGTGGGGTTCCCGGTCATCTCCGAGTACGCCCACATCAGGCGCGCGCACAGCGCCGACCCGGCCAAGGGGATCTTCCGTCGCCCCTACAACTACGACGAAGGGCTCACCGCGGCCGGACACTCCGACAGCGGCCTGCTCTTCGCCTCCTACCAGGCCGACGTCGGCGCGCAGTTCCTGCCGATGCAGCGCCGGCTGGCCGAGGCCGACCTGCTCAACGAGTGGACCACGCCGATCGGATCGGCGGTGTTCGCCATCCCGCCGGGCTGCCCGCCCGGCGGCTGGATCGGGCAGGGGCTGCTGGCATGACGCGAGGGGCCCGCCGACCTGGCGGCGCGACCTCGGCGTCAGGTCAGCGGTCCCCCGGTGACGGGCGGCGCAGCAGGTACGTGTCCATGATCCAGCCCTTGCGGTCGCGGGCCTCGGCACGCAGCCGCCGGATGCGGTCACCGACCTCCGGCACCGGCCCCGACACCAGGATCTCGTCCGGCGTCCCGAGGTAGGCGCCCCAGTAGATGTGGAAGTCGTCGAGACCGGTGAAGGAGCAGTGGGCGTCGAGCATGACCACCACGTCGTCGGCGGTGGGGCCCTGCTCGGCCAGGCGGCGGCCGGTGGTCAGGTGCGTGGGCCGGCCGACCTGGGTCAGGCCGATGCGGTGACGGGCGGTGAGGGCGGCCACGCTGCTGATGCCGGGGACGACCTCGACGTCGAACGTGACGTTCCCGCGTCGCCGGATCTCGTCGAGGATGGCGAGCGTGCTGTCGTAGACGGCCGGGTCGCCCCACACCAGGAACGCGCCGGTCTCGCCGGCGCCCAGCTCGTCGTGGATGAGCGCCTCGCAGGCCAGCGAGCGGCGCGAGCGCCAGTCCTCGACGGCGGCGGTGTAGGCGGGGGCGGTGCGGTCCCGTTCCGGGTCGCGGGCCTCGGCGATCCGGTACGGCTTGCGACCGTGCTCGGCGATCAGGTCGAGGCGGAGCTGGATCAACTCGTGCTTGATCTCGCCCTTGTCGACGATGAAGAACACGTCCGTGGCGGCGATGGCCTTGACCGCCTGCAGGGTGAGATGGTCCGGATCGCCGGCGCCGATCCCGATGACGAGAAGCCGTTTCACCCGCCAAAGTCTGCCAGATAGGCAGATATACGATATCCCTCGCACTTTGCCATCGAGGAGGATCGTGAACCTGGCCGAGCAGGGCGACGCCTTCGCCGCTTCCCGTCAGGAGCGGCTTGCCGAGGAGATCCAGCTGACACGGCGCGACGCGTGATCACGGTCGTCGGGATCGGCGCGGACGGCTGGGACGGGCTGACCCCGGGCTCGCGCCGCGCGGTGGAGGCCGCCGACGTGCTCATGGGCAGCGTGCGGCAGCTCGACCTCGTGCCCGCGACGGCCGCCGAACGCGTGGCGTGGCCGTCGCCGCTGCTGCCCGCCCTGCCCGCCCTCATGGACCGGTACGCCGGCCGCGAGGTCTGCGTGCTGGCCAGCGGCGATCCGATGTTCTACGGCATCGGCTCGACGCTGGTCCGGCTGCTGGGCGCGGAGCGCGTAACGGTGCTGCCGCACGTGTCGTCGTTGACGCTGGCCTGCGCCCGGCTGGGCTGGCCGGCCGAGCAGGTGGACGTCGTCAGCCTGGTGGGCCGTCCGCCCGCGGCGCTGGCCGCCGCGCTCCAGCCGGGCCGCCGGGTCGTCGTGCTCGGCGCGGGGCCCGGCTCGCCGCCGGTGGTCGCCGGGTTGCTCGTCCGGCACGGGTACGGACCGAGCCCGATGACGGTGCTGTCGGAGCTGGGCGGCCCGCGGGAGTCCGAACGGCGAGGCACGGCCGAGAGCTGGGCGGAGGGCCAGGCGTCCGCGCTGCACGTGATCGCCGTCGAGTGCGTCCTCGCCCGGGACGCCGAGCCCCTGGCCAGGGTGCCGGGACTGCCCGACGGCGCGTACGAGCACGACGGGCAGCTCACCAAGCGGGAGGTCCGCGCCGTCAGCCTGTCCCGCCTGGCCCCGAGGCCCGGCGAGCTGCTGTGGGACGTGGGCGCGGGGGCGGGCAGCATCGCCGTCGAGTGGATGCGCAGCCACCCGTCGTGCGCCGCCGTGGCGATCGAGAGCCGGGCCGACCGGGCCGCCGCCGTCCGGCGCAACGCCGAGCGGCTCGGCGTGCCGTCGATGCGCGTGGTCGAGGGCAAGGCCCCCGGGGCGCTGGACGGGCTGCCCGAGCCGGACGCGGTGTTCGTCGGCGGCGGCGCGACCGCCCCCGGCCTGATGGAACGCTGCTGGACCGCGCTGCGCCCCGGCGGCCGGCTGGTGGTGAACGCCGTGACCCTGGAGTCCGAGGCCGTCCTCGCCCACTGGTACGGCAGGCTCGGGGGCGACCTGGTGCGCCTGAGCGTCCAGCGGGCCTCGCCGGTCGGCGGGTTCACCGGCTGGCGGGCGGCGATGCCGGTGACCGTCTGGTCGATCACGAGGAAGGAACAGCCGTGACCGTGTGGTCGATGACGGAGGAGGACCGGCCGTGACCGTGTACTTCGTCGGAGCCGGTCCCGGCGCCGCCGACCTGATCACCTTGCGCGGCCTGCGCCGGCTGGAGGCGTCGCCGGTCTGCCTGTACGCCGGGTCGCTGGTGCCGCGCGAACTGCTCGACGCCTGCCCGCCCGGGGCCAGGCTGGTGAACACGGCGGACCTGACGCTCGACGAGATCGTCGCCGAGCTGGCCGCCGCGCACCGCGACGGTCTCGACGTGACGCGGCTGCACTCGGGCGACCCGTCGGTGTTCAGCGCCGTGGCCGAGCAGATGCGCAGGCTGGACGCCCTCGGCGTGCCGTACGAGGTGGTGCCCGGGGTTCCGGCGTTCGCGGCGGCCGCGGCCGCGCTGGGCCGGGAGCTGACCGTGCCCGGCGTCGGCCAGACGGTCATCCTGACGCGCACCTCCGCCCGCGCCACCCCCATGCCGGACGGCGAGGACCTCGGCACGCTCGGCGCGAGCCGGGCCACGATGGTGCTGCACCTGGCCGTGCAGCGGATCGACGCGGTGGTGGCCGAGCTGCTGCCCTCCTACGGACCGGACTGCCCGGTGGCCGTGGTCGCGCGGGCGAGCCGGGCCGACGAGGTGATCCTGCGCGGGACGCTGGCCGACATCGCCGGGCAGGTCCACGACGCCGGGATCCGGCGGACGGCCGTGATCGTCGTGGGCCGGGTGTTGTCGGCGACGCAGTTCCCCGACAGCCACCTCTACAGCGACGCCAGGGAGCGGGCGTGCGACGGGTCCTGATCCTCGGCGGCACCGCGGAGGCGCGGGCCCTGGCCGCCGAGCTGGCCGCCGATCCCGGGCTGCACGTGGTGTCCTCGCTGGCGGGGCGGGTGAACAACCCGCGGCTCCCCGTGGGCGAGGTGCGGGAAGGCGGGTTCGGCGGGCCGTCGGGCCTGGCCGCGTGGCTGCTGGAGGAGCGCATCGACGTGCTGGTCGACGCCACGCATCCGTTCGCGGAGCGGATGACCGCCTCGGGGGTCGCGGCCTCGTCGGCGACCGGGGTGCCGCTGCTGGTGCTGCGGCGTCCGGGATGGCGGGAGGGGCCGGGCGACGCGTGGCTGCGGGTCGGCTCCCTCCAGGAGGCCGCCGGGCTGCTGACCACGGCCCGGTGGGGCGCGACAGGCCGTGACACCCGGGTCTTCCTCACGACCGGACGCCGGAGCCTGCCGGTGTTCGCGCCGCTGCCCGGCGTGTGGCTGCTGGCCAGGTCGGTGGACCCGCCGGAGGGGCCGGTGCCGGCGAACGTGCACGTCCTGCTGGACCGCGGGCCGTACACCGTCGAGGGCGAGCGCGCCCTGATCCGGGAGCACCGCCTGGACGTGCTGGTGACCAAGGACAGCGGCGGCGGCATGACCACGGCCAAGCTCGGCGCGGCGCGTGAGCTCGGCCTGCCGGTGATCATGGTGGACCGGCCGCCGCTGCCCGCGGGCGTCCGGGCCACGGACAGCGTGGCGGCGGCGGCAGCCTGGGTTCAGGGGTAGCGGCGGGGGGTGTAGACGACGCCGCCTTCGGTGGCCCGGGTCGTGGACGAGCCGATGATCAGCAGGCAGCGCATGTCCACCTGGCCGGGGTCCAGCTCGCCGAGCGTGGTGACCGTGACGCTCTCCTGCGGCCCGCCGACGTCGCGGCCGATCACCACGGGGGTGTCCGGCGCGCGGTGCTCCAGCAGCAGGTCCCGGGCGGCGGCGACCTGCCACGTACGGCTGCGCGAGGCCGGGTTGTAGATCGCCAGCACCAGGTCCGCCCGCGCGGCGGCGGACAGCCGGTCGGCCACCACCTCCCACGGCTTGAGCAGGTCGGACAGCGACAGCACGCAGTAGTCGTGCCCGAGCGGCGCGCCCGCCCTGGCCGCCACCGCCTGGGCGGCGGTCAGTCCCGGCACGACCCGCACCGGCACGTCCGGGAAGTCGGCGGCGGCTTCGAGCACGGCGCTGGCCATGGCGAACACGCCCGGGTCGCCGGACGACACGACCGCCACGCGGGCCCCGTCCCGGGCCAGCTCAAGGGCGTGCCTGGCGCGTTCGGCCTCCACCCGGTTGTCGGTGCGGTGGCGGCGCTGGCGCGGGTTCGGAGCCACCCGGTCCACGTACGGGCCGTAGCCGACGAGGTCGGTGGCCGCGGCCAGCGCCTCCTGCGCCTCCGGCGTCAGCCACGGCCGCCCGGCCGGGCCCAGGCCGACCACGGCCACCTCGCCCCGCCCCTCGTCCGCCGGGCGCTCGGGGACGAAGGTGCGCTCGGCCGGGCTGGCGAGCAGGGCCAGCGAGAAGTACGGGACGCCGTCCGGGTCCACGTCCTTGAGCGGGGCGACCCGTTCGGCGCCCATGGTGGCGCGCTCGACGTACCAGGCGTCGTCGAGGCGGCCCGCCTCGGCCAGCGCGTCGCGCACCTTCCCGAACGTGCGGCCCAGCTTGAGCACGGCGGCCGAGTCGGTGTCGCGCAGCCGCTCGGCCAGCACCTGCGCGGGCAGCGTGCCGGGCAGCACGGTCAGCACCTCGTCCCGCTCGACCAGCGGCCGTCCCAGCACGGCGGCGGCGGCGCTCACCGAGGTCACGCCGGGCACCACCTCGGTCGGGTAGCGGTGGGCGAGCCGCTTGTGCATGTGCATGTAGGAGCCGTAGAACAGCGGGTCGCCCTCGGCCAGCACGACCACGGTGCGGCCCGCGTCCAGGTGGGCGGCCAGGCGTTCGGCGCAGTCGGCGTAGAAGTCGTCGAGCGCTCCCTGGTAGCCGCCGGGGTGGTCGGTGGTCTCCGTGGTCAGCGGGTAGAGCAGCAGCTCCTCGATCTGGCCTGCGCGCATGTACGGCAGCGCGATCGAACGGGCGATGCTGCGGCCGTGCCGGGCGGCGTGGTAGGCGATCACGTCGGCCTCGCCGATCAGCCGGGCCGTCCTGACCGTGACCAGCTCGGGGTCGCCGGGGCCCAGGCCGACTCCGTACAGGCGTCCTGACATGGTCGTCACTCCGTCTCGTTCGCGATGGCGTTGATCGCGGCGGCCGTCATCGCACTGCCGCCGCGACGGCCGTGCACCACCAGGTACTCCAGGTCGCCGCCGGCCAGCGCCTGCTTGGACTCGGCCGCGCCGATGAAGCCGACCGGGATGCCGAGCACGGCCGCGGGGCGTCCGGCGCCCTCGGCCACCAGCTCCAGCAGCCGGAACAGGGCGGTCGGCGCGTTCCCGATCGCCACCACCGCGCCCTCCAGGCGGTCGCGCCACAGCTCCAGGGCCGCGGCGCTGCGGGTGGTGCCGAGGCGTTCGGCCAGCTCGGGCACGCGCGGATCGCCCAGCGTGCACAGCACCTCGTTGCCCGCGGGCAGCCTGCGCCGCGTCACGCCGGAGGCGACCATCATGGCGTCGCACAACACCGGCGCGCCGCCGCGCAGCGCCTCCCTGGCCCGCGCGACCACCTGCGGCGACCAGGCCAGGTCGGTGACGAGGTCGGTCATGCCGCACGCGTGGATCATGCGCACCGCCACCTGGGCGACCTCGGGCGGCAGGCCCGTGAGGTCGGTCTCGGCGCGGATGGTCGCGAACGAGCGCCGGTAGATCTCGGCTCCGTCGCGGATGTAGTCGCTCACTCCTGGCGTTCCTCGTATCCGTTGATGGTTGCGATCAGCTGGCGGACCGGGCCGCGTGGCAGGCCGCAGCGCCGCTCGCAACCGGCCCAGTGGACGGGCGTGGCGGGTGCGCGGCCGAGGCCCCGCACCCATTGCCGGGCATCGGCCCGCACGTCGGCGAGCGCCTTCGCGCAGCCGGGACGGCCGGTGCAGGCGGTCACCCCGGCCCAGGGAGAGTCCGGGTCGGTGGCGAGCCCGGCGGCGGCGAGCGCCCGCTCGGTCCGGTCCGCCTCGCCGGGGGAGAGGTCCGGCAGGACGACGGTCCGCCAGGGTGTCAGGCGCACCGGCCGTCCGAGGTCCGCGAGGGCTGCGGCCTGGTCGGACGTCAGGCGGCCGAGCGGCACGAGCGCCTCGATCGCCACCCGGCCGTCCCGCTGGGCGATCCTGCCCGCGGACGGGCGGCGTGCGGCGTTCGCGGCATCCGCGGCATCCGCGGCATCCGAGGCGTTCGCGGCGTTCGCGGCGTCAGGGGCGTCGATCAGGCTTGGTTCGCCGGCGCGCAGGCGGGTGGCGATTCTGGCGGGGCCGTCCGGGAGGTCGCGGATGCGCCAGGCGCGCGGGCCGTCGGGGGACAGCTCGTCCAGGAACGCCTCGGCGGCGTCGATCATGAGCGGGACGGCCGCGTCCGGGGCGACGGTCAGCCCCGTGTCGGCGCCGGCGAGCAGCAGCCGTCCGGTCGCCACGTAGGTGACGTCCGCGCCGAGCCCGGCGACGTCCCGCGTGCCGTCGTCCAGGGCGAACAGGAACCGTCCCGGCAGCGCGGCCAGCCGGGGCCGCGCGCACAGCGCCCGGTCCAGGGCGTCCGCCATCGCCGGCACGTCCAGCAGCCCGTCGGGACCGCGCCCGCCCAGCGGCGAGGCCAGGATGTTGCGCACCCGCTCGTGCGCGGGCGACGGCAGCAGCCCGGCCGCCGCGATCCGCCCGGCGAAGACCTCCGGCGCGCGCAGCCCCCGCACCTGGACGTTCGCCCGCGACGTCAGCTCGATCACGCCCGATCCCAGCTCGGCCGCGCACCCGGCGAGCACGCGGAGCTGCGCGGCCGACACCGCGCCGCCGGGCAGGCGCACGCGGGCGAGCGGGCCGTCGGCGGCCTCGTGCACCTGGAGCGCCCCCGGACAGGCATCGGGACGCGTACGTCCGGAAGATTCACCTACGGGCACGAAGGGATCGTAACGCCACTTCTGGGACGGGTCGCTCCTGTCGTAAGCTTCGGCGTAGACGATGGCAATGGGAGGAAGCCGGTGTGAATCCGGCGCGGTCCCGCCACTGTGACCGGGGAGCGAACCCCACCACGAGGCCACTGTCCGGCGACGGGCGGGAAGGCCGGGGTGAGCGTCGATCCGGGAGCCAGGAGACTCCTGCCGTCGTGTCACCCGCGACCGGGGCGAGGACCCCGAGGGAGGAATGCGCCGTGCCTGGCGACAGCCGTACCGTTCTGCTGCTCTCCACCTCCGACACCGACCTGCTGAGCGCTCGCGCCTGCGGGGCGGGCTACCGCCTGGGCAATCCCGCCCGGCTGACCGCCGAGGACGTCCCCGGCCTGACGGAGGGGACCGACCTCGTCGTGGTGCGCCTGCTGGGCGGGCGGCGGGCCTGGCCGGAAGGGCTCGACGCGCTGCTGGCCGGGCCGCGCCCGGTGGTGGTGCTGGGCGGGGAGCAGGCTCCCGACGCCGAGCTGATGGAGCTGTCCACGGTCAGCGGCGGGGTGTGCGCCGAGGCGCACGCCTACCTGGCCCACGGCGGCCCGGCGAACCTGGCCGAGCTGCACGCGTTCCTGTCCGACACCGTCCTGCTGACCGGGCACGGGTTCGAGCCGCCCGTCCCCGCTCCCACCTGGGGACGGCTGGACCGCCCTGCCAGGACCACCGGCGGTCCCGTGGTGGGGGTGCTCTACTACCGGGCCCACCACATGGCCGGCAACACCGCGTTCGTCGAGGCGTTGTGCGACGCCGTCGAGGACGCGGGCGGGCAGGCGCTGCCGGTCTTCTGCTCGTCCCTGCGCGCGGCCGAGCCGGAGCTGCTGGACACGCTGCGCGCGGCGGACGCCCTGGTCGTCACGGTGCTGGCGGCGGGCGGCTCCCGTCCGGCCACCGCGGGGGCGGGCGGCGACGACGAGGCCTGGGACGTCGGCGCGCTGGCGGAGCTGGACGTGCCGATCCTGCAAGGACTCTGCCTGACCACCACCCGGCAGGCATGGGAGGAGAACGACGACGGGCTGTCGCCGCTGGACGCCGCCTCCCAGGTCGCGATCCCGGAGTTCGACGGGCGGATCATCACGGTGCCGTTCTCGTTCAAGGAAATCGACCCCGACGGGCTGACCGTCTACGCCGCCGACCCCGAGCGGGCCGCCCGGGTGGCGGGCATCGCGGTGCGCCACGGCCTGCTGCGGCACACCCCTCCCGCAGAGCGGCGGCTGGTGGTGATGTTGTCGGCGTACCCGACCAAGCACTCCCGCGTCGGCAACGCGGTCGGGCTGGACACCCCCGCGAGCACCGTCCGGCTGCTGGCCCGTCTCGCCGAGGCGGGTTACGACCTGGGCGACGGCTTCCCCGGCGTGGCCGACCAGGACGGCGACGCGCTCGTGCACGCGCTGATCGCCGCCGGCGGCCAGGACCAGGACTGGCTGACCGAGGAGCACCTGGCGGGCAACCCGGTGCGCATCTCCGCCGCCTCCTACGAGCAGTGGTACCGGACGCTGCCCGCGGCCCTGCGCGAGGAGATGGAACGCCACTGGGGGCCGCCGCCCGGAGAGCTGTTCGTGCACGAGGGCGACAGCGGGACCGACATCGTGCTGGCCGCGCTGCGGGCCGGGAACCTGGTGGTGATGGTGCAGCCGCCGCGCGGCTTCGGGGAGAACCCGATCGCCATCTACCATGACCCCGACCTGCCGCCCAGCCACCACTACCTGGCCGCCTACCGCTGGCTGTCGGCCGAGTTCGGCGCGCACGCGATGGTGCACGTCGGCAAGCACGGCAACCTGGAGTGGCTGCCCGGCAAGTCGGCGGGGATGTCGGCCGCGTGCGGCACCGACGCCGCCATCGGCGACCTGCCGCTGGTCTACCCCTTCCTCGTCAACGACCCGGGGGAGGGCACGCAGGCCAAGCGGCGCGCGCACGCCGTGCTGGTGGACCACCTGGTGCCGCCGATGGCGCGCGCCGACACCTACGGCGACATCGCCCGGCTGGAGCAGCTCCTGGACGAGCACGCCACGATCGCCGCCATGGACCCCGCCAAGCTGCCCGCGATCCGGGCGCAGATCTGGACGCTGATCCAGGCCGCCCGGCTCGACCACGACCTCGGGCTGGCCGACCGGCCGCACGACAGCGAGTTCGACGACCTCATCCTGCACGTGGACGGCTGGCTGTGCGAGGTGAAGGACGCCCAGATCCGCGACGGGCTGCACGTCCTCGGACAGGCGCCCACCGGCCAGGTGCGGGTGGACCTGGTGCTGGCCATGTTGCGCGCCCGGCAGATGTGGGCCGGCAGGGAGACGCTGCCCGGCCTGCGCGAGGCGCTCGGCCTGGCCGAGGACGGCACGGCGGCGCTGGGCGACGTGGACCGCGCCGAGGCGACCGCCCGCGCCCTGGTCGAGGCCATGGAGCAGCACGCCTGGGCCCCGGACGCCGCCCCCGCCGTCGCCCGCGCGGTATTGGGTGGCGTGGCCGAGGGGCGGGTGGAGCTGGTGGCGCGGGTGCTGGCGTTCGCCGCCACCGAGATGGTGCCGCGCCTGGCCCGCACCACCGACGAGCTCGACCACGTCCTGCACGCCCTGGACGGCGGCTACGTGCCCGCCGGCCCCAGCGGCTCCCCCCTGCGCGGCCTGGTCAACGTGCTGCCGACCGGCCGCAACTTCTACTCCGTGGACCCACGGGCGGTGCCCAGCCGCCTGGCCTGGGAGACCGGCCAGGCGATGGCGGAGTCGCTGCTGGAGCGCTACCGCGCCGACACCGGCGAATGGCCGCGCTCGGTCGGGCTGTCGGTGTGGGGGACCAGCGCCATGCGCACGGCGGGCGACGACGTCGCCGAGGTGCTGGCCCTGCTCGGCGTCCGCCCCGAATGGGACGAGGCGTCGCGTCGCGTCATCCGCCTGGAGCCGATCCCGCTCGCCGAGCTGGGCCGCCCGCGCATCGACGTGACGGTCCGCATCAGCGGCTTCTTCCGCGACGCCTTCCCGCACGTGGTCGGCATGCTCGACGACGCCGTACGGCTGGTCGCGTCGCTGGCGGAGCCGGCCGCGGACAACTACGTCCGCGCCCACGTGGCCGCGACGGGCGGCGACGAGCGGCTGGCCACGATGCGCGTCTTCGGCTCCGCGCCCGGCGCGTACGGGGCCGGGCTGCTGCCGCTCATCGACAGCCGCAACTGGCGCGACGACGCCGACCTGGCCGAGGTGTACGCCGTGTGGGGCGGCTACG
Organism: Nonomuraea sp. NPDC049655; assembly: GCF_044465465.1. NCBI lineage: Bacteria > Bacillati > Actinomycetota > Actinomycetes > Streptosporangiales > Streptosporangiaceae > Nonomuraea > Nonomuraea sp. NPDC049655. The sequence goes on from NZ_JBITLS010000009.1 coordinate 152,246, forward strand.
CCTACGGCCGCGACCTCGACGGGGTCGCCGCCCGCCCCCAGATGGAGGACGCCTACCGCCGTATCGCCGTCGCCGCCAAGAACGTCGACACCCGCGAGCACGACATCGCCGACTCCGACGACTACTTCCAGTACCACGGCGGCATGATCGCCACCGTGCGCGCGCTCACCGGCAAGGCCCCGGCCGCCTACGTCGGCGACAGCACCCGCCCCGACGCCGTGCGCACCCGCACCCTGTCGGAGGAGACCTCACGGATCTTCCGCGCCAGGGTGGTCAACCCGCGCTGGCTGGCCGCCATGCGCCGCCACGGCTACAAGGGCGCCTTCGAGCTGGCCGCCACCGTCGACTACCTGTTCGGCTACGACGCCACCACCGGCGTGATGGCCGACTGGATGTACGACAAGCTCACGGAGACGTACGTGCTCGACCCCGAGAACCAGGCGTTCATGGCCCGCTCGAACCCCTGGGCGCTGCACGGCATCGCCGAACGCCTCCTGGAGGCCGCCGAGCGCGGCATGTGGCAGCACCCGGACCCGGAGGTCCTGCGCGGCCTGCAGGAGGTCTACCTCAAGACCGAGGGCGACCTGGAGGACGACACCAGACGCTGAGCCAGGCGCGGCGCGCCCGCCCAGTGCAGATGCAGGTAGGACGCGGTCACGCCGGGGTCGCCGTACCCGTCGTGGCCGCCGTCCCAGCGGAACAGCGGCTCGCCCGCGTACGTGACGGCCGTCCGGTGGAACTCGTGCCCGCGCAGCCGCTCGCCCGTCCTGGTGAGCGGCGAGCGGCGCAGCGCGACGGCGTCCCGGTAGCCGAGCGTCAGCCGGGACGTCATCCGCGCCTGCCCCGGGACGCGCCCGCACATGCGCTGACCGTCCAGCTCGTCGCACAGGTACAGCAGGCCCGCGCACTCGGCGGCGATCGGGCCGGGGAAGGCGGCCACCTGCTGCCGCAGGGGCTCGTTGGCGGCCAGCTCGGCGGCGTACACCTCCGGGAAGCCGCCGCCGATCACGATCGCGCCGGTCCCGTCCGGCAGCCGCGTGTCGCGCAGCGGGTCGAAGACGGCCACCTCCGCCCCCGCCGCCCGCAGCAGCTCGACCTGCTCGGCGTAGCCGAACGTGAACGCCGCCCCACCGGCCACGGCCACCACCGGCCGGCCGCCCGTCGCGGTGGGCGTCGCGGTGGGCGTCGCAGTGGGCGTCGGGGTGGGCGTCGGGGTGGGCGTCGGGGTGGGCGTCGCGGCGGGAAACGGCGGCGTCCAGGTGGGGCCGCCCAGCGGGGGAGCGGAGCGCGCCAGCCGCAGCAACGCGTCCAGGTCGCACGAACGCGCCACCAGGGCGGCCAGCCGGTCCACGGCGGCGACCGCCTCGGTCCGGCGCTCGGCGGCCGGCACCAGCCCCAGGTGCCGGGAGGGCGTGGCCACGGCGTCGTCGCGGCGGATCGCCCCCAGCACCGGCACGCCCGCCGCCGCCAGCGCCGACCGGCACAGCTCCTCGTGCCGGTCGGAGCCCACCCGGTTGAGCACCACCCCGCCCACCCGCACGTCCGGGTCGAAGGTGGCGAACCCGTGCACCACCGCCGCCACCGACCTGCTCTGCCGGGCCGCGTCCACGACCAGCACCACCGGCGCGTCCAGCAGCGTCGCGACGTGCGCGGTCGAGGCGAAGCCGGTGTCCCCCCTGCCGTCGAACAGGCCCATCACGCCCTCGACCACCGCCACGTCGCACCCGGCGGCGCCGTGCAGGAACAGCGGGGCGACGAGCTCCTCCCCGACGAGCCACGGATCCAGATTGCGGCCGGGACGGCCGGCGGCCAGCGCGTGATAGCCCGGGTCGATGTAGTCGGGCCCCACCTTGTGCGGCGAGACCCGCAGCCCGCGCGCCCGCAACGCCGCCATGAGCCCGGTGGCCACCGTCGTCTTGCCGCTGCCCGACGACGGCGCGGCGATCACCAGGCGGGGAACTACCACTCGATGCCCTTCTGCCCCTTCTGCCCGGCGTCCATGGGGTGGCGTACCTTGCCCATCTCCGTCACCAGGTCGGCGACCTCGATCAGCCGTCCGGGCGCGTCCCTGCCGGTGATCACGACGTGCTGGCTGCCCGGCCGGTCCGTCAGCGTCTTCAGCACGTCGTCCAGGTCCAGCCACCCCCACTTCAGCGGGTAGGTGAACTCGTCCAGCACGTAGAACCGGTACGTCTGCGCCGCCAGGTCGCGCTTGATCTGCTCCCAGCCCTCACGGGCGTCGGCCGCGTGGTCCTCCTCGCTGCCGGGCCGCTGGATCCACGACCAGCCCTCGCCCATCTTGTGCCAGGTCACCGGGCCGCCCTCGCCCGTCTCGCCGAGCACCTTGAGCGCCCGTTCCTCGCCGATGCGCCACTTGGCCGACTTCACGAACTGGAACACCCCGACCGGCCAGCCCTGGTTCCAGGCCCGCAACGCCATCCCGAAGGCGGCCGTGGACTTGCCCTTGCCCGGTCCGGTGTGCACCATCAGCAGCGGACGGGTCCGCCGCTGGCGCGTGGTCAGGCCGTCGTCGGGCACGACAGCCGGTTTTCCCTGAGGCATGTTCAGACCGCCTTCCTGTGGTCACGGACGACCGAACCGAGATCGGCCAGAGAGTCGAGAGGCACGAGCCGCGCGCGCAGCCGTGAGGCCAGCCGGACGGCCAGGCCGAGCCTGACCGGCCCGCTCTCGCAGTCCACGACCACCGACGCGGTGCCGGCCAGCAGCGCGGCGGCCCGGTCCACGTCGCCGCCGGCCGTGGCCCGTCCGTCGGTGACCAGCACCAGCAGCGGACGCCTGGCGGGGTCGCGCAGCCGTTCCACGCGCAGCACCTCCGCCGCGCGCACCAGCCCCGCCGCCAGCGGCGTGCGCCCTCCGGTGGGCAGGGAGCGCAGCCGGGCCGCGCCCGCCTCCACCGACGAGGTGGGCGGCAGCGCCACCTCCGCGACGGCGCCCCGGAAGGTGATCAGTCCTATCTTGTCCCGCCGCTGGTAGGCGTCGAGGAGCAGGCTGAGCACGGCCGTCTTGACCGCGGTCATCCGCTTGCGCGCCGCCATCGAGCCGCTCGCGTCCACCACGAAGAGCACGAGGTTGCCCTCCCTGCCCTCGCGCACCACCTCGCGCAGGTCGTCGCCGCGCAGCGCCAGCCCGGGGCCGTGGTGGCCGCGTTCCCGCTGGTGGGGCGCCGCTGCCAGCAGCGTCGCCGGCACATGGAGATCGCGTACGGGGCCGGGCGGGCGGCGCGCGCCGGCGCTCCGGCCGCGCCGGGTCCGGGACCGCGACCGCCGGCCCACCGCCCCCTCGCCGACCCCCGGCACCTCCAGCAGCGGCACCCGGTACGGCGCGGCCACGCCCGCCACCTGCGCGGCCGCCTGCGAGGCCGTCTGGGAGGCCGCCTGAGGCGCCGACGCTCGGAAGGTCGCGGCCCCCGTGGCGGTCGCCGCGTCCGGAGCGGGGTCTCCGGCCATCGGCGGCGCGTCCGCACCGGCGGCCGTGGACGCCGGTGGGCCAGCGGCGGCCGTCCGGCCGTCCGCCGAGGGCTCGGCGCCGGTCGGGTGGTTCCGCGTTTCGGGTCCGGTGCCGTCGCCCGGTGGCGGCGTCCCGCCAGGTCCGCCGTGGCCAGAGCCGTCGGGGCCGCCGCCGGGCCCGGAGCCGTCGGGGCCGCCGTCCGGGGCGTCGTCGCCTGAGGTGCGTTCCAGCAGCTCGTCGAGCAGCGCCTCGTCCAGGCCCGGAGCGTCGAACGGATCGCGCCGCCGGCGATGCGGCAGCGACAGCCGGGCCGCGGCCCGCACGTCCTCGGTCGTCACCGTGTCGCGGCCCTGCCAGGCGGCGTGGGCGATGGCCGCGTTCGCCGTCACCAGGTCGGCACGCAGGCCGTCCACCTCGAAGGCGGCGCACACCGTCGCGATCTGCCGCAGCCGGGCGTCCGGCAACCGCACGCCGGGAACCCGGGAGCGCGCGGCGGCGATGCGGGCCGACAACGCCGATTCCTCCGCCGTCCATCGACGCGCGAACGCCGCCGCGTCCGCCTCGAAGGCCAGCCGCCGCCGCACCACCTCGGCGCGCTCCTCCGGGTCGCGGGACGCCCTGACCTCGACCGTCAGCCCGAACCGGTCCAGAAGCTGCGGACGCAGCTCGCCCTCCTCCGGGTTCATGGTGCCCACCAGCAGGAAGCGGGCGGCATGGCGGACCGACACCGACTCCCGCTCGACGTAGCACGTGCCCAGCGCGGCCGCGTCGAGCAGCAGGTCCACGAGGTGGTCGTGCAGGAGGTTCACCTCGTCCACGTACAGGACGCCGCGGTGGGCGGCCGCCAGCAGCCCCGGCTCGAACGCCTTCACCCCCTCCGTCAGCGCCCGCTCGACGTCGAGCGAGCCGGCAAGCCGGTCCTCCGACGCGCCGACCGGCAGCTCCACCAGGGCGGCCGGCCGTTCCACCCGCCCGGCGCCGGGCTCGTGCGGCCCGTCCGGGCACTCAGGGTCGGGTACGACGGGGTCGCAGGCGAACCGGCAGCCGGGCACCACGCACACCGTGGGCAACTGGGCCGCCAGTGCCCGCACGATCGTGGACTTCGCCGTTCCCTTCTCCCCGCGGACGAGCACCCCGCCCACCCGGGGCGACACCGCGTTCAGCACCAGCGCCAGCTTCAGGTCGCCGAGCCCGACGACGGCGCTGAACGGATAGGTGACGATCAAGACTCAGCCTTCCGGTTGACGTGGACCACCCGCCAGCCGTCCCGCGCGACGGTCAGCTCGGTGGTGGACAGAGGAGCCAGGTCGAAACGGGCCGCGCGCAGCGGATCCAGCCCCAGGGCATGGCCGAGCGCCGCTCTGATGACGCCCGCGTCGCAGACCACGACGGCCCGCGGCACGTCCCGTACCGAGTCGAGCCAGCCCGCCACCCTGGCGGCGAGCGCGCTCAGTGACTCACCGCCGTGCGGGGCGGCGTGGGGGTCGGCCAGCCAGCTCGCCAGCGCGTCCGGCTCCGCCAGCGCGACCCGTCCGTACGGCAGGCCCCGCCACCGGCCGCAGTCCGCCTCCGCCAGGGCGGGAACCTCGCGGGCCGCCAGCCCCATGGCGGCGGCCGTCTGCCGCGCGGCCCTGCAGGGAGCGGCCCATGCCGCCGCCGCCTCGACGGGCCCCGGAGCGGCGGCCCTGGTCAGGCTCGCCGCGTCGGCGTCCTCGTCGGCGGGAAAGCACCCGGCCCGCATCCCCGGTGTCGTGGCATGCCGGACGAACAGCACCTTGCTCAGCTCGGCGCCGCGACCAGCGGGTGAGCCGCCGTACGCCGCTCCGCCCGGTCGCTCGCCCAGCCGAACAGCACGCCGAACGCCGCCCAGAAGACGAGCTGCGTGCCGAGCGAGGCGAGCCGGAACTCCCACAGCAGCGTGGCGGGGAACCCGTCGGGCACCTCATCGACCGCCGGCAGCAACCACCACGCGGCGACGACGGGCACCAGGAACGCGACCGCCGCCGCCGTCCAGCGAGCCCATGGGCCGCCGTCGACGCGGCGGGCCGTCGCCACCGCGATCGCCGTCGCCGCCAGCCCGACGAGGATCATCACCACGTAGAGCAGCGTGCGGCTGTTGATGGTGTCCGGATCGCCCACCGCAGGCGGGTTGGCCGGATATTTCACGAAGGGCACGAGGATGATCGCGGCGAACGCCGTACCGGCCGCGGCGACCGCCAGCCGCCCGTCGGAACGCGGGCCGACCCGCCCGCGCAGTCCGGCGAACACCAGGGCGAACACTCCGCCCACGGCCAGCCCGTAGAGCCCGGTGGCCAGGAACAGCCCCGCCTTCTGCACGGGCCTGCCGACCACGGCGTCCTCGCCGTGACTGTGCTCGGCCGCTTCGGCGTGGCCGTGCCCGGCCGTCCCGGCGTCCGGATCGGGCGCCTCGGCCTGGGCGGCGGCCTCCTCCAGGGCGATCGCGTGGTCCACGCGAGGTTCACCGAAGGCGAAGGCGAAGGCGCCCGCGATCAGTCCGGCCAGGAGTCCGACGAGCAGACCTCTGGCCAGGAAGGTGCGTACCATGACGGGCCCTCAGTGGCAGGGCACGCCGAGCAGGTGACGCCCGTCGTGCATCAGCTCGTGCAGGAAGGTGCCGGTCTGGGAGATGGCGCCGTTGTCCATCAGAACCAGGTAGGCGACCAGCAGCAGCACGGGCACGGCCAGCAGCAGCCAAGGGCGCAGGCGCGGAAAGGGAATCGTCGACGGGGTGGACAACCCGGTCATGTCAAGCCTCCTCAGGGGTCACGCGTCCCATATCACGAGGTCACGGCTGCCAAGCGACCTGGCTCCCGGGATCTACGTCCCGGATACAGTGGCGCGTCCGCACCGGCATCTCACCGGATTTCCCTTGGACAACCGTGAAATCTACCGGAACGTATCCTTTCCTCACGTTCGCGTCAACAGGCGACCGGTGCCCCTCGGTCTCCTGCCGCTCCGCCGCGCGCCTTTGCGAAAGGCCCAGAATTCTACCTCGCCGAGTATGCGGATCTAGCTTGCGTTGGTCATTCGACCGCATATCGACAGCCACGCTGGGCATCGAGGGAATATAGGAGGACCCGGTGCCATGAATGTTGCCCGCGAGGTGCGCGACCGCTATACGGACGCGTTCAACGCCCACGACATGACGGCACTGCTCGGCACTTTCAGCCCGGCCGGAGTGTCCATCAGCCCCGAAGGCGTATCTCAGGGACACAGCGAGCTGGCCTCCTATCTGGAGGAGTTCTGGACGGCGTTCCCCGACGTCCGGGCCGTGATCACGGAGTCCTCCGAGGGTGAGGCGACAACCGTCGACGAGCTTCTCATGGTCGGAACTCACCGAGGCCCATACACCATGCCCGACGGTCAGGTGCTGCACGCGACGGGCCGCCCTGTGCGTTTGCGATGCTGTTATGTCTGCACAGTGGAAGACGGACTCATCACGAGCTTGCGCCTCTATTTCGATCAACTGGAGTTGCTCACCCAGCTCTCCGACTCGGTGATTCTGCAGCGTCCTTAGCGAATTGCCGGACGCGACGGATCGCCCCCCGCGTCCGCCCGTCCTGCACCTGACAGATGTACCCTCAGCAGGGCTCTGGTCGATCTTCGCGGCCGGCCGCACTCCGGCCGCATGACGACGGACACACACGACCTGACCGCCGCTGACACGACCCCGCGATGGGGGCTGCGCGGCGGTGAGGGTCATGACGCCCACCTCCGGATGCCGGTAGTCGCGCGAGATGGAGGCGCGGTTGCTCACCGGGTGCTCGGTCCACATCGCACGGAACTCCAGGCTGAGCGCCGGCAGCTCGTCGACCAGCGCGTTCAGCCCTTCGTCGGTGGGGAAACGGATGTCGCCCCGCCGGCCGACCGCGATCGCGGGCCGGTCGGTGAAGGCGTCCGCATCAGCCTGATGCCGGGACGCGGCCGCTCGGGCTTGGCCCTCGCCCCGGCCCGGGCGGCCCTGGCCAGCCGGTGCAGGTGGGGCAGCTCGTCGTCGTCCAGCCGCAGGACGCGGGCGACAGCGTCCAGGACGTCGTCCGAGACGTTGGAGCTCTGCCCCTGCTCCAGGCGGGTGTAGCAGCCGACGCTGACTCCGGCCAGCGGCGCCAGCTCCTCCCTGCGCAGCCCCGCCACGCGCCGATGCCTGACTCCTGAGCTCAGGCCCACGTCCTCGGGACGCAGCCGGGCCCGTCGGGACCGCAGGAACTCGCCAAGCGCAGAAGCGGGATACATGGCAGCAAGACTGCCAAACTCCCCACCCGCACAAAGCCACCCGCCGCCCTCGGCGGCTGGCTGAAACGGATGTCCGGTTCGCCTCGCCCGGGATCTGATACGGCGGTCGTTCGGCCGAGTTGCCGGGTGCGACGGCCACCGCGTCGAGGGCGAGGCTCAGATTCTGCACCCCGCCCGTTCCATGAGGTGGTGCGCTTGCCGGAAGGCGCACATGTCGCCGCGCATGGCTCCACTGCGGTGGGGGAGACGCTTCCGCTGGTGCTAGCGTGCCGCGAATGATCGAGGTACCGGAGGCGTTCGCGCGGAGCACCGTCGAGCGTGAAGGGGAAGGCGCCGCGAAGTGGCTCGCCGAGCTGCCCGGGATCGCGGAGGAGTTGCTGGCGTCATGGAGCTGTGTGCCGGACGGCGCCGTCCTGCATGGAGGGGTCGGGATCATCGTCCCGGTGCGGCGGGCCGGGGAGGCCGCTGTGCTGAAGGTGTCTTTCCCGCATCCCGGCAACGTCCACGAACCGGACGCCTTCGCCGCGTGGGGCGGCCGCGGCGCCGTCCGGCTGTACGAGCGCGACGACGAGCGTTTCGCCATGCTGCTCGAACGGGCCCGGCCGTCGAGGCTGGCGGAGCTTGAGGACGGTGATGAGGTCGTCACGGTCGCCGGACGGATCAGTCGCCGGCTGGCCGTCCCCGCGCCACCCGGTCTGCCCCGGTTGCGGGAGCAGGCCGACGCCTGGGAGGAGCAGCTGCGTAAGGACGCCGCGGAGGTGACGCGCGCACCGGGGCCTCAGGTGGTGGAGGCCGCCGTGGCGACCGTCCGCGAGCTGGGCCGCGTGCAGCCGGATCTCCTCGTCCACGGCGATCTGCACGCCGGCAACATCCTGCGGGCCGATCGCGAGCCCTGGCTGGCCGTCGACCCCAAGGGGTACGCGGGTGACCCCGCGTATGACGGCGGCACGCTGCTCAAGTCGCGCGCGCTGACGCTCCTGGAAGCCGGCGACCTGCGCAAGGCCGTCCATCGCGTGCTGGACGTCTTCGCCGAGGCCGCGGAGGTCGATCGGGAGCGTGCCCGGCGGTGGGCCCAGTTCCATGCCGTCCAGGCCGCGTTCTCGGGGCGGCGCCACGGCTTCCGCATCGCCCGGAGCGGAGCACGCCTGGACTGGCTCACCGCCTTCGCGGACCGCCTGGCCGAACTGCTCACCGAACGCCCCTGAGCCGGGGGAGCCGCCTTGTCCTGCGGGCCCGGACGGCTGACAGCAGCCGACGGCAGGTCCAACTCCTCACAGGTGTGTCGCCTCGCCTGTCACGAGGCCGGCGTTCTGGAGAATCAGCCCGACGGTCCGGGCCAGGCTGCTGCTCTCGTCGATGATCGTCTCCGTCGCGCCGGGCAGGACGTCCTGTTCGAGGTACCACCGCCGCATGTCGTCGAAGCTGGACTGGGTGCGCTGAGGCCGCGTCCGGTGCCTGGCGAGCGTCTCCTCTGGGGATCCAGGATGACGTGGTAGCCGGTGTTCAGTGCGTGGCGGCACATCACGTCGAGCAGCCCGATGTTCACGCCGTCCGCCGTGTCGCGCTCGCGGAGGATCTCCCGGCGTACGACGTCCTGACCGATGAGGGCCATGCCGCGCTGCTTCACCCGTCACCTGGTCCTCTGGACGGCGGTCGGCGCGGCGCGGCGGGTGGGCGGGGAGTCAGACGGCGATCGGGGCTTGGTGTTCGGCGGTCTTCGGTGACGTCCGTGGCCGGGGCAGGACGAGGTAGGTGAGGGCCAGTCCGATCAGGCTCAGTGCTGCGCCCGCCAGGCCGGTCCACCGCAGGGCGCCAGCGGCGACGATCGCGCCGCCGATGACCGAGCCGGCCGCGGCCCCGAGGTTGAAGGCGCCGACGTTGGCGGAGACCGCCAGGTTCGGGGCGGCGCCCGCGTGGTGCAGGATCAGTCCCTGGAGCGGGGCGATGGTCGCGGTGGCGAGCAGGCCGAGCACCAGGACCGCGGCCACCGCGGCAGGCTGCCACACCACGGCGAACGGGACCAGCAGGAGCGTCCCCGCCAGCCCGCCGAAGACCCCCCGTACGGTGGCGCTCATCGACTTGTCGGTCAGCCGTCCGGCAGTGAGGTTGCCGATGAAACTGCCCGCGCCGTAGGCGAGCAGCAGACCGGAGACCGCCGCGGCGGAGAAGCCGGAGACGCGGATCAGCAGCGGGGCGATGTAGGTGAACACCGTGGCGACCCCGGAGAAGCCCACCGCGGTGGTGGCGATGGCGAGCATGACCGGCCGGCGCGTCACCACGCGTATCTCCTCACGCAGTCGCGTGGACGGCGCCTCCTGCCGGGGCAGGACGACGGCCAGGAGCATGGCGCCCACCAGGGACAGAACGGTCAGCACGGCGAACGGAGCCCGCCAACCGGCGCTCTCCCCGAGCAGTGCGCCCAGGGGCACTCCGAGGAGCGTGGCCACGGTGAAGCCGGAGGCCACTGTGGCGATGGCCGAGCCCGTCCGCTCGGCCGGGACCACCCGGGTGGCCGTCACCAGCGCCAGAGCCAGGAAGGCGGCGTGGCTGAGCGAGGACACCACGCGGCCCACCAGGAGCAGGCCGAACGACGGCGCCGCCGCGCTGATCGCGCTGCCCGCCGCGAACAGCAGCATCAGCCCGACGGCGAGCCCCTTGCGCGGCAGCCGCGAGGTCAGCAGGGCCATGAGCGGCCCTCCGGCCACCACTCCGAGCGCATATGCGGTCACCGCCTGTCCGGCGGTTCCCACGGAGACGTCAAGATCAGCTCCGACCTGGGGCAGCAACCCGGCGATCAGGTACTCCGAGGTGCCCACGACGAAGACGCTTGAGCACAATGCCGCGAGCGTCGCGAAACCCTTGTCCATCTTCATGGCGTAGACGCTAAAGTCTCACATCGATATGAGAGTCAAGAGGAGCAGGGTGATGACCGGCTCGCCGTCAGGAGGTCGTCGTGCGCATCGGTGAGCTGTCCCGGCGGACCGGCGTGGCCGTGCACCTGCTGCGCTACTACGGGGAACAGGGGCTGCTCCACCCGCAGCGGCGCCCCAGCGGCTACCGGGAATACGCCGAGGAGGACGTCGCCGTCGTCCGCCGCATCCGCAGCCTGCTGGCCGCCGGCCTGAACACCTCGACGATCATGACGGTCCTGCCGTGCCTGCGGGACGCCGGCGACCGCCTCGTCCCCACCTGCTCGGACCTGCTGGCCGACCTCCACCAGGAGCGCGCCCGCATCGCCCAGGCCATCAGCGACCTTCAGACCTCCATGGACGCGCTCGACGACGTCATCGCCGCGGCCCCGGCCGACGTCACCCGCCGGGCCCTGGCCTCACTCGGCGGCTGAATCCCCTGTCGTGCTGACGCGGCACGTGGAAGATCGTCAGGATGGCGGCATGAGTTCATCGCAGCCCTTCGCCGACCACGGGCCCGAGCCGGACACGACCTCAGGGGAGGCGGTGGATGGCGCCGGCGCGGCGTCCCACACCTCCGGGTCCGCCCCGGATCACCGCTACCTGCTCGACAACGCCAGGAGGGAGGCGGGCGAGCGGTTCACCTGGCTGGCCGAGCTGTTCGACGGCGTCACACGGGGGCACTTCGACCGGCTCGGCGTGCAGGCGGGCTGGCGTTGCTGGGAAGTCGGCGCGGGAGGCACCGGCATCCCCGAGGCGCTCGCCACGGCCGTCGGGCCGACCGGTCACGTGCTGGCCACGGACATCAACCCCACCTGGCTGGACCCGCACGCCGGGTACGAGGTGCTGCGGCACGACGTCGTCGCGGACCCGCCGCCGCAGCCGGGCACGTTCGACCTGGTGCACGCCCGGCTCGTGCTCGTCCACGTGCCCGACCGGGCCAGGGCGCTGGCGACGATGGTGGCGGCGCTGCGCCCCGGCGGCCGGCTGCTGGTCGAGGACGCCGACACCGAGCTGCAGCCGCTGGCCTGCCTCGACGAGGCCGGCCCGGCACAGCAGCGAGCCAACCGGCTGCGGCGCGCCGTCCGGGAGTTGCTGACCCGCCGTGGTGCCGACCTGCGCTTCGGCCGGACGCTGCCGCGGGCGTTGCGCGCGGCCGGCCTGGTCGACGTCGCGGCGGCCGGCTGCTTCCCGGTCGGCGGGGTGGCCTGCGACCGGCTGGAGGCCGCGACGGTGCGCATGGTCCGCGCCGAGTTGCTCGCCGCCGGTCTGGCCGACGACGCCGAGATCGACGCGCACCTGGCCGCCGTCGAGGCCGGCGAGCTCGACCTCACCCTCGCGCCGCTGATCTCGGCATGGGGACGCCGCCCGGAACAGCCCGAGGCGTCCGACCCGCGGTGAGGCGCGGCCGGTGAACACGCCGCCGGCCGGGACGGGGACGACGCCGCTGACGTGCTCTCCTCCCGGCGGCTCCCCGGTGGTCGTCAGGCGAGGACGGGGAAGTTGCCGCGGAAGGTGCCGCGGGGGTCGCGGGACCGCTTGACGTCCCGGAGGCGGGCCAGGTCGTCCGGGGCGAAGGCGGCGGCGGCGCGCTCGCCCGGCGCGAGGAAGGTGAACGGCTTGCGCCCTGACGTGCAGGGCACCAGCGCTCCCGTCAGCCGGTCCATGCGCTCGCGCACGGCGGCGCCCCCGTCCTGCCCCGGGATGCCGAACAGGTACAGCGCGTACGGCTCCGCCAGGTGCCCGGCCGGGATGCCGGAGGGCCGGGCCAGCGCGCCGCCCAGGTGCCGGACCTGGACGCTGAGCAGCGGGTCGATGGGCTGCTCCAGCAGCACGGCGGCCACGTCGTCGGTCAGCCCGGTCAGCAGTTCGGCGCGGGACATGCCGGGGCCGGGGTCAGTGGGTTCGGCGGTGATGGCGCCCAGTCCGGCGACCGGCAGCACGGCGCGGGAGTCGGACAGGCGTCCCGCGATTTTCTCCAGTGGCCGCATCAGCGTCTCGGCGTCGCCGCCCGCGCCCAGGTAGGTGGCGTCCACGGCCACCAGCGGGGCGGCGCCGGGGAACTGCAGGAGGTCGTACCAGAGGGTCAGTTCGTCGGGTGCGGTGGCGGTGATCTCGCGGTAGGCCTCCAGGACGGCGGGGGCCGTCGCGGCGGGCCACAACATGCGGCCGCCGTAGAGGTCGGGGGCCGGGTACAGGTCGAATTCGAGCGCGGTGACGACGGCGAAGTCGCCGCCGCCGCCGCGCAGGGCCCAGAACAGCTCAGGGTCGTCGTCGGCGGTGATCCGGGCGCGCGTGCCCGTGGCGTCCACGATGTCGAAGGCGCGGACGCTGCCGGCCGCCCAGCCGTGCCGGCGGCCGAACCAGCTCAGGCCGCCGCCCAGGGTGTAGCCGGTGACGGTCACCGCCGGGCTGCTGCCGGCCAGTCCGGTCAGCCCGTGCGGGCTCGCGGCCTCCTGGACGCGGCCCCACTTCACGCCGGCCCCCGCGCGGGCGACGCGTTCGGCGGGGTCCACGTGCAGGTGGTCGAGGCGGCCGGTGCGCAGCAGGATCGCCTCGCCGGTGTCGCCCGTGGCTCCGTGGCCGCTCGGCTGGGTGGTGATGGTCAGTCCTGCCAGGTGGGCGTGCCGGACGAGCGCGGCCACGTCCTCGGCGTCGGCGGCCTCGACCACGGCCCGCACGGGCTGGTCGATCGCCAGGTTCCAGGGCCGCCGGGCCTGCTCGAACCCTTCGTCGCCGGCCGCGAGCACCGTGCCCCGGACCACTCCGCGCAGTTCGTCCCCGATGTTCATGTTCACGCCTCTCTCGTCGATGGCTCCACTTTGTCGGGTGGGGGCTGGGGTCGAGCTGGGATCGAGTTGAGGTGCCGTAGGGTGGGGACGGACATGGCAGGGTTGGAGTTTCGGCTGTTCGGGCCGCTTGAGGTCGCCGGCGGGCAGGGTGTGCTGGATCTCGGTACGCGTAAGCAGCGTGCCCTGGTCACGATGCTGGCCCTGGAGCCCGGCCGGGTGGTGTCGCTCGACCGGCTCATCGACGAGCTGTGGGCGGGGGAGCCGCCCGCCGGGGCGACCCGCACTCTGCAGGCGTACATCGCCCATCTGCGCCGGGTGCTGGAGCCCGACCGGCCGCCGCGTACCCCGCCGCGTGTCCTGCTCACCCGTGAGCCGGGCTATCTGCTGGCCGTCGCGCCCGGTCAGGTGGACCTGTGGCGGTTCGCCTCCTGGGCCGGCGAGGGCCGCGCGGCGCTGGCGGGTGGCGCGCCCGGCCGGGCCGTCGAGCTGCTCGACCGGGCGCTCGGGCTGTGGCGGGGCGAACCGCTGGGGGAGTTCGCCGGTCAGGAGTTCGCCCAGCCGGTCGCCGCGCGGCTCGCCGAGATCCGCCTCACCGCTCTGGAGGACCGTTTCGACGCGCGCCTTGCTCTGGGGGAGGACGCGCCTCTGATCCCCGGTCTGGAGGCGCTGGTCGAGGCCGAGCCGTACCGGGAGCGGGCCTGGTCGCTGCTCGTGCGCGCGCTCTACCGGGCCGGACGGCAGGCCGACGCGCTGGCCGCGCTGCGCCGGGTGCGTGAGCGGCTGTCGGCCGATCTCGGGCTGAGTCCCGGCCCCGACCTGCGGGAGCTGGAACGCGCGGTGTTCGACCAGGCGCCCGAGCTGCGTCCGCCGGTGGCCGAGCCGGTGGCGGCGTTCGTCCCGGCCGCGCCCGAACCGGAGGGCGAGGTCCTCATCGCCCGCTCGGCCGAACTGGAGCTGGTGGCGCGGCGGCTGGGCGCCGCGCGGCGCGGCGACGGCGGGGCCGTGCTGGTCATGGGGGAGGCGGGCATCGGCAAGACCCGGTTCGTCCGGGCCGCCGCCGACCTGGCCGCCGCGCGCGGGTTCCGGGTGGCGTGGGGACGTTGCGCCGATCGCGCCGCCTCGGCCTTCTGGCCCTGGACGCAGATCCTGCGCGAGGCGGGCGATGCCACCGGGCTGCTGTCCGGCCGCGCCCGCGACCCCGAGCAGGATCTGTTCGGCCTGTACGAGCAGGTCCTGGACGTCCTGACCCGGCCGCAGGCGCCTTTGGCCGTCGTCTTCGAAGACCTTCACTGGGCCGACGTGTCCTCGCTGCGGCTGCTGGAGTTCGTCGCCGAGTCCGCGCTGCGGCGTCCGCTGCTCGTCCTGGTCACCTGCCGTCCCGAGCCCGGCGACCACCCCGGCGAGCTGCGCGGGACGCTGGCGGCGCTGACCCGGTCGGGCGAGCGCCTGGAGCTGCCGCCGTTCACCTCCGGCGACGTGGCCGCCTTCCTGCGGGCCAGGCGGGTCGCCGACGAGCCCGGCCTGGTCGGCGACCTGCTCGACAGGACCGGCGGCAACCCCTTCTACCTCGGCGAGGTGCTGCGCCTGCCGCGCGGCGAGCGCACGGTTCCCAGCGGCGCCCGTGACGTGATCGAGCGTCGCGTCGCGCGCCTGCCCGACGAGACCCGGGTCCTGCTCGCCGCCGCCGCCGTGGCCGGCCGTGACGTGGACGCCGGCCTGCTGGAAGCCGTCACCGGCAGCACCGCCGAGCAGGTGATGGCCGCTCTGGAGCCGGCCGTCACCACCGGTCTGCTGACCGAGCCGCCCGCCGGGCCCGACTACCGCTTCTCGCACGCCCTGGTCCAGGAGGCCCTGTACGCCGGGCTCGGCAGGCTCGACCGTTCACGCCTGCACCTGCGTACGGGCGAGGCGCTGGAAGGCGTCCTGCCCGAGTCGCGGTCGGCCACGCTCGCCCACCACTTCTCCCAGGCGGGCCGTCTCGACGTCGCGGGCAGGACCGTCAGGTACGCCTCCCGCGCCGCCCGGCACGCCGGCGCGCAGCTCGCCCACACCGAGGCGGCCGGTTTCTGGACGCTCGCCCTGTCGGCGCTCGAACCCGGCCGCGACGCCGAACGCGCCCGCCTGCTCACCGAGCTCGGCCACGCCCACCGCGCCGCCGGTCAGCCGCAGGACGCGCACCGCGACTGGGAGGAGGCGATCGGCCTGGCCAGGGCCGCCGGCGACCGGGAGGCGCTCATCTCCGCGGTCACCGCCATCGGCGGCCCGGCCCTGTGGAACTGGCGCCCGT
This sequence comes from Nonomuraea sp. NPDC049655, assembly GCF_044465465.1. Taxonomy (NCBI): domain Bacteria; kingdom Bacillati; phylum Actinomycetota; class Actinomycetes; order Streptosporangiales; family Streptosporangiaceae; genus Nonomuraea; species Nonomuraea sp. NPDC049655. The sequence goes on from NZ_JBITLS010000009.1 coordinate 167,956, forward strand.
ACGGCGTCGTCGACCCCGATCTGGTCGCCGTCATCGAAGAGCTGCTCGACGGCCCGCTGCCGGACGCCGACCGCGCCACCCTCCTGGGCACCCTCGCCCTCGAACTGCACTACGGTCCCCGCGGCGCCGAGGGCGAACGCCATGCCGCCGAGGCGGTCGCCCTGGCCAGGCGGACCGGTGACACGCCGCTCCTGGCCCGCACGATGAACAACTACCTGCTCGCCGCGTTCCGCCCCGGCGGCAACGCCGCGCGGCGCGCGATGGCCGAGGAACTGGCGGCCCTGCCCGGCCTGCCGGTGAGCGGCGAGGTGCTGGCTCGGGTCTCCCTCATGTCCTGCCTGCTGCGCGACGGCGACCTGCCCGGCTGGGACCGGGAACTGGCCCGCTGCGAGGCGCTGCTGGCCGGATCGCCGCGCCCGGAGCTGGAGTCGATGGTGCGCATCGCCCAGACCCCCCGTGCCACCCTCGACGGCCGGTGGGAGGAGGCCGAGGACCTGCTCGCCCGGTACGGCGACATGCGGTTCGCCCCGACCATGTGGGGCCGCCGGTTCCACCGGCTGGTGACCACGTTCACCTGCCGGCGCGGCCAGGGGCGGGTGGCCGAGATCCTGGAGGAGCTGGTGGCCGCCGCGGAGGAGCCGCGGTTCGTGCCGCTGCGGCCCGTCGCCGTGCTCGCCGCCGCCGAGTCCGGCCGCGTCGAGCTGGCGCACGAGCTGCTGACGCGGTGGGGGACCGACGTCCCCGACGACTGGGTGGCCGACTTCCTCGTGCCCGTCTGGGGCCTGGTCGCCGCCCGCCTGGGCGTGCCCGATCCGCGGGCGCTCTACGACCGGCTGCTTCCGTACGCCGACCTGCTGGTGGTGGCCGGCATGGGCACCGCCTGCTGGGGGTCCACCCATCTCGTGCTGGCCGAGCTGGCCCGCCGCCTCGGCGACGAGGACGCCGCCCGCGCCCACGCCGCCGCCGCTCGGCCGGCACCGGCGGGCGGCCGGCGGATCTCGCGCAGGACCACGCCGAGCAGCCGGTCGGCGCTCGGATAGCCCGCCCGGCCCGAGTCGTGGGAGCGCGCCGCGGCGCCGCCCGCACGCCGGCGTGCGCCGCCCGTCTCAGCGCAGTCTCAGTGCTTCCTCAACGCTCTGGCCTGCTCCCTGACCTGCTCCGCGCGGGCGTCGCCGAGCTGGTCGAACCACTCCGCCGCGCGTTTCCACGCGTCGAGCGCCGCCTCGGCCTCACCGGCCTGCGCGTGCGTCTGGCCCAGCCTGACCAGCGTCTCCGCCGCGGGATACAGGTCGTCGCAGCTCCGCAGCAACTCCGCGGCGCGTTCGTAGCAGGCCACCGCCTCGGCGTGCTGGCCCATGGCGTCCAGGACGTAGGCGACGCTGTCCCAGGCGTGCCCCTCGCCCTGCGGGTATCCGAAGCCGGCCAGCAGGCGCTGCGCCCGGCGGCAGTCGGCCAGCGCCTGCTCGTACTCGCCGCGCTGGGCGCGCCACCAGCCCGCGTTGTTCAGCGCCCGCGCCTCGCCGACGACGTCGCCGCCCTGCCTGAACAGCTCCATCGCCCGTACGGCGTGCCCCAGCTCCCGCCCCGGCCTGATCCGGCTCAGCGGGACGGTCAACCCCAGGTGGACGTGCGCCTCAAGGACCGGCTCGGTGAACCGGCGGTGCAGCTCCAGCGCCCGCTCGTAGTGCGCCACCGCCTCCCGGTCGTGTCCCAGCTTGACGTGGGCGCGGGCCATGGCGTTGTGGCAGCGCGCCGCGGCCAGCCCCTCGTCGAGGCGCTCGGCCGCCGACAGCGCCACCGCCTGGACGCCGAGGATCTCGGCCCACGGGCCGCGCCGCTGCATGAACTCCGTGAACGCCCAGGCGAGCTGCCAGGCGTGCCGGTCCAGCCCGGCGTCGGTGGCCTCGGCGAGCAGCGCGGGCAGGGGCAGCGACTCCGCGGCGAACCAGCGCAGCGCCTGCGCCGCGCCGGCGAAGCGCTGCACCACGACGCCCGCGACCGGCGGTGGCGGGTGCAGCCGCTCCCGATGGGGATAGCAGACCTCGCTCGCGGCCAGGCCGGTGTGCACGTAGTGGTCGAGGAGGCGGTGCGTCGCCGCCCGGCGCACCTCCTGGTCGTCGGTCGCGCGGCCCTGCTCGGCCGCGTAGACCCGGAGCAGGTCGTGCAGGCGTACGCGGCCTTCCGCGCGCAGCTCGACCAGGTTGGCGTGGTCGAGCCGGTCGACCGTCTCCCGCGCGCGGTCGACCGGCAGCCCGGCCAGGCTCGCCACCGCCGCGAGCGGCAGGTGCACGCCCGATTCGCGGCCGAGCAGCCGGAAGAGGCGGGCGGCCGGTTCCGGCAGGTCGTGGTAGGAACGTCCGAGCACCTGACGCAGGTCGATGGCCGGATCGGCGTGGACGAACGGCTCCAGCCCCGGACGCGCCAGATCGGCGGCGGCCTCGGCCAGCGACAGCTCCGTCCTTCGGGACAGGCGCGCCGCGACGATCGCCAGCGCCAGCGGCAGGTGGCCGCATCGGCGCACGATCCGCGCGGCGGCCTCGGGCTCGGCCGACAGGCGTGCCGCGCCCAGCCGCGCCGACAGCAGCCCGCGGGCGTCGCCGTCCGGCAGGACGTCCAGGCGCAGCAGCGACGCGCCCGCGGTCACCGACAGGCCGGACAGGTCGGAGCGGGTGGTGATCAGCGTCAGGCAGCCTGGCGCGCCGGCCAGCAGAGGACGCACCTGGGCCGCGTCGCGGGCGTCGTCCAGGACGACCAGCACCCGGCGGCCGGACAGCAGGCTGCGGAACAGCCCGATCTGCGCGTCGAGGCTCGCGGGCACCCGTCCCTCCGGCACGCCGAGCGAGCCGAGGAAGCGGGGGAGCACCGCGGCGGCGTCACTCGCGTCGAGGTCCGCGTGCAGCTGGCCGTCGGGGTAGCGCTCCCGGCGCAGGTGTGCCCAGCGCAGGGCCAGCGACGACTTGCCCACCCCCGGAGGGCCGTGGATCACGCGGACGGGGGCCCGCTCGCCGTCCAGCCGCTCCAGCTCGGCGGCCCGGCCGACGAAGCAGCCGAGGTCGAGCGGGAGCTGGGCGGGCGCCACGGGCTCGGCGGCGCGGGCGCCCCGATCGGGGTGCAGCATCCGCTGGTGGACGCGGTGCAGTTCGGGCCCCGGATCGACGCCCAGTTCCTCGGCCAGGAGGGCGCGCACGTCCGCGAAGCGGGTCAGCGCCTCGGCGGTCCTGCCCCACTCGTGCAGCGCCTCGATCAGCGCCGCCGCCACCGGCTCGTCCAGCGGGTACTCCTCGGCCAGCGGCGACAGCGCCGCCACCGCCGCTCCCGGATCGGCGCGGGTCACGGCGCGCGCCCAGCGCAGGCGGACCTCCTTGTGCTCGTCACGAAGGGCGCGGCGCGCCCGCTCCGCCCACTCGCCCGGCAGCCCCATGAGCGGCTCGCCGCGCCACAGCCCGAGCGCCTCGCCCAGCAGCGCCTCCGGCTCCGGGACGGACGCCGCTCGCTCGGCCAGGCCGCGGAACCGGACGAGGTCCACCGCCGTCTCCTCCACGTCGAGCAGATAGCCGCCGAGCCGGCGCAGCACGTCGCCGTCGTCGCCCAGCACGTCGTGGCGGAGCTGCGTGATGATCGTGTAGAGGGTCCTCCTGGCGCCGTCGGGCACCTGCTCGCCCCAGATCCTGTCCTGCAGCGCCTCGACCGGGACGACCCGGCCCACCTCCCACGCCAGGGCGGCCAGTGCGAGCGCGACCTGCGGAGGCCGTACCTGGCGGATCCGTGCCTCGCGTTCCAGTTCCACCGGCCCAAGCAACCGAATCAGCATGATCTTCGAGGGTAGTCATGGAGACGGCATTGAGAAATCGTCGAGCCGGCGGACGCACAATCGAACGCCTCCCTGTTCCGGTAGCCTCATCGGCGCCTGGCCAAGGTGATCAAGAAAAGGGGCTGGTGGAGTACGTGATGTGCGAGCCGAAGCATGGCGAGGTCGAAGAGGTCGACGCGGCGGAGACGGACGAACCCGAGAGCGGAGGGACGATCTCGATTCTGTCCCGCATCGATTACCGCGTCGAGGATTTTGACCGGCTTCTCGAAGAAGGGCGCAAGTCCTACCGGCGGATACAGCCTGACGCGAGCCCGGAAGAAGTGAACGACGCCGTACCGGACCTGCGGAGTGCCATTTACGAGATCATGCACGCGAACGAGGATCGCATCCCCTTCCCCTTCCCGTCCGGGGTGCCGATCGCGGGCATCACGTGGTTTCTGGAAGTGGACGAGGCGCTGGGGAAAGACGTGGAGAGATCGCCCGAGCAGCCCTTCGGCATCGCCTGCACCATGGATGACGGCGATCTCATCTATCAACATCGCGACATTTATCACCTGACGGCAGAGGCGCTGGAGTCACCGAGAGAGCCCGCCCTCCACTCCGGAGAATAAGTCCGGACGCGCCGCCTGCCGGCCGGCCTCTGGCAGCGGGCGGCCCCGGACGCCCCGAAGGGGGACGGCGGCTACCGCCGAAGTTGCAGGCGGACGAACCGCCGTACGGCGGTTGATAGACGAAAAATCTCTATTTTTCGCCGTATTTCACGAGCTCAGGGTCATTGATAGCGTCAGCCGCGCAACACGGAGTGATCCTCCGCCAGGAGGCCGGTGCGGTCGTGCGATGGTTGGCAGCGCTCATCCTGGTCTTCTCCGGGATCCTCGTGGTGACGGGGGCGCCCCGGCCGCCGCCGCGTCGGTCCAGCCGGGACCGGGCCCGTTCTACGGGGTCCGGGCCCGGGTGCTGAGCAACGCGTCGATCGCGGCGGGGGCCACCACCACGGTCAAGGTGGCGGGAGCTCGGCCCGGACGGCGCGCTGAAGGTCAAGAACACCGGCACGGCCGCCGTCAACGTCTACGCCGACGTGCACGGGTACTCCACCGCGACGGCCGCCGCCACGGCGGGAGCCCGGTACGTGCCGCTGGACACCGGCCGGGTCATCGCCAACCAGACCGTCGCGGCCAGGCCCGGCGACGACAGCGAGCCGGTCAGCTCGAAGGCCGATCCCGGGCCGGCCGGCGCCGCCAAACCACTCTTGTCACCGCCGCACCTCTGTTACATCACCACGCTACGGCTCGACCCAGAAGCGGTTGCGCCGGTCTGACCCTCTACAAGGTCATCCGCGAGTCACAACTGCTGCTCGCGACCTGGACCGGCGCAGGCCCCACCTGCCGTCAGAGGCTCAAACCGTCACGCCGCAACAGCCACCGACAGACCTGACGAAGCACTATCAGGCGCGCTCGGGCCAGACAGGGCCCTCCTCGGTCCACACGACACCCTTGTTGCGGCAGAGACAGAAGGGGTGGCCGACGGGGTCGGTGTAGACACGCCACCCGTAGCCGTTGGGGCCGATGAAGTCCTGCCGCAGGGACGCGCCGAGGGCCAGGACGCGGCTCTGTTCGGCCTCGATGTCGTCGACTTCGAAGTCGAGATGGAACTGCTTGGGGTGCTCGCCGTCGGGCCACTGCGGGGCGCGGTAGTCCTCCACCGGGTAGAAGGCCAGCTCGATCTCGCCGAACCGGATACCGGCCCAGTTCTCGTGGCTGCCCTCCCTGATCGGGCGACCCGTCACCGCGGAGTAGAAGGCCGCCAGTTTCATCGCATCCGGGCAGTCGATGATGAAGTCGGTGAGTCGCAGCATCCCGCGATCCTGTCACAAGATCTGATCCGCCGGGACTTCGAGACAGGCCCGCAGGCAGATCTGACGGCGTTGGCGGCGGGCATCCCGTTCTTGCCGTTGATGCTGCTCAGCGCCCTTGTGGCCCAGTCCTCCGCGCAGATCGCGTTGTCGGCAGCCCACACCCCGGCCGCCGTCGCCGTGCCGGAGCGGCCGACGGCCGACTTCGAGATCATCGACCCCAGCTGTCGGTCATGCGGGCCGGTTCGATGAGCGGCCGGACGTGTCGGCGCTCGCCGCCGTCCAGGATCACGGGGATGGTCATGGCGAGGCAGGTGCTACCGCGCCGGGCGTCAGGGCCGCCTGCACGATGCGGAGCGCTTCGGTCGCGTCGAGGCCGACGCTGGCGATCACGGCGGCGTAGTCGGCGGCGGCCCGGCGGGCCCGTTCCCGGCCTTCCTCGCCGGCGGCCGACACGAACGAGCCCGCCCGCCCGCGCGTCTCGATCAGCCCCGCCTCCTCCAGCTCCCGGTACGCCCGGCCGACCGTGTTGACGGCCAGCCCGAGGTCGGCCGCCAGGTGGCGGATGGTCGGCAGCCGGGCGCCCACGGCCAGCGTACGGTTCTGGATCTGCCGGGCGAGCTGGGCCCGCAACTGCTCGAACGGCGGGACCGGCGAGCCCGCATCGATGACGATCATCGCAGTCCCACCGCGCGCCGCGCCGTGGCCGCGTACGACGGCGTCCCGACATGGACGGCGACCAGGGCGAGCACCCCCAGCACCAGGAAACCCACCGAGGCGGCGCTCCACCACCCGGGCGCGAACCCGGACAACAGCACCACCGGCAGCGTCCACAACACAGGGGGCGCGGAGCTCTCGCGCGCGTCCTCGATCCGCATGACGACGTCGGCCGTCAGCGAGACCTCGTCCTCGGCCACGACGGGCCGGGCCAGCATCTCGCGCAGCTGCAGGACGGCGCCGAGGGCGACTCCGGTCACGGCGACCAGCAGCACGACGGCGGCATGCCGTGCGGTGCCTTCGGTGACGACCAGCGCGCTCACCCCCAGCGCGAACGCGCAGGCGAAGGTGGCGCCCGCCATGACGGCGTAGGGCCGTCCGAGCAGGGCGGCCCAGCCGAGCTGCACCGGATGGGTCACCCGTCGCGGCAGTGCGGCCCCGGCACGCCGGTCGACGCGCCGCACCCATGCGTCCAGCAGGGCCTGGGTCAGCAGCAGCGCGACGATCGACCCGCTCAGCGCCAGCATCGGCGCCAGCCGATTCGATCCGGACCCGCCGGAGGCTCCGGGAAGGGCGGCGACCTGTGCCAGGGAGGCCGCGATGATCAGCACGGCCAGAAGGACGCTGCCCAGCAGCCGCACCCGCCGCCGCACCGCCAGGCGCGTGGCCAGTAACGGCGTCGGCGGGCCGTCGCCCAGGCCGTGCCTCCGCAGCCAGGCCTCGGCGGAGCGGACGTCGGCCGACGGCGGTCCGGCCTCGGACATGGAAGCGTTCGTCATGCCTCCTCCTTTTGTCGCAAGCTTTGTAGCAACATCGTGCGTCATACCTTGCGACAAAGTCAACGCCCGGGACGCTCGTCCTCCCGAGGACGCAAGCCCCCGCTCGGCGGTGGTCGCGTGGGCCCGCGGTCGGCACCGCCCACGCCACCGACTACACCGGCTGACTCACTGCGCCCGGCACCCGCCCCCTCGGCAGCGGCCGGCGGCGGACGGCGCCGGGCGCGTCTCATCCTGCGGGACGCAACCTGGCAACCGTCCGCGCGGCCGCGGCCGGAACGTGCGCGGGGGGTGCCGGTTACCCGGCAGTGGCGTGCGAGGGGGAACTGGTTACCCGGTGGAGACAGTGATGTCTCCGGAGCCCGTGGTCAGTGACATCTTGCGCGGGGAAGAGCCGTCCTTCTTGACCGAGACGCTGGCGTCACCGGAGGCCGTGCTGGCCTTCACGTCGAAGGTCTCGTCGGGGACGGTGAGCACGACGTCGCCCGACCCGGCCGACAGCTCGACGCTCTCCGGCGCGACCGCGTACTTCAGGGTGACGTTGCCGGATCCCTCCTTGACCAGGAGCTTCTTGCCGCCCAGGCCGTCCCCCTTGATGTCGCCGGAGCCGACCTCCAGGTCCAGAGGGCCGGTGAGCGACCTCAGCGTCAGATCACCCGAGCCGGTGTCCAGGTCGACCGGCACCCCCTTGGGGACCTCCACCTGGTACTCGACCCCGCAGGTTCCCCACGACTTCTCGCAGTCGTAGGAGACGGACAGCGTGCCGCCCTCCACCTTGTGTGCGGCCCGCGGCTTGTCGTTGCTCCAGTAGAGCCTCTCGGTCACGCTGACCTGGGCGGCATCCGACTCGGTGACGGTAACGTTCCCGCTGCCGCTTCTGAGGTGAAGCCGCTGCACCTTCTCCTTGACCTGGTACGTACTGGTCTCCTCGTTCTTCGGTTTGCCGATGGCGTCCAGGCCGCACCCGGTCAGGAGCACCGCGGAGGCCAGCAGGCCGCCCGCGATCGCAGTGATCTTCATGCCGCCAATTTTGTCGGGCCTTCCCCGCGGCCTGCATCAGGGATGCCCCCGACAGGTCCCCGGGAGAACCCTCACCTCCGACGACCCCTGTCCGTTCGCCGGGCAGGGGCGTCACCACGGTCAGTGTCAGCGGAGGTCGCGGAGGAGGGCGCCGATGACGGCGTCGACGCGGGCGGAGTCGAACTCGTCCGTGCCGATCAGGAGGGGCACGGGGCGCTCGCCGTCGTCGGTGACGGCGTTCCTGAACGTGTGGCCGCCCGCCATGCTGCCCGCGTGCCCCCAGCTCGGGCTCGATCCGGGCCTGCCCGTCGCGGTGGCCGCGTTCGCCACAGCGTCGCCCCCGCCCACACCTCGTCGATCGTGGCCACCCGGCACGGTCCCGGCGCACCCGGCCGGTCGGCGAGCGCGCGGAGCACGAGATCGCCTGGGAGCCCGGGTCGGCTGGTGACGCCCGTCGCGCTGCGGGGCGACGGGCGCCGGCTCGGTGAGCGGGAACGCAGGTGGCGGGGGCAGAACGGGCCTGCCCCCGCCACGGCGGTCACTTCACGGAGTAGGCGTCGGTGAGGACCGGCTGGACGGCGTTGCCGTCCCTGTCCTTCGCCTCGGCCTTGATCGAGATGCCGCCCGGACCCTTGGGGTTGTGCACGAGCACCTTGTCGCCGGTCACTGCCGGCGACCGACCTGGCCCGGTGGACCGGCGGCTCGGTGCAGGTCCACCGTGGAGACTGCGTGACGGCGTGACGGAGTGACGGCCCGTCAGGCGCCCGCGGCCAGACGGCTCAGGCCGCCGTAGAGGCCGAACAGGCGGACGGCGCCGGCGTCTTTGCCCGTCTGCTCCTCCAGCAGCGACCAGCAGCGCGCGGCCAGCGTCCGGGCCCGGGCGCCGGGCCAGGGCCGGGGCAGCAGCTCGGGGGGAAGCAGCGGGTCGGCCTCCATCGCACGGGTGAATTCCGCGGCCAGCTCCACCGCGATGGTCAGCCGCCGTGGCTCGGACGATCCGGGCTTGTCCGACGGCTCGGCATGCTCCTGGAGGAACCGGAGCCGGGGCTCGGCCACCGCGGCGAGCCGGTCGTAACGCTCGGCGATCTCGCCCAGCGGCCACATGGCCCGGGCGAGCGCGACGGGATCGCTCTCCTCGCCCCGGCGCAGGTCCCGGGTGGTCAGGAAGGTGACGTGACCGAGGACGTCCAGGCGGCGGGCGTGCTCCTCGACGTGGGGCTCCCACGGATTGGCGCTGATGTACAGGCCGCCGTGGACGGGGGCGCCGCCCAGCAGGGTGAGCGCGGCACGCAGCGCGTCGCGCGCGGGCCGGGCGCTCTCCGGGACGGTGAAGGCGACGAGATGCCAGGCGCCGTCCCAGGGGGCGAGCCCGGCGTCCTGGCGGTAGGCGTGGGTGACGAACTCGACGTCGAGGCCCATCGCGCGTCCGGTGCTGCCGGTGGCGCGCAGGATCGCCTTGCGCCCCCGCCCTTCCTGGACGAACCGCCCCTCGGCGACCAGCCGTTTGATGCACAGGCGGACCTGCTGGTCGTTCATGTCCAGCAGGTTGGCGGTGGCGTAGAGCTCGCCGGCGTCGACCGTGAGATCGGTGCGGACGAGCGCCTCGACGAGCATCCGGGTAGGGACATGGACGTCCATGCCGACTATCGTATCGAATCCGATCGTTATACGCCGATGACCTGGGCCATCGCGTCCAGCAGGGTGCGGTGGCGGGGGTCGGCCAGGGCGTCGGCGGGCATCGCCCTTCGGCCGCCGGAACCCCCGCACCGGCGGCAGGCCGTACGCACCTGCCGGTTCCCTCACCGTCTCTCCTGGAACTCAAGTGTCCCTGTGGTTGCGATACCGGCCCCGCTCAGCCTCGCGCCTATTCGTCCATATCCGGATAGTTCGACTTGCGCGCCAGCCACCACCAGCCGTCACCCAGGCGGCTGCACCACCAGTAATCGTCGAACGTGGTCGCGGTGAGATCACAGGGGCTTATCCGCGCGGCGTCAGGCCGGTCGTAGATGTAGAGGAACATGTTCTCCGACACTTCCTCGTTCGACAGGCCCATCGTGAGAACACGTCCGGGGTAGAGCTCGATCGGCACATCCTGCGTACTGACATGATCAAATTGCAGGACATCGAACTCATCAGGCAGATGCACCCAGCCCCCCGAAGGCATGTCCGCCGACAGCTTCCTGTCCTTGGCCAGCTGGGCCAGCGCGGTGAACTTGCCGTGATGGACCGCGAACCACGTACGTCCGAAGATCCCGTTCCAGGGCAGCACCACAACGGCGGCGCACAGGACGACCGCCGCACCGGCCGCGACGTAACTGCGGACGTCACCACGGCGGCGTATGAGTCTCTGCGCCCACCACAACGTGGAAAGCCCGGCCACGACGAACGCGATCCCAAGGATCAGCTGCTCGATGATCCGGTCGTAGTACTCCAGCCACAGCAGATACCGTCCAGTCACGACCACGAGCCAGCTCGCCGCCATGGTCGCGGTGAACGCATGCGATCGTTTCTCGATCACGCCTCCAGACCCGGTCGGCGATCACTGCTCCACGTGTGGACGGACTTCCGCCAACTTGTGAATCCAACCCGCGTACTGCAACCCGCCTCGTCTAACGGGACATCGCACGAGCCGCGGTCCCCGGCGGCGTAGCAGACCTCGAACGTCGCTGTCGGTGGGATGCGACAGATGTCCGGCCCCAGCAATCACTCAACCTTCGGTGAGACACCGTAGTGGCCATCAACCTTCGATGACAATGCTCAGTCTTCGCGCCCTCCAGCAGCCGGGCCTGCGGGTTGCGGTAACGGGTGGAGGCCTCGGCGTAGATCTCGCGGTGCTTGGGATGACGGCAACGCGGGATCCGGCTGGGCACCGGCGTGCTGGTGCCGCCACTGGAGGACCCGCTCAAGATCGCTGAGGACGCGGCGACGCTCGACGAGCTCAGCGGCGGCCGGCTCGAGCTCGGGGTGGGGTCGGGTCCCTTCCCGGGGGTATGGGAGGCGTTCGGGAAGGCGCGGTCCTTGCTCGCCGCGGCCGAGGAGGCCGCGGGCGCGCTGGGCGCGCGACGCGTCATCCCGCAAACCGGCGACCGCCAGCCTGACGCGATCCGCCTGTACGAGTGGGAGGGCTACACCCGCATCCCGATCTTCCCGCCCTACACCTCGATGACCTGCTCCACCTGCTTCGAGAAGCGGATCGTCGGCTGAGCCCCCACAGGATGAACCCGCCGATGTCACGGAGCACGCCCCCCGCCCACAGCCCCCCGGCTCCGGAGCCGTTCCGGTGACCACGGGCTTCGCCGCCGCTGGGCGCCGGGTCCTGGTCGTCTGCGCCGCTGGCGGATTCACCACCTTGCTCGACAATTCCCTGCTGAACGGCGACATCCGGGGCGGGAAGCCGTTCTTCCTCGCCGGAATGGCGATCTTCACCGTCGGACCGCCGCTGGGCGGGGCCGTCAATCGCGGCCTTCGGTCCGGGCGTGGGCTGGCGGCTGGTCTTCCTCCTCGCGGCGCCGTTCGGCTTGGTCGCGCTGGTGCTCGCGGCCCGTCGCCTGTCTTCAGCGCGGAGCCGCTTGGGCTCGCTGGACCTCGACGTGGTCGGCCTGCTGCTGACGGGCGGCCTGACCATGTTCCTGCAGAAGGGGCCTCGGGCTGTCGGCGTGCGCCATGCTCGCGCGCGGTCTCGCCGGGCTGTTCGCTCTCCGGGCCGGCCTGCCCGTGCTGCCGGCGGCGTGCGCCAGGTGCCGGAGCGCCGCCGCAGGGCTGGTCGTCTCGCCTCTCCAGGCGTCGGTGCTCCAGCACGCGCCGGCGGAGGTTCTTCGCGCGCGCTGCCCGGCCTCCTTCGGAGGGTCGCCGAGGCGTCGGGAAGGGTGCGCAAGCCCGGCGCCCGGCCGTGACGGGCCGTCCTCGCGGGCTGGACGGCGGTGGCGTCTCCATGGGTTGACATCAGAGTATTCCTACCTGAATAGTGGGTTGAAGTTCGTCGTGAAGGAGCACCCATGAGGGAATCCCTCCGTCCCTTCAACCGGCCCGCCCTTGCGGGGGCCACCGATCTCACCAGGCGGGTCCTGCTCGCCGGGACAGGAGGGGGAGCCCTCTCGCTCTTGCCGGCCGCCAGTGGTGCAGGTGGCGGTGCTCCGCTGACCGGCGCGGACGGCGGGGCCCCGCAGTCCGGTGCGGACGCCGACGCCGCGGTGTCCGCGCCACCCCGACGCGGCGGGACCCTGCGCGCGGGCTCCCCTCCACCGCCGTTCTCCGGTCACATGCTCACCAAGTGGACGAACGGCCGCCTGTCCGCGGGTACGCACCGGGTGGTCGCGGGTGGTTCGGTCACCAGGCGTTCGACCGGCGTGTTCTGGCAGCCCGGCCTGGACACCGTGATCGAGCCGCTGGCCCCGTTCGTCGGCCCCGAGGGCTCCGACCACGAGCCCGTACTGCCGTGGGACCAGGCCAAGCGGCAGGTCGAGGAGTATCTGGAGGTGTTCGGCCGGCCGGACCAGGTCGCGGCGTGGCGCGAGGGCCGCCCGTACAAGGGGGTGGCCTCCTACTGGGCGTTCGCGCCCTGCGGATCTCCCATGAGGAGGGAGTCATGACGGATCTGGATCTCATCGCAGACGTCCTGGTGGCCGGCGGCGGGCCGGCCGGCGCCTGGGCCGCCGTCAAGGCAGCCGAGTCGGGCGCCGACGTCGTCCTGGTCGACAAGGGCTACCTGGGCACGAGCGGCGCCACTGCTGCCGCCGGCACCGGAGTCTGGTACGTCGATCCCGACCCGGCCTCCCGCGAGGCGGCGATGGCCTCCCGGGAGGCCCTGGGCGGGTACCTCTCCGATCGCGCCTGGATGGCCCGGACCCTGGACCAGACGTACGCGAACATGAACGAGCTGGCCGAGGTGAGCCGCTACCCCTTCCCGGTGGGTGAGTACGGCCGGCAGATCCGGCGCGGCCTGCAGGGCCCGGAGTACATGCGCCGCATGCGCATCCGCGCGCGCCGCTCGGGGGTGCGCGTGCTCGACCACAGCCCTGTCACCGAACTGCTGGTGGACGCGGACGGCGCGGTCGCGGGCGCGGCCGGCCACCGCAGGCAGCACGATCGCTCCTACCGAGTGCGCGCGGGCGCGGTGGTGCTGGCCACCGGCGGCTGCGCCTTCCTCAGCAAGGCGCTCGGCTGTGACGTCAACACCGGCGACGGCGCCCTGTTCGCGGCGGAGACCGGGGCCGAGCTGTCCGGGATGGAGTTCTCCAACGCCTACGCGATCGCTCCGGAGTTCACCTCCGTGACCAAGACCGCCTTCTACTCCTACGCCACCTTCTACCATGCCGACGGAAGTGTCCTGGAGGGGGCGGGCAGCACGCACGGCCGGTCGGTGATCGCGCGGGCGCTGCTGTCCGAGCGCGTCTTCTGCCGCCTCGACCAGGCGGGGGAGGGGATCAGGCAGGCGATGCGGCTGGCTCAGCCCAACTTCTTCCTGCCCTTCGACCGGCAGGGGATCGACCCGTTCACCGAGCTTTTCCCCGTCACGCTCCTGGCGGAGGGGACCGTACGCGGAACCGGCGGGATCCGCCTGACCGGCTACGACTGCGCCACCTCCGTCGCGGGCCTGTACGCCGCCGGCGACGCGGCCACCAGGGAACCGATCTGCGGGGGCTTCACCGGCGGCGGCAGCCACAACGCGGCCTGGGCGATGTCCTCCGGCACCTGGGCGGGGCAGGCCGCGGCCCGTCACGCCCGTGCTCTGGGCGCTCAGGCGGCCACGCGGACCGTGCGCGGGGCGGGCGGCGCCGGATTGCGGCCGACCGGCGGCGACCCGGCCGGGCATCGCGAGATCATCGAGGCGGTCCAGGCCGAGGTGCTGCCGTACGAGAAGAACTACCTGCGCCACGGCGACCGGCTAGCGCCCGCGCTGGCCGCGCTCGACGAGACCTGGAAGCGGGCCAGGCAGGGCCTGTACGCCGACGGCCCCGACGTCGTGCGCGCCCGCTCGGCCGCCGCGATGGCGGCCCACGCCCGATGGATGTACGCCAGCGCGCTGGCCAGGACCGAGAGCCGCGGCATGCACAAGCGTGCCGACCACCCCGGCTCCGACCCCGCCCAGCACCACCGGCTGATCTCCGGGGGGCTCGACGAGGTCTGGGTGCTGCCGGAGACCGGGTGGCCGCTGGCGGTGGCGTCGTGATCGAGATCGTGCTGCGCGACCGGTGTATCGCCTGCGACAAGTGCGTCGAGGCCTGTCCGACGGACGTGTTCGTACGCGGGGACGACGGGGTGCCGCTGATCGCGCGGCAGGGCGATTGCCAGACGTGCTTCATGTGCGAGGCGTACTGCCCGGTGGACGCCCTGTACGTGGCCCCGGCCGCGCACCCGCTCCCGGAGCCGCCCGATGTGACGGAACTGGCCGAGCGTGGGCTGCTGGGCGGATACCGCCGGCAGATCGGCTGGGGACACGGGCGCACCCCGGGCGCCCGGCGGGCGATCGGGCCGGCGCTGCCCTCGACGTCGCAGGCGATCATCTCGTGATGGGGAAACGCCGGTCGTGCTAGTCACGGGAGCCGCCTCCGGGGTCGGGCCGCCGTGCCCGCCCCGCGCGTCCGGGGGCGACCCCTCGTAGGCTCCCTGAAGACGAACTGCACCCCATTTCCGTTGGCGTTCGGTTCCAGGGAGGGGCGACGCGGTCCCCGGCGGTCCTGTTGTCCTCCCGGGCCTGCGCCCCGACGGCGCCGGTCACGCAGACCTTGTCACCGATGAAGGCCGCTCAGCCCCGCGGGCTCACACCCGCCACGGCCAGCTGGAACAGCCGGTCCGCGCGGGCCGCCGGGTCAGGGTGGTGCTCCGTCGCGAGGACGACACCGACGATCAGCGCGATCAGGTCGGCGACGGTGACGCCTTCCGCCACCGCCCCATCCTGCATGGCGCGCTGCAGCAGGGGGTTCCCCGCCTCCGCCATCATCGCCGAGCAGGTGTTCTCGTGTACGGGGTCGGTCTCGGCCCCGTCGTAGGCCAGCGCCGCCGCCAGCCCTCGGGCCGCGACGCAGTAGGCGACGACGTCACTGAGCCATTGCAGGAGCGCGTCACGGCTGTCGCCCTTGCCTGTCAGCTCGCGGGCACGGGCGGCCAGGGCCTCGATGCGTTGATGGGAGACCGCCTCCAGCAGCGCCCGGCGGGTCGGGAAGTGGCGGCGCACGGTGGCCGAGCCGACCCCCGCGACGCGCGCGATCTGTTCCAGGGAAGCGCCTGCCCCGTACGCGGCGACCTCCTCCTCGGCCACGGCGAGGATGCGCGCATAGTTGCGCCGGGCGTCTGCGCGCTGGCGGTCGGGCATGGGAGTCATCTCCAGGGTTGCTAAATGGCGGGGCCCGCCATATCTTATCGCACAGAAAACGGCGACCCCCGCCGTTTATAGCTCCGAGGAGCGCAATGACTGCACATCCCGCACCCGTCCTGGTCACCGGCGCCACCGGCAGGCAGGGCGGCGCCACCGCCCGAGCCCTGCTCGCCGCAGGCGTACCCGTACGCGCCCTCGTGCGTCACCCCGACACCCAGCGAGCCAAGGCCGTCGAGGCGCTGGGCGCCGATCTGGTCACCGGTGACCTCCACGATCGCGATTCGGTGGTGCGGGCCGCCACGGGTGTCCGCGCCGTCTTCTCCGTTCAGATGCCCGCCCTGGCCGCCGAAGGTTTCGATTTCGACGGAGAGGTGGCCCAGGCCGTCAACCTCATCGAGGGCGCGCAGGCTGCGGGAGTGCCGCAGTTCGTGCACACCTCCACCAGTGGCGCCGGTCAGCACACCGAGGCTCCCGGCTGGGTCGCAGGCCGCTGGGGCTCCTTGGACGCCAGCCTGGGAGCCAAGAGCACGATCCAGGACCGGGTCCGTGCGGCCGGCTTCTCCCGCTGGACGATCCTCAAACCGGGTTTCTTCATGGAGAACTTCCTGCCGTCCATGGCTTTCCTGTTCCCGCGGGGTGTGGAAGGCGGTTTGGTGAGCGTCGTGAAGCCGGACACCCGGCTGTCCCTCGCCGCGGTGGACGACATCGGCAGGGCAGCCGCCGCAGCCATCGCCGAGCCGGAGCGGTTCCACGGGGTCGAGCTGGAGCTGGCGAGTGACTATCTGTCCATGACGGAGGTCGCCGAGGTTCTCTCCCGCGCGCTGGGCACACACCTGCCCGCGCCGGACATGACCGAGGAACAGGCACTCGCCGCCGGAATGCCGGCGATGGGCGCCTCACACGAGTGGATGAACATAGCCGGCCAGCCGGCCCGCCCGCAGTACGCCAGGGACCTCGGCCTTCCGCTCACCAGCTTCGAGGAATGGGCTCGGCAGCACCTGCGGCCCGCGGCGTCCCTGACACTCCACAAATGCAGCTGACCAGCTGTTTCGCTCGTCAACCCGAGATCACCATCGAAGACGGGGCAGTCGAGGGTCACCGAGGCGGAGTTACGCCTTCTCGCTGAAGCGCTGCGACGGTCGCCGCGGACCCCGGTGAGCGGGCGATCGACTCCGGTCACGGGGTCCGGTCCACGGTGACCACCTCGTCGCGGCCGGCGCGCGGCGGGTCGCAGTGGACGGCCAGCTCCGCGAAGTACCTCTCCGGGTCGAGCGCGGCGTCCGGGGGATGGACGCCGGCGGCGCGCACCGAGCCGTCGAGGATCTGCGCTGCCGCCAGCGACAGCGGGATCCCGGTCGCCCTGGCCATCCCGCGCGGCGAGCCGATCAGCCGCGCGCCGATCCGGCACGGCCGGCCGTCCCGGACGCCGGCGGCCAGCGCGAAGAAGGGCGGCAGCGAGCCGGGGCCGCGCAGCGAGAGCCGGCGCACGGCGGAGCGGGCGAAGCGGCCCGCGGTCGGGCGCTCGATCGCGGCCGCGGCCTGCTCCAGGGAGAGCCCGCCCCGGTCGATCTCCTCGCGCAGGCTCATCAGGTACGCGGCCGTCTCCGGCCTGACCACCATGACGCAGGCGGAGTCGCCGGTGATCGAGCAGGTGGCCGGGAGCGTCAGCGGCTCGGGATGGCCGACGGTGTAGGCGGTGCCGGGGCCCAGCCCCGGGTAGTCGAGCCTGACGGGTTCGAGCGGCGGCCGTTCGGCGGGCACGCCGCCGGCCCAGACGCGGATCGTGCCGGACAGCTGCTGCATCCAGTGGACGACGGCGGCCGACTCCCCGCCCGCCGAGGCGTCGGCGGGGTCGTCGCCGACGAACGGGACGTCCACCGGCCAGGCGGTGTGGACGCTCTCGACGGTGTCCAGCTCGCGGGTCGCCAGCGCGGCCAGCATGTTGCTGGTGCCCGGGCTCTCGCCGGCCCCGATCACGGCCGTCACGCCCGCGTCCCGCGCCTGGGCGTCCATGGCGAGCATGTCCAGGGTCGGTTCCCAGTCGTCGCAGATGTCGGCGTAGTGGGTACGGCTCTCGATCGCCGCCCGCAGGATCGGCACGCCGAGCCGGAAGAACGGGCCGGTGGTGTTGACGACCAGGTCGGCGTCGCGGAACAGCTCGCGCAGCCGGACCGGGTCGGCGGCGTCCACGGTCGCGGCCGAGGCGTTCGCGTACTTGACGGACAGCCGCGCGGCGGCGGCGGTGTCGCGGTCGGCGATCACCAGGTCGGCGATGTCCGGCCGCGCGGCCAGCGCCTCGACGACGGGCCTGCCCATCGCGCCGGCGCCGCCCAGGGCCACCACCCGGTACTGCTCACCCATCGAAGATCATCCCCTTGCGGACGTCGAGGAACGCCGACCGCAGCCGGTCGGTCAGGTAGTTCTGGCCGGCCGTCCACGGCGCGCGGTCGCCCTGCTGCGGGAACAGGTGCGCCGCGCGCTGGACGTAGGCGGAGGTCAGGCCGAGCAGCGGACGGCGGGCGACGTCGCGCGGCAGCGCGGGCATCGCGGTGGTCAGGCCGTGCCGCCGCATGTGGTCGAGCAGCCGGACGACGTAACGGGAGG
Source organism: Nonomuraea sp. NPDC049655 (assembly GCF_044465465.1). Classification (NCBI taxonomy): domain Bacteria; kingdom Bacillati; phylum Actinomycetota; class Actinomycetes; order Streptosporangiales; family Streptosporangiaceae; genus Nonomuraea; species Nonomuraea sp. NPDC049655. The sequence continues at coordinate 186,051 of NZ_JBITLS010000009.1, forward strand.
ACAGCTCCGCCCGCAGCGTCCACGACGCGTTGGTGTAGCCGACGCAGAAGGCCAGGTTGGGCAGGCCGCTCAGCATCAGCCCGCGGTAGGCGGTGGTCTCGGCCAGATCGACCGGGCGGCCCTGCACCGACACGGCGATCCCGCCGAGGGGGATCAGCGACAGGCCCGTCGCGGAGACGATCACGTCCGCCTCCAGCGTGCGCCCGGACTCCAGCTCGATCCCGTGCTCGGTGAGACGGGCGATCCGGTCGGTGACCATCGACACGCGCCCGGCGGCCACCTCGCGGAACAGGTCGCCGTCGGGGACGACGCACAGCCGCTGGTCCCACGGCTGGTACCGGGGGGTGAAGTGCCGGTCGAGGAGGGCCGGGTCGGGCAGGTACCGCTGGATGCCCCTGCGCAGGTGCCGCTTGGTCTGCTCCGGGTAGCGTCGGCTCAGCCAGTACGTGAGCCGGCTGCTCAGGACGTTCTTGGCGCGGAGCAGCCGGTGGGCCGTACGCGCGGGAAGCAGGCGGCGCAGCGGGGCCGCCGCCGGGTCCACGTCGGGCAGGGAGGTCAGGTAGGTCGGGGAGCGCTGCACCATCGTGACGTGCCCCGCCCGCTTCGCCAGCGCCGGCACCAGGGTGACCGCGGTGGCCCCGCTGCCGATCACCACGGTGCTCTTGCCGGTCACGTCGAGGTCGTCCGGCCAGAACTGCGGGTGCACGAACCGGCCGCCGAAGTGCTCGGCGCCCTTGAACTTCGGCTGGTGGCCGTGGTCGTAGTCGTAGTAGCCAGCGCAGACGTAGCCGTGGTCGCGGGCGGTGTCCTCGATGTAGCGGCGGATGGCGTCGCCGTCGGCCAGGGACTTGCGGCCGCGCCAGGGCTGGAAGGCGTAGCTGAGGGGGAAGATGTCGGACGCCCGGATAGCGGAACAGGTCCCACGTGCCGCCGAGACGGTCTCGGCCTCCAGCACCGCGTAGGTCCTGCCGGGTCGCCGCTGGAGATGCCATGCGGTGCCGATGCCGGACAGGCCGGCACAACGTAGCAATTCCGAGCGATTGATTCGAGGCATGGCGAAGCGCGCCCCGGCCCGTGCCCGCAAGGGCCGGGGCGGGGGCGGAGGTCAGCGCTGGTTCAGGAGGCCGGGCTCCGGTCGACCCAGGACGGGTCCGCGACCAGGGTCCGCAGCTCGTTCACGAGCCGGGCGGAGTGGAACCCGTCGGCGGCGGCGTGGTGCGCCTGGAGCGCGAGGGGGAGCAGGACCCGGCCGTCGCGCTCGGTGTACCGGCCGAGGGTGAAGATGGGGGCGAGGTGGTCCCAGTTGTCGCCGATGTTGAGGTTGAACCCGGTGAAGGACGTCCACGGCAGGCTCGACACGTCGAACGTGTTGGGCGGCGGCGGCCCCTGCGGGAAGAACTCGGTGGCGCGGGCGTGCTCGGCGAGCAGGGGAGCGGCGACGTCGTGGAAGGCGGCGAAGTCGGGATCGTAGGGCGCCCACACGCACGCGAACGTCTCGCGTTCGGGGTTGAAGACCGTGAAGGCCGGATGCACGACGGGCCAGACGGCCGGGTCGCCGGAGGCGGTCAGGCACATCCTGAACTCGTCGTGCCGGTTGACGACCGTGGCGATCGCCCAGACCTGCGCGAGGTAGGACTTGCGCCGCGACCGGCCGAGCGCCGCCGTGAACGCGGTGACGTCGATCTCCACCGTGATCGAATACGTGCACGGGACGGCCCGGCGGTAGTGCTCGAAGTGCTGCCGGCGCGGCCAGGCATCGGTGTCGACAGGGATGGGGGCGTCCATGCGCTCATCATCCCAACCGCCGGGCCGCACGGAATGTCGGCCCCGGCGGATACGGTCGCCTGCCATGAACCCCCAGTACGGCTGGTCCGCCCTCTTCGCGGCGAAGGGCCTGACCCCCGCAGCCCCGAAGGCCCGCCGCCCGCCCCGGGCAACGGCCTGCACCCCCCGGCCGGTGAGGCGGAGGTCAGCCGGCTCGAAGACCGGCTGGGCACGGCCCTGCCGCCGAGCTACCGGCAGTTCCTGCTGTTCGCCGACGGCTGGGGCGACGACGAGTCCGGCCATGTCGTGCTGCCGGCCGCGCGGGTCGGCTGGTTCCGGGACCTCGCGCCCTGGCTGCCGGGCGCCGATCGCCACAGGTCCTTCTGGGACCTGATGAGAACGCAGTAGCCTCCGGAAGGCCGGTCTCACCCCGGCGCGGGCACGCCGGCGACCGGGGCCTGCTCCCCGCGGACGGGCAGCAGGCGGGCCAGCAGGGCCGTGGCCAGCGCGGCGATCAGCGCGGCCTCCAGCATGCGCTCCAGGATGATCATGTGGATCAGCCACGGCAGCGCCGTCCGCAAGGGCAGCCACACCAGCTCCAGCGCGAGGGCGTAGAGCACGGCCGCGGCCAGCCCCGTCAGCATGCCCTTCGCGACCGGCGACGTCCCGGACAACCCGGCCACGCAGGCCGCCAGGGCGGCGCCGGCGGCGGCTCCGGTCGCGATGACGCCCGACAAGGCGGTGCCGGAGCTCTGGAAGACGTAGCCGTTGACCGTGCCCGACACCATCGCCGTGACCAGCGCCGCGGCGGCCGCGCAGCCCACCGCCAGGACGACGCGGCCGGTGCGCCGGGGCGCGGGCGGGCGGCGTTCGCCGACGGTGACGAAACGTACCGCCATCGGGGCCAGCATGAGCAGGACGACGGCGAGCAGCAGGAGGACGCCCGCCGACAGGCGGGAGTCCAGCATGATCTGCGCGCTGATCAGGACCTGCGCCAGCGGGTCGGAAACGGCGGGATATCTCTGGACGTGGGCGATGATGATGTCGGCCTGGACGTCGTAGAACCCCCGCGCGCCCAGCGTCACGACCACCGCGATCAGCAGCAGCGGCCCGAACGCCGACCGCGGCCCGTGCACCCGCGGCGCCCACACCCGCGCCACCCACCGCACCCACACCCCCAGCAGCAGGCCCGCCGCCGCCAGCACCACCAGCCCGGCGAGCTGCACCGACACGGGGAACGGCGCCAGCGCATGGTCGGTCATCCTGCTCGGGGCCAGCACCCAGCCGCCCGCCAGCCCCACGGCCAGGCCCAGCGGCACGTGCACGGCGTCGCCGCGCGCCCCCACGGCCCGCAACGCCCGCAACCCCAGCGCGACGGCCAGCAGCAGGGCGAACACCTCCGCCGGCCACGGCAGCGTGTTGGTGCGTCCCTGCGCGGTCAGCGACGTGGCCGGATCCATGGTCAGGGAGAAACAGCCGCCCAGCGCCAGCGGGAAGACGAAACCCTGGCGGACCAGCGGCTCCTCGTCCTCCAGCGCGGCCCGCCGGACGGCGAGATGCGGATGGGTGCGCACCCGCAGCGACACCGGCCACCGGCGCGGCGCCGGCGCCTGTTCGAACACGCGGCGCAGCGGCGTCGCGTCCCGCTCCCACGACAACACGCGGGCGTCGGCCATCAGCTCACGCGACTGCAGCACCACCGAACGGGTCAGCCACGACAACACCGCCAGCCCGGCGATCTGGGCGGCGAACAACCACGACAGCGCCGCGCGCGCCCCGAACGGCATCAGCTCCGCCCGCAGGAACGGCGCCTGCCCCGACACCACCCCGTTCACGGCGGCGAGCAGGCCCGGCACGAGGATCACCGCGGCGTAGGACCGCCACATCGCCAGCGTGACCGCCGTGATGGTCAGGTCCCTGTTGCGCACGTGCGCCAGCTCGTGCAGCACCACCGCCCGGAACAGCGGCCGATCGCGCTCGAACGACATCCAGGTGCCCCGGCTGATCACCACGTACCGGCGCCCGGCCCGGCCGAAGGCCAGCCCGGCCACCGCGGGGTCGAGCACGTCGAGCAGGAAGACGACCCGGCGGCCGCCGAGCACCTCCGCCGCCGTCCGCCGCAACTCCTCGCCGACCTCGCCGCCGACCGGACGCAGCCGCCGGCGGCGGATCCGCCAGGCCGGGCCGAACCAGTACTGCAGCCCGGTGAGCAGGATGAGCGTCCCGAAACAGAGCACCACGCCGAGCCGGAGATCCTGGTGAGCCCCGCGGCTCATCACGTCGCACGCGGGATCGTCCAGGCCCTTCAGCGCCGCGAGCTGGCACGCCTCTCTGACCTTCGCCGGGACCTCCGCCCCCTGCACCGACAGCAGGTCGAAGATCCCCGGCCGGTAGATCGCGGTCGTCGCGAACGCCAGGCTGATCAGCAGGACGAACGCGGACGTGGTGGCCGACGGGAGACGGCCTCTCATGACGGGTTGCGGGCCAGCTCGCTCACCACCGCGTCGGCCAGCGCGTCGGCCTGCGCCTGCGACATGCCCATCCGGCGCGCCTTGTGGTAGGCGACCTTGCGGATCTCCGTCAGCCGGGCCGGCGGCAACGGCGCCGGCCCCGCCGGCTGCGCCTCGGGCAGCTCCCGCGGACGGCGGCGCAACCGGCCGATCAGCCGGCCGGTCCACGAGCCGACGTCCTTGCCCACGTCCGCGAGCACCGTGGTCACGACGCCGGAGACGATCGCCGTCACCAGCAGCTCGTCCACCCCCGGCAACCCGAAACCGAGCGGATCCCGATGCGACCTCGGCCTGGTCCTGCCGCCGAGCGCGTCCCAGGTCTGGTCGAACAGCGGCAGTTCGGCGGGAGCGATCCTGGTCACGACCCGGCGGCTGAGATCCTTGGCGAACACATCGGACACCTAGCCCTCCAACAGGAGAATTCCGTTGCCTGAAATATAGGCAGCTCCGAGGCCGGATGTCCTTGGATGCCGGATGTCCTTGGATACTGACGGCCCGGCCCGGCTTCCGCCGCATTTCCTCCGCGTTCCTCCGTGGCCCGTCCGATGACCAGGGCCCTGGTCAGGGCGCTTTTCTGGCTCTTGGGCAGCCTCTGGATCTAGAAGGGCCGGCCTCTGGGGCTGGAGGGAACCGGCGTCCTGCTCGCCGTTGCGGCGTGGGCCTAGGTGGCCTGGCCGGAGTCGTCGGTCAGAGCAACCGCGGTCAAGGTGAGGTGCCGGACCAGGACCTCGGCCGCGGTGTCGGCGTCGCGGGCCAGCGCCGCCTCCTCCAGTCTGCGGTGCTCCTTGGCGCCGTCCCGGCCGGGGTTGCGGTGCGCCGACCAACGGCGGGCCAGCTCACTCGCGGTCCACAGCCGGTCGAAGGTCTCCAACAGCGCGCGGTTGCCACACCCCTCCAGCAACGTGCGGTGGAAGGCCCTGTGAGCCTCGGCCCAAGCGCCGGTGTAGTACTCGCCCTCCTCCGGCACGTACGCCGGAGTGCGAACCAGACGATGGTGGGCGGCCCGCACACGGGCCTCCCAGTCGAGGTCGCCGCGCTCGATGGACATACGCAGGACGACCGGTTCGACGGTCCGACGGGCCTCCGCGACCTCCTGCCAGCGGCGGTCGGAGAAGGCCGGGACGGCGAAGCCGCGGTTGGGCAGCCGGTCGGCGAGCCCCTCGCCGACCACCCGCACGAGCGCCTCGCGCACCACGGCCAGGCTGACGCCCTGCTCCTTGGCCAGGTCCTGCGGCTTGAGCGGGGCGCCAGGAGGGTGGTCGCCGCGCATGATCGCGTCCCGCAGGTGTGCGTAGACCTGCTCGGAGAGCATCTGCTTCCCCGGCGAGATCGAGGGGTGCGCCATCTGAGCCATGAGCTCATCATAGACGATCCTCAAATAATCGATTATTTGTGCTACGGTCGATTAAGTAAGCCGCACTCGTCCGGAAAGGAACGACCGCTGTGCCTGCCTACGACCCCTTCGCCCGCTTTCCCAAGGCGGCCTCCTTCACCGTCACCAGCACCACCGTCACCGACGGCGCCCCCTGGCCGCCCGAGCAACGCTCCTCCGGCCTGCCCGGCGGGAAGGACACATCCCCGCAGCTGTCCTGGACCGGCGCCCCGGACGGCACCAAGAGCTATGCCGTCACCGTCTACGATCCCGACGCCCCCACCGGGTCCGGGTTCTGGCACTGGGCGGTCGCCGACATCCCCGCCACCGTCACCGAACTGCCCGAGGGAGCCGGCGACGACACCGGCTCACAGCTGCCGGAGGGCGCCTACCAGTTGCCCAACGACGCCCGCGTGGCCCGCTACATCGGCGCCGCCCCGCCGGCCGGACATGGCCCGCACCGCTACTTCGTCGTCGTGCACGCCCTCGACATCCCCTCGACAGGCGTCCCGGCCGACGCCACGCCGGCCATCCTCGGCTTCACCATGGCCGGTCACACCCTCGGACGCGCGATGTTGATCGCGACCGCCGAGACACCCGCCTGACAGCACCGCCCGACTCCCAGGAGAAACAACCACGATGCACCTTCCCGACTCCGCCCGCCCCGGCGACGGCTTGATGGACCTGAACGCCGTCCGTGACATCAGCCGCGCCATCAGTGCCGCCCACCTGTTCATCTATCTCGTCCCCGAAACCGCCGAGGAGGCGGTCGAGCTCGGCGTGAGCGACCGCGGGCCGGCGTATCTGGCCTTCAGGTCGGCCGCGATGGGCGCGGTTCCGTGGCAGGTCACGCTCGCGGCCTTCTACAACTTCAGCCCGCGTGCAGTGCGGGCCATGGCGGGCGTGTGGGACGTCGCACCGCCCGGGCGATGGCAGGCCGCCCGCTTCCTGGCCGCCGGCCGGGCGATGCGACGCGTCAACGTACAGCTCACCGACGACCACCTTGCCGAGGCGCGCTCGCTGATCGACCCGGTCGTCGCCGGCGCCGACTACGCCGGCAAGGTGCTGGCCGCCGCGAACGCCTCGGTCGTGCTTCCCGCCGATCCTCTCGTCGCGCTCTGGCAGCAGATCACGGTGGCGCGCGAGTGGCGCGGCGACGCCCATCTCGTCGTACTCGCCGACAACGACCTCGGGCCGTGCGACTGCCTCGTTCTGCACACCGCAACCGGCCGCCTCCCGACGGCTCTCGCACGAGCGACCCGCCAGTGGGACGACGAGGAGTGGAGCGCGGCGACGGCACGCCTCGTCGCGCGCGGCTGGCTCGACTCCAACGCTGCGATCACCGCCGCCGGCAGTGCGGCACGTGAGCGCATCGACGTGGAGACCGACGAGCACTGCGCCGCTCTGTGGGCGCCGATCGGCGACGCGGGTGCCCGCCGCCTGGCCTCGCTCATCGCGCCGATCGCCAACGCGTTCACCGCGGCGGGAACGTTCCAGACCGTTCGCGGGCGGTCCGATCCTGCCTGAACGCTCCTTCACGCGAAGGGGCCCGGTCGGCGGCTCTTGCGAGCGCTACGGCCGGCCCTCGGCCGAGCCTGAAGTGGAGCAAACCGGTACTGGACACCGAGCCGCGGGACGTCGCGAACGCGCCGGCGCTCAGCGTCGTCGCCGCCACGGCGGCGGTGCAATCGGTGGCCGCGGACATGCGCCGCCGTGGCCGTGGCACGCTGTTGCTCACCACCGGCGGCGCCGCTGTCGAACCGCACCGCGACCGGGCGGTGTCCGCGGTCGCCCATGCGGCCGAGTCAGCCCACGTCCCGCATGCTCCACGACGCGCTCGGCGACGACGGGGTCCACGCCGCGCAGCTCACGGTGGTCGGCCCCATCGGCCCTGGCGCCCGCCACGAACCGGACGCGGTGGCCGACGAACTGTGGCAGCTGCACACCCGGCGCGAGCAGGGCGTGTGGTCCCCGACGGGTCCCCAAGCAGGCGGTTCAGAGGGGGGTCCGCCACAAGACGGCCCATACGCAGGATCCACCAGCGCGTTTTACTACCCGGTCATCCTGAACAAGGGCTACCGCGTAAGCAGGGATGTACAGGTAGGGACGACCGCCGGGAAGCCGGAATTGGGAAATGATCAGCAGAAAGCCCTCGCCGCCAGATTCTGGCTCAACTCCGATCGGTGGTCATCTGAAGCGTCTTTGTGATGCGCAACCCAGACTGATCCCCGCAGGATCGCGCACCATAGACGCTGTTCCGACGACTCGGGGACCCCGCCCGAGGGGTTCCGGGCCGCCCGTTCTGTGGCAGTTGCCTGCTGCCCGGCAGTGCGGAGATGGTGAACCGCGATGTCAGGTACGCCCGGCCGTCCGGCGCACGGACGGCACGGACGTGCCCGACCTTGTGAGCTACCAGTTGGCGTCGCTGATGGGCTCCAGCCGGAACTTCTCGTTGTCCTGGGTGCCGGAGTCGTACTGGTTCACGCTGGCACCGTAATCGAGGCTGGCGTTCTCGATGGCCAGCACCTTGCCCGAA